>NZ_JBWKWW010000003.1:0-574792 GCF_059422425.1 Pseudomonas sp. GW821-FHT01E05
TGTCTGGAATACCGCAGTGACTGTTTTACGACTGCTGCGCAGCCGGACGCAGGCTTCGCCAGCTGCTACGGTTCGCGCAATGTCTTGACTGACTGGCATCAGCCATATTCGGCCCCTCTTGAATCCGAAACATCTTGTCGCTAACAGTTCCGTTCCGCCACCCTCCGCCCCGGATAAAGTGCGGTGAATTGACCGGGAGCGAACCAAAGGCTTTCCAGGGACGGTGAGAAGGACCTTCCGGTACACGAACCAGCTGATACTCTGTCAACGCCATGGACAACCACACACAGCAGGAAGCTCGCGGTGGTGAGGTTTGTCAGCCTTAATCGAATGCGCTGAAGATCGACTATTCAATGAACAATCCTCTGAATTTAGTTAAACGTTTGAAACATCGCCCCTATGTTTTGGGAACTGCGCTGCTGGTAGCCGGTGGAGTGTTCCTGGCGCTGCAAGCCCGTGAACGCCTTGCGCCGCCGGCTGACGGAACCCAGACCCTGGTGTTCCTGCGCCACGCGGAAAAACCCGCCGGTGGCCTCGGGCAGTTGAATTGCCAGGGCCTGAACCGCGCCATCAATCTGGCGACGCTGCTGCCGGAAAAGTTCGGCAAGGCCAATTACGTATTTGCCGCCAACCCGACACGTAATGTCCAGGAAGGCGAAGATGACAACTCTTACAGTTATATCCGGCCGTTGATGACCATCAGTCCCAGCGCGATAAAACTCGGATTGCCGGTGAACATCAACTACTCGGTCAATGACATCGGCGACCTGGCTGACGAGCTGCTGCAAGACAAGTACCACAACTCGACTATCTACACCGCCTGGTCCCACGGCTACCTGCCCGAACTGATGAACAAAGTGGCTGAAGAAGCCATCGGCGAAAAACGCACTATCACTGAAGACTGGCCGTCCAACGACTTCGATTCGCTCTATGTGCTGACGCTGACCTGGCATAACGGCAAGGCAACCTTGCTCAGCAACAGCTATAAGCAAGGGCTGGACAACGGGCCGCAGGACTGTCCGATATAACCGATTGGCTGCAGCCCACACGCAGTGGGCTGAACAACGTTAACGACGGTGAGCTATCATGCACCGTAATCCCCTACTGCCCGGACCCCTGCCATGCCCATCTCCTCCGCAATCCCCGCCCGGGGCTTGTCGCTCTGGTGGAAACCCGCCCTGTTCTTGCTGGTGGCCTTCATTGGCCTCTATTACGTCAAATGGTCTCCCTACTACCTCAAAGCCTTCGTAGCCGCCGACAATCACAGCATTGGCGCCTCGATCCTCAACGATGAACAGACGGCACCACTGGCCGCTGCGTTGACCTACGCCAAGGTGTATTTCCTGGCGATCTGGAAAGCCGCCGTACTGGCGGTGATCCTCGGCTCGCTATTGCAAGTGCTGGTCCCGCGAGACTGGCTGCTGCGGTTGTTCGGCCGCGCCGGTTTTGCTTCGACCCTGCGCGGTGGGTTGTTCGCGCTGCCGGGGATGATGTGCACCTGCTGCGCCGCACCCGTGGCGGCGGGCATGCGTCGCCAGCAAGTGTCAGTGGGCGCGGCGCTGGCGTTCTGGATCGCCAACCCGGTGCTGAACCCGGCGACGCTGGTGTTCATGGGCTTCGTGCTGGGCTGGGGCTTTACCGCACTGCGATTGGTGGCTGGCATCGTGTTGGTGCTGGGCGTGTCGTTGGTGGCCCAGCGCATCTCTCGCCCCGAAAGCGTGCCTGAAGCGGCGCTGGAAGCCGTGGCTCAAGCCAGCACAACGGACTCGCAATCATTCCTGGTGCGCTGGGCGCGAACCTTGTGGCAACTGTTCTGGAGCACCATTCCGGTCTATATCGTGGCCGTTCTGGTGCTGGGCGCCGCCCGGGTCTGGATGTTCCCCCACATCGATGGCGCGATGGCCAACAGTCTGCTCTGGCTGGTGCCGCTGGCCATCGCCGGCACGCTGTTCATGATCCCCACCGCCGCAGAAATCCCGATCGTGCAAACCATGATGGCCCTGGGCATGGGCACCGCCCCGGCAGTCGCGCTGCTGATGACCTTGCCGAGTGTCAGCCTGCCGTCGCTGCTGATGCTGCGCAAAGACTTCGACACCCGGGTGCTGGTGACCGTGGCGGTGCTGACCATGTTGATCGGTGTGATCTGCGGCCTGGCAGGCGCAACGCTGCTTTAACCCTCAGCCACGCTGGCTGCCGCGCTCACGCAGATACTCGAGCACGGCAGCCTGCTCGCCGGCGAATTCGATGCGCTCGCCTTTGTGCTCCCGCTGGAAGGCGTACATCGGATCGTAGTATTCGCTCAGCAATCCTTCGATCCAATCGCGGTGCAGATCCACTGCCCCGCTACGCGCCTGCTCTGCCAGCGCCGTTTCCATGAGTGCCAGCATCCGTTGGTGGCGCTCGCCACCCAAGCGCTTGTGAATATTATTCAAACTCGCCAGCATTCGCTCGCAGAAGAGTGCGAAGCCCTGCTCGCCATGCACCGCAGTGAACTCCGCGCACAGATTGACCACGTAATCACGCAGGATGCGCTCGACCCGCCCTTGCAGGCTGTCTTCGAGCCAGACGATAGGGAACTGCTGCATGCCCTGATAAAGCGGGAGCGGCAAGGCGCAGCCGCCGACCATGCGACTCTCATCCTCCAGGACGAATCGCTCGATGCCCCTGGCGCGCTTCTTCAGCACATCCACGGCCAGACTGTTTTCAAAATCGATGTTGGAGGGTTGGCCGGTCGCGCGCTTGCCGAAACTGGAGCCGCGGTGATTGGCGTGGCCTTCCAGATCCAGCGCGTTGCTCAACTGAGCGAGCACATCGGTTTTGCCCGTACCGGTCATGCCGCCGAGCACAATGAAATCGCACTGCGCGACCGCCTGATCGACCGTTTCCAGCAGGAAGGTACGCATCGCCTTGTAACCGCCAGCGACGCGCGGGTAATCGATGCCAGCCTCGTCCTTGAGCCATTGCTGGACGATCTGCGAGCGCAAGCCACCGCGAAAACAATACAAACAACCATCGGGATTGGCCCGGGCAAAATCAGCCCAGGCCTGGACACGTTTGGCTTTGATTTCGCCGGACACCAACTGATGGCCCAGGACGATGGCCTCCTGCTGACCTTGCTGCTTGTAGCAGGTGCCGACCTGTTGCCGCTCGCTGTCGGTCATCAGCGGCAGGTTGATCACCCCGGGAAAGGAGCCCTTGGCGAACTCGACCGGCGCACGGGTATCCATCATCGGCCGGTCGTTGAGGAAAATATCGCGGTAGTCGGTGATGTCGATGGGCATCAAAACACCTCTACCGCGTTGGTCTGTCGTTCAACCAGTTCACCGATCGGCTCGAGCGCCAGGCCCAGTTCGGCGGCAACCGCCAGGAACTGCTGTTGGCCCTCAGGCGTCACGGCGACCAGCAAGCCGCCGCTGGTCTGCGGATCGCAGAGAACCCGCTTGTGCAGCTCTTGAACGCGACCAACCTTGCCGGCATAGCTGTCGAAGTTACGCAGGGTTCCGCCCGGCACGCAGCCTAGATCGAGGTAGTACTCGACGCCGGGCAGGCGCGGCACGCGCTCATATTCGATGCGCGCGGTCACACCACTGCCATCAGCCATTTCCACCAGATGCCCGAGCAAACCAAAACCGGTGACATCGGTCATTGCCGTCACGCCGGCCAGCTTGCCGAAGCGGCTGCCAGGTTTGTTCAGGGTGCACATCCAGTCGCGCGCCAGGCCGACATCGGCGGCGCGCAGTTTGCCCTTCTTCTCCGCCGTGGTAAGGATGCCAATGCCCAAGGGTTTGGTCAGGTAAAGCAGGCAACCGGCGGTGGCCGTGTCGTTGCGCTTCATATGGCGCTTTTCCACCAGCCCGGTCACGGCCAGACCGAAGATCGGCTCTGGAGCGTCGATCGAATGACCGCCGGCCAGCGGAATTCCCGCCTCATCGCATATCGAACGTCCGCCGCGAATCACTTCCCGGGCGATCTCAGGCGCCAGGACATTGACCGGCCAGCCAAGGATCGCAATCGCCATCAAGGGATCGCCGCCCATGGCATAGATATCGCTGATGGCGTTGGTGGCGGCAATACGCCCGAAATCGAAGGGGTCGTCGACAATCGGCATGAAAAAGTCGGTGGTCGACACCACACCGCGTTCTTCGTCGATGGCATACACCGCCGCATCATCGCGGGAGGCATTGCCCACCCAGAGTTTGGGGTCGAGGTTCTGCGCACCACTACCGGCCAGAATCACCTCCAGCACCTGGGGCGATATCTTGCAGCCACAACCCGCACCGTGGCTGTACTGGGTCAGGCGAATCGGCTCGCTCATAAGAATACCTCTTGATTTCAATGTGAAGGATTCTAACAGAGCGGTTGCGGCGAATGGCGTGCCAGAGGCCTGAATGAAGTCTCCTGTAGCAGCTGGCGAAGCCTGCTGCTACAAAAACCGGACCGATCACGGCAATAAGATCACCTTCTCACCGCTGCCCTGATTCACCTCGGCATACCGCTCCAGCCCTTCGGCCAGCGGCGATTCAAATAACCCTTCAGGCAATGGCAGCAGCCCTTCATCGAAGAACCGACCGAACTGCTCAAGCATCGCCGCACAGGCCTCAACGCCGTACAACAAGGAATTGATCCCGACCACCGAACCACCCCGGCGATACAGCGCCAGTGCCGGCAACTGCACATAGCCGTCCACCGGAGCAGCGATAATTGCGATGCGCCCGAAATTGGCCAGTGCCGGTACTGCAGGCGGTAACCAGAAACCTGTGGTGTCGAAAATCACGTCGGCGCCCCCGGCATAGACGGCATTGACCTGGGCCGCCAGATCTTCCGGCTTGTCCAGGTGGATCGCGTTGAAACCCTGGGCCTGCAAGGCCTTGACCTGTTCGGGCCGACGGGCCGCTGCCAATACCTGCGCGCCACGAATCTTCGCCAACGCCAGTGCGGCGCTACCGACCGCGCCGCTGCCAATCACCAGCAAACGCGTCTGGGCAGTGACCAGGCTGCGTTCCAACGCATCCCACGCCGTGGTGTATGGCACACCGAGGCTGGCGGCCTGGGCAAAGCTCAAATGTGCAGGCTTGCGCGCCACGCCCTTGGCCGAAAGGGTCACGAATTGCGCATGGGAGCCGTCGGCGAAAAAGCCCAGCTCTTTACCCGTGCCCCAGACTTCCTGACCCAGCAGCGCCTGCGGGCCTTCCACAACTACGCCTGCAAAGTCACGACCGGGAATCCGTGGCAGGGTGGTGTACGGAAAGCGCCCCAGTACATTCTTTACATCGCTGGGGTTCAGGCCTGCGGCTTTGATCTGCACCAGCACCTCGCCGGCGCCCGGTACCGGCATTGGCACGTCGACGTACTGCAGCGCCGCGAGGTCGCCGGTTTTGGAGAATTGCAATGCGTTCATGGGGATTTTCCACCGAAGTTAAATGAGATCACTCGCCCCCTCAGGAGAGCCAGCCGGCAACCAGTTGCCGACCCATGGGCCACAACTGCTCGCCCGCCAACATGCCCAGTAACCCTACCAGCGCAATGGCCGGTGGCGCGGGCGAACGGAAGTCCAGCGCGCCGTAAAGCAGGCCGACACCCAGCCCGATAGCCAGTGAAATGAGGTAGTTCATGCTCGAGTCCGTGCACAGGGCGTCGCCGCCCATGAGGGGCGTGCGACGATGTTAAGGTAAGCACAGAGTGTAAGAGTCAGCCGCCGAAGGGATCGGCCAAGGACTTCTGGTTTTCGGTCAAAAACCGCTGGCCCGACGGTTTAGAGCGGGCGATTGCCCAGCGGGTAGTGCGAAGGTGGCATGCCCAGTTCGCGACGGAACATGTCGCTGAAACTGCTCGGGGAATAGCCCAGCGAGCGCGCAATCAAGCTTACTGGCACCCCCTGAATCAACTCAGCCACCGCCGTCGCCAGCTGCACCTGCCGCCGCCACTCGGCGAAACCCATCCCCAGCCCGACCTTGAACAGCCGTGCGAGGGTGCGCACGCTGGCGCCGGCATTTTCCGCATGTCGTTCGAACGGAATATCCAGCGAAGGCGCCGACATGACCGCCTGACACAGGCTTGTCAGCCGCCGGTCGGAGTCGTCGGGCATGGGGATCTTCAGCACTGAACGCCTGGCTCGTTTGAGCTCCAGCAATGCCAGGTGGACCAACGCTTCGTAGTAATCCTGTTGCTGATCGTCACCCTGCTCCACCAGCCCGAGGATCAGTTCACGCAACAATCCGCCCACCTCGATCACCTGGACGCTGCTGTCCAGCGTCGCGGCCAATGCCGGTCGCAAATAGATATTGCGCATCTGCAGATCCGAGACCACGCGGATCCCGTGCACCACCCCAGGCGGTAACCAGACCGCTCGTTGCGGCGGCACCACCAACGCTTCGTTTGGTGTTTCGACCCACATCACCCCGCTCATCGCATACAGCAACTGGCCCCAGACATGCTCGTGCGGCTCGATATACAAGCCACGAGGATAGGTGCGCGACAACGGCTGCACGGGCACATCGGTGTCACTGAGATCGGGAGGCGCAGCAAGGGCCATGGCGAAAGATCGGGATCGTTTGAAGGATGCCCTATCGTAACGAGGCCTCAGGATTGTTACCACTTGGCGAAAAAAAACCGGATGCCACTCAAACGGATGTTAAATTCAAAAAAAAACCATTTGCACAATAAAAAGTCATGACACTGGCCAACCAGCCTCTGCCAATGGAAGTGGAGCCGCCCCAGACTCCACTTCAGCCTGCACTGTCAGCCATGGGCGCCCTTGGCACACTGGCAGCCTTCAGAGACACAAGGTTTACCGTCAGCATGATGTTCGGCGCACGCCTGGCAGCAATAGTGCTTGCCGTGGCGGACGATGGAATGCTCGCCGATTTTGCAGGTGCAGCTTTTACAGGCGCAGGTGTCATTTTTCATAGGTTGGACTCCATTGTTGTGGTCGTCGAAGCGTGGCCGCAACGCCACACTTTACGTAGTAACCGCCCACGCCGAAGTTTGCTTGCAGTAGTTTGCGCGAGCGCTTTTCACTCATGGGTAAGGTTAGTCGACTGTGGCACGGTTACTGAGAATGCAAGGCGGGTATCAGGGCTAGCCCCCTCGCCAAAGCAATTGCTTCCACACAAAGCATGGGGAGGATCAAACCTGAAAGTGAAACGCTCAAAAACATCTCACTGGAGTGATTCACTGCGCCCATGGGATGATCGCCTCCACAGCGCGATTACCCTGGAGAGTTGGAATGTCATTGTTTGGTAACAAAGCCATCGTTTTGCTATTGGCCGCCGCAGCCAGTTTCGGCGCCATGAGCGTTTACGCGGCGACCCAGCCAGCGGCAAAAACCTCGACCGCGCAAAAGGTCTCAACCTTGGGTGGCAAATTCACCTTCAACCTGCCCCAGGGCTTTGAGGCCAACTCATTGCCCCCTGGCGACTCAGCCAATGGCACGGCCGGTGCAATGGGCACCATGTATACCAACCAAACCAGCAAAACCGTGGTGATCGTTGCCGAAAACATCCGCACCGACGGCGTGCAGACCAAAGACAACGACAGCGAATTCCTCGACGGTGCAGTCGAAAGTTTCCTGCAGAAACAAAGCACGGCGCTGCCTGACTTCAAAAAACAGGATGAAAAGAAACTGACCATCAAAGGCCTGGGACTGCGTCAGATCGACAGTGCAGCCACCATGGGCGGCGGCAAGACCCTTGGCACGACCTTACTGGCGGGTTCAGGCAGCCGCATCCTGGTGATCCAGATCATCTCGCGCGCCGATGACCAGGTTGGACACACGGCGCTGGTCAAACAGATTACTGGCGAGAAATAAACCGGACGCGAGCGCTAAACACCGCTCCAGGCTCACCTATTGAGTGTCAGCAGCCAGTTGTTCAAGTCTTGCATTTCGGTTGCGCTGATGGTGTGGCCGATACCCGGATAGGCATGGAACCTGGGGTTCAGCGCCAGGTGTTGCAGCAGGCTGTTGGCATCGCTGCCATCGGTATACGGAAGCCGTTGATCGGCAGTGCCATGGCCGATAAAAATCGCCAGCTGCTCAAGGTTTTTGTCGGGTTTAAGCTCAGATTTCAGCACCGGTAAAACCTTGCCGCTCAACGCGGCGATCCCGCGCACGATCTCTGGATGGCGCAGGCCAACCTCGTAGGACATGATCGCCCCCTGGCTAAAGCCCACCAGAAAGACCTTGTCGCTTTGGGTGTGATACTTCGCGGTGGCCTGGGCGATGAAATCGACGATCAGCCTGGCGCTACTGTTCAGGTCATCGGTTTCGCCGTCGTATGCACCCTCGCCTTTTTTGTGAAACCACTGATAACTGTCCGCATCCAGCGCCTGCGGCGCCCGCACCGAGACATAGGTGTACTGCGCGGGGAGTTCATCCTTGATCCCGAACAGATCCTCCTCGTTGCTGCCGTAGCCATGCAGAAAAATCACCAGCGGCTGGTTGCGTGAATCGGGGTCGGCCTGCTCCAGATACTGCAACGGCAGATCGGTTTGTATCTCGGTTTGCGCCTGCACGGCGGTGGATGCCAACAGCAGCGCCATGGCCAAAAACTTGAACATATATCTTCCTGTTACTGAGCAGCGGATTCGCGCAAGAGCCTAGCACTGCGAAGGTGGATCACGAAGGTTGATCGTTCCCACGCGCAGCAAAGGAATGCAACCGTGACGCTCTGCGTCACAGAAGCAGACGCAAAGCGTCCACAGAGGCGATTGATCGTTCCCACGCTTGATCGTTCCCACGCTCTGCGTGGGAATGCAGCCCGTGACGCTCTGCGTCACAGAAGCGGACGCAGAGCGTCCACAGAGGCGTTACCACGCGGAGCGTGGGAATGATCATTCAACGATCAGCATTGCCCTGTGCCCTCAATCACTACTCAGCTTCCCAACCCGCCACTTCCGCCAACCAGATCCCCGCGTGTGCATTGATCGTTCCCACGCTCTGCGTGGGAATGCAGCCCGTGACGCTCTGCGTCACAGAAGCGGACGCAGAGCGTCCACAGAGGCGTTACCACGCGGAGCGTGGGAACGATCATTCAACGATCAGCTTTGCCCTGTGCCCTCAATCACTACTCAGCTTCCCAACCCGAATCGCCTCCCGCCCCGCCACTTTCGCCAACCAGATCCCCGGTTGCGTATAGCGCCCGCGATCAATGGCAAACAACACGCCACTGGTCCCGGCGCAGACGGTGCTGACCCGATCATTCAGTGGGTCGACCACTTCAAACAGTGCATCGCCCTTCTCGACCCATTCACCGGCACTGCGCAGGAAGCTGACCACGCCGTGATGTGGTGGGAACAGGTACTCGGTGCCTGCGAACGGCATGCCTTCGCAGCACTGGCTCGGGGCTACGGGCCATTGACCTGCGATGAAGCCTTGTTCGGCGAGGAAACCGAGGATGGCTTCGCAATTGGCCTGGGCCTGGTCGATGCGCGTGTCGCCTATGCTGCCCAGTTCCAGGGTAGTGGCGAGGTTGGCCGCAGGGATAGCGGCGTGCGGGTATGCCTTCGCCAGTCGCAGCCAGGGCGATGAGCAGGATTCGTCGAAGGAGTTACCGCCGGAGTCTTCGGCCAATAGCGCGACGCCGGCCTGCAAGCGTGCAGCCAGGGATTGCCATTGCGGCCAGTGCTGCGGCAGTGCGTAGAGGTGAATCGCCGCGTCGAAGTCGCAATGCAGGTCGAGGGTGATGTCGGCGTCGCAAGCGTGGCGCAGCAGTAACCGGTGCAGGGCTTCGAGTTGTGAGGCCGGCGTGGGCAAGTCGTCGAGCACCTGGCCCATGGTTTGGCGAATCAGCGCGATGTTGGCCTGGGCATCGTTGCCCAACCGGTCACCGATCAACTCACCGACCGGGCCGCTGAGTTCATAGAAGGCGCGGTTGAAGTTTTTGCCGCTGCCCAGCTCGAAACGCCCCAGGTGGCTGCCTTGCAGGTGCTGGTCAAGACCGATGGGGTTGGCCACCGGCACCAGTTCGACGATGCCCTTGAGCTGGTCTTGGCTCTCGAGTTCGGTGAGGCGTTTTTTCAGCTCCCACGCCGTGCGCATGCCTGGCAGTTCGTCCGCGTGCAGGCTGGCCTGGATGTAGACCTTGCGGGTGCCGACGCCGAAACGGAAGACGCTGAGGCGCCGCTCCGTGCCCAGGTGGCTCCAGGGGAGTGAGTGGTCGATGCGTTGCATACGTAAGACTCCGAATGATGGAGATAGGGATGCCCTAGAAGATCGTAGCCTTTGGCAGCTCCTTCGGGGCGCGACTCACAGCACATGGAAAAGGTGGCAGCCGCGTTAACGATTGCCACCTTTTTTTGATCGGGGAGATTACTCGCCGAATACGTCGAACTTGAAGTACTTGTATCGAGGTTGACCGCGTCGGCCATGGCGGACAGGAACAACACCGACAGTGCCGGAACACCGAGCAGTGCTAGCTTCTTCATCTGTAGCTCCTGGTGCGCAGGTTCTTATCAGGACTTTTCGATTGGCAAACATCGAAGTGACCGGCAGTCTAGAAAAGCGCAATCAGCGCAAATTGTGCCGATACGGCAATTAGATATAAAAAAATAACGTTCGTATCACCGACTGAAACTGAGGAGTTGCCGTGTCGAACAATCCGACTTCATTGAGCCTGATCCAGCACCATCCCGCCGAGGGCCCCGGCGCTATTGCCCAGTGGGCCGAGGCTCGCGGGCTGACGCTGAACATCTATCGCGCCGACCTCGGCGAGCTGCCGCCCATCAGCGCCGCACCGGTGATTATTTTGGGTGGGCCATACGAGTCCAACGCCGGGCCGCAATGGCTGGCCGAGGAACGCAAATGGTTGGCCGCAAGCCTCGCCCAGGACGCGCCAGTGTTCGCGATTTGCCTTGGCGCGCAACTGCTGGCGCGGGGTCTTGGCGCAGATGTGCGGCGGATGGCCGATACCGAGACGGGCTGGACCGAAGTGACCTTTGCCGATGGCAGGGTGTTGAAGGTGCTGGAATGGCATGAGGATGCGATCGATCTGCCTCCAGACGCTCGCTTGCTGGCCAGCAGCGCCCGGTGCGAGCAGCAAATGTACTCGGTCGGCCCGACACGGGTGGGTTTGCAGTTTCATCCAGAGTGGAACAGTGAGTCGGTTGCGGCACTCAACGCCCACTTCGCCGAGGAATCGCCCCTGCCCCGCGATCAGGATGACAGCGACGCCTACGAACAGGTTTTCGACTGGCTGCAGGAGACGCTGGATGGCTGGTGGGCGGCTCAGCAGTTCTGCTGATCGGTGAAAAGCCGTGAGCTTGAGCGGTGGTTGACTGAAAAGCGCCAAAGCCGACCGTCGCTGAAGTTGCCGAATACCTTGCGGGGCGTAAAATTGTTACAAGGTGGCGGCCCTCGCTGAAGCCGCGCCAGGAGGTGTGTTATGCGCGTCACAGGCGCTTGCACCGCGGTCCTGCTGATGCTGATGAGCAGCATGGCGCAATCGCTCGCCGCAGCGACCTCGGTCGAGGTCAGCTTCAAGAATCCCGAGACGTTCCGTGATGCCGGCCTCAACGTTGCAGGCTATGAGCGCGGCGCCGACGATTTCGTCATGAAAGAGTTGCGCAGCTATTTTGAACAGCTCGGCAAACGCTATCTGCAATCGGGACAAGTGCTGCAGATCGAAGTCCGCGACATTGATCTGGCCGGTCGCTATGAACCCTGGAATACCTATTCCAGTAATGTGCGCTTTATGCGCGACATTACCTGGCCATCCATGCAACTGCATTACGTACTCAAGCAAAACGACCAGACGCTTCGCCAGGCCGATGCCCATCTAAGCGACAAGTTCTATCTGCAGCGTCCCGGCCGCGCCACCAGCAGTGACCGGCTCTACACTGAAAAAGCCATGATCGCAGACTGGTTTCGCACTCAGTTCAAGCAGCCAGGGTCTTAGCGGTCTACATTGATAATCCATACCCTGCTCGCCCAAACCTTGATGTGCAAAGGCGTTGGGCGCACCAGGCAAACGTGGGAGCCCGGTCATGTCCAATCTTCTACTCCCGACCTTTTTTGTACTGGCAGCATTGGCGGCTTGCGCCCCCCCGCAAGAGCAGATTTTCCGGGACCAGCCGTTGGTCGCGCGGGTCAAGGAAGGCATGAGCAAACAGCAGGTCCTCGACATCGGGGGGCAGCCTGCATCGGTGAGCAAGCGCACGGTAAACCCCGGGGCCTGCCTCGACTACCTGCTCATTCAGGGCGGACAGCAACAGACCTACCACATCAGCCTCGATGCAACCGGCAAAGTGGACCACAAGGGTTTTATCAGCTGCGCCGGTCGGGAAAGCCTGGAACAGGCTGCCAAAGAACGCTCCGAGCACAGTGGCGGGGGCTATTGACCCGGAAAGGCCGTGGCGCGCGGAGGTTTCAATCAGGCATTCGCTGGTCGATCCCGGAGCTATACGGTCTGGGTGATTAACCGCGCAATGATCTGCTTGAGCTCAGGATGTTGCGGAACACGGATCCCGAACTCGCCTTGTAGCAGCTCGATGATCTCATCGGCGTCAGTGAGCTGCCGTCGTTCACTCTCACACCCCATACGATGGAGGGCATAACTGCCATTGTTCAGCGTACGGCGCAGCCCTTCCCCCGTCCTCGCCACCACCAACTGCCCAAGAAACGGCGAGTCCTTATGAGTCGAGACGTACCAGTTACCCACCTCGTAATCGATCGCTGACTGCGCTTTCAGATCAAATACATAGAGGGCACGCCAGTCGCCGGCGACCTTCGCACGCAGGGTATAACTGCCTTCATGGTGCGTTATGCGGTACGGCTCATGGGGTGTTGCCTGCTCTTGTTCAGTGTCCAGTCGAAGTGGCGTCGTGGGCACCATGCCGCCGAAACCAACGTCCGAGATATAACGGGTTCCGTCCAGCGTCAACAAACTCAAGCGATGAGTGCGGGCAGTCAAAGCGTCTTCAGGACCGCCCATCACCACGCGTCCGGTAATGCCTCTGGCCTGGAATCCAAGCTGTTGAAGCAACGCCAGGAACAGGTTGTTGAGTTCGTAGCAATATCCTCCACGCCCCTCGTGCAGGACTTTGCGTTCCACCGACGCAAGATCGATTGGAACCGGAACCCGCAACATCGTAGAAAGCGTTTCAAAGGGAAAAACGCTGGTGTGGCGCAACTGAAGCTCGCGCAGTGTTTCCAGCGTCGGTGGCGGCGGCGCGTCGTAGCCCAGGCGTTGCAGGTACAAATCAACGTGGGTCAGTTGTGGTTGGCTCATGACTCAGTCCTTATGCATGGGGTCTCATGGACAGCGCTCATCATCCGATCAGGCTCTGATGGATGGAGAGCGACCTGTCGATGCGCGCCAGGTATAAGCCATAAGTGCGCAGGGCCGACAATTGATTTATCCAATCACCTCGAAAACCAGAGCAATCCTTCACCCGCCACTCAACGCCGCCTTCGCGATGCCAAACAGTTCAGTCGTATTCGGCTTCCTGGTGCTCTCCCAGCAGGCGCAGTTGTCGCGGCGTGGCGGCGGCCAGCACGGCAGGATTGAAGCGCCAGTGCAGGTATGGCGCGAACTTCTGCGCCACCATTCGCCTGCCGTAGTGCACCTGTAACAGGTAACGGGTGCGGTCTGGCGTGCGGTTACTGCTGCCGGCGTGCCACAGTTCACTGCGAAACATCAGCACATCGCCAGCCCGGCACAGCACTGGCTGAGCCGGGCGGCCCTGCCACTGGCTCTCGCCGGCGATAGGCGGTCGTCCGGCCCGGTGGCTGCCGGGGATCACCAGGGTGGGACAGAGATCGGCGTCGATATCGTCGAGGTAAAGGTGCGCAGTGCAGATCTGCATCGGCAACTTGAATGCGGGATCGTCCAGCAGACTTTGTGGCAGTTCCATCACCAGATAGTCCAGATGCAGCGCGGCACCAACGAAGCCCGGATGGCAGCGCCAGGCGGTCTGGCCGATCACGTGGCAATCGGCACCAAGGGCCATTTCGGCCAGCTCGATAATTGCCGGCAAGTCGAGAAACGGCAGCCACAGCGGATCACGATTGAACACGCATTTGTAGTGCTCGAGCAGGCCGCTGTAGTCCCAGTGTTGTGGCTTCAGGCGGTCAATGGCATTGCGCAGGGTTTCGATCCGCGCGCTATCGAGCACCCCTGGCAGCAGGACGAAACCTTCTCTATGCAGAGCCCGCAGACGGTTGGCGGTCAGGCGTGGCGAACGTTCGGTGGTGGCCATGGCATGCACCCCGGCAAGCGCGGATGACTCCAGACATACTTGCACGGTGCGTGGTGTTTGGCCACGCAAGGGTATTTGAACCTGACGTCGCGTGAGTATGGATGGCGGCAGGTTACACGGGCGATCCGCCTGAGAATGGCTCTCGTCTGCAAATCAACAGGGGTCGTTCCCTGCGATATACTTAAACAGTCATTACCCTCGATGCGAAGCGCAATCGTGTTCAATGCCCCCGCGTAGCGCCGCAGCCAGGAAATAGATAAACAGCAAGCGAGCTCAGGATGACGACGCCCACGCTTAGATTAACCACCGTCACACTCGTCGGAACCCTGGCCTACCTGGGACTGGCCATTCTCGGCGAAGGAGGATTTGCCGCGTTCTTTGCACACGGGGCCTTGACCGCTCTTACCCTGGTACTTTTCGTCCTCTATGTTACGGGGCTTTTTTCCGAAGGAAATCTCAGTTCCGGAGAGTACGAAGATCGCTCCAACCGCTGGGTCATTGTCGTCATTTCGCTGATCGGATTGCTGAGCGCCTATCTACCGGCCTATACCGATCGCCAGGACCTATGGACGTTGGGTGCAGAGACGATGCGCTGGTTCGGCGTCGTACTCTTCACCGTCGGTGGAGCGCTACGACTCTGGCCGGTATTCATACTGGGTCGACGCTTCAGCGGGCTGGTCGCCATCCAGCCGGGGCATCAGTTGGTCACCGATGGCGTGTACAGCGTCATTCGCCATCCCAGCTACCTCGGTTTTCTCATCAATTCGCTGGGATGGGCGCTGGCATTTCGCTCCGTCATCGGCGTGCTGCTCACCGCGCTGATGCTCCTGCCGCTCATCGCGCGCATACGCGCCGAAGAAGCGATGTTGAGCAGGCACTTCGGCGACGAGTACGCGGCCTATCGTGCCCGCACGTCGCGGCTGATTCCCGGAATCTATTAAGGCAATCCCCCGCCCTCTCCCTGATAACAGCGGCGAATTCCGTGAAGAACCTTTTTTCGTGGCCATCGCTGTATTCACTGACGGCCTTCATCTACTACGCGGTCGGACTCTTCTTCGGTTCTCTGGCCGATCGCATCTCGACCCGGGCCGTCGTCAGCGCCGGCATTATCTTGCTGGCGCCGGGATGCAATTTCGCACCTGAAAGCTATTGGATGCTGATTGACCCCCCAAAGGGAACTGACGAAATGCGGGATTAATGCAACAGCGAGCGGCGTCTCGCATAGGCGAAATAGATCACCAGGCCAATTGCCAGCCACGCTCCAAATGCCAGCCAGGTCGTCTGCTTGAGGAAGGTCATCAAGGTCACGCAGAACCCGATAGCGAGCAACGGGACAATGGGCACGCCAGGGCATCTGAATGCGCGAGGAAGATCGGGGCGGGTCTTGCGCAATACGATCACTGCCACCGAGATCAGACTGAATGCTGCCAACGTACCGATATTGATCAGTTCGGCCAGGACGTTCAGCGGAATCAGTGCCGAGATCAGCCCGAAGATTATTCCCACCATCCAGGTGGCGAAATATGGGGTTCCGAATCGTGGGTGAACCCTGGAAAGGCGCTGGGGAAGCAGTCCGTCCCGCGACATCGCGTAAATGATCCTGGTTTGACCGTAAGCCATCACCAGAATGACGGTCGTCATGCCAACGATCGCGCCTAAATCAACGAACCCGGCAACCCAGCTTTCACCGGCATATTGCAACGCCAATGAGACCGGATGATCAACGCCAAGGAATTGGGCATAGGGCACGATGCCGGTCATGATCATTGAAACGGCAACGTACAGCACCGCGCAAACGGCCAAGGAACCGATAATGCCAATGGGCAGGTCACGCGCCGGCTTTTTCACTTCTTCGGCGGCAGAAGAAACCGCATCGAAACCAATAAAAGCAAAAAACACCAAGGCCGAAGCGCTAAAAATGCCATGGCCGCCAAAGGGTGCGAAGGGTTGCCAGTTGGCCGGCTGAACATGTCGCACACCAACGGCGATAAAGAGCAGGACCACGGCGATTTTGATGATCACCATCACGTTGTTTACACGTGCCGATTCCTTGATGCCTACCGAAAGCATCCAGGTGATTGCCAGCATGATCACCAGCGCTGGCAGGTTGAACCAGGTTTCCACACCGGGCAACGAGCCTGGAGCCGCGGTCAGTACAACCGGAAGACCCAGCCCGAATCCGCTCAACAGGGACTGGAAGTAACCCGACCACCCAACAGACACCGCCGAGCTGGCCAGTCCGTATTCGAGCATCAGATCCCAGCCGATCATCCAGGCCACCAACTCTCCCAGCGTCGCGTAGCTGTAGGTGTAAATCGAGCCTGCTACCGGCACAGATGAGGCGAACTCGGCATAACACAGCGCGGCAAATGCACAGGCCAGCGCCGCTATCAGGAATGAAACCGTGAGGGCCGGTCCCGCAGTCAATGCGCCGGTTCCGGTTAATACAAAGATGCCCGTCCCGACGATTGCACCGATACCAATCAGGACCAGATCCATCGGCCCCAGCACTTTTTTCAACCCGGCAGGAGCTCGGGCAGCAGCAATCATTGCGTCCAGGTCTTTTGTTCTGAATATGCTCAAAATTGCCTCCGTTTTTACTTGTTTTTATTGTCTGAGCCAGTGGCTTGGGTGTCGGAAACGACAAGAAATTGTATTTCAGGGTCTTAAAAATTAGCTTTCGAAACGCCTCTGTAATGAATTATTTTTCAGACGTTAATTATCCAAAATGTGTTCTTCAGGTAATTTTCTTTCTAATATTTTCAATTTGCAGAAATGGATGCTTGATCAAGGGCCCACGAGGTGGGACCAATCGCCCTACCACGTACTCATTGTTAAATGGAGAGAACACATGGCGGAAATGGACAAGGTTGATCGTTCAATTCTTGAAATTCTGCAGATGAATGGCCGCCTGACGAACGCCGAGATAGCGCTTCGTGTTTGCCTGTCGGCGCCAGCCTGCTGGAAGCGCCTAAAGCGCCTGGAGGAGGAGGTGATTATCGGGTATCACGCGCACTTGAACCCAAAGAGCATGGGGCTGGGGCTTTTTGCGTTCATCAGCGTCACCCTCGATAGTCACTCCCAGGAAGCCATGGAGCAATTCGAGGCGGGCGTTCTGGCGCTGCCCAACATTGTTGCCTGTCACAAAGTTTCGGGGAAATACGACTACCTCTTGCAGGTAGTCGTCAAAGACATGGAGGCATTCCATGAACTCGCCATGCATCGCATACGTACGCTCGGCAATATCAAGGAAATGTACACCGGGTTTTCACTCAAGGAGATCAAACACTGTAATACCTTGCCCCTGTAGGTGCCTGGACTTGCCCGTATTTTTCACACCAGCCGAATGAGCAAAAATACCAAAAGCACATTCAACACCGCCAGTGAGCTCAAGCCCGCGAGCACACCACCGGCGCCCAGCGTCTGCAAAAGGTAACCGCCAGCGAGGGGGGTCAGCGCTTGTCCGATGAGTGACGGTCGAGCCATGCGCCCCATCAGCAGAACATACTGTGATGGCGACATAAGGGTCAGTGGCAGCAGACCCCGGACGATCGCACGCAGCCCATTACCAACGCCATAAAGCACAAGGCCAAGGGCGGTCAATGCCGGAGCCAGGGTCACAAGCAACAGACCCATCGCCACAAATACGACACAAATCAATGTCGTCCAGATGGGGTGTCGCTTTCGCGAAAACACCTGGAGAACACGCGAACCCACCTGGCTGGGACCCAGCAAAGCGCTAAGTCCAATGGCGGCTGCGAGGGAATACCCCTGCCCCTGCAATAATGAAACAAGCTGGACGGACAGCGCCGTCATGATCACTGCGCCCAGCGCAAAAATCATCGTGAGGAGCGCATAGATCCGCCGGTCGATCGAGGCGCTCTCATCAGCGAGTCCATTGCTTTTTGCCAGTGGGCCCACGCCTCGGGGCAGCACCCACAGATAAGTCGGTGCAACGGCAATCGCCAGCAGCCCCCCATAGGCCAGACAGGTGTTGCGCCAACCAAAGTGTTCGATAACGAGCGCAACCGCCGGCCAGCAAAGCGTTGTCGCAAATCCTGAAATGAGCGTGATCCCCGTAATCGCACTCCCCGCCCGTTCCCCGTATAGAGCCCCCAAAGAGGCGAATAGCGCTTCATACAGCCCCAGCGCCATCCCCATACCGATCACGGCCCAGGACAAAAGAAACATTGGCAGTGAGGCGCAGTTGGCCATCAAGAACAAGCCGATTGCGACACCCAGGCCGCTGCTGGCCAGTATGGTGCGACCGCCGTAGCGGGCAATAAGCCTGCCGGTCAGCGGTGCCAATACTGCCGAAACGAGAATGCTCAGAGAAAGTGCGCCATAGACCCATTGGCTGGCCCAACCCGTCTCTTTCATGATCGGATCGGCCATGACGGCCATCAGGAAGAAAGAACCTCCCCAAACCAGAATTTGCAGCATCCCTAATAGAAAGATACCCACTACGCCAGGTAATCGAGTTTGATCGTTCAAAACAGTGTCATCAGTGGTGGGGAACATGAAAAGCCGCGAGGCAATGAGCAACTGGATGCTCATCATCAAGCCACCGACTCAGCAGCCGGGTGGTGAGTTCCGGATGTTCCAGAGGCGGCAGGTGCCCACATTGAGCAAGCACAACCAGGCTGGAGTGCGGTATGCCTCGATGAATGATTTCAGACTCTACCGGGGGTGTGATTTGGTCGTCTTCACCCACAACGATCAAGGTCGGTACAGCAATCGTCTCAAGGACCGGCCGGTAGTCAGGACGCTCCAGGATCGCCAGTTGCTGTCGAACGAATCCCTCCTTTCCTACTGCTTCGGCCATCGCCTGGACGGTATCCGCAATCGATGTTCCGATGCAGCGTGGATGCATGAGTCTGGGCAGCAGTTGCGGCGTCACGCCCCTGAACCTGCCCATCTGCGCCAGGTCCAACAGGCCGCGTCGAGCCTTGGCTCTGGCTTCATCGTCGGGTCGCACCATGGTGTCTATCAGGGCCAGCTTCGTTACACGCTCAGGCGCCTGCCGCATGATTTCCATGGCCACATATCCGCCCATGGACAACGCAGCGAGGGCAAAAAACGGTGGAGCTTCGTCCAGTGTTCTTTTGGCCATCTGCGCAATACTGGCGTCAAGCGAGACATCCGCAATGCAGAGGTGCCTTGAGTGTTCCAAGGCAACTTTTTGCTGTGCCCATAGGCGCTCATCGCAGAGCAATCCGGGTATGAGCACGAGCGGGGTGTTTTCGAAAGCCAACGGTGGCCTCCCTCGAAAAATTCGGTCAAGGTTGTGCGGCTGTTGCATGGGGAGGTACCGACGAATCGGTTTCGTCGGTTGCTCAGAGCATGTGTCCCGCCCAGATCTTGCGATTGACCAGATCGGCGGCAATCTCGATGAAGGCATCCCCGACAAATTTGGCTGCCGGACTGACTCGCCTGTCTGCAGGAAACACCTGAACCAGTTTGCGCATGGGGACAGGGTCGACCAACGGGGCGGCACACAGCACGCCGGATTCGACTTGTGTGTAAATCGACGCAAGAGGCAAAGCCGTCAAACCAAAGCCATTGCGGACCAGGTCGATCATTGCGCCGAACGAGTCTGCTTCAACACTGGTCTTGAGCTTGATCCCGACCTCTCGAGCACAGTTATCCATAATCACGCGCAGGCCGTGTCGAGCGCTTGGCAATACCAGTTGCTGCTCGGCCAGAGCCTCAAAGGCTACCGGTGTATCGATGCGCAAGTTTGCGCTGGGGGGACCGACCAGAAGGAGGTTCTCCATCATCACCGGCACGATTCGCAGCGTATGCAGGGGTTGGGGGTCATAGGAAATGGCCAGTTCCAATTCGCCGCGCTGCACCCAGTCCAGCAGATAGCCGCTGAAGGCCGAGGAAAACCTGACGGCCAGATTCGGATGGGCCTCTCTGATCTTGCGCACCAGGGGCACGGTAACGATTTCCGCGACCGTCGGGGTGGTACCGATGACTACCGTTCCCCGAAAAGAAGACCTTCCGCCGACCACCGAACTTCGAATGGACTCCATCTCTTCCATGATTCGGGTGGCATGCGCCAACACTTCTCTACCGACATCGGTAATCACCATCCCTCTTCCGTGTCGCTCGAACAGGTAGGTGCCGAGTTCTTTCTCCAACAATCTGATTTGTCGGCTGAGTGCCGGTTGCGCGATGTGCAGCCGATCCGAAGCTTTGCTGAGACTGCCTAGCTCGGCGACATGAATCAGGGTTTTGAGTTGAACGACATCCATTACCAGGCCAGCCAGGGTCGGGGGGTCGGCGCGTTATGCGTCGAAGGGTAGTGTGAGTGTAAACGCATTTGCGAGCCCTGGAATGCCCTGCAAACCCCGTGGCATGCGGCTCGACGTCTTTTGAGCCGGCTGTATCCCCTAGCCCGCCGGGGCTGCGGGCCAAGCTATAGAATTTAGGTATATCAGTTAGGCCTGGCTGACGGCTTATTACCCTCCTCACTCTGCGGTAGCTTGCAATCAACGTCGGCGCCAGGAGCGCTCGACTCACTACAAAAATAAGATACGAGGACTTGCGCCATGATTTTTCATCTTTCGCCTGACCTGACCTGTTCGATTTACGCCGACAACGAACAGCAGGACTCCCACGTGTATCCCCCTTCGGTTCTCTCTTCAGAAAACCTGACCGTCAGCAGGTTCATCCCCCTGCGCTAAGCACATCAACTCATCGAGCCAACTACAGCGCAGACGCCTCAGTGTGCTCCTCGTATCGTCTCGCCTTGAAGAAAGGGTGAACATCATGTCCGCATCAAGCACAAACCAGACAGACCGCGCTGCCGGGACCGATCCGGTGAAAAGTCCGAATCGCGTCAAAGCCATCATGGGTGCCTGCTCGGGCAATCTGGTGGAGTGGTACGACTTTTTCATTTACGCCTATACCGCCATCTACTTTGCCGCTTCGTTTTTCCCCAAAGGCGACACCACCAGCCAACTGCTCGCAACCGCCGGGGTATTCGCCGTCGGCTTTTTCATGCGCCCTCTCGGCGGCTGGATCTTCGGCTGGATTGCCGACACTCGCGGCCGCAAGGTCTCGATGATTATCTCGGTGTTCATGATGTGCGCAGGATCGCTGCTGATCGCGGTCATGCCGACTTACCAAACCATCGGTGTGGCTGCCCCGGTTCTGCTCGTGGTCGCCAGGCTGATTCAGGGCCTGTCTGTCGGCGCAGAGTACGGCACCGGCGCCACCTACATCAGTGAAATCGCCACACCGGGTCGTCGTTGTTTCTATGGATCCTTTCAGTACTTCACCATCATCGCCGGTCAGCTCCTGGCCTTGATGACCGTCGTCATTCTTCAACAAACCCTCACCGCCGAGCAATTGAGCGCATGGGGCTGGAGGATTCCATTCTTCATCGGCGCCTTGAGCTCGGTCGTCGTGGTTTACCTGCGACGCTCCATGCATGAAACCGCCTCCCGGAAAGATATGAACCACAAAGATGCCGGCTCTCTGCGCGGAATGTTCAAGCACAAACGGGCGGTCGCGCTGGTGGTTGCTTTCACCATCGGAGGTTCGCTGTACTTCTACACCTTCACGACGTACATGCAGAAGTTTCTGGTGATTTCCGCTGGCTTCAGCCCAGAAACGGTCAGCTTTATCATGACCGCGGCCCTGGTCTGCTTCATGTTCTGCCAGCCACTCTTTGGCATGCTGGCCGACCGGATCGGGATCAAGGCACACATGCTGATGTTTTCCGGGTTGGCCATGCTGCTGGTGATCCCCCTGCTCTATTCGCTGCAGTCGGTCAGCAGCCCGTTCACGGCGTTCCTGCTGGTGTTTGGCGGCCTGGCCATTGCGTCGCTCTACACCCCGATTGCCGGGATCGTCAAAGCCGAACTGTTCCCGCCTGCGGTGCGTGCACTGGGCGTGGGCTTTCCTTATGCAGTCGGCAATGCGGCATTCGGCGGTACCGCCGAATACGTCGCCTTGTCGCTGCGCTCACAGGGTATCGAAGAGTATTTTTTCTTCTATGTCGCGGCCGTAGTGACCATCACCTTCATCGCAGCGATGCTGATGCCGAACCTGTCTCGCTATGGGTACATCAGCGGTTGCGGCGAGGTCGAAGAGCGTACCGGTTTGAAGGGCTGTGCAAAGCCGCACGCTGCGAGGGTTTGACAGGCACAGCTGCACTATTGAAGGAAATGAGGCCCCTGTAGGAGCGAGCTTGCTCGCGATGGACGTTAACGATAACGCGTGTCTTCTGAATGAACGCGCTGCCCTTGAGTCCATCGCGAGCAAGCTCGCTCCTACAGGGGCCCAACGGGCCCTTTTGCATCACTGCGCAGTGCTCGCCTGGAACTCGGCGATCTGCTGCCACATGGCGATCGGATTGGAATACATGGGGAAGTGTCCGCAGGCCGGAATTTGCGCCAGCCGGACACCTTCGGCCTCGATATGCGACAGATAGGACAGTGACGCGTTCTGTTCGCCGTACATGAACATACGGGGGCACTTCAACCCGAGGAATTTGCTCATCAGGTCGGCGTTATCGGAAAGCTCGACCATCGACTGGAAAATCCCTCGCACGGCACCGGCGCGAACCTTGTGCCTCAAGCTCGATGAATAGAGCGCACTGGCATAGGCCGGGGCATGCCGGGCACGTTCGATGAAGGCCGCGAAAAACGCCTCGGGATCATTGCTTGGATAGTCGACGATCTGACGGCTGAGGAAGCAGTCTTCCGGGGCGATATTACCCTCGATATCGACGAAGCTGAGCACTCGATCCGGGAACTGGTGAGCCAGCATCAGCGCAGTCAGCCCGCCCATGGAGTGGCCGATCAGATGGAAGCGCTCGATGCCCAAATGCGCCAGCACCTGTAGCGCCGTCTGCATCAGGAATGGAATGGAAATCCGGGAAAGGTCGCTGCACTGGCTTTCGCCGCAACCCGGTGCGTCGTAAGCGACAAAAGGGTGACCGGCGAATGCGGGCTGCTGCACGATGTCGGCATAGTCTTCTTTGGTCGAACCAAAACCATGCAGGAACACAATCGGCGCCAGGACTCCGTCGCGATGGATGGCTGCAACGTTCAGCCGGACACCCTCCACCGTCAAAGGGAGTTGCACGTGAGTGAAGGTTTCTGGTGAGGGCACGTTATTGACTCCTTGAGCGAAAATACTGCCGCTCGGCTGGGGTTGCCGACAGCAAGACAGACAATTTCAAGGGGATCGAGCCTTCTGTAAATTCCTGATTCTGGAATGCTTTCATACGCCAAACCTATCAAGCCATATTCGCTTACAGGCCTTGGTCGACTCACGCCCTGGACTGGAGCCGGGCGACCAGCGCCTCCACCAGCGGGTTGGGCCGTTCCGTATTCCAGGCCACCGCGGTGGTCACGACATTGAGCTTCTGGCTCAGCGCGCGAAACACCACATTGTCGGGCGCCAGCTTTTTCAGTGACGCCGGTACCAGTGCGATGCCCTGGCCACAGCTGACAAAGGCGATTTGCGAGGCGACTGAGCGCACTTCATGCAGCACGCGCGGGGAAAAACCGCTGGCCCGGCAGGTCGCAATCAAATTGTCGAAGTAGACCGGACTGACCTTTCGAGAAAACATTACCAAGGGTTCTGTGGCCAGGCTGGACAGGCTGATTCGCGTGCGCGAAGCCAAGGGGTGATTACTGGGCAGGGCCACCACCAGGCGATCCTCCCTCAGCGGCAGTGATTTGATCGAGGCCCCCAGGTCACCGTCCAGCCGGGCGAATGCCAGGTCTATGTCCCCGGCCTCCAGTGCCGGGACGGCTTCGACGCTGTCGATTTCCCGCACGGACACGGTGAGGTGCGGATAATCGCTCTTCAACTGCTCGATCAAGCCCGGCAAGACATCGAACATGGCCGTGGAAATCGCGCCGATGGTCAACATCCCCGACTGCCCCGCCACCGCTTCTTCCACAGCCAGTTCCAGGCGCTCCAGCTGCTCGGCGAACTTGCGCACGGCCGGCAGGATCGCCGCCCCCACGGGGGTCAGGTTCGCGCCGCGCCGCGAGCGGTCGAACAGCTTGACCTTGAGCGCCTGCTCCAGCACCTGGATCTGCTCGCTCAGCGGCGGCTGGGACATCCCCAGGCGCTTGGCGGCGCGGCCGAAATTCTGTTCCTCGGCAACAGCCAGGAACAACCAGAGGTGACGAATCAGACGAAAATTGATCATGGCTAATCCATAGGTTTAACGTATCTAACGCTTCTGTGATTAGTAATATACCTATCAAATTGTCTCACCGACACTGGGCGCCTCCGTAACCACAGGGGCTCTCCCATGACTAATAAGAGCATGACCAACAAGAGTTTGCTGGATCGCTTGGCGGCGCTGGATACCAACACGGTTTCCGACGCACTCGACTTCCTCGACCTGCCGGGTGCCACCGTGGGACTGCGCCCGCTGTGGAACTGCCCGAAAATCGTCGGCCGCGCCAGCACCGTGCTGCTGGCCGCCAAGTCCGACAACATCCCTACCGTGCACCTGATTACCCCCGTGGTTGAACAGATCGACAGCGACGATCGTGTGCTGGTGATCGCCGGCGGTATCGAGGGCATCTCCTGCTGGGGCGACATCCTCGCCAATGCAGCGGCCGGCAAAAAAGTGCGCGGCACGGTGATCGACGGTTTCAGTCGCGACATCGACGGCAGCGAGTCGATTGGCTACCCGGTTTACGGGCGCGGGGTGACCATGATCAGTGCGCGCAATCGGCTGGTGCAAATTGATGCGGCCGTGACGATCAAGGTGGCCGGTGTCGACGTCAACGAGGATGACTATGTCATCGCCGATAGCTGCGGGACGGTGTTCGTACCCCAAGCTGAAATCCAAAAGGTACTCGACCTTGGCGAGCGCATCGCCCGCCGCCAGGACGGCATGCTGGCGGCTGTTCGCAGCGGCCGCTCGGTGGCCGAGGTGATGCATGACACCCAGTTCGAAGCGATCCACGTGGAGCACGTCTGATGAATCTTGAAGATCAAGCTCTGGTCGCCTTGTTCGAGGGCCTGGACACCCCTGGCGTCTCCGATGCCCTGGACAAACTCGGGCTGCCCGGCCAATGCCTCGGCGTGATGCCGCTGGACAACTACGGCAAGGTTGTCGTCGGACCGGCATTCACCGTGCAGTACGTGTCGGCCGGCGTGCCTCCAGGCACCGTTGGTGATTTCATCGAAGACGTGGCGCCTGGTGACGTGGTGGTGATCGACAACGCTGGTCGCACCGACTGCACCGTCTGGGGCGACATCATGACCCAGTACGCCGGGACTCGACAGATCGCCGCCACCGTCATTGACGGTGTGTGCCGTGACGTGAACAAAGCGCTGGGCGATGGGTACCCGATTTTCAGCAAAGGCCGCTTCATGCGCACCGGCAAAGACCGCGTGCAAGTTCAGTCGGTCAACCAGCCGGTGTCCATCGGCACGGCGCGGGTCTGTGCCCGCGACATCGTAGTGGCCGACGCCAATGGCGTGGTGATCGTTCCTCGCGCTCGTGCTGCTGAAGTGGCGGCGACCGCTCGCCAGATTGAATCCATCGAAGCCGATATTCGCGCCCTGATCAGTCAAGGCAAAACCCTTGAAGAAGCCCGGGCCGCCCTGGGTTACCACAGCCTGCAGAGGAAAGCCTGATGAGCTCGTCCATTCTTCCCTTTCCATCGGATTACCACGAGCGGGCAAAAATGCTCGGCAGCTCGACGCTGTATGAGGCGTCCCACCTGGCCTGCGCCGTGGACAATGCCATCCGGCCGATCTGGGACGGTGCATTCATCGCTGCCCCCGCCTACCCGCTGGAGTGCTCACCGGGTGACAACCTGGCCCTGCACCTGGCCATGGAGCGCGTGCCCCGTGGCAGCGTGCTGGTCGTGGGCACGGGGAGCTTCATCGCCGGCTACTGGGGCGAGGTGCTCACCGTTGCGGCCGAAGCGGCGGGCGTGGTCGGCCTGGTCATAGATGGTGGCGTACGCGATATCGCCGCCCTGAAGAAACGCCAGTTCCCGGTGTTTGCCCGCGGTATCTCGGTAAAAGGCACCGTCAAGGCCAGTGCGCCCTCGGTGGGGCAACCGTTCAATTTCAACGGCGCTTTCGTGGCTCCGGGCGATCTGGTGGTGGCAGACGACGACGGCGTGATCATCATCCCCAAGGCTGATGCGGCACGTACACTGGCCGAAGGCGAGGCGCGGGCGAACAAGGAAGCACAGATGATGCAGGCGCTGACCGAAGGCCGCTCGACCCTGGAACTGATGAACCTGACCGATTGGAGAACCCGGGCATGAGCGCCGATATCCAGCGCCTGAACCAACGCCTGGCCAGCGCGCAGCCATCGGCCACCTACCGCATCATGGACCGCGTGGCGGAACGCCGGGCGCAAGGCGCGCAGATCATCTCGCTGTGCGCTGGCGAGCCGGATTTCGATACCCCCAAACATGTTCGCGAGGCAGCCATAGCCGCGATCGAGCAGGGCCACACCCGCTACACCCAGGTGGCTGGCGTGCGTGCATTACGTGAAGCGGTGGCCGCCAAGTTTCGGCGCGAGAACGGCCTGGACGTCAGCTGGCAGGACACCCTGGTGTGCAACGGTGGCAAGCAGGTGATCTACAACGCCCTGGCCGCGACCCTCAATGAAGGTGACCAGGTCATCGTGCCGGCGCCTTACTGGGTCAGTTACCCGGAGATGGTGCAGTTGTGTGGCGGTGAAGCGCGGATCGTCACTTGTGATGCCGCTGCGGGGTTCAAGCTGACACCCGCGGCGCTGGCCGCCGCGATCACCCCGCAGACCCGCTGGGTGATCCTCAATTCGCCGTCCAATCCCACCGGCGCGGTGTACAGCCTGGACGAGCTCAAAGCCCTGGCCGAGGTATTGTTGGCCCATCCCCAGGTGCTGATCCTGGCCGATGATATCTATGAGCACCTGCTCTTCGACGATCAGCAGTTCCACACCCTGGCCCAGGTGGAACCCCGACTGGCCCCGCGCACCCTGACCATGAACGGTGTTTCCAAGGCCTATGCCATGACCGGCTGGCGCATTGGTTTTGCCACCGGGCCGCGCTGGCTGCTTGAGGCCATGGAAAAACTGCAAGGGCAGCAGACCTCCGGTGCCAGCTCGATCTCGCAGCAGGCCGCACTCGCCGCGCTGGATGGGCCCAAGGACTTTATCCGCGAAAGCCGCGCCGCCTTCCAGGGTCGTCGCGATTTGATGGTGGCGCTGCTGAACGCCACGCCGGGCCTCGAATGCGTCAGTCCAGCGGGAGCGTTCTACGCATTCGCCTCGTGTGCGGGGCTGATCGGCCGCACCTCGCCAGGCGGTCGAGTGTTGCTCACCGATGAGGACGTCGCCCACGCTCTGCTCGACGAAGCGGATGTGGCCGTGGTGCATGGCAGCGCCTTTGGCCTTGGCCCCTACATTCGCATTGCCTATGCCCTGGATGACGCTTCATTGCAGAAGGCCTGCGAGGCAATACGCGCGTTTTGTACTGCCCTGCGTTAATTCGGATGTGAACAAACAAAATCCGGCCATGGCCTAATGCCGGTCAGTTAAGGAATTTCAGGTTCAGCACTGCCCCCCGTAGCAGCTGCCGAAGGCTGCGTCCGGCGGCGAAGCCGTCGCAAATCCTGCTTCCACGATTTGTCTGGAATACCGCAGTGACTGTTTTACGACTGCTGCGCAGCCGGACGCAGGCTTCGCCAGCTGCTACGGTTCGCGGAATGTCTTAACTGACTGGCATTAGGCCATGGCCGGGTTTCGTTTAGAAACCCAAAACCACCCAGCTTTCGTGGACTGGGTGGTCCTGGGGTTGTCTTTCGACAACTCGTTCAGGGCTGTGCCTCCACTTCCCGGGCACACCCCTTGTGCAGTTCGACCGCCAGCCTCTCTGCGTCCAGCGCACCTTCCCACCTGGCAATGAACAGCGTGGCGACACCGTTGCCGATGACGTTGATCAACGCCCCGCCCTCGGAAATGAACCGATAGACCCCAAGCACCAGCACCAGCCCCGCCGCCGGAATCACATCCAGGCTGCCCAGGGTGGCCGCCAGCGTAATGAACGCGCCGCCGGTGACACTGGCCGCGCCCTTGGAGGTCAGCAGCAGAATCAATAACAAGGTGACCTGATGCCAAAGGTCGAGGGGGATATCCAGCGCCTGGGCGATGAAAATCGCCAGCACTGTCATGTTGATGCAGCTGCCATCGAGGTTGAAGCAGTAACCCGAAGGCACCACCAGCCCCACCACCGACTTCTCGCACCCCAGACGCTCAAGCTTGCCCATCAACCGCGGCAATGCCGACTCCGAAGACGAGGTACCCAGCACCAGGAACAGCTCATCGCGGATGTACTTGAGAAACTGCCAGAGGCTGAAACCCGCAAGGCGCGCCACCAGATTGAGAATCACGAACACAAAAAACAGCGCCGTCACGTAGTAGCAGATCAACAAGTTGCCATAGGCCCCCAGGGATCCCACGCCGTACTTGCCGATGGTAAAGGCCATACCACCGAAGGCCCCCAACGGCGAGACATACATCACGATCCTGACCATGCGGAAAAACGCCTGGGCCACCAGGTCGATCAGGTTCAGCAGCGGCTTGCCGGCAGCACCGAGCATCTGCAAGGCGAAGGCAAACAGGATGGAAATGAACAGCACCTGAAGGATATCGCCCTCGGCAAAGGCCCCGAATACGGTACTGGGCACGATATGAGTCAGAAAACCCACCACACTCTGCTCATGGGCCAGCTTGCTGTAGCTCTCGACGGCATGGCCGTCGAGGGTCGCCGGATTGATGTGCATGCCCGTACCAGGCTGCATCAGGTTCACCCCGATCAGCCCGATCACCAGCGCCAGGGTGGTCAGTACTTCGAAGTACAGCAACGACTTGAAGCCGACCCGGCCGATGCGCTTGAGGCTCTGCATGCTGGCAATGCCGCTGACCACGGTGCAAAAGATGATCGGCGCGATCAGCATCTTGATCAGCTTGATGAAGGTGTCGCCCAGGGGCTTCATTTCTTCGCCGAGGCTGGGGTAGAAATGACCGAAGATGATGCCCAGCACAATCGCCAGCAGCACCTGCACATACAGGTGGCGGAACACTCTGCGCAGTCGCGGACGGCTCGGTTTATTTTCGGCAATCGAGGGTGTAATTGTTGTTGTCATGATGGCTTCCTCGCAGGCGTGATGCATTTCCCCAGGCAGCCGGTCGCGATACAGGTGCGCGACCAGTCGCCAGGGAAAGGTTGTTTCGGGGGAATGACTACGGCTGGATGTACTCGGAAATCTCGATCAGGTTGAGATCGGGATCACACAGGTACACCGAGCAAATCGTCGCTTGCGGGTCGGGGCGATTGTTATTGTTTTCATCAGTGGACCTACTTGTGGGGTGGTGAAGCGTTTACGACACCAGGTTGATCGGCTTTTCCGAGTGATAGCCCTGCAGGTTGCCAAGGATGCCGTCGGCCAGCCGCTGCAGGCTGCTCTGGCTGGCCCAGGCCACGTGGGGAGTGACGATCAGGTTGGCGTGGCGGCTGTTGAGCAACGGATGGTCGGCCGGTGGCGGCTCCTGGCACAGCACATCGAGAGCTGCCCCCCCGAGGCGACCGCTGTCCAGCGCATCGAGCACCGCTGCCTCATCCACCAACGGCCCGCGGGCGGTATTGATCAGCAAGGCGCCGGGTTTCATCTGTGCCAGTTCCGGGGCCCCGATCAGGTGACGGGTGCTCTCGGTCAACGGACAGTGCAGCGAGATCACATCGCTTTGCGCCAGCACCGTTTCAAAGGCCTGGTAACCCTTGCGCACCGGGATCGCGCCACGGTGTTCGGCAAAGATCAACTGCATGCCCAGGGCACTCGCCAGACGCGCCGTGGCCAGGCCAATACCGCCCTTGCCGACGATGCCCAGCACGCTGCGCTGCACATCCTGGATCGGCGCGCGGTGCACGCAAAAGTGCCGCGAATCCGGCCAATCCCGCAGTGCTGCCGCCTGGTAGGCGAACAGCTGTCGACGCAGGGCGAAGATCGAGGCGATCACCGACTCGGCGACGCTTTGCGCCGAGTAAGCCGGAACGTTACACACCGTCACGGCAAAATCACGGCAGGCCGCCAGGTCAATGCAGTCATAACCGGTGGCCGCGACGCAGATAAACCGCAGGTTCGGCAGCTGTTCAAGCTCGGCCCGGCCGATGCGCACCTTGTTGGTGATCACAGCATCGGCATCCCGGGCGGCTTCCACCACTTGGTCTGGCATTGTGTCGGGGCGGTCCTGCCAGTCCGTGACCCAGGCCGGCCGGGCAATGCTCACAGGCAGGCTGTCACTGTCGAGAAATACCACTTTCATGCTGCACGCTCCGGCTGCACAGGTTCGGAAATCTCGATCAGGTTCAGGTCCGGATCACGCACATACACCGAACGGATCGGCCCCGTGGCACCGGTGCGCAACACCGGGCCTTCGATGATGGGCCAGTCGACACGGGTCAGGTGCGCAATCACCTGATCCAGGGTGATCGAGGCGATAAAACACAGGTCCAGCGCCCCCGGCACGGGCAAATGCGCCTTGGGCTCGAACTCATGGCCACGCACGTGCAGGTTGATTTTCTGCTGGCCGAAGGCGAACGCCTTGCGCCCGTCACCGAAGGTTTGCAACTGCATGCCCATGACCCGCACGTAGAAATCCTCGGCGGCCACGGGGTCGATGGTGGTCAGCACCAGGTGGTCAAGATGGTCGATCATGGGTGCAGCTCCCGGGTTCTGGCCGACGGCACCTGTTTTTCCAGATTGGCGACGTGGGCAGGTATCGGGTGCAGGTCCAGGCGCTTGCCGGCCTTGAGGATCTGGCTGGGAATATCGTGGCCAATCAGGCCCGGCAGCTGCGCAGCGACCGCCAGCACCCGGTCCAGGTCGATACCGGTTTTGAAACCCATCAACTGCAGCATGTGCAACAGGTCTTCGGTGCACACATTGCCGCTGGCCCCCGGCGCATAAGGGCAACCGCCCAAGCCGCCAAGAGACGAATCGAAACGATCGACCCCGGCCTCGATGGCCGCCAAAGCATTAGCCAGGGCCATGCCCCGGGTGTTGTGAAAATGCAGGGTCAGTTGCAGCGCCGGAAAACGCTCGCGCACCGCCCGGGACAGCGTCTCGACCTGACTTGGATACGCCATGCCAGTTGTGTCGCACAGGGTCACACCGCGGGCGCCCAGCTCGGCGAAGCGCTCGACCCAGTGCAACACCTCCCCCACCGGTACATCGCCCTGCATCGGGCAGCCGAACACCGTCGACAACGACACATTGATCGCCACCGGGCCCTGACCAATCACGCTGACCACTTCGCTGAGCTGGGCGAATGACTGCTCGCGGCTCATGCGCAGGTTGGAACGGTTATGCGGCTCGCTGACCGACATCACCAGGTTGGCTTCATCGATGTTGCACGCCAGGGCCCGCTCGGCACCGCGCACGTTAGGCACCAGCACGGTGTACTCCACCGCCGGGTTGCGGCGGATACCTTGCATTACCGCCTCGGCATCGCGCAGCGCGGTAATGGCCTTGGGCGAAGTGAACGAGGTGACCTCGATCTTGGCGAAACCGCACTGGCTGAGGGCGTCGATCATGGCGATCTTGTCGGCGGTTTCGATAAAACGCGCTTCATTCTGGAAGCCGTCACGGGTGGCGACTTCCTGCAGATAGAGACGTTGCATGTGCATTCCTCAGATTCAAATGATGCCGCGTTGGCGCCAGTCGGCTTGCTGTGCGGCGTCGATGCCGAGCTCGTCGAGGATCTCGGTTGTGTGCTGACCCAGGGTCGGTGCCGGGCGAGTCACGCCGCCAGGAGTGCTGCCCAGCTTGGGGACGATGCCCGGCAAGGTCACTGGAGTGCCATCGTCCAGCTGGCTGGCGAGCAGCATGTCTCGCGCCCGGTAATGCGGGTCCCGGGCAATGTCGGCAGCGTTGTAAATCTTGCCGGCGGGGATGCGTGCCTCGGTCAGAATCGACAAGACTTCGTCGAGGGTGAGCCGTGCGGTCCATTGCGAGATGGCGGCATCGATGCGCTCAACCTGCAACACTCGACCATGGTTCTGCGCAAGCTCAGGGTCAGCCCCCAGATCAGCGCGACCAATCACCTCCATCAGGCGCTGATAGATGCTGTCGCCATTGCCGGCGATCAAGGCAAAACCACCATCGCGGCAACGATAGGCATTAGTCGGAGCGATCCCTGGCAAACTGCTGCCGGCGGGCTCACGAACGGCGTTGAACACCGAGTATTCGGGCAACAGGCTTTCCATCATGTTGAACACCGACTCGTACAGCGCAACATCGATCTGCTGACCATCGCCACCGTTCTGCTCGCGATGACGCAGGGCGAGCAGAATCCCGATCACCCCGTGCAAAGCCGACAACGAGTCGCCAATGGAAACGCCCACCCTGACCGGCGTTCGCCCGGGTTCACCGGAAAGATGACGCAGCCCCCCCATCGCTTCACCAATCACACCAAACCCGGGGCGGTCACGGTAGGGCCCGGTCTGACCGTAACCGGAGACCCGGAGCATGATGAGTTTCGGATTAAGCGCGTGCAGCGTGTCCCAACCCAGCCCCCAGCTTTCCAGGGTTCCCGGACGGAAATTCTCTATCAACACATCCGCATCGGCCACCAACCGGCGCACCACCTGCTGAGCCTCACACTGGTGCAGGTCGAGGGTAAGCGAGCGCTTGTTGCGCGACTGCGCGGCCCACCAGACGGAAGTACCGTCGTGCAGCAAGCGCCATTTGCGCAGCGGATCGCCAGTGACCGGAGGCTCGATCTTGATCACCTCCGCGCCAAACTCACCGAGCATTTTCGCCGCAAATGGTCCGGCAATGAGTTGACCGAGCTCCACGACCTTGACACCTTGAAGAGGTAACCTCATGACGTTTTCCGTTCTTGTTGAGTACTTGTGCGTGGATAATCGACGCAAACATGGCGGATGAAAATTTCATATTTCGCCATTACTCTTTCCAGACTGGAAACCCTCGGACCCCCTTGATGATCAATCCCCTGCATTTCGATCTGTCGTCATTGCGCCTGCTGATCTTCGCCGCCGAATCCGGCAATCTGACTCGCGCAGCTGAAAAGGCCAACATGACGGTTTCGGCCGCCAGCAAACGTCTGGCGGAGCTTGAACGAACGACCCAGTGCCCGCTGTTCGTTCGCTTGCCAAGAGGACTTGAGCTGACGGCAGCCGGCCAAGGGATGGTTGAACACGCGAGGGTGATTCTGGAGGGCGTGCACCGCATGGCGTGCGACGCCAGTGACTACGCCGTCGGTGTGCGCGGGCATGTACGGTTGTGCGCCAACACCTCCGCCGTGGTCCAGTTCCTGCCTGATGATCTGGCGGCGTTCCTGCGAGCAAACCCGAACGTGCGTATCGGGTTGGAAGAAGCGCTCAGCGAGCCCATTATCCAGGCCGTGGAAAGCGGGCGAGCCGATATCGGCATTTTTGCCGATAACGTACCGGCTGAGGGTCTGTACAAACTGCCCTATCGTGACGACCGACTCGTGCTGCTGGTACCTGTAGGACACGAACTGGCCGGTGAAAGCAGCGTGTCCTTCGCGGATACGCTCGGCTTTGATTATGTAGCGCTTAACCAAGGTAGTTCGTTGCTGCGCAGAATCACCGATGCAGCCGTGAGTGCAGGAAAAATTCTCAAAGTGCGCATCCAGGTCAGCAGCTTCGACGGCATCTGTCGCATGATCGAAGCGGGCTTGGGTATCGGGATACTGCCGTTGTCATCAGTACGTGCCGAATTGCTCGGTACCCGCCTGATAGCCATAGCCTTGACCGATGAATGGGCTCACCGCACCTTGTTCGTGGGGGTTACGAGTCAGGCGCAACTGGCGCCGGAAGCGGCCAAGTTGTTTGAGTATCTGAGCAGCGTGCATGGCTGACAGTGGCGCAGGGTGACGTCTGGTCACTCACACTGCCTCAACCCGCTTCAGTCACGATGGGTGAGCAGCCACCTTGGTGAATGCCCACCCTTACCTCTTGAACAGCCGCCGTGAACAGGTCAGACCGTCAGCGGTTTCCCACCCTGAACCTCCTGAGCCGCGGCGTTTCGCTCGGCCTCATCCTCACTCACCAACGCGCCCTCCCATTTGGCCACCACCGCGGTTGCAATGGAGTTGCCCACCGCGTTGGTCGCCGAACGGCCCATGTCGAGGAAGGTGTCGATCCCCAGGATCAGCAGCCAGCCGGCTTCGGGAATATCGAACTGGGTCAGGGTCGCGGCGATCACCACCAGCGAAGCGCGCGGCACGCCGGCCATGCCTTTGGAGGTGAGCATCAGCGTCAACAGCATGGTGATCTGCGTACCGATGGACATCTCGATGCCATACGCCTGAGCGATGAACAGCACGGCAAACGTGCAGTACATCATCGAGCCGTCCAGGTTGAAGGAATACCCCATGGGCATGACGAAACTGGAGATCTTGCGCTTGACCCCGAATCGGTCCAGCGCGTGAAGAATCTTCGGGTAAGCCGACTCGGAACTGGCCGTGGCGAAAGACAGGATGAAGGCCTCCCTGATCAACACCACCAGTTTGAACACACGCCGCCCCAGGAACATCCAGCCGGCAAACACCAGCATCGCCCAGAGCACGATCAGCCCCAGATAGAAGTCGCGCATGAAGACCGCGAACTTGACCAGAATGGACAGCCCGTTGATCGCCACGGTCGCCGCCATGGCGGCCATCACCGCCAGCGGTGCCAGTTTCATGACATAACCGGTGACCTTCAGCATCGCGTGGGACAGATCCTCGATCACCTTCACCAGGCCCTCGGCCTTCCTGCCCAAGGAGGCCAAAGCCACGCCGAAAAACAGCGAGAACACCACGATCTGCAGAATTTCGTTGGTGGCCATGGCCTCCGCAAAGGACTTGGGCACCAGATGCGTCATGAAATCCTTGAGGGTGAACACCGACGTTTGCAGGTTGGTCGGGCTGGTGACGTCCGGCAGCGGCAACCCCAGGTTGTGCCCGGGCTGCAGCATGTTGGCCATGACCAGCCCCACCGACAGTGAAATCAATGAAGCGGTGACCAACCAGCCCAGCGCTTTGCCGAATACCCGGCCGACAGCGCTTGCATCCCCCATGTGAGCGATGCCCACCACCAGGGTCGAGAACACCAGAGGGGCGATAAGCATTTTGATCAGACGTAGAAAAATGTCCGAGATGATCGAGATGTAACCGGCGACCTTGGTCGCCATCGCTTTGTCCGGGAAGTTGAGGAAAATCATGTAGCCGATAAGGATCCCCAGCAGCATGGCGATCAGAATGCCAGCTGCAGCCGGTAGCCTGTTTTTCATAACGCACCTGTTGTCGTGTTTTCTGGAAGGTAGCCTGGGCAAACGTCCGCTTTATCAGCCAATGGCCTTGAAAAGCGGGTGTGCGACCGCAGTGCTACGCAATGAAAATGGCAAGTGCAAAATTCCGGTACCGGCAGGCCGAGGCTGGATGCGACCCAAACAGGTCATGGAGGACAGAGGACAGGACGGGGCGAGCCAACTGCAGGAGGCTGTCATACATAGGTGCAACCCTCGGATCTTATAGTTGTAGTTGCGTCGGTTACGCGCCGTAACGACGTTGCCGGAAAACTACCCTAGTCCTGCTCACTCAATAAGTGCGGATCGCGCTCTAACTGATATGCCAAAATGCTATGGCGACACCCTCAGGCCTGGAACCTGGTGCGCAGACTGATCATGGTTTTTCACTTCCTATAATGCGTGGCTATCGCAGTTCTTCTGCGCTGCACCTATTCGCTGTCGAGCTATAGAAAATCGGCATATCTCAAAGACAAAAACGGTAGTCGTCGTTCCCTTCCATCCCTCCCAGAATGTGTGAAAACACAAAAGCAGCACTGCTTGGGAGACTGGCATGTCTACAGAAGGTGAACAAACCGTGGGGCAGGATTGGCAGGAGGACGTGTTCCGCGTGCTCAAGGCCCACGACGTCAAACACGTGGTCTTCGTACCGGATGCCGGTCATTCGGCGGCCATCCGCATGTCGTATGCAGATCCGGACATCAAAGCTGTGGTCCTCACCACCGAAGAAGAAGGCATCGGTTACCTCGCCGGCGCCTGGCTCGGCGGTGAACGTGGTGCCCTGCTGATGCAATCCAGCGGTGTCGGCAACTGCATCAATACCCTGGCACTGCAGGTCTGTGCAGGCTTCCCGCTGCTGATGGTCGTCACCATGCGCGGCGACTGGGCCGAATTCAACGCCTGGCAGAACCCCATGGGCCAGGCCACCGAAGCCTCCTTGAATCTGATGAAGGTCATGACCTGGCGTGCCGACGTTCCCGAAGACGTCGCGCCGCTGCTGCACGGCGCCGCCACCATGGCCTTCAACGGTGACTCCGCCACTGCCCTGCTGCTCGGTCAGCGCCTGATTGGAGAAAAGAAATGGGTCAAGTAAGCGCCAACCACACCCTGTGCCGCCGCGAGGTGGTCAAGACCCTGCTGGCAGACCGCAAAGACCTGCTGGTCGTGACCGGTCTGGGTTCGGCTTCCTATGACGTCATGGCCGCTGGCGACCATGATTCGAACTACTACCTCTGGGCTGCCATGGGCAGTGCGATCACCGTCGGCCTGGGCCTGGCCAACGCCCAGCCGGACAAGTCGGTAGTGGTGGTCACCGGTGACGGTGAGTTGCTCATGGGCTTCGGCGCCTTGGCCACCGTCGCGCTGCAAAAGCCGGCCAACCTGACCATTGCCGTGCTGGATAACGGTCACTTTGGCGAAACCGGCATGCAAGTCAGCCACGCGGGGTTTGGTATTTCCCTGGACCAGGTGGCGAAAACTTGCGGCTTCAGCTGGACCGATGAAATCCGCGACATGGAAGGCGTACACGACCTGCGCGAGCGCTTCGCGACGCGCGATGGCGTCAAGCTCGCGACGATCAAGATCAAGGCGGAAAACCCGCCACGGGTGCTGCCACCGCGCGATGGTCACTACATCAAGAATCGCTTTCGTGCTGCGTTGGGTTTCGACCCGATCTGATTGCTCTATGCCCGGACCCGGTCACGCAGGGCAGATGCCGTGCGTGACGCGTTGAGGAAAATAATAATGACCGACCGCAACTCTGAAGAACTCAATGCCATCCGCGAGGGCGTGCGTGCTCTATGCGCTGAATTCGATGCGGCTTACTGGCGCAAAGTCGACGAAGAAAAAGGCTTTCCGGAAACCTTCGTCAAGGCCCTGACCGATGCCGGTTGGCTGGCGGCGATGATCCCGACCGAATATGGCGGCTCCGGCCTCGGGCTGGCCGAGGCCTCGGTGATCCTTGAAGAAGTGAACCGCTGCGGCGGCAACTCCGGCACCGTTCACGGGCAGATGTACAACATGTTCACCCTGCTGCGGCACGGTAGCGAGGCGCAGAAAAGCTACTACTTGCCCAAACTGGCCAGCGGCGAATTGCGCCTGCAATCGATGGGTGTGACCGAGCCCACCACCGGCACCGACACCACCAAGATCAAGACCACCGCGATCAAACGCGGCGACAAGTACGTGATCAACGGGCAGAAGGTGTGGATCTCACGGATCCAGCATTCCGACCTGATGATCCTGCTGGCGCGCACCACGCCCTTGGCCGAGGTGAAGAAGAAGTCCGACGGCATGTCGATCTTCCTCGTCGACCTGCGCGAGGCCATCGGCAACGGCATGACCGTGCAGCCGATCGCCAACATGGTCAATCACGAGACCAATGAACTGTTCTTCGACAACCTGGAAATCCCCGCTGACAGCCTGATCGGTGAAGAGGGCAAAGGCTTCAGGTACATCCTCGACGGTTTGAACGCCGAGCGTACGCTGATTGCCGCCGAATGCATCGGTGACGGTCGCTGGTTTATCGAAAAGGCCAGCGCCTATGCCCGCGACCGCGTGGTGTTCGGCCGCCCCATCGGGCAGAACCAGGGCGTGCAATTCCCGATCGCCGAAGCCCATATCGAGATCGAAGCGGCGGACCTGATGCGTTGGCGCGCTTGCGAAGAATATGACAGCGGCCAGAACGCCGGGGCCAGCGCCAACATGGCCAAGTACCTGGCGGCCAAGGCCTCCTGGGAAGCGGCCAACGCCTGCTTGCAGACCCACGGCGGCTTTGGCTTCGCCTGCGAGTACGACGTCGAGCGCAAATTCCGTGAAACCCGTCTGTATCAGGTGGCCCCCATCTCCACCAACCTGATCCTGTCGTACGTGGCGGAACATCTGCTCGAGCTGCCGCGTTCTTTCTAAGCGATCAGCAGCGTAATAGCCCAGTGCGTCGGCCCAGGCAGGCGCAGCTGGGGAGCCATGACAAGAGAGATAAAAAATCATGAGCCAGCCCAACGGTACACGTCCGCTCGATGGCATCACTGTCGTCAGCCTTGAACATGCAATCGCCGCACCCTTCTGCACCCGTCAACTGGCCGACCTCGGCGCCCGCGTGATCAAGGTCGAACGTCCAGGCACAGGCGACTTCGCCAGAGGCTATGACCAACGCGTCAACGGCCTGGCCTCGCACTTCGTCTGGACCAATCGCTCGAAAGAAAGCCTGACCCTCGACCTGAAGCAGGACTCGGCAACCGAGGTGCTGGACGCTTTGCTGGCCACCGCCGATGTGCTCGTGCAGAACCTGGCACCCGGTGCGGCTGCGCGAATGGGGCTGTCATTCGAGACCTTGCATCAACGCTTTGCGCGCCTGATTGTCTGCGACATTTCAGGCTATGGCGTCGGTGGGCCCTATGAAAAGAAAAAAGCTTACGACCTGTTGATCCAGAGCGAAGGTGGATTTCTGTCGGTGACCGGCGGCCCGGGTGAAGAGGAAATGGCCAAGGCCGGTTGCTCGATCGCCGACATCGCGGCGGGCATGTACGCCTACACGGGCGTCCTGTCCGCCCTGTTGCTGCGCGCTCGAACCGGCGAAGGCAGCCACATCGATGTGTCCATGCTGGAAAGCCTGGTCGAGTGGATGAACTACCCGATGTACTACGCCTACAACGGCGCACCACCGCCACCTCGCGCGGGTGCTGCGCATGCCACCATTTACCCCTATGGGCCCTTTCCCATCGGTGACGGCACCACCGTCATGCTGGGTTTGCAGAACGAGCGCGAATGGCAGCTGTTTTGCGACAAGGTTCTGCTCCAGCCCGAACTGGCTGAAGACGAACGCTTCTCTGCCAACTTCAAACGTGTCGAAAACCGTCATGCGCTTCGGGATCTCATCGTTCAATCGTTCTCCACGCTCAACTTCGATGCGGTGATCGATCGGCTGGACCATGCGCAGATTGCCAACGCCCGGGTCAACGACATGCAAGGTGTTTGGGATCATCCACAACTTCAGGCCCGTGATCGCTGGCGGGAAGTTGAAACCTCTGCCGGGCGCGTCCCAAGCCTGATACCTCCTGGCACCAACAGCGCTTTCGAACCACGCATGGACGCCGTGCCGGGCCTTGGCCAACACACCGAACAGGTGCTCGGGGAACTGGGGTTGGGAGCGGACCGCATTGAACAAATGCGCGCAGCCGGGGCGATTTAGCCGCGATCCGATAACAAGCAGCCTGACTGCAACGATCAAAGATTTTCGAGAGAACACTGCCCAATGAAGATCCTGGTAGCTGTGAAACGCGTGGTCGATTACAACGTGAAAGTTCGCGTGAAGGCGGACAACACCGATGTCGACCTGGCTAACGTCAAGATGTCGATGAACCCCTTCTGCGAAATTGCCGTGGAAGAAGCCGTACGCCTGAAAGAGCAAGGTGTTGCGACTGAAATCGTCGTCGTCTCTGTGGGTCCGTCCACTGCTCAAGAGCAGCTGCGTACCGCTCTGGCGCTGGGGGCCGATCGGGCCATCCTCGTCGAATCCGCTGATGAATTGAACTCCCTGGCCGTGACCAAGCTGCTCAAGGCTGTGGTCGACAAGGAACAGCCGCAGCTGGTGATCCTGGGTAAACAGGCCATCGACAGCGACAACAACCAGACCGGCCAGATGCTGGCGGCACTGACTGGTTACGGTCAGGGCACCTTCGCTTCGAAAGTCGAAATCAGCGGCGACAGCGTTACCGTGACTCGCGAAGTCGACGGCGGCGCGCAGACGGTTTCCCTGAAACTGCCGGCCATCGTCACCACCGACCTGCGTTTGAACGAGCCGCGCTACGCGTCCCTGCCCAACATCATGAAAGCCAAGAAGAAGCCTCTCGAAGTGCTGACTGCGGACGCTCTGGGCATTTGCACCGCCTCCACCACCAAGACCCTGAAAGTCGAAGCGCCGGCTGCACGCAGCGCGGGTATCAAGGTCAAGTCGGTGGCTGAGCTGGTCGAGAAACTCAAGAACGAAGCGAAGGTGATCTGAATGACGATCCTGGTGATTGCTGACTTTTCAAACGACAAACAGGACAACAAAGTGCTGGCCCCGGCCACGCTGAACACCGTGGCGGCTGCCGCGAAAATCGGTGGTGACATTCACCTGCTGGTGGCGGGTGCCAATGTGGGCGCGGTAGCTGAAGCGGCGGCGAAAATCGCTGGCGTGGCCAAAGTGCTGGTCGCCGACAACGCTGCCTACGCGCACCAACTGCCAGAAAACGTGGCGCCACTGGTTGCCGGCCTGGGCGCTGGCTACAGCCACATCCTGGCTGCCGCTACTTCCAACGGCAAAAACATCCTGCCGCGCGTTGCCGCGCAGCTGGACGTTGACCAGATCTCCGAGATCATCTCGGTTCAAAGCGCTGACACCTTCAAGCGCCCGATCTACGCCGGTAACGCTATCGCTACCGTGCAGTCGAACGCTGCCGTGAAAGTCATCACCGTTCGCGCCACCGGTTTCGACCCGGTGGCCGCTGTGGGTGGTTCGGCGGCTGTTGAAGCGGTTGCGGCGGCCCACGACGCGGGCACCTCCCGCTTCGTCGGTGAAGAACTGGCCAAGTCCGATCGTCCGGAACTGACCGCTGCCAGGATCGTCGTTTCCGGCGGTCGCGGCATGCAGAACGGCGACAACTTCAAACACCTGTACGCCCTGGCCGACAAGCTGGGCGCGGCGGTCGGTGCTTCCCGCGCCGCGGTCGACGCCGGTTTCGTCCCCAACGACATGCAGGTCGGCCAGACCGGCAAGATCGTCGCGCCACAGCTGTACATCGCCGTCGGCATCTCCGGCGCGATCCAGCACCTGGCCGGCATGAAGGACTCCAAAGTGATCGTGGCGATCAACAAGGACGAAGAAGCGCCGATCTTCCAGGTGGCCGATTACGGTCTGGTAGCCGATCTGTTTGACGCCGTACCCGAACTGGCCGCCCTGGCCTGATCACCGACCGACAGGAGCGATGTCTATGAGTAATGTCGATCTTCAAGCCTGGATTGGACGCCGTCAGGAAAGCCAGGACCGGATCAGTTTCAACCTGGTTAAACGCATTGCCGCGACCTTGGGCGAGGTGGCACCGCTGCCCGGCGAAGCGCTACCGCCCTTGTGGCACTGGGCATTCTTTCAGGAACCGGTTGCAGCAAGCGAACTGGGCCCTGACGGTCATCCGGCGCTCGGTGGTTTCTTGCCGCCCGCGCACAACCGCAATCGCATGTGGGCCGGCAGCCGACTGGAGTTTTACCAACCATTAACGGTGGAGGCCGAGGTGTCCTGCGTCTCGACCATCGTCAACGTCGAGGAAAAGCACGGGCGTACAGGCTCCCTGCTGTTTGTCACGGTACGCCATGAGTATTTCCAGGACGGCCAACGGGCTCTGCAAGATGAGCAGGACATCGTCTACCGAGAACCCACGCCGCCCAAACTCAGCGGCACCGAAGCGCTGCCTGAAGGCCAATGGCGCGAAGCGGTGGAACCCTCCCCGACCTTGCTGTTGCGCTACTCCGCGGTCACCTTCAATGGCCATCGAATTCACTATGACTGGCCTTACGTTACACAGACCGAAGGTTATCCGGGGCTGGTGGTGCATGGTCCATTGATCGCCACCCTGAACTTGCGCGCCTTTACCAAAGCGCACCCCAGCGCTCGCTTGAAGCGCTTCTCTTTCCGGGGCATCAGGCCACTGATTTCACCGCAACCTTTCGAGGTCGGTGGACGTTTGATCGACAACGGCAAGGCCCAGCTATGGGCTGGCAACCAGGACGGCACCGCGCAGATCGGTGAGGTGGAGTTCAACGAGGGAGAAGCACCATGAATACATCGATTGTTCGCTCCGCCCTGTTTGTGCCGGCAACCCGTCCAGAGCGCATCCCCAAAGCCATCGCCACCGGCGCTGACCGGGTCATCGTCGACCTGGAGGATGCGGTGCAGGAAAACCTCAAGGAACAGGCCAGGGATAACCTGGAGCGCTTTTTGAGCGAGAGCCCCGATGTTCAGGTTCTGGTTCGTGTGAATGCCCCTGGTCACTGGGCGCACGCTGCGGATCTGGATCTTTGCCGACGCCATGCCGGCGTGATCGGGATCTTGCTGCCCAAGGCAGAAAGCGCGGCGCACGTGTTCACCGCTGGCAGCACCGGCAAGCCGATCTGGCCCATCATCGAGAGTGCCAAGGGCCTGTCGGCACTCAGCGCGATTGCCGAAGCCCGAGGTGTTGAGCGCTTGTCGTTCGGCAGCCTCGATCTGGGCCTGGACCTGAATCTGACCACCGCCAGCCCTGCCGCCGAAGAGATCCTCAGTCACGCCCGCTACGCCGTGCTGCTCGCCACTCGGGTTGCTGGCCTCGCCCCGGCGCTGGACGGAGTGTTCCCCTCTATTCAGGACACCGCAGGCCTGCACAGTACCGTTCAATTTGCCCGCGACATGGGATTTGGTGGCGCGCTGTGTATCCATCCAAGCCAGGTGCAGATCATCCATCAGGCGTTAAAACCCAGTACTGAGCAATTGCACTGGGCGCAACGCATCATGGACGCCGCGAGCTCGGGTGAAGGCGTGTTCGTGCTGGATGGGCAAATGGTGGATGCGCCGGTCATTGCTCGCGCTCAATCCATTCTCGGGCGCGCGAACTAGCACAACCGTTCTTCGAAGCTGCGCATTTAGCGGGAGTCGCAAGCGACTCCCGTTTTTTTTAGCGTACCTGTCTCCCCAGACTTTTCAGGCCTCTTCCCGCACCACGCCGCGCTCTTCAAGCAAGCGCACAAACATGCTCAAACTTTGTGACACCGTGCCGCGGCGCCACACCAGCCAGGTCCGCAAATAGCGGAATGATTCCGACAGCGGCCAGATGCTCACCGTGGTACACCCTGGCATGCTCTCGAGCATGCTGCGGGGCATCAATGCCAGGCCTGCACCGGCGCTGACGCAGGCCAGCATGCCGTGATAGGACTCCATTTCGAAAATCTTGCCGGGCACCGATGCGTCCTTGGTGAACCAGCTTTCGAAGTGGTGCCGGTACGAACAATTGGCGCGGAAGGCATAAATGTTCTCGCCGTTGACATCCCGCGCACGATGGATCGGGGCATGGTTGAGCGGTGCGATGACCACCATCTCCTCCTCAAACGCCGGCACGCCTTCCAGTGCCGGGTGCAGAACCGGTCCGTCGACGAACGCGGCGGCCAATCGGCCAGAGAGCACGCCCTCGATCATGGTCCCGGAAGGCCCGGTGGACAGGTCCAGCTCGACCTTGGCGTATTGCTGGTTATAGGCGGCCAACAGCTCAGGAATGCGCACCGCCGCCGTGCTCTCCAGCGACCCCAGGGGAAACGATCCTTGCGGCTCTTCACCGGCCACCGTCGCGCGGGCCTCATGGACCAGATCAAGGATGCGCCGGGCGTAGTCGAGAAAACTCCAACCGGCCGGCGACAGGCGCAAGCGGCTCTTCTCGCGGATAAACAGATCCACCCCCAGATCCTGCTCCAGTTGCTTGATCCGTGTCGTCAGGTTCGAAGGCACCCGGTGGATGTGCTGAGCCGCCGCGCTGATGCTGCCCTGCTCGGCAACAGCTTTGAAAATCTCCAGCTGAACCAGATCCAAGTCATTCTCCAATCGTGAACGATATGCTCAGTATTATTCAGTTTCCAGAAAACAAAAGCCACCGTAACCTGAGCCCATCCCCACCTCGCAGGACGGTGCCATGACCAACGTTTCCAGCCTCACCCATGCCATTTCGATCAACCCCGCCAACGGCGAGCAGATCGGCCACTACCCTTTTGAATCCGAATCGGCGCTGCAGGCCGCACTGTCCCGTGCCGCTGCCGGGTTCAAGGCTTGGCGGAGCAAACCCGTAGAGGAACGCTCGCAGTCATTGATCGCCCTGGCTCAGGCATTGCGTGACGACGCAGCAAAGCTGGCGAACATGATTACTCTGGAGATGGGCAAGCCCACCACCCAGGCGCGCGGTGAAATTGAAAAGTGTGCGCAGCTCTGCCAGTGGTACGCCGAACACGGCCCCGCCATGCTGACCGCCGAACCGACGATGGTTGAAGGTGGCAAGGCGCGCATTGAATATCGCCCGCTGGGCCCGATTCTCGCCGTGATGCCGTGGAACTTTCCCATCTGGCAGGTACTTCGTGGCGCCGTTCCAGCGTTGATCGCCGGCAACACCTACGTTCTCAAGCATGCGCCAAACGTGATGGGGTGCGCCTATCTGCTGCTGGATGCCTTCAAGCGCGCCGGCTTTGCCGAAGGTGTCTTCGAAGTCATCAATGTCACGCCAGACGGTGTCTCCAAGGCGATTGCCGATCCACGCATCGCTGCGGTGACCCTCACCGGCAGTGTGCGAGCCGGCACTGCCATCGGCGCGCAAGCCGGTGCGGCCTTGAAGAAGTGTGTTTTGGAGCTGGGCGGTTCCGATCCCTTCATTGTGCTCAACGATGCCGACCTCGACGAAGCGGTCAAAGCCGCCGTTATTGGCCGTTACCAGAATACCGGGCAAGTCTGCGCAGCGGCCAAACGCCTGATTGTCGAGCAAGGTGTTGTCGAGGCGTTCACCCGCAAGTTCGTCGACGCCACCCGCCAGCTGGTCGTTGGCGATCCGCTGGCTGCGGACACCTACATCGGCCCCATGGCTCGCTTTGATCTACGTGATGAACTGGATCAACAGGTGCGAGACACACTGGAAGAAGGCGCGACGTTGTTGATGGGTGGGAAGAAGGCTGATGGCCCCGGCAACTTTTATGAGCCCACTGTCTTCGCTGATGTCACCGACCAGATGACCTCATTCAAACAGGAACTGTTTGGCCCAGTGGCTTCGATCATCACGGCGCGCGATGCCGCACATGCGTTGGCGCTGGCCAATGACAGTGAGTTCGGACTCGCCGCCACCATCTACACCGGCAATGTCGAGCTTGCCCAGCAGATGGCCAGCGAGCTTGAAACCGGTGGAGTATTCATCAACGGCTATTGCGCCACCGACCCACGCGTCACCTTCGGCGGCGTGAAGAAAAGCGGATTTGGCCGGGAGCTGTCGCATTTCGGGGTACGCGAATTTTGTAATGCCCAGACTGTGTGGCTGGATCGGCGCTGACCGCAGCTAAAGAACCTCGAATACGGTTGACTGACTTCCTCAGGGCGTGAAGCTGACGCTCGAAAGCAAAAAAACATCAACCAGCAGAAGATCAAGCAAGGGTTGCAACTACCTGAAAAGTGGCCGGGCTGCCTTCAATTCCGTAACATCCGCAGCCCTCTTTTCCGCCACTCCCTGCGGCCGGTTTCGCCGGCCTGTATTTTAGGTAAACCATGAAAGCAAAACGTCTGCGCGCCGACGCCCTGGCCGGACTCACCACCTCTTTCGCCCTAATGCCCGAGTGCATCGCATTCGCCCTGGTTGCCCACCTCAATCCGCTGATGGGGCTATACGGCGCCTTCATCATCTGCACCCTGACCGCCCTGTTCGGGGGCCGGCCGGGCATGGTGTCCGGCGCCGCCGGGTCGATGGCCGTTGTGATCGTCGCGCTGGTGGTGCAGCACGGCGTGCAGTACTTGCTCACCACCGTGCTGATGGGTGGACTGATCATGACCGCTTTCGGCCTGCTACGGCTGGGCAAGCTGGTGCGCATGGTGCCGTACCCGGTAATGCTCGGCTTCGTCAACGGCCTGGCGATCATCATCGCCCTGGCCCAGCTGGAGCACTTCAAGAGCGGCGAGGCCTGGCTGAGCGGTACACCGCTGTACATGATGATCGGGCTGGTGGCGCTGACAATGGCCATCGTCTACCTGCTGCCGCGCCTGACCCGCGCCGTGCCGCCGGCGTTGGTTGCGATCCTTGGCGTCGGTCTGGCGACATACCTGCTCGGCCTGCCGACCCGCACCCTTGGCGACATGGCGCACATTGCCGGCGGCTTGCCTGAATTAGCCTTTCCAGAGGTGCCCTGGAACCTGGAAACCCTGCGCATCGTGGCCCCCTACGCCGTATTGATGGCCTTGGTCGGCCTTCTGGAAACCCTCCTGACGCTGAACCTTACCGATGAGATCACCGAGAGCCGTGGCTACCCGGATCGCGAGTGCGTGGCACTGGGGGCAGCTAACATTGTCTCCGGTCTCTTCGGCGGCATGGGCGGATGTGCCATGATCGGTCAAACCGTAATCAACCTCAGCTCCAGCGGCCGCGGCCGGCTCTCGGGCGTGGTCGCCGGGGTAATGATCCTGTTGTTCGTGCTGTTCCTTTCGCCGCTGATCGAGCACATCCCGCTTGCCGCACTGGTCGGGGTGATGTTCGTGGTGTCTCAGCAGACCTTCGCCTGGGCCTCGCTGCGGGTGCTCAACAAGGTGCCGCTGAACGACGTGCTGGTGATCTTCGCGGTGACGGCCATCACGGTGTTCACCGACCTGGCCACCGCGGTGCTTTGCGGGATCATCATTGCCGCGCTCAACTTCGCCTGGCAGCAGGCCCGCGAGCTCTACGCCGACAGTCATCTGGAAGCCGACGGCAGCAAGCTCTACCGCCTGCATGGCACGCTGTTCTTCGCCTCGGCCACACCCTTCCTCAACCAGTTCGACCCCGCCAACGACCCGCCCCAGGTGACCCTCGACTGTCGCCACCTGAGCGTTGTCGACTACTCGGCCATCGCCGCGCTGAAGACGCTGCGTGAGCGCTACGTCAAGGCCGGCAAGCACCTGCGTGTGTTTCACTTGTCCGAGCGGTGCAAGCAACTGCTCAAACGCGCCGACGTGCATCACGACTGAGGTCAGCGCATGCCAGGGCCCTCTCAGCCCTGGCACTTGAGGTTCCAATCATGTATCGCTGATAGCAAGGTCAATCGAGCACGGGGCGCATGAAGCTACGCTCATAGCTGACAATGAATTTCTTCTCTAGCGCCAACGTCACCGCCTTGATGCATTCGGCATCGGTTTCGGCTTCTTTGCGATAGCGTTCGTAGTCCGAGAGGCTTTGAAAGCTGAATAGGCAATACGCGATATTGTTTGCACCTTCGGCAGGCAGGAAATAGCCATGGTGCAAGCCTCCCATTCGAGTCACCAGCCGGATCCACAATCGTGAATAGCTTTCAAAAGCAGGGATTTGGTAAGGGTCAATCAGATACTTCACATGGCAGGTAATCACACGAGCTGTCCTTGTTCGATAAAGGACGGAGCTTACCAATTGAGCGTTGATCTGAATATTCCTGCCCGGCGGTTAGCTTCAGCGAGTGCGCCCTCCCGAGTGGCGATGTGCAGTGGTCTAATAAATCGCTCCCCAATTTGGTAAGCCAGGCCTCGCAGCATTGGCAACCCTCAAAAAGCCTGGGCAGCGCCGAACCGGTTTATTTACACAGTCTCGACCGACTCCTGCCATTCGTAACCGGCGTACCGAGGGACAGTCGGGTGCGTCTACGGAACCAGGGGCCATTCGGCCAGCGACCGATAGCGGCCTTTATGCGACTCGAACAGGGTGAAGTGTCTGGCACTCAGGTGAAAGTCTGGTGGGGCATTCGATTCAGGGACAGGTGCTCGATAGTCCCGCATCAAGGTCAAGTGCGGGCGAAATTCCCGGGGGGCGTCCACAAACCCGAGAGGCAGCAGCGCCTGTTGCAAGGCATAGACCAGCTGGCGCAACACCAGTGGTTCCTGCGCTGGAGCGAGTAACAAAATGCCGGCGCGGCGCCATACATCGAGGTGGTCAAGAGGTACCGTCAAATGCTCGCCTGGCATGCGAATACTGGCGGCGGCAGCGCAGATGCCCGGAATCTGCGTCATGGCTACTGATCCCAGAAACATCAGAGTCAAATGAAAGTTTTCCGCTGGAACCGGGCGTCCGCTACTTAGACCAAGAGCACTGCGCCATTGGGCTATGGCCCGGCGTTGTGCATACGCGCAGGGCAGCGCGAAAAACACACGTTTGAACGGTTCGCCGTGCTCACGAGAGTCATTACTCATTCATTGCACCTCCAGGTTGGGCTGAGCGCAGCGATACCCGTCAGGTCATCCCCGAGTGATCGGCTTTGCGCCTGGACGCTGGCGATGCAGAGGCCTCAGGGGGGGTGATTCATCATCTTTGCTGTAATGACAGCGTAGTAGCGCTGAGAAACTCGTCTTGCCCGCCGTCGGTAGGCATGGGCGATATTTGCATACTGCTCGTGGTTCCGATTCACCATCAACCACTTCAGTTGCAAACCGCGATGCCTCCCGCTGCTCGACAGCGTATGCGAGCCCGCGCTGCAAGGCGACATTCGATGCTCTGGTACGGTGCCTGCAGGCTCATACGAGCGGGACAGCGGCCGACGCCTGAAGCGCCTGTTGCAATGTGGCGCTGGCGATGGAAGCGCCCAAGCCGCTGATGTTGCGCAGCAGGCATCGTCCGGACAAACGCCGACAACCCTGGCGGGATATCGTCTTGCGCCGTCGTCAGGTTTGACCGGTAGCGTTTTTTACCGAAGTGCTACCCACTGCGCGTCTCATCAAGCCCCTTTCAACTTCGGATTCAGCGTAGCCAGCTGCCGTATAAAACTTTGTGCACCACCCTCCGTCGATAAATCATTTGTGCCAAGAGAGGTATGTAACGTCGGCTGGGCCGAAAGCTGTTGCCGTGCAAGTTCAACGGCGCAAGCCAAATGGGTGAACCCGGTCTTGAACCCACTGACCGGCAAACTATCCAGATTAATGCTCGCCGCGCCATCCAAAAGAGCGTTCGCGCTGGAAACACTGGCGGGGAGCGTTCGAAGCGATTGGTACACCGATTCGTCATCCGTTCGAGGCTGCACTAACGAGAAAAGGGGCGCCGCGGAGGCTGCTGCACCGTCGCGCCGGGTCAAGGATGTTTTGCCCGCCTGTTGAAGGGCACCTCGCAGAGTGGGGAATAGATCAGTGAGACTTCGAATGACAGAACTGTGATCGAAAGCGGGTTGGCCTTCTTCGGTGGTGACGACTTTACCTTTGGGAACCCAGGGCGAAACAAGCACCGCGGGTACTCGCACGCCTAGTTGATCGAACGCGCTTTTTTGCGGCTGCGCTGCCTTACTCCTATTACGCTGGTCGTCACCAGGCGGCGTACATTTTGGAGGGACGACATGATCATAGAATCCTCCATGTTCGTCATACAGGATCAACAGCGCGCTCGACTCCCAGATACTGGACCCACGGATCTGTTGGTAGACCCAATTAATAAGTGCATCACCAGACGATACAGTGCCTGCTGCATGCTGGGAGTTGCCTTTTTTATACCCATTCACGACATCGTACGACGGCTCAATGAATGTATAGCTAGGGGTGTAACTGCCATTGAGATCCTTTGCCATCTCATGTAGCCAGCGAAAATGCTTGTCACCCGGATCAACGAAGTAATCCGGCATGCCCTTGATAGAAAGTATCTGGGGAAGCAGGTCATCATGGTATACACGCCACTCTAGACCGGCCTTGTCCAGCCAGTCGTAAATCGTACCGTACAAAAAATCGAAGCCGAGACTTTCAAGCGTCACCGCCCCCATCGATTCCAGATTGCCCGGACTGTTGTCCAACCCCCCTGATGTCGCGGCATGCACAAAAAACCGATTGGGCCAGGTCGGCCCGGGGACAGAAGAGAACCAATTATTGAAAACACAGTATTCCTTGGCCAAGTGGCGTAACACCTGAACCTGGGGTGCGCCTGCTGCAAAACAACGTAAAGACTCGGCGCCATTGGCTTGATAGAAGCCATCCATTGTGACGGGGTCTGTGTCGCTTTGCCCCTTCCCATGAAGCTGTACTCGAACTGCCGGGTACTCATGGTCAATATCGCCCATTTGATCCACGGCATCATCTGATACAGCCACTCTCCCACCCATGCTGTCTTTCGCTGCAGTGGCATCCGGCGGCGGTGACGAAATACCGGAAATATCGGAATACCCGAGTAGATGATCAAATGACCGGTTTTCCAGCATCAGTACAAAAACATGGTTTACAGCCATGGCCGTCTCCTTAATGAAACGTTGCGTGCCCTTGGCTCCAGGATGACCGAATATCGGCGTAAGCCATGCGCATGCGTTGAGTAAGCAGGGTATTGGCACCCCTGCATCGAGGTCGGAAATTATTTTCTCGTTAGCAAAGCCGTCTCCAATACAAAGGCAATGGATTAATACGCTAGTGGCCAGTTAATCCGGTGGGTGATAGTCCTGTTTTTGGGTCGCCAACAAGAAAAGGGTGTAGCTCTCTTTCGTGATTTCGAAAAAACTGAACTTCAGCGTTTCTACACTCAGGGCCGGATGGTCCTGGTCGTGCATGCAGGCGGCCGCGTCAGCCAGCACACTATTGGCTGACTCCAGAGACAAGTTCGGGTTTTGCGGGGGGTGAACAAACACTTTCATCAGCGATGCAATGGCGGGCGCATCAGCAAGTCCAAGGGGAACCAGACTGTGTGCATTTTGGCCAAAATGCCTCCAGACGATCGCTTGAGATCCCAATCGCAAGACGTACTTGAAAGAAAAGCCGGTTCGAATGGAAAGAAGAACAGGATCTATCCCGATAAGCTGTTCGATTGAATCGACCCCCTCGGCTGATAACACCGCAGCAATGTTGGCCGTGACCCCCTCAAGCTGAATCAACTGATCACTTTCTTGCCCCTTTTCTGCATTATTCAGACTGCGTGCAGCCAGCCGGCGCAGTGCCTTGAACAACACATCCATAGGAAGGGTACTCACAACAAACGCCGTCGTAGCCTGCAGGCTGGGAGCTGTATCTGTGGTCGCACTGAAAGCCATACCGATAGGGATCGCCAGAACCATCCGCAGCGCATACCAATAGACATCCGCCACGTTCAAAGTGCGCCTACGCACGCTGACCACAAGATCACTGATGACAAACAGATACGCGCCGCCCAGGGAGGCAGCGGCAATTGGGGCATTCACAAACGAGCCAGATTTCAGTCCGCCAAAAGCCCATGCGATATACAGCGTTGCACCTACGAAAACTGAAACAAGCATCAGCGTCATAGGAATCAAGAATGCATTGCGGCCGTAGTTCTCCTCATAGATCGTGGTAAACAAGACATCTGCCGCTTGCTCGGCAGCTTTTTTGGTGTCCGCGTCTTCGGGAATGGGCCACGTCTTCAAAATGCGGTTTTTATCGGTTCGTGGCTGCCAAAACTGCCTCAAATAAAAAACAAGGGCCCCGTTGTTAAGCCGGTTCCTGAACTCCTCATACCGGGCAAACCACCCATGTTCCAGAAAGCGGATAAGCGGCGCTGCAGCCAGGCTTGTTGTGACAAGAATCAGTACGACGTACCCGCCCCAGGCAAGAGAATCTTGTGGCGTATCACTTAGATGGCTCTTATAAACAGCCGTCACCCCCACACCATCGCAAAGAAAAAGAACCAGCCAGATCCAGGAATATTTCCGCGTTTCCATGCTCCCCCCGGCGTTCATCCTTTATGCCTGGAGGAAAGGCTAGCTCATGTCATAAAAAATGCATTTTCCATGGGCAACTTTTATATATGCATTCCACCACTGCAAGTGGCAACAGAATCATTACAGTGGAAAAAAATAGTCATCAACAATTCGTGTTATTACTGCGAACAGCCTACTGATTCGTTATTAAAACTTATTGTCAGGGACCAATGATCGAACCTGATTCGGCTGTCGCCGCCGCTACGACCTCTTCGGGCAGTCAATCCAGCGACTATGATGATGGGTACGACGGACTCGGAACGCCTGCGTGCACAAGCGTTATCGTCGACCAGATGCCATTTCGCCTCGTGCCAGGCCTCCCCCCGAACGACAGCGCAGACTGCACTGGTTTTCCCGTCTTCAAGTAGTGCGTCCCACACGTCCCCCCAGGAGCCGAAAGATGTCGCTGACTCTTTACTATCATCCGCTGGCGTCGTACTGCCACAAAGTACTCATCGCACTCTACGAAAACGCTGTCGAATTCGAAAAGCGGATCATCGATCTCACCGACGATGCAGACAGAGCACAGCTTCAAGCCATATGGCCAATCTGCAAATTCCCGGTCATCCGTGACCACGCTCGCAAGCGCGACCTGCCAGAGTCCACAGTCATCATTGAGTACCTGGATCGCTTCTATGCCGGTGAACACCCTTTGATTCCAGGCAATTGGGACACCGCGCTGGATGTGCGTCTATGGGACCGCTTTTTCGACAACTATGTCCAAGGGCCGATGCAACAGATAGTCGGTGATCGCTTGAGCGGTGCTAACGGTGATTTGACAAAAGCACGATCCACGCTGGAGACCGCATATGGCATGCTCGACCGCCAGATGGCATCCAGGACCTGGGTTGCCAGTCAGGACTTCAGCATGGCCGATTGCGCCGCTGCCCCGGCGCTTTTCTATGCCAGTACCGTCCAGCCGTTCCCGGACGGGTTCAGTCACTTGAGCGCCTATTTCGACAGGTTGACGCACAGACCGTCATTCCAACGGGTGATCGACGAAGCCAGGCCCTACTTTTCGCTCTATCCATATGCGGATGCCATTGCGGAGCGGTTTCGCCAGGAGTCTTAGCGTCACCCTGGGTAGAGGCCAACAGAAACGACCATCCTGGCTGCCCATGTCGCTCGATTGAACACTTCATGGCGTTACGCTCGTGCCTGCTTCGATTTGCCGACTGGAGTAATGACGGTGCCTTCAAGCATGTCCTGTAACCTTTGCACTTCAAGCTCAATCAGGACAGTCCGGGCTGCTTGATCAACGAATTGCTGCAGTCAAGCCAGGTCTACATCAGGTCTATACGCTGATCAGCTTAGAATAGGATGGCCGTCTGCAAGAGGTATGGTTATGCTCCTCTTGCTTTATGTTCGACAAAAATCAACAACGACAGTGACGTTATGAGCCAATCAGAGAAGCGGGCGACTGCCCTATCGCTATATCCAGAGGATACCCGCGAGGCGGCGGCCCTGCTCAAGCAAGCCATACCGCTGATGGTGCGTCACAATATTCCACCCAACCCAGTGCACTACGCCCTCTGGTACACCTACAGCAAAGGCCTGGAGCCTGAACTGAATCGCCACCTGGATAGGGTGGTCGAAGACTTCGACAGTTTCCCCCCGGAATCCGCCGCCAGGCTTTTTCGCGACTACATCATTCGCGATGAGTTGGAGGACGCCCGCGCCGGGCAGCAACAAGCGATCAACCTGGTTGACGACATTGAACGCGACATCTCGAGCAGCGTGATGGGCAATCTCAACTTTCAGGCCAGCCTGGAACACTGCCTGGGTATGCTTGAGGAGCCGGTCATTAACCGGTTGCCCGCCGTACTCAGCGAATTGCAACAGAGCACCCAGCTCATGCAGGACCAGCAGCAGCGTTTCCTTTCCCAACTGCAAACTGCTCAAAATGAGATTAAAAGCCTGCGAGACAAGCTTGAGCGCGTCCAGCTGGCCGCGACGCTGGACAGCCTGACTCAGGTGCTCAATCGAAACACCTTCACTCGCTTGCTGGAGCAAGCGCTGAGCAACGCCCCCCAGGGTGTGGCTCTGGTCATGCTGGATATCGATCACTTCAAGCAATTCAATGACCAGTACGGTCATCCTTTAGGCGACCGCGTACTCCAACATGTCGGTCAGGTGCTGCGAAACTCGCTTCCACCGCATGCCATGGCGGCACGCTATGGCGGCGAAGAGTTCTGCGTGATCCTGCAGGAGTGTACCGATATCGCCAGCGCCCATGCCTTCGCGGAGCAACTGCGTCTGAAAATTCAGTCGTTGCGGATCAAGGCTCGTCGCTCCGAAAAGGTGCTGGACACGGTAACCGCGTCCTTTGGTGTCGCCCTCGCCAGAACCGGTGACAACCTGGAGAGCCTCCTGACTCGCGCCGATGACGCGCTTTACCAGGCCAAGCGTAACGGGCGCAACCAAGTACACCGGTGATCGCCCCCACGGCGAATCACCGCCCGGATCGACTGGCGGTTTATGGATTCCGGAAATCCGGATTGCCCACCCGGAGCGTCCATTCGGGCATTCCATGAAGAGTTGCTCATCAAATCGACCATCGTTCAAGGAAACCTAATGGCCATTGAAACAGAGCAACCAGTCCTGCTGTTCTCCTACGGCACCTTGCAGGATCCAGCAGTCCAACGGTCCAGCTTCGGACGCAAACTGAAGGGTCGTCCTGATGCTCTACCGGGCTACAAGCAAAACCTCGTCGAAATAACTGATCCGCAGGTATTGGCCGCAAGTGGAAAAACCCATCATCCCATCGTGCAAGAGAGCGGCGACATGTCGGGTGAGGTCAGCGGCACTGTTTTCGAGATCACGCCACAGGAGCTGGCAATGGCCGACAAATACGAGGTGGCGGACTACAAACGTGTTGAGGTTGTGCTCAAATCCGGTGCCAATGCCTGGGTGTATGTGCAAGCCTGATGCCTGGACATTTCACGCCGACAGATGACCAGTGGTGCACTGCACTTGCTTTTGCATAGCAATAATCTTGATGATGCCGGTAAATCTTAACCCAGTGGTCAAAAAGGAGTTTTCGCTATGAAAGTCAGTGCGCGCAACGTATTCAAAGGCAAAGTCACTCAGGTACAAGAAGGCGCGGTCAATGCCGAAGTAGGTTTGACACTGCCCGGCGGTGAGCAACTGGTTGCCGTGGTCACGATGGAAAGCATCAAAAATCTGGGGATTGCGGTAGGCAAGGACGCGATCGCTCTGATCAAGGCCCCTTGGGTGATGCTGATGACCGAATCCAGCGACATCCGTCTCTCTGCGCGCAATTGTCTGGAAGGCAAGGTTGTCAGTGTTAATGACGGAGCCGTCAACGCCGAGGTGGTTATCCAGCTTGCCGGCGGTGCCGAGGTGTATTCGATCGTGACTCGACATGCAGTGGCAGATCTGGGGTTGGCACCCGGTGTCAGTGCCACAGCGGTGATCAAGGCCTCCCACATCATCCTGGGTGTTCCGGTCTGATCGGATAAGCCTGCCGGGTGCCAGGTAAGGGACGATCAACCACCGGTCGAACGCTCCTTACTCTCGCAGGCCAAGGCCGACTTCGAGCCTGACAAGAGACTCAATGCATCCTAGAGCAAGCGTGGTCCGCGCCCGGTGTTTTGCAAGGCGGCCTCTCCAAGACGGTCCAGCACAAAGGCCTTCGCGTGGCGTGTCATCTGGTCGAGATGCCGGTCACGCTTCTTCTCGGCGTCCACCATCGCTTTTCTGCCATTTTGCGCAAGCAGATAAGTATGAATCTGCCGTACTTCCACAGAGCTATAGATCGGCGCTACGTCCAACACCGCCAACAGGCCGTCCGTACCGTGGTCGCGGGTATTCATGACGACCTGAGGACCGCGCGCACCCACAACCTGAAAACCCATCGACTCGAAATACGGCACCTTGCCAACAAAGCAGGCCAGCTCGGCATGAGGGTATCGACTGACCATTTCCTGCAGCATCGCGCGCGCAACACCCCGACGTCGGTGGCCTTCCCGCACGGCCATATAGGCCACTGCGCAAGCCTCGGGATCGTCCTTCACCGGCAGATACAGCAAGAAGCCAACGACAGTGGAAGGGTCCTGGGCATCCGAGGCCACGATCAATTCGACGGGAATGCCTCTGGAACCGTCCATAGCGTCCAGATAGAGATGAACCTCGTATCCGATACCGTATTGATAGAGGTTGTAGAGCGGATTGCTTGGCGCGATGGCCACCATGCTGATATCGGTTACGTAGTCGACGACCAACTGCAGGATCTGGCTTTTGATGGCCTCGGGTGGTGGGGTTTCAAAGGGGGTGATGGTGAACATCGAGTTTCTGACTCCGAGGGTTAAGGCTTGCCCGTGACTTCAAGGATCAGCGCTGGGCGGGGTCATCATAACCCGTCTTTGCGCTAACAACGGATGGCGCGGCTTGCCCATCGCCCTGCCCCGGCTGCCAGGCCGTCACTGCGGCGCTAGCGCACAATCCAGAAGTCACGTCCGCCCCCTGTATCGCCCGCCGGGAACGCGGTTACTGTTCGTTGGCCGCAATGCCGGACACGTTGACCATCAACGCAGTACGCAGCAGCGCCAGCCCATCGGAACCGAAAAACAATCCTGTCAGAAAATTTATCCACCGGGGAACAGGCTGAAAGGTTACCCGCTCTAGGATGAGCGCAAGCCTGAAGCTTATGCCAGCCCCCCTTTGAACTGGCATTACCGGAACAGCAGTCAGCCATCGAGGTTGAAGAACTTATGACATACCCACTTGCGACCAAGGCAAACTACAGTGTTGTGCTGGTTAATTACAAATCACTGGGGCTGACCAGGACTTGCCTGGAGCTGCTGCGCGAGGGGTTGCAGGAGACTGGCGTTCCTGTTTTTGTGGTGGATAACCATTCGGACGATGCGAGCAGCGAATACCTGCGCACGCTGAACTGGATCAACCTGATTGAACGTAAAGTAGCCGCCCCTGAAGCCGGAAGCGTTGCTCACGGCCGAGCCCTGGATCTTGCTTTGGATCACGTTGAAACCGAGTATCTGTTTCTGTTGCACACCGATACTTTTATTTACGATCCGACTGTTTTTACCATGATGATCGGCCAGTGCACTGGTCCACGCGAAGTGGCGGCTGTCGGATGCCTGGAACAGTTGAATCGAGGTGTGGGTCGATCAGCCTGGCGCCTGGTTTCACGATTTTTCAAGCACTACGCTCGGCGTGGCATGCGAGCCCTGGGCTTGAAAGCAAAGTCGCCGAAACCGTTCAGAGAAACTCACTTGAAGAGCTTTTGTACCCTGTGGAATGTGCGGCTGATCAAGAAGCACGGGCTACATTTTCAAATGGATGAGCGTAATCCCGGTTATGAACTGCAAGATAGAATGGCAGCGCTGAACTACAAGATCAGCTTTCTTTCGCCACAAAAGATATTCCGTTATCTGGACCATATTCAAAGCGGGACGGTCTCAGCGATGGGTGGTTATGCGGATAATCACCGAAGGGTCAAGGCGTACAATCAACTGACCGGAGAGAGACAATTAAGATCTCATTCACTTGATATGAGAAAGCCATTTGGGATCCTTCCAACAAAAACGGCCGTCTACTGACTCCACGCTGGCGAAATCCTCCCTCTTTAAATCCGGGGGCCTTCCTCACGCTTCGGTGCCCTGCCTGCGTGCTGAACATTTAAGAAGCACAAAAATACCGCCCAAGATGACTTGAGCGGGATTCTTCCAACAGGCAGTGTCATTGAGATAACGCTGCGAGCTCAGTGGCGGTTTCAATCCCGGTGACCTATATATCCGGCTAATTGTGTTTAAAATGCCATCCCTTCAAATTACCAGCCCTGCCCAATGAATCCTGACGCCCTCTCTACCCTGCACCACCATTTGCTGACAGCCCTGGCAGCTGTGCCCGACGAAACCCGCCGCCTGTTCCACGGCCGGGGCCGATGCTGGCCGGGGCTGGAACAACTGACCGTCGACTGGATGCAGGGCGTGGTCCTGGTCTCGCTGTTCAAAGAGCCTGAGCAGACGCAGCTGGAGGCATTGAAGCGGCTGCTGATGGAGATTACTCAGTCACCTGTGTGGGAAAAATCCGGCGCTCATAGGTTATTGCTGCAACACCGCTACCTGCCGCAAAGCACCATCGAATGGCTGCTGGGGGAAACGATCGAGGAATGGACGATCACCGAGGGAGGCCTGCGTTATAAGGTGGACCTGGGCAAGAAACAGAACAACGGTCTGTTTCTCGACATGCGCTACGGCCGCAATTGGGTACGGGCCAACGCCCATGGCAAGCGTGTCTTGAATCTGTTTGCTTATACCTGCGGGTTTTCAGTGGCCGCCATCGAGGGTGGCGCGGATCATGTGGTCAATCTGGACATGTCCCGCGTGGCCCTGAGCCGTGGGCGCGACAATCACCGGCTCAACGGTCACGACCTGGGCAAGGTGAGTTTTCTCGGCCATGACCTGTTCAAGTCCTGGGGCAAGGTAATAAACAGCGGCCCTTACGATCTGGTGATCATCGACCCACCTTCCTTTCAGAAAGGCAGCTTTCTGCTGACCAAGGATTACCAGCGCGTGTTGCGCCGGCTGCCGGAACTGCTCAGCAGCCACGGCACCGTACTGGCCTGCATGAACGACCCGGCCATAGGCCCGGATTTCCTCATCGACGGCGTAACCCGCGAAGCCCCGAGCCTGCGCTTCGACCAACGCCTGGAAAACCCGCCGGAATTTGCCGACGCCGACGCTGAATGCGGCTTGAAGGCGCTGGTGTTCAACCTGGATGAAGCCCAACCTGGAGCCGGGCTTCATCCCCTCTGAAGATAATTTCACACTATGAGTGACCGGTTCACGCCTGGGGGCAAACCGTATCCTGGGTCAGTAATCAATCCACACCCCACCGCTGTCGGCAGAGCTGACACAACGTTCGACCCATCGCACACCCTCGACACCCGCGTGGATATCCGGATAGCGCAGCGTCGCCAGCAGTGCCTGGTCCCCGCGGTCGGCTGCGTCCATGGCCATGGCGAAACGGTAGTAAAGGTTGGACCAGGCCTCGAACAGTCCTTCGGGGTGTCCGGCACCAATGCGGTCATCCAGTAGTGCGTTGTGATGCAAATAGCCCATGCCACGCTCTAACACCTGGGCGGGCTTGCCCTGGACCTCGAAAGACAGCTGGTTCGGGCGCTCGTCCCACCATTCCAGGCTGGCCCTGGAGCCTATTACCCGAATCTTCTGGCCATGCATGGAGCCGGCATTCACCGCGCTGGACCACAATGTCCCCATCGCCCCTCCCTCATATTCCATAAGGGTGTAGGCATTGTCCTCAAGAGGCGCCCGGCTTTTGACGAAGCTTTGACGGACACACAGCAACTTCTTGATTTTTAGCTCGGGCAACATGACTTCCGACAGGTACAACGGGTGGGTACCGACGTCCCCCAGAACATAACTGGGCCCAGCCAGGCGTGGATCGACCCGCCACTTGGTGGCGTCGCTTTGAGCTTCCACGGGCTCGCTGTGAAAACCATGGGCGAACTGCATGTGAACCATGCGGATCTCACCCAGCTCGCCCTGGGCGATCATTTCACGGGCCTGCTCGATAAGCTGGTGTCCGGCATAGCCATAGGTGACCCCCACGATCCTGTTCCTGGCTGAGGCAATTTCCCGCAGGGTTTGCGCCTCCTCCAGGGTAAAACACAAGGGCTTTTCGCAGACCACGTGCAGCCCTGCTTCCAGCGCCGCTTTGGTAATTGCGAAATGGGTGCCGTTGGGCGTCGCTACGGAAATCGCCTGGATGCCATCCGGCCGCCCCGCCTCACCCTCGAACAAGCTACGGTAGTCGGCATAACAGCGTTCAGGGTCGACCCCCAGCTGCACGCCAAAGGCCCGGCCGCGTTCTGGATCAAGATCGAATGCGCCGGCCACCAGCACAAATGCCTGGTCACGTAACGCTGCGCTGCGGTGGATGTAGCCGATCTGACTATCGCGCCCACCGCCTACCATGGCCCAACGAATAGGTTGGGGAATACGCTTGCTGCCATTGATCATCGATAAGTCCTTGGCGTGAGAGAGGGTCAGAAACCCACCTGGGAGAGGTAGGCACGGCTGGCTGTGACGTCCCGCAGGCTGCCATGGGCGTTACGGGGATCGCGTTCTTGCTCGACGGTGATGTAGCCCTGATAACCGAGCTCGGCGATCAGCTCGCGCAAGGCGTGATAGTCGATGACACCCTGACCGATCGGGCACATCACACCCTTGCCGCACGCGGCGAAGAAGCTGATGTGCTCGCCCAGCACCTGATCAAACATCGCCTGATCAATATCTTTGAAATGCAGGTAATCCAGGCGATCCGCGTACTGGCGCAGAGTCTGAACCGGGTCCATGCCGGCGTAGTAGAGGTGGCCGGTGTCCAGGCACAAACCCGCCACTTCATAGGGGATGTCGTCGACCAGCCGAGCCAACTCATCAGCGAACTCAATGTAGCCCCCGGCGTGAGGATGAATGACCGTTCGCACGCCGTATTGCGTCCATGCCAGCTCGGCAATCGCACGGATATGGCTCAGCATGCCCCGCCAGGCATCTGGCGCCAGACGCGGGGCGCGGTCGGAATGACCGGCAGCGTAGTCACGCTCCTCGTGACCCCAATCGATGACCACCAGGCAAGGCATGCCAAAGCGCTGTCCCGGCTCCTGTGGGATCACCGGCAATTGCTTGAGCAAGGCACAGATGTTGCGGGTTTGACTGAGAAGATTCGGCAGATTGGAGGGATCGACCAGATTGTCGAAAATGGTCCCGGCTACGACGTGCAACCCCTGCTCAGCCAGCACCGGGCCCAGCACCCGGGAGTCGAGCGGGAGGTAACCGTAAGGCCCAAGCTCGATGCCGCGATAGCCCGCCTGCGCGGCTTCACTGAGCACCTGCTGCCACGCCGGTAAATGAGGATTCTTGGCATCGTCTACGCCCCAGCAACAGGGGGCGGTCGAGATATGGAGGGTCATGTCAGGCTCCGATGATTATTGTTATGAGTCGTGCTGTTTCGCTCGGAGGAATCCTAAGGCGAGCCCGGCCACTGCTGCTATAGTCGCCAGGCGATAGCTGTCAAAACCCGTCAAAACTTTCAGCAAGGCTTTCATTTCATGTCAGAGCCAAACAACCCGTCGCAGCGCCGTTCAACCATGGAGGATGTGGCGCAGGCTGCAGGAGTCAGCCTGTCCACCGTTGACCGAGTGATGAATCTGCGCGCCAATGTGCGCGCCGATACCGCGCAGCGCATTGCCGAAGCCGCCGCCAGGCTGGGGTTCTACGGGCGCAATGTGATCGAGCAAAGGCTGCTTCAGAAGCGCCCGACCGTGCGCTTGGGGTTCCTGCTTCACAAGCGCGGCGTCGCTTTTTATCAGGGCCTGGCAAAAGCCCTGGCCGAGGCCGCGGCGGCCAGCGTTCGGGCGCAGGTTCGGGTGATGATCAACTACATCGATGACCTGGACCCGACAGCCACGGCGCAGCGCATCCTGCAGCTACAAGGTGAGGTCGATGCGCTGGGTGTCGTTGCGGCTGACCATTCAGTGGTGCGCAAGGCCGTTGCCCACATGCGTGCTGCAGGCGTCCCGGTGGTTGCCCTGGTATCCGAGCTGGAAGTTTCGGCAGCCGCAGGCTATGTCGGTGTAGACAACCGGCGCATGGGCCGCACCGCAGGCTGGTTCATCAAACATCTGGCGCCACAACCCGGCCCGGTGGCAGTGATGCTCGGAACACAGCGCTTTCAATGCCAGGAGCTGTGCGAGATGAGTTTGCGCTCGTTCCTCTCGGAACAATCCCCGGATTGGGAGTTACTGGCTACTCGCCTGACTCTGGAGGATGAGGCGTTCGCCTATGCCAGTACCCTGGACCTCCTGACCAGTGAGCCCGACCTGGTCGGCCTCTATGTGGCCGGGGGAGGAATCGAGGGTGTGGTCAGCGCACTGCGCGTACTGAAAACGCAGAACGTCCCGTTGCCGACGGTGGTGTGTCACGACTTGACCCCGATCACGTCGGCGGCCCTGCGCGATGGCGTGGTTCAGTGTGTTCTTTCTCACCCGGTTGTGGCGCTGGCGCAGACCGCCGTGAAGGCCATGGTGGACGCTACGATAGATCCCTCCTCCGATGCTGGCGCCAGGTTCATGCTTTCACCGCAGATCGACGTCGCCGAAAGCATCTGAGGTTGCCGACGGAGTAGAGGAAAAGCCGCCCCGTGCCCCTCGTGGGGCAAGCATTGCCGACGACGCGGTTCAAGCAACGGACATATTTTCCGTCAGGTTCTGTTGCATATACGCCAGGAACCGGCGCTGAAACAACATTGTATGTTCATGGGCCGCGTGCTCGGCTTCGTCGGGTTTACGCGCGGCTATGGCATCGACAATCTCGTCGTGGTCCCGACCTAATCGGGTTGTGGTGCTCGCCGTGCCGATAATGTAATCGAAGTGCAGATGCGCAAGACGCTGTCCTTCGCCCAACAGTTTTTCGTAGTAGCTGATGAAATATGGATTTTTCCCGGCCTCGGCGATAGCCATGTGAAAGGCCTTGTTCCTTTCGGACATTGACTGGAAATCACCCGTACCCACAGCGTCCAGATAAGCGGCATCGGCCTTGCGTATACGAATCAGGTCCTCCTCGGTGCGGTGCATGGCAGCGAGCCGGGTCACTGCGCGCTGGATCAGATCGAGGGCGGAAATATAGTTGGGAAATTCCTCGATTTCGAAGGGCGTCACCAACGTCGTGCGGTTAGGCAAAATGGTGACAAGCCCCTCGCTGATCAAGCGGGCAAGCGCATCGCGCACAGGTGAACGGGACAGGCCAAACTGGGCTGCTAAAGACACCTCATCCAGGGGCGTACCAGGCTTGAGCTTCAGCGTCAGAATTTGCTTGCGCAATTCCTCGTAGATGTAGCGGCCGCCATGGCGTTTTGCACTTCCGGTCGTTTCAGTGGTGTCTTTACTCATTGGGTCGCTCTCAGCCGTGCTGGCCAGACATCCGGCCAGCCTGCAACTTTAACACCTGCCCCGCCATAGTTAGAATCCTTCGCCCCAGGTATCACTTAGCATGAAACCTTCAGACAATGGGTCATCCGGGTCTACGCCGACCTGGTGCAACCCGTAAATCCAGGCACGACCTGTGATCCTGGGCAGAACTGCTGCCCTGTCCCCCACCGCGGTCAGGCCAAGCAGCTCGACCTGGAACTCGCCACCGATGGTGGAACGGGAAACAAGCGTGTCCCCCACGTCGACCAAACCTCGCGCGCTTAATGTGGCCAGGTTAGCTGAGCTGCCCGTTCCACAAGGCGACCGGTCAATCCGGCCTGGCGGTAACGTCGTACAGGTCTGGTAGGTTTTCCGGTCCACACGGTTGCGAAACATCACATAGGCAACCTCGTTGAGGCCCTTCAACAGCGGATGACTGACGCTGACCTGCTCGTTGATGAGCCCTTTGAGACGCACACCTTGGGTCGCCAGTTCGCGGGCATTTTCGGGAGCGATAGTCAAACCGACCTGATCGACGTCGACCAACGCGTAATACACCCCGCCGAACGCAATGTCGGCCTTGATGGTTCCGAATTCGGCAGTCTGGATGGGGGCATCCAATTGCTCGACAAACGAAGGAACCATATCCAGGGAAACGCTCAAGCAACGCCCCTCCTTACAGTGTGCCCGGGCTGTCACCAAACCTGCCGGAGTATCCAGCACAACAGTCGTCACTGGCTCCTCCATCGTCAGCATGCCCAGCTCCAGCAACGCCGTCACGACGCAGATGCAGTTGCTGCCGGACATGGGGTGAGCCTTGTCCGCCTGCAAGACGATAAAGCCTGCCTGAGCCTCGGGCCGGGTCGGTGGCAGCAGCAGATTCACCGACATTTGAAGACAGCCACGGGGCTCGAGCACCACCAACCGACGCAAACTGTCATCCACCTCGTTGATGTAGTTCATCTTGTCGAGCATGGTCGTGCCGGGAACATCAATGACGCCCCCGGTAATGACCTTGCCGATTTCACCTTCACAATGCACGTCGACCATTTGCAGCGTTTTTTTCCAGCGCATAGCGAGATCCCTTACTTGATGTACCAGCCCCACGGTTGCTCACTGTCGTATCGAGTGATCTGCTTGGTTTCCAGATAATTGTTCAGGCCCCACTCCCCGAGTTCGCGACCGATCCCGCTTTGCTTATAGCCACCCCACGGTGCTTCGGTGAATGTCGGTTGGGAGCAGTTGATCCAGACGATACCTGCGCGCAGACGACGGGCAACTCGCTCGGCGCGCTCCAGATCCCGAGACATCACGGCTGCTGCCAGGCCGAAGCGCGAATCGTTGGCGCTACGCAGTGCTTGAGCTTCATCGTCGAAAGGACGAACGCAAACCACCGGCCCGAAGATTTCCTCTTGCCAGATCCAGCTGTCCTGCGGCACATCGGCAAAAATCGCCGGAGTCATAAAATAGCCCTTATCGCAATGTGCCGGACGAGTGCCGCCTGTCAGAAGCGTTGCGCCCTCTTCTCGACCTCGGGCGATAGCCTCCTGGACCTTGTCATATTGGCCGCGACTGACCAATGGCCCGAGCAGTACACCCTCACTCATGCCGTTACCGATGCTGATACGTTGCGTCTGCTCGATCAGACGCTTGAGCAGAGGCTCATACAGATCACGCTGAACAAGCACTCGGGAAGTGGCCGAACACACCTGGCCCTGGTTCCAGAAAATCCCGAACATGATCCATTCGACAGCGGCTTCGATATCGCTGTCGTTGAAGATGATGAATGGCGATTTACCGCCTAACTCCAGGCTGATGTTTTTGATATCGCGAGCAGCCGCTTGCATGATCCGGGTGCCGGTGGGAACGCTACCGGTGAAGGCCAGTTTATCGATACCGGGATGCTCGCCAAGCGGCGCGCCGGCATCCGGGCCCGAGCCTGTCACGACATTGAGTACCCCGGCGGGCAGACCCGCCTGATGGGCAATATCTGCCAGTTCGAGGGCGGTCAGCGGTGTCAGCTCCGACGGTTTGAGCACCATGCAGCAACCGGCAGCCAAGGCCGGTGCGACCTTCCAGGCGGCCATCAACATCGGGAAGTTCCAGGGAATGATGGCCCCGGCGACCCCCATCGGCTCCTTGCGTGCGATCGAAGTGAAGCGCTCATCCGCGAGTGAAATGCTCTGTTCACGGTGACCGTCCAAGTCGTCCGCCAAATCGGCATAAAAATCGAAACACCCCGCCGTATCACCAATGTCCCAAAGGGCTTCGGGCAATGGTTTGCCGTTGTCACGTACCTCAAGCTCAGCGAGTTTGTCCTGACGTTCGCGAATGCCACTAGCGATTGCCCGCAGAATCGTCGCACGTTCGGCTCCGGTCATTTTCGGCCACGGGCCTTCATCGAAGGCACGGCGCGCGGCCTTTACCGCCAAGTCGACATCTTCTGCCGTTGCCGCAGCGACTTGAGTGATGACCGACTCAGTGCAGGGGTCGACGGTGCCAAATGTGCCCCCTTTCTTCGGGCGAACCCACTGGCCATCGATATAGAGCTGGTCATAGGATTTCATGCGTGGTCTCCAAAAAGGGCAAAGCGCGTGGCGCTAAAAGGGCTCAAGTCCTGGGCAGGTGTACGACCGGCCACCATGTCGGCAATCAGTCGCCCGGTCGTCGCGCCCAAGGTCAGGCCGAGCTGGCCGTGGCCGAATGCCAGGAATACGTTCGATAAACGGCTGCTGCGGTCAATGACGGGTTTGGTGTCGGGAAGGAACGGGCGATAACCGACGCCATACTCGATGTTGTCCAGCTGCAACTGAGGCAGGATCTTTCGGGCTTTCTCAAGAATGATGTCGGCACGTTTGAAGTTCGGCTCGGCATTGGGGCTTGCGAACTCGATGGTTCCGCCGATCTGCAGGCCCCGAGTCATCGGGCTGAAGCAGAACCCGCCATCGGCATAAATCACCGAGTGACGAACCTCCACCCCAGGGTTGGGCAGCAGCACCTGATAACCCGCAATCCCGGCCAGAGGAACCTGCGTGCCGATCTGATCGAAGAACTGCCGTGAACCTGTTCCTGCCGCAATCACCACGTGCTCCGCCCCATAGCGCTCACCCGTCGTGAGGGTAACTCCGCTGGCGCGATCTGCCACTTCATCGATACGTTTGACCTGGCCACGCACACGAACGCCGCTCTGGTCGATAAAGCTTTGCGTCAGCGCTGCGATAAAGCCTTTGGTGTCGCTAACCGCGCGCCATTCCGGAAACAGCAGGCCATGGCTGAATTTACCCGCCAGGGATGGCTCAAGGTCGGAGATTGCGGCGCGGTCGAGCACCTCGGACTTGAAGCCCAGCGCCTTGCGCAACTCCAGATGAGGGCGTTCATGATCCAGCCCCGACGGCGAGTCGAACACCTCGATGATCGGCCTCTCCCCCATCAGGGTCTTGTCCGGGCATGCCGCCAGCAAGGGGGCGTAGTCTTCATAGACATGGTGTGTGAGTGTCGCCATGTCCTCGGAAATCTCGACGATTTTCGAGTGGCGAGCACAGGCCAGAAACCGCAGGAACCACGGCAGGATGCCGGGCAATGCGCCGGGTCTTAATGCCAGGGGGCCTTTCTGATCGAGCAGCCAACCGGGTATTTTCTTCAGGATCCCGGGCTTGGACAGCGGAATGACCTCGCTGACCGCCATCTGCCCGCAACTCCACTTTGCGGTGCTGTCACCCGCTGGTGCCGGGTCGATCAGGGTGACGGCATAACCTTCCCGCTGTAGATAAAGAGCACAGCAGACGCCAACGATTCCCCCGCCGACCACAACGGCCTTTTCACCCAGGGCGGGTGCTTGTGCAGCGGACTGCAGAGGTGTCATAGGGAAGTCTCTTGAGCAGTGGCTGGAGCGGCATAATCTTCCAGGCTGAAGCCATCCCACCAGGGTTGGGTATCGTCGACAATAAACTCGGCGCGCCCGGTGATCCATGCGCGCCCTTCTATGCTGGGGCGAATCGCGGAGCGACCATCTTCCAATTCAAGCTGCTGCGCCACGCGACCGACAAAAAAACTGCCAATCAGGCTTTCGTGGCGATAGGCAGCGTCTTCCGCCAGCCAGCCACGGGCAAAACGCTGAGCGACGCGCGCCGAGCTGCCGGTGCCGCATGGGGAGCGATCGATGAGACTGGCGCCGGCAATCACCACCGCCCGCCCCTGGGACTCCAATGACAGCGGTGCGCCTGTCCACATGCAGTGCTTGAGGCCTTTGATCGCCGGATTTTCCGGATGGACCACGTCCACGGACCGGTTGACCAGATCCTGGATTTGCCGACCCCATTCCAGCAACTGCTGCGGGCTGAAATGTTCACAACCCGGGTAGTTGGGTTGCACGTCGATGATGGGATAAAAATTGCCACCGTAGGCAATGTCGACCTGCAACATCCCCAATGGCGGAAAATCGATGGTCAAGTCACGGTGCAGCAAAAATGACGGAACATTGGTGAAGCGCACTGAGCTGATTTTGTCGCCGCTACGGGTGTAGGTTGCGTGGATCTGGCCTGCCGGAACATCCACCACCACGGTACCTGCAACCTTCGGAACAATCAGACCGGACTCCAGCGCGAAGGTAATGGAGCCCAAGGTGGCATGCCCGCACATCGGCAGGCAGCCGGAGGTCTCGATGAACAGCAGACTGAAGTCACTGTCGGCGCACATCGGCGGATAGAAGATCGTGCCCGACATGTGCGAGTGCCCTCGGGGCTCAAGCATCAAGGCGCGGCGAATCCAGTCGAATTCGGCAATGAAGTGTTCACGTCGCTCGCTCATGGTCGCGCCTGCAAGCGTCGGAGCACCGGCGACTACCATGCGCACGGGCATACCCTCGGTATGGCCTTCGATGCAGTCGAATACGTGTCGGGTCATGTCATATCACTCCGTAGGACCGCACCGGCCGTGCGTGGGCGACCGATGCGGCAAGCACCATTAACCCTGAGCCAGTTCGAAGGCCTTGCGGAAGCTCGCTTTCTCATCGACGGTCAGCGGCTGCAACGGCATCCGTGCATTGCCCGCGTCGAAACCGGCCAGTTCACAACCGTACTTGACCTTCTGAATGAACTTGCCGGACTCCATATCCGCCAATACCGGGAACAGCGAGCGCATGATCGACTGCGCACCTGCCAGGTCACCGCTGCTGTACTTGCTGTAGAAGTCGCACACCTGCCGGGTCAGGCAGTTAGCCGGACCGCAGATCCAGCTGGTCGCTCCCCACAGGAAGAAGTCCAGGGCCTGGTCATCGGAACCACAGGACAACTGGTAGTGATTTTTGTAGGTGCCGCCAATTTCGATGGCACGCAGCAGGTTGCCGCTGCTTTCCTTGATACCGATAACGCGCTCGTTGTCCTTGAACGCCTCCAGCACGCCGAAGCCGACTTCGACGTTGGTTCGAACCGGATAGTTGTACAAAACCACATTGATATCGGGCACTGCATCGAGAATGGCCTGGTAGTGGCCGATCAGCTCTTCCTGGGACGGCAGTGCGTAGTAAGGCGGAGCAATCAGCAGGTTGGTATAGCCCGCATCCCGGGTCTGCTTCACCTGCTCGATGACCTCACGGGTGCAGGACCCGTTGGCGCCGGCAATCAGCACACCACGGTCACCGACCACCTCTCGCACAGTGGCCAATACCTGACGCCGTTCTTCGTTGGTCAGCGCGTAATACTCACCGGTGGAGCCCAGGGGCACGAAGCCTTTGACACCGGCCTTGAGTTGAAACTCGATAATGTTGGAGAGCATGTCGTAATCGACAGTGCCGGACTTGTCAAAAGGCGTGACCAGAGCAGGCAGGATGCCTTTGAGTTGAGTCATTGAAGACACTCCACTTAAGTTGAATAACAGGGTTGGGGTTAGTACGCATAGCGTCGCAGCATCCGCGCCTCGATCACGCCGACCAGACGGGTCAACGGGAACGCCACGAGGAAATAGATGACCGCCACCGCCGAGAGAAACTCGACCGGGCGGGCCGTGCTGTTGGAGATGTTCTGGCCCACGAACATCAGGTCGGCGATCCCCACCGAGGAAATCAGCGCGCTTTCTTTGAATAGAGAAACCACGTTGGACAGCAAGGGTGGAATGCCCCTGAGCAAGGCCTGGGGAAACACCACAAAGATCGTTTTATTCCATGAGGCCAGCCCCAATGCGACGCACGCATCATGCTGTTCGCCAGGAATGGATTTCAGAGCGCCCCGGAAGGTCTCGCTGGTGATGGCTGCCATATACAGAGTGAGTGCCAGCAACACCGAAACGTAGGGAGGTACATCGATGCCGAACACCACCGGGAAGCAGAAAAACACCCAGAACAGCTGGATCAACAGCGGCGTACCGCGAAACAGTTCCACATACAGTCCCGCAGGTACGCTGATCCAGCGTGTGCGGGACGCTCGCAACAGACTCAGAAGAAAACCGCACAAACTGCCCAGAATGGCGCAACCCACGGTGAACGCCAGGGTCAGTGCCAGACCTTGTAGCAAGGATTGCCAGTAGGAGAACACCACAGTGAAATCGATATGCATGACATTCTCCTCAGCGCGCGAGCGCAGCGTCCTGACGACGCTCCAGCCACTGCACCAGCTGAGCGATGGGCAGCGACAGCGCGAAGTAGATGAGCGCAATCAGTGAATAGGTTTCCAGCGGTCGGTAGGCTTGGGTAGCAATGCTTTTGCCGACGTACATCAGGTCTGCCACTGCGACGATCGCCACCAGTGCACTTTGCTGAAGAATCGAGATGCCGTTGGTCATCAATACCGGTATGGCACTGCGCAATGCTTGCGGAAGAATCACGTAGAGCGTGCGCTGCCAAGGTCGTAGACCCAACGCAACGCAGGCATCCAGGTGTTCACGCGGTACTGCCTGAACGCCGGCTCGATAGGCTTCGGCGTTAAACGCCGTCAGATTCAGTCCCAGGGCCAGAACCCCCATGGTGATGGGGTCGATGAACACGTCGAACAGCATCGGCACGCAGTAGAAGAACCAGACGATTTGCAGCAATACCGGCGTGCAACGAAAGAACTCGATAAACAGCTGCGCGGGCCAACGCAGGAAAAACCAGCGACTCAACGTCATCAAACACAGACCGAACCCAAGCACCAGACCGACGACGTTCGATACCAGGGCCAGTTGCAGGGTGACTTTCAAGCCATCCCACAACAAACCGATATTGCCGTTCAGAAAGTTGAAGTCGAATTGATAATTCATGACTGCGCTCCTCAGCTCAGATGCAGCACTTTTTCCAGAAACTCGCGAGTGCGAGGTTCCTTGGGTTGAGTGAACAACTGATCGGGATGGCCTTGCTCGACCACTTTGCCGTTGGCGCAAAACACCACTCGGGTAGCGATATGACGGGCGAAATGCATGTCATGGGTGACGATGATCATCGCCATCTTCTGTTCGGCCAGTTGCAGCATCACGTTCTGCACCTCAATGACCATCTCAGGATCGAGTGCGGAAGTGACCTCATCGAACAGCATCAGCCTGGGCTCGAGCATCAGCGCCCTGGCAATCGCCACACGCTGTTTCTGGCCACCGGATAACTGGCTGGGGTAAACGTTGAGCTTGCTCTCCAGCCCCAGCCGGGCCAGCAACAGTCGAGCCTTCTCGATCGCCTGAGGCCTGGACAGGCCATGGACTTTCATGGGCGCAAGGATCAGATTGCCCAGAACGGACAGGTGTGAAAACAGCGTGTAATGCTGAAACACCATGCCCACCTGGGTTTGCAGTGAGCAGTCCATGGGTTTGCCTTTACCTCTGGCATTGCCATCGATATAGGGCTTGCCCTGAAACCTGATGGTTCCACCCTGGATGCTCTCGAGCCCCATCATGACCCGCAGCAAAGAGCTTTTCCCGCTACCGCTGGGACCAATGATGACCAAGCGGTCATCAGCGCGCATATCCAGATCGAGGTGGTCCATCACCACCAGATTTTCGCCATAGGACTTATAGACATCGCGCAGCTGAATGAACTCACTGCTCTTCGGATTGCAGGCGTGCAGGGGCCGTGGCGGCACCGCCGCTAGACTGGAAGCTTTCATCGAACATTCTCCGGGAGCGCGCAGCCCGCTGCGCGCTCGACATCGGCGGGGGTTACTGAGGGGTTTTGTCGGCGTTGGCGAGTTGCGAAGCCTTGTCGACCAGCGCATCGATTTCACCGGTCTCACGGCGTTGCGTGAGATAGATGTTCAACGTCTGCAGGTCCGCAGCACTGACGTCTCTGCGGATACCGAAGGCGACACCCTGCTTGGCCAAAGCGGGCTTGGGCAGGACTTCCTTCGACCAGTCCGGGTTGGCCACGGCGAACAGGTGGTTGGTGTCGCTGGCATCGACCAATACATCGGCCCGCTTGGACATGACGGCCAGACGCACTTCATCCATGCCCGGCAGGCGCATGATCTTGCCTTTCTTGACGACGGCTGAAATGGCCTTGTCCTGAGCCGTCCCGGACATCACTGCGAAGGTAACTTCTGGCTTGTCATAGTCGGCGACGGAGTTTGCGGCACCGGCAAATTTGGGATTGTCTTTGTTGATCAACAGCGACACTTGATAGTCAGTCGCCGGCACTGAAAAGCTGACAGCCAGAGCACGCTCGGGGGTCTGGTTCAGTGCCATGGCCATGTCCCACTTGCCGCCTTGCAGCCCTGCAACGAGGTTGTCCCAATTGGTATCGACGAACTCGACCTTCACCTTCAGCACTTTCTCGCCGAAGTCGCGGCACAGGTCCACGAAGTAGCCGCTGTATTCACCAGAGCGGGCATCGCGCATGACGTAAGGCGCGGCGACAGCAGCCCCGCACCGCAAGACCCCCGCCTTCTGAATGTCTTTCCAGAGTGATACATCAGCCGCCTGGGCTGGGACCTGGGTGAGCAACGCCCCGATGGCGGATGCGCAAACGAGCATGTTGCGGATGGAGCGAGTGAGGAACCGAGCCATTTTGACCTCTCCGATGATTTCGTTCTTGTAGGCAGGAAGGTACAAACTAACAACGTTGTGCGCCGTCATGTGTGCAGCGCTGTATGCAGATTAGATTTGAACGAATCGAACTGTCAACCGTCGTCGAAAATTTTTTATCGCAGGGTGACCGAGCGGTCGGATGACCGCTCTTGATGACGAGGGGGCTGGATTGTTTGCTCGATAGCGTCGAGGAGGTGATCAGGCTTGGTTACTGACACAGGGTGACGAACTGGCGATCATTCAGTGAGACAGGAGGCTCTCGCTGACTTGATTCAAGCAGCCCTGCAACGCCGTCGCGCGCCAGGCCACTGTGGTGGAGCACCTTGGGAAGGCGCTACAGAAGACAATCAGATGTTTGGTCCCGAACGAAAAGCATCGGCACTGAGTCCGAACCGGTTCATCTTGTTGTACAGCCCACCACGAGAAACATTCAGCTGCTTCGCGGCCAGCCGAATGTTACCGCGAGTGTCCCTGAGGGCCGTGATAATCGCATTCATCTCATGGGTTCCCAAGTCCAGGGCAGCCCTGGGCTCTGGCAAACTTCCCAACGCCGGCCGGCGCAGCCCCTGCATGATTTCGAGAGGAAGATCACTCGGCTGGATCAGCCCGGTAACCGCCAGATTGGTCGCGCGCTCGATCGTGTTTTCCAGCTCGCGAACATTACCCGGCCAAGTGTGGGCTGAAAGAATATCCAATGCCGCCGGCGAGATCCCCTGCACAGGCTTGCGCAGCGACTGGGCACAGCGATTGAGAAAATGCCGCGCCAGCAATGGAATGTCCTCCCGGCGCATCCGCAGCGGCGGAACCGTAAGGTTCAGCACATTGAGCCGGTAATAGAGATCCTCGCGGAAGGCGCCATCGGCAACCGCCTGGCTCAGATTGCGGTGCGTGGCTGCAATGATGCGTACATCCACATGCTGCGACTTTTTCGCGCCAACGCGAGTCACCTCGCCTTCTTGCAAGACTCGCAGCAGGCTGACCTGGGCATCGAAAGACATGTCACCGATCTCGTCCAGGAAGATCGTTCCGCCATCGGCCAATTCGAACTTCCCGGCAGACCCTCCGCGGACCGACCCGGTGAAGGCGCCCTCGACATGACCAAACAGTTCGCTTTGCACCAGATCTCGCGGAATAGCCCCGCAATTGACGGCCACGAAAGGACCGCTGGAACGGTCACTGGCGTTATGGATGGCCTGTGCGAACAACTCCTTGCCGGTCCCGCTTTCCCCCAGGATCAGCGTGGTCGAGTCACTGCGACTGGCAATCCGTCCCAGACGCAGCGCATCCTGTATGACGCGCGAGCTTCCCTGAATGGTCTCGAAGGTATAGCTGGCTTGAGTCCCTATGATCCGCCGGGTGATTTCCCGGATACGCCGGCTCTCCCGCAACGAGACAATGTGCCCGCCCTGCTCCAGGGAACACACGGACACCAGGCATGCCAGGTGACTACCATCGTGCAGCTCAAAGGTGCAATCCAGATCCCGTAGCCCCTCGCCGCTGCGCAGCAGAATTTCGTCAGTCAGCTCGCTCTGCCCCAGACGCTGGAACGGGCACCCCAACAGATCCCGACCCACCCGGAACAATTGACGGGCATAGCGGTTGAGCGCCTTGATGCAGCCCCGCTCATCCAGCACCACAAGCCCCTCGTTCAGCACTTCAAGGACGGTCTGCTGTTCTTCCAGCAGCGTCTGCAGCGCCATCTGTCGCGAGACGGCTTCGGCCGCCGCCTGGACAGTCCCCAGCGTGTGGAAATGGAACCAGCCCGGCTCCGCGGTCAACGTCAGAATGGCCAGGGTCGTGCCCTTGGCATCCCTGATCGGCGCGGCGGCACAATGCATGCGTCGCTGACGCAGGCCAGTCGCGAAATTTTCCTGCGCCAGCACATACACCAATCGGTCTTCGGCAATCGCCAGTCCCGTGCAGTTGGTGCCCTGCACCGACTCCAGCAGCCGGCTGCCCACCGGCGTAAGGTCCAGACCGCAGAAGTAAAGGGTCGTCCCTTCGGCATCGGTGAGGTTGATATGCCCCCTGGGGTTGTAAGCCAGCAGCCCGCTCATGACCTCTGCCGCCACCCCGATCAATACGCGATTGACCGCAAGTGTTGCAGCCAGCACGTCGGGATCAACAAAACGGTATACAAAATCATCAGGGTTGAGGCCGGCCCTGACGCTGCGCAGCCAGGAGTCCCAAATGGCCCGTCTGACCCCGGCAGGTCGATCAGTGCGACCCTTCAGGCAAGCCTGCCAGGCCTGGTCCAGCTCGGCGATGGGTCCTTCATTCAAGGACGCCGGCCCGATGGCCGTAATGTAATCGAGGTCTTCCAGGCTGAAGGCCATGAGCGGTTGGTTAGCCATCATTGAGATCCGCACCAATGTTCATATTTTTGACATGTCATTATAGACATGTCATTCCAATGAACACTCCCTCTCTTTCAATCTGAAATATTTATATAAATATCAAATAGTTACAGATTGGCACAGGCCTTGCTCAGGAGCTTATACCAGCGAGGACAGTTCTTGCTGCACCGCCACCTGAACAACAATAAAAAGGAGTCACTTCATGAATACACCCAAGACCATCCGCCTTGGACTCATCGGCGCCGGCCGCATGGGCAGCTTTCACGCCCAGACCGCTGCTCGACACATTCCCGGTGCTTGCCTGGCCGCCATTGCCGACCCCACACCCGGTCAAGCCGCACGCCTGGCGGCAGAATTGGCTGTGCAACGGGTCTATACCGATCCACAGCAACTGCTCGAAGACCCGGAAATAGACGGTGTATTGATCGCCGCCCCGGCCCGTAGCCATGCCGAATTGGTGATCAGCGCTGCCCGGGCCGGCAAAGGCGTCTTTTGTGAAAAACCCATGGCCATCACCCTTGACGAGGCCGACCGCGCCATCGCCGCGGCCGCCGAGGCACGAGTGCCGCTGCAGGTCGGCTTCAACCGCCGCTTTGCCAGAAGCTTCCGGGCAGCCCATCTGGACGTGGTCGCCGGTCGCATCGGCACGCCTCAGTTACTGCGCTCGCTGACCCGCGATCCAGCGCTGCATAACCCGGCCGCCTCGCCGCAGTGGGTGATTTTCCTGGAAACCCTGATCCATGACTTCGATACCCTGCGCTATCTGAATCCAGGCGCCAAGGCTGTCGAGGTCTATGTCATGGCCGATGCCCTGGTTGCACCGCAATACAAGGACAAGGGCCTGCTGGATACCGCTGTTGTCACGATCCGCTTCGACAACGGCGCCATCGCGACGGCCGAGGCCAATTTCCAGGCGGTCTATGGCTACGATGTTCGTGGGGAAGTATTCGGTAGTGCCGGCATGCTGACCATGGGCAGCATCAATCACTCTGACATGGTTCGCTACCTGGCTGACGGCATCCAGGCCGACACCCAGCGCATGGACACCGACCTGCTGCGCGATGCCTACATTGCCGAGCTCAATCACTTTGTCGATTGCCTGCGCACCGGTGAGAAACCACTCGCCAGCGGCGAAGATGCCCGGGCCGCACTGGCCATTGCCCGCGCCTGCATCGAGTCCGTCCAGCAGGGCAAACCTGTCCGCCTGTAAGGAGCACACGCATGAGCTTTACACCCTTCAAACTGGCGATCAGTGCCGAGATGGTCTTCCTGGATCTCCCGTTCACAGAGCGCGTCAAACGTATTCATGCGCTGGGCTTCAGCGCCGAACTCTGGGACTGGACCACGAAGGACATTGCGGCCCTGGTCGCCACCGGCGCTGACTTCACCTCCATGACCGGCTATATCTCGGGCAACCTGACCGATCCCGAGGACATCAAGCACCTGCTCGACAGTGCACGGGAATCGCTGGCCGTGGCCGCACAGCTGAACTGCCCCAGTCTTAACCTGCATGGCAGCGGCCTGGACGACAAAGGCCTGCCGGTCAAACCTGTGGCCCACACCAACGGACGTATGTGGCTGAGCGCCTGCAAGACCCTGGAAAAAATCGCCAGGCTGGGGGAAGAGGCTGGCAGGGTATTCTTGCTGGAAAACCTCAACACCCAGGTTGACCACCCCGGCACCCCCTTCGCTCGCGCCGAAGAAACCCTGGCCCTGATCGAAGCCGTGGGCAGCCCGCACCTGAAGATGAACCTGGACCTTTACCATGCCCAGATCGGCGAAGGAAACCTGATTGAACTGATCCAGCGCGCCGGCCCGGCCATTGGAGAAATCCAGGTCGCCGATGTCCCCGGACGCATGGAGCCTGGCACCGGCGAAATCCATTATCCAGCCATTGCCAGAGCTTTGTTGCGCATGGGATACACCGGTGTCGTCGGGCTAGAGGGTTGGGCCTCTGGCGACTCGGAACAGGCACTTGAGCGCTTTCGGCAAGCCTTCACGTTTGATTGACGAGGCCGGCAACGCCTGGGACCTCACTGGCGCTCTCGGCAGGTTTGATGCAGAGAGCGCCAGAAACGCCTCACCTTTGATGAATTTCAACTCATAACAACAAAAGGAAAACCATCATGCGACGTTGCACACTGTTTATTGCCTCGCTGCTGCTCCTCAGCAGCCAATGGGCCCTCGCCGACTATCGCATTGGCGTGAGCATTGCCAGGGTGGACGATAACTTCATGACCTATGTGCGCAGCGGCCTGGAAACGGCCGCCAAACAGGAGAAGGTACAGATCCAGTTCGAGGACGCTCAGGGTGACGTGGTGCGTCAGCTGAATCAGATCGAAGGCTTCCTCAACCAGAAAGTGGATGCGGTCATCGTCCTGCCCGTGGACACTGCCGCCACCGCCAACATGACCCGCGCCGCCGTCGCGGCGAAAACACCACTGGTCTACGTCAACCGCCGCCCGGACGAGCGCGTCTTGCCCAAAGGCGTGGTCACCGTGGCGTCCAACGACATCGAGGCCGGACAACTGCAGATGCGTTACCTGGCCGACAAGATGGGTGGCAAAGGCAACCTGGCGATCATCATGGGCGACCTGGCGCAAAACGCCACCCAAGGCCGAACCGATGGGGTCAAAGATGTGCTCAAGGACTATCCCGGGATCAAGATCGTCGAGCAGCAAAGTGCCGAGTGGCAGCGCAACAAAGGGATGGACCTGACCAGCAACTGGGTGCTCGCTGGCTCAAACTTCGATGCCATCGTCGCTAACAACGACGAGATGGCCATCGGCGCGGCCATGGCCCTGCAACAGGCCGGCAAGGCCAAAGGCTCGGTTCCGGTGGTCGGCATAGACGGCTTGCCTGACGGACTGGCGGCCATCAGACGCGGCCAGTTGGCGGCCTCGGTGTTTCAAGACCCCAAAGCCCAGGCGACCAGCGCCCTGCAAGCCGCCATCAAAATGATCAAAGGCGAACCGGTCGAAGCGAATGTCTGGGTGCCCTTCAAGCTGATCACGCCGGACCTGGTGGCGACTTACGAGCAGCACTTTAAATAGTGCCAAGCGGGGGGACGTGGTTCAGCCACTTCCCCCAGGCTGACATGACCCATCACAATACCAACACACGGTGTCATACAGGCCTTGTCATGCCCTGGTTAAAATTTTGCAGACATATACTCATCCATATGAGTTACGGTGTATGCATTGCCATTAACATTGATGGTAAAAATCCGCTGATCATAACCTGACGAACTATTGTTTCCAGGTATGGGGAATATATGTACTTCACGTGCGCCTTGATCGTTGACCCAGCCCCATCCACTCTGATCTTTTCAATGCTCATGCGGAACTTTCCAGCCCACTCACCATTATTATCGATAGTAATCGACAACCGCATTACGAATAGCGGTCAAGTCGGCGGGTGCACTTTTTGAATCAGCACCTTTTACATTTGTATTGCACGCCCATACGTGATTATTGCAACTATTTCCATTTGAGCGCCCCAGACACTTTTCATTGGCCATACGATCTGCCACTGATTGATCCGAACCTTTTCCCCAGCCATAAGCTGTTCCTACCGCGCCGTCTATCGTGCGGTATGCTCCACACCTGTCAGCGCCAAATAATTCCAATACAACACTGCAGTTTCCGCCTCGCTGCGCGCACTCATTGAGTGCCCTCGTATTGGCCTGCTCCATGGTTCAGTGATCGTACGACCAGCCGTAATAGAAACCATTATTTTTGTCTACAGCCAACGCCCCAAATTTATCGCCTGCCCATGAGCAGGGAGATAGAGCGAGAAGGATAATTATCGCCATGACCTGTTTTTTCATGTGCTTCATCCCGATGAAATAAGCTGACAGCCTCATTGCTCATGCCTGCACAGGGGTACAGTGTTAGTGGTCTAGCGGTGATCCCCCCGCTCCCGGAGCAGCCGAATTCTTTCGGCCTGAGGGATTTATGGCCGAATCGGTTCAGCGGGCTTTTTCTTGCCCAGTACATAACAGGTGGTAATACAGTTGGGGTTGTGAGGACTGCTTACCGGCGTCACGGCCAGCAGTTTCCAACCCTCCCGCAAGGCCTTGTTCACCTCTTGTGAGGTGTATACCTCGGTGATCGTTTGCGCTTCGTGCAACTGCATGGCCCGGCTCCCTCTGATTGAGCTTGAGTGTTCAGCGTAGCCTTTTATAAAACTCACGGGGGATCCTTTCGGTGCGTTACACGTAACCCGCCATTAAATATAGACTCAATTCGGCGGCGCTCCATCCAGCTCGGTCCCATTGGAAAATGGGACAGATATATTTTTATGTTTCTCATAATCAATTTCTGCATGGCGAGCCTCACAGTAGCCTCGGCCTGCCAAGCTAAAGACGATAAAGACCCTGAGAACCCAGCATTGCAACATAAACCAACCGTCATTATTCATAGACTGACTGGTTATATTTAAATATCCAGCTCAACATCTCAATCCTCTTCAAAAAATCAGGAGAATGTGATGAATACTGTTGAGTATGATTACTCTTGTTGGCGCTACTGATAATAATATTTTTTATTACAGCCGCAGCACTATTAAAAAAAGCTCAAGTAAACGTCGCTTCCAGTGTACCTGTTCAAGGGCAAATCTTTTCTTGAACTATCGTCAGCCCCCCCTTGGCCGAGAGTGCTGACGGCTCCAACCGGCTCGCTCATCGAATAGGCGGCACGCGAATCTCTCCGGACCGACATTGAGTTTTGACGCCCTTGCCGCAGGCCCCGAATGCCAAGTCCTTGCCCATGCAGACACGAACCTCGGAGAGCTCGGGCCCGCTACACAGAATAGCGATGCCATCAGCAGGGATACCGGGATTACTCTGCCGGAACATTTGTGCAATCTCTTGTGCTTCAAAGTAATGGGCAGTGCTGAAGGGTTGCAGTTGCTCAGGGATCCGGACAGCGCCCACGGCCTTGTCCGCTGTGTCCAGATAACCCGAGGCGCCCAGGCCACTGCAGGTGCCGTGCTTTGTCCATTCATGCTCCAGCAACTTGCGCGTCGCAAACAACGTCAGCCCCCTCGCCTGCTCCGCTTGCGTTAAAGGAACCATCGGCGGGCACGACTGCGGCCAGCCGCCCTTGGCGTATTGAGGCCAGAGACCGTGGAGCACAAAGCCATAGCCTTTCCCCGAGCATTGCTCATTGTCGCGATGGGTCAGGCAAAACGTGGGCGACCAGGACAACGTCAACAGATAGTAGTCAAACACCCCCGCAACCGAATCAGACTGATGCTTGCCGTTTCGCCCCTCGCGAGCATCGCTCATACCAATACTGCAAATCGTCAGCGCAATAAGCGCGCCCAGTACATAAAGTTTTCTCATTTTCCCTCTCTTTGAATACCGGTTCGTCTGGCTATTTCATATAGTTGATGAGTCAGTCTAGACCAGGAAACATTCTTGTCACCTTGACGTTTCAACAACATGACTTGAACTGCACGCTTTAAAGACAATAACCAGTAAAGCGTGATACCGGCCGAAGAAGTGGCGAATATAAACCTGTCACACGTCCCGTCAAGGGTTATGAAAAGAGTTTTATTATTTGTTTTGCCTCTTCGCCACAGCGGAAAGTCCTGCTCGCGGCAAATATGAAATGGACAGTTCTGTAGCTGGATTCAGTGCTCGCAGCACTGCACAATCATCCCCCTGCACCTCGGGTTTAAAAGTCAATCGAGCATCGTCACTCAGACCCACTGACACTGCTAGACTCGTATAAATAGTGATGGGATACGCACATGACGCTAGACCGCTCGGGCTTTTTAATGGCAGCCATGCTTGTGATGTCCATGTCTGCAGAGGCCGCCTACGCCGATTCGCTTGAGGCTGCGCTGGTCAAAGCGGCACCAGACGCTAACGCCAAGGTTATCGCGCTGGCCGTACGTGCGTCTCAGTGCCGAATGGCGCAAGGCGCGGCACCTGTCCAAAGACTTGCAGTGATTGATTACTCTCTCCCCTCAACCGAGCAACGACTGTGGGTGTTTGACCTGCGACACCGCACATTGCTTTTTCACGAACTGGTCGCGCACGGCCGTAACAGCGGCGAAAACATGGCCAGTCAATTTTCCAACCAGAATGAAAGCATGGCCACCAGCCTTGGGTTGTATCGGACGAGTTCGACCTATGTCGGTCATAACGGCTATTCCTTGCGCATGGAGGGATTGGAGCCTGGCTTCAACGATCATGCACTCGACCGGGCTATCGTCATCCACGGGGCAGCCTATGTCAGTCGCGACCTGGCCCAGTTGAACGGCCGTATTGGCAGAAGTTTAGGTTGCCCGGCCGTGCGCCCCGCCATTGCTCATCAACTCATCGACTCAATGAAAGACGGCCAGTTACTGTTTTCTTATTATCCTGATCAACGCTGGCTGAATTCGTCTTCATTTATAAATTGCGACCGCTCCACCGTGGCTGACGCGTCCAAACCGAGTACAAGCTTTTAAGTAGTCTGGTTCGGGAGAGTCGTGCAATTCATCTCCCTTCACCTCATCGCCTTTTCCCGCATCCATTACACCCTCCTGAAAATAGATCAGAGGGTGTAAACCTTATTCAGGACGGGGCAATAACTGTCTGGTCCGGGTCTGCTGGAGCCAGGCTTACCTGATTTTGAAATCAATGGGCACGCGGGTGTCACCGGCTTGGGCGCAGGCGGTGCCGGTGGTGCCGGCGCGGCGACCGGTTGTGCTGGCGCAGTTGGCGCCGGAGCCTGCGCCACGGGTTTGCGGACCGGTTTAGCCACAGGCTTTGGCTTGGGGACTCGTCGCCCCAACTGCGCAGGCGTTGCGAGACATCAAGCGGTATATCGTTGCCCCTGGCGAAGACCCGAGCGTACTCGTCGGGATTTTGCCGGCCCCACTCGAACGCCTTGGCGAAACGCTGCAACACATCATTGACCGCCTTTCGTTTGAGCGGATTGATGCGGATGTCCGTGCGCTTTGGGGCGAGCCTGCGGGTGCGTCCCCTTATAAACCAGTCCTGGTATGTTTCGGCCTTATTCAAATATATGAACATATGGATCCTTATATTTTTTTTGCCTTATATCCTCCCCGCTTTCGTGCTGAATACTTCTTTAAACAGGACAAGAAACAGCACCCAGAAGAACACCCTCAGTTTGTCGGCAATCTAAAACCTTAGAACATCAGATGTTGACAGTCGCCGAGAGCACATTTACCGTCGCAAGCTCGAGACGTAGACAAACACTGGCTTTGAATGAGCCGTACATCTGAACGCAGAAGCCCGGCACCTCATTCATGGCAGACTTCGACCAGCTTTACCGCAGCCGCTTCGATATGTAAATAAGTAATAAATTACGCGTAGTTTATTATCTAATTACACCAACAAGACAGGGCAAAATTCCTGCGCACCAGAAAACAACTTTCAAACCATCGCTGGGTCAGAGACATATCGCCCGGCAAATGAACGGCGATTCAACTTGAGTTCCACCTGACTTCTGCCCTGTGCAGTCATGGGTTCTATTACCTGACTGTCGGGTCGGACCGGCCACGTGCCGAACTAATTCATTGCTCTTTCAAGGAGTGCTGGAGAATGGCTGATACTCGCTCAAAACGCTTTTCATTTTCCTTCCTGCCGCGACTGGTCGGATTCGGCGTCCTGGCATTCATTATCTGGCTGCTGTTTTCGACACTGTTCATGCCCTTGATGTCTTCCTCCGCGACGCGGGCGGTGTTGAACGCACCTGTGATTTTGCTGACGACGCCTATCGATGGAGTGGTCAGTTCGCTCACGATCGAACCGGGAGCGAGCTTTGCCACAGGGCAAAAAATCGCCACCATCGATAATCCGCGGGCCAATCAAGAGGCGTTGCTGACCTTGCAAACGCGCCGTTTGTCCCTGGAACAGCAACTGTCTTCATTGACCAGCCAGGCAGAGCACGATCAGCAGTTTCTCAACGCGCTGGAGAAAACCAGTCAGCAATATCAATCGGCATTCCATACCCGACAGCTCTATGCCCAGAAAGCCCTGAAAGCCGAGAGCAGTGCTGCCAGTGTGCGCCTGGAGGACGCCCAGGAGACGGTCGATCGTAACCTGGAGCTGTTTCGCCAAGGCGCCATCAGCCAGGCCGCGGTGGCCTCCTCCAAGGCGCAACTGGCATCACTGCAAGGCGCCGCCGAGTCCGTCAAGTCGCAACTGCGGATCAACGATGGTGACCTCAGCGCTGCCAGCAAAGAGGTGTATCTGGACCCTGAGCAGCTGCGCCTGTTCGAACTCAAGGCGAAAATAACCACTCTGCAGTTGAGCCTGGCCAATCAGGCCAAGAATCAGGCGACGCAACAACAGGAACTGGACAACCTCAATAACCTGATTGCCACCGAGCAAGACAGAATCAAGCTGATGAGCGGGTACGACGTGATCGCCTATTCACCCGGCACCGTCCAGGAATTGGTGGCACCGCAAGGGACACAGGTGCGCGCGGGTGCGACATTGCTGCGCGCCACCAACTGCAATGAGAGTTACGTGATTGCAGTGTTCCCGGAGCGAATGGCGAGCAAGATCGAACGCGACAGTGTTCTGCGGGTGAGTATCCGCGGTTTGAGCCATACCCTGACAGCCAAGGTCGTGCAACTGCTGTCCAGCCCCTCGGATATTCAGGCCAGTAGCTATAGCGTTCCATTTCCCTATGCCGAACAGAATTCGGTCTATGTGGTCGGCGCCTTCGGCAGCAATCTCACAAAAAGTCAGCGAGCCGCGGTCTGCAACCCTGGGCATTGGGTCACTGCCGAGGTGTCACGCTGATGATTACTTCCAGCTATGCCCGCAGGCGCTGGGTGCTGACACTCGGTCTCCTGGCAGCCAGCCATGGCGCGAGCCCGGCACTGGCTGCGGACCCGATGCCACGCCTGGCCGAGATGACCTGCACAGCGCTCGACCAGGCGGTACAAGCGCAAGCGGCGGGCCCTTTGTTATTGGCCAGCTATCCACCCGTGGCCGGTCAGCAGCCTGAGATCCAGGCCTTGCGCGGGGTCGCGTTCACTTACGATAACGCCTTGGCCAGCATCGCTCTGTTCGCCTGCGGCAAAGCGCAATCGGCACGCCGGATCGCGGATGCGCTGGCATACGCGACCTTGCACGACCCTGACTATCAGGACGGCCGATTGCGCAACGCCTACGCTGCCGGACCACTCAAAAGCGGACCGATGACGCTACCTGGCTACTGGAGCACGCAACGCAACGCCTGGAATCAGGATGCGTACCAGATCAGTAGCGCTACTGGCAATCAAGCCTGGGGGGCACTGGCGCTATTGGAGGCATTTCGCCAAACCGGCGAGGAGCCTTATCTGAAGGCGGCCCAAAGGGTTCTGCGCTGGACCGAACAGAAAACCTACGACAGTCGGCCTCCCGAAGGATTCATCGGCGGCTACTACGGCTATCCCCCGGAGCAAGCCAGGCAGGAATGGAAGTCCACCGAACACAATGCCGATCTGGCTGCCGCCTGGACCGCGCTTGACCAGTTGCATGCGGATGAACATGCGGTGCGCCAGGCGAAGATTGCGCGCCAGTTCGTCTTCAGTCAGTGGGACGCCCGTGAAGGCCGCTTTCTGATCGGCACACTGGGCGACGGGCGAACATCCGATCGCTCGCGCTCAGGGCTGGACGCGCAGATCTGGCCGTTGATTGCCTTGCACCATCCCCCTGCCGATTGGCAGCGGGTCTTCAGTTTCATCGATCAGGCGCATCGTTCCGGGGCCGGTTACGGCTTCAAGCGCAATCCGGATGGTCTGTGGACCGAAGGAACTGCGCAGACTGCTGCGGTTGCTCGGCTGAGCGGAGCACCGGAAAAAGCACAGCCGCTATGGGCGGTTCTGGCCGCGCAGCAAACCGGCGACGGCTGGCTGTTTGCAACACCCCAGGCGCGCATCAGTACCGGACTGGCCATAGGTCCGGACTCGGTCATCGATGATTTTTACTATTACCACCTACCTCATTTGGGAGCCACCGCATGGGCGGCGATCGCCGCAACCGGCATCAACCCCTTCACAGGTTCTCGCGAGGCGAACTGACATGCATACATTGGACACGCTACAACTGCTGCAAATCAATTTCTGGACGCTGGCCATGGTCATCCTGTTCGGATGCCTGACGCACCGCGACCAATGGGCGGCGCGAAGCGCTTTCGGCGCAATGACCGCGCTGCTGCTGATCAACTATGCCGTCTGGCGGATCCGCGACACCCTGCCTGACGCCCATGCCGGTGCTGCCACGGTCTGGTCATACAGCTTTCTGTTCTTTGAGCTGCTGGCGATCGTTTACACGCTGTTTTCAATCATTGTGATGCTGTGTCGCTCGGATCACCACGCCAGCGCCGATGCCGGGGAGCGTCGCCTGCGAGCTGCGGGCCAGGATGTGCCCGCAGTAGATGTGTTCATCGTGACCTATAACGAGGGGCTCAATATCCTGGAGAAAACCATCGCCGCCGCTCAAGCCATCGACTACCCCAACTTCGCTGTCTGGGTGCTGGACGATACCCGGCGTGACTGGTTGCGCGACTATTGCTGCGAGGTCGGCGTGAATTACGCACGTCGTGGGGACAATTCGCACGCCAAGGCGGGTAATCTCAACAATGGTTTACAGCAATCGGCTGCCAGCACCAATGCGCCCTACATTCTGGTGCTGGACGCGGACTTCGCACCGCAGCGACCCATTCTGTTGCGCACCCTGGGGCTGTTTGAAGACCCTCGAGTCGGGTTGGTGCAGACACCGCAGTTTTACTACAACCCCGATCCAATCCAGCACAACCTCGGTTCCTCGACCTGCTGGGTAGACGAACAGCGGGTATTCTTCGACGTCTACCAACCGGCGAAGGACAGCTGGGATTCTGCGTTCTGCGTCGGTACGTCGTTCGTCATCCGCCGCGACCTCATCACCGAGTTCGGCGGGTTTCCCACCGAGTCGATTTGCGAAGACATCAACACCACTTACCGGTTACTGCAACAAGGTTATGTCACTCGCTGGCTGAACGAACGCTTGTCCATCGGCCTGTCGGCCGAGGGCTTGACCGAGTACATCAATCAGCGTGGGCGATGGTGCCTGGGTACGATTCAGGTCGCACTGCTCAAGGACGGTCCTTTACGTGGCAAGGGCTACACGCTCAATGATCGTCTGCACTTCCTGCACGGCCTGACGCATTGGGCCTCCAAGCCATTCATCTTGATGCTGTTGATCTCACCGGTGCTGTACTGGTACTTCGGTATCGCCGGATTTTATGCCAACCCTGTTGATTTTCTCGCCCACGGGATGCCCGCGCTGATTGCCTTCTGGGGTTACGGCACCTGGGTCACCGACCGGCGAACGCTACCGATTTTTACCGAAGTCACCCAAATCGTGGCTTCGCTGGCGGTGACTGCCACCCTCATCAGCGCCATGATCCGCCCCTTCGGCCGGCCGTTCAAAGTGACGGCAAAAGGACTCGATCGCTCCAGAACGGTGATTCACTGGAAGTTGTTCGGGTTCTTCTGTGCGCTGACCTTGCTCTCACAGATCGGCGCTTATGCCGCCATTTCGACTGCTGCCGCATTCGACGGCAACATGCTGTTCAATCTTTGCTGGACCGTGGTCGCATTGGTCTACAACCTCGCGACCCTGGTGGCCTGCGTCGACAGGCCCCGGCTGCACGGTGAAGAGCGATTCCCTTTCGACAAACCCGCCGGCTTGCGTATCGCCGGGGTGACCTTGCAGGGCCGAATGGTCGACATTTCCATTAGCGGGGCCGCTTTCTCCTGCACGTTAGCGAAATTGATAAAGCAGGGAATGCGCGGTGAAATATGGGTCGACAAGGTTGGCTGGATCGGCGTGGAAGTCATGCGCCACCCCCGAATTGATCAGTTGGGACTGCAATTCATCGACCTGTCCGATGCACTTCGCCATCGGCTCATCGCGCGGCTGTTCAGCGACGCGACGGCCAATGTTGCCGGCAAGGCCAGGCCATTGATGGCTTTCAATAGCCTGTTGCGCCGCTCGTTACTGGGTGAAAAGACAGCCAGATCGGTACTGCCACGACGCACCAGCCAACCGTCCAGGCCTTCTATGGTTCGCTTCAAGTCCTTTAAGGGCAGTTTGATAAAAAAGCCTGTGCCGCAGGTGTCCGGCCCTGAAGGATCCGGCAGCAGAGGCAGCTTGTTATCCCTTCTTATTTCCCAGCTGCGAGCATTGCTCGGTCAACGCCTTTAGGAGAGCCATCATGAATAACTCCTTATCCACGACCTGTCTGGCATCCCTGCTCATGCTGAGTGGCTGCTCGATGGAACCCACTTATGAGCGGCCGGACGCACCGATCGATCAACAGTGGCCGCAATCCGCGTCAGCCGATTGTTGCAGCGCCAAAAAGGCATTCGAACAGGACTGGCGCGGCTTCATTCTTGACGACCGGCTCCGGCAATTGATCGAACTGGCCCTGAATAACAACCGTGGCTTGCGTCAGTTCGCCGCCGGCATGGAGGAAGCCAGAGCGGGTTATGCTGGAGCCCGGGCCAAGCTGTTTCCCGCCATTGGCATCGACACCTATGCCGGGCGCAGCAAGATGCCATCGATCGTCAGGACGCCCACCGGAGGCGACAGCACAGGCAGCGTGGCCAACACCTTTCAGGCCACGGCCGGTTTCACTTCATACGAGTTGGACCTGTTCGGCCGTATCCGCAGCCAGAGAAATTCGGCGCAGGCCCGTTTCGAAGCCTCCGAAGCAGACTACCAGACGGCCCGACTGGCATTGATCGGTGAAGTCGCCAGCACCTGGCTGAGCCTGAAAGCCAACCAGAATCTGTTGGCGTTGGCACAAAACACCTACGACTCGCAAAATCACTACGGACAGCTGTTGCGCACCAGTTACAACTATGGCTCTACCGCACGGATCGATGTCCACCAGGCCGATGCCCAAACCAACACCGCGGCAGTACAGATCAACACCTATCGCATGCAAGTGGCGCAGGATATGAATGCGTTACGCGTGTTGGTGGGTCAATCCGTGCCCACCCAACTGTTACCGGAAGGCGAACTGGGCAAAACCCTTGCGACCGCCGATGTACCTGCCGGGCTGCCGTCATCGCTGATCGAGCGCAGGCCGGACATCATGGCAGCCGAAGCGCTTTTGCGGGCCGCCAACGCCGATATAGGCGCTGCGCGCAGCGCCTACTTCCCCAGACTTTCACTCACCTCTGCGTTGGGGAGTCTGTCTGGAGAGTTTGCCAATCTGATGAGCGGCCCGGCCGAGCTATGGTCAGTCGCGGTAGCCGGGTCTTTGACGCTGTTCGATGGCGGGGCTCGACGCGCTCAGGTGGATGCCAGCCATGCCCGCTACGATGGACAAACCGCCGCTTACGAAGGAACCGTGCAGAATGCCTTTCGCGAAGCGGCCAACGCGCTCAATGCGCGTCAGGAGATGCTGACCCAGGTCGACAATCAGAAACACCTGGTCGCTGACTATCAAGAAGCCTATCGCCAGTCTCGCCTTCGCTTCGAAGCGGGTCTGGACAGCTATTTCTCCACCATGGACGCCCAGCGTTCGTTATTCTCTGCGCAACAGCAGTGGTTCGCACTGGAACTGGCGCGGGAAATCAATCAGGTGAACCTGTACAAGGCCTTGGGCGGCGGCTGGAAGCCACCGATGAAAGTCGCCATGTGAGAAACCCTCCAACTCACTCTTTATAGGCCGTATCGGTGCGTTCCAGCTGCCGGATCAGCGCGTCCCGATGCCGTGCAACGCCCGGACCGTCGCCACTTTTGAAGACTTCGGCCTGTTTCTCGACCTTGGCCATGACTTCTGCCGGCGGGAAGATCAATTCAGCGTTCCTCGCCCAGGCCTGATCACATAAACCTGTGTGCCTTCGGCAGCGCCGGGGGCATGGATGTCTGATAGTGCCGACAGTCATGCTGTCGGCATTTTTATTTCTCGAAAATTACGCCGGCGGTGGCAGCCAGACCCGGCCGGGCCCAAGGCAAACTCCGGATCGGGACCGGCTCGAAGCCAAACTGCCGAGCTGCTATATTCCTGCACCTTAATGGACTCTCTGCGACCCGCCACAGCATGGTCAGATCCTCGGAATCGACCAGTGCCAGTTAAAAACTGTTACCTATGTGCTTGAACTGTTTTGTTAGCTATGAGGGTGAGTCATACCGGCCTTACCTTGTCGCCAGTTTTTTTACATTCCTATTGAACACCACTGAAGGAGACCGCTTGTGAATCTCGGCATCGAGGGGCGTTGGGCACTGGTTTGTGCCGCCAGCAAAGGGCTTGGCAAAGCCTGCGCGCAAGCGCTGGTCAGCGAAGGCGTGAACGTTGTGATCACCGCTCGCGGCGAAGACACGCTCAAGGCTACGGCCTCTGAGCTACGCGCGTTGAACCCCGCTGTAACCGTGATAGCGGTCGTGGGCGACATCTCGACGCCAGCGGGTCGAACCGCTGCGCTGGCGGCTCACTCGCATTTCGACATCCTGATCAACAACGCCGGCGGGCCGCCTCCGGGGGATTTCCACGACTGGGACCGGGAGGCCTGGATCAAGGCCCTGGACGCCAACATGCTCACCCCCATCGAGCTGATCAAGGCAACGGTGGACGGCATGGCCGAACGTGGGTTTGGCCGTATCGTCAACATCACCTCGAGCGCGGTCAAATCCCCCATCGAGAGCCTGGGCCTGTCCAACGGTGCGCGCAGCGGGCTGACCGGATTCATCGCAGGGCTGGCCCGACAAGACAACATCGCCAGCCGCAACGTGACCATCAACAACCTGCAACCGGGCTCCTTCGACACCGATCGGCTGCGCAACAACCTGGTCGCCGCCGCGCAGGATCTGGGGCAGGACAGCGAAGCCTTCCTCGCCGAATGCCGCCGAGAGATTCCGGCCAAACGCTTCGGCACGCCTGAAGAGTTCGGTGCATTGTGCGCCTTTGTCTGCAGCGCTCACGCTAGCTACCTGACGGGGCAGAATCTATTGATTGACGGCGGGGCGATTCGCTCCACTCAGTAAAAGCAAAAGCCTCAAAATTTCTTTGTACCATTTTCGTACCAGAGGCCATTCACGTGCGGCCCTCAAAAAAGAACACATCCCCTCAAGAGGCAAGCTCTTTCGCGGAAGTGTTCTTTGGCAGAAAAGCCAGAGTCAGCAGGGTTACAACACTTCAATTTGGCCCTTTCCAGCGCCAGATCCGACGGACTCAACGGCACATAACCCTCGGCCGTAGCCTTCTGCGCCTTGATGATCGTCTGTCCCTCGCGGGAGAGGACGCTTGATCTGCTCGTTGCACAGGCCGATGGCAGCGACCGCGACCCCGGCCGGGTCATCGGCCAATCGAGCGAGAATCGCCTCAGTGTTGTCATAGCTCTCGTCGGCTGGCGGGCTGGCCATCAAACCTGAATGACCGCCGTGGTGCCTGGATCCATTACAGCGTTGCGCTACTGATCCAGTCACAGATTCGCTACTATGTTTGACCGCACCTTTACCCTCAGCTTTCCTCACTTTGGAGCCTGAATGCCTAGTCAAAAGGACATCGCCGCGCAAAGCGGCGCACCGATGATTCCTGAGCAGCGCCGTGAATTGATGCTGCGACAGTTGCGCAAGCATCAGGTGCTGAGCGTTCATCAGTTAATGGAAATGTTCGACTGTTCGCACATGACCATACGCCGCGATATCGCTCTGCTTGAACAGGAAGGACGTGCTTACTCGGTAACCGGTGGGGTGCGAATCGCCAGCCAGCTCCACAGTGAGCCCAGCCATCAGTTCAAGGCGGTGGTCGAGTTGCCGCAGAAGCAGGCGATGGCGAAACTCGCCGCGCGCTTACTGCACCCCGACATGACGATTTATCTGGATGCGGGAACCAGCACGCTGGAGATCGTCCCCTACATCAAGGCGCTGTCGGGCATGACGGTGGTGACCAACGACTTCGGCATTGTCCAGGCGTTGATCGAGGCGCCCCATGTCACGGTGATTCATACCGGCGGGCAGCTGGATCACTCCAATCAATCGTGCGTGGGCGGTTTGGCGGTTGCCACCTTGCGCCAGGTCGTCACCGATATCGCCTTCATATCGACCAGTTCCTGGGATTTGCGTCGCGGCCTTACCACGCCTTCGGCGCTGAAGGTGGAGGTCAAGCAAGTCGCGATGCAATCGGCCTCGCAAGTGGTGCTGGTGGCCAGCAGTTCGAAGTACGGCACGTTCAGCATGTACAAGATCGCCGGGCTCGAGCAGTTCGATATCATCCTCAGCGACGATGCGCTGACCCCTGCCGCGGTCGATAGCATCCGCAAGCAGGGTGTGGAACTGCTGTTGCCTTCCGATAGTGGCGCGCAGGGTTTTGAGCGCTAGCGGCTCTTCCAGTCCCGCAACCACTGCAAGCCTGCCGAGGTATTGCCACGCGGCCGGTATTCACACCCTACCCAGCCGTCATACCCCAACTGGTCGATCAGCTCGAACAGATAGGGATAGTTAACTTCTCCCAGGTCCGGTTCGTGGCGATCCGGTACGCCAGCGATCTGGATATGGCCGATACCGTCGAAGTCCCGACGCAGTTTGCTGGCCAGGTCACCCTCGACGATCTGACAGTGGTAGCAGTCGAACTGAACCTTCAGGTTACTGGCGCCCACCTCCTTGCAAATGGCCTGGGCCTGATCCTGCCGGTTGAGGAAAAAGCCCGGCATGTCCCGCGTGTTGATCGGTTCGAGCAATACCGTGACCCCGACCTTGGCCGCCTGAGCGGTGGCGTAAGCGAGGTTTTCCAGGTAAATGCCGTGATGCCGTGCCCGATCGCTCTCGCGGGGCAACAGGCCTGCCATGACATGGATTCGTGAGTTCCCCAGCACGGCGGCGTATTCCAGGGCGCGATCAAAACCGCTGCGAAATTCACTCTCACGGCCCGGCAACGACACCGTGCCCCGCTCGCCAGCCGCCCAATCGCCGGGCGGTGCGTTGAACAGCGCCTGTACCAGGCCGTTGTCGCTCAAGCGCTGCTTGAGTTCCTGAGCGCTGTAGTCGTAGGGAAACAGATACTCCACCGCTTCGAAACCATCGGCGGCAGCGGCGGCGAAGCGATCCAGAAACTCATGTTCGGGATAGAGCATGCTGAGGTTGGCAGCAAAACGAGGCATGTTAGCTCCTATAAGAACTAAAAATAGTTCATTGAAACAGATGGCTTTTTGTAAGAGCCGAGCTTGCTCCGGGCGGCGTTCCGACGATGGCGTCCTTGAGATCGCCATCGCCGGCAAGCCGTGCTCCTACAGGTCGACAGTTCGTTAGACAAACGGCCAGATCAGCAACGTAATACCGAAACCCAATGTACCGAGCAAGGTGGTCAGTACCGTCCAGGTGCGCAAGCCGTCGGCCACATTCAGCCCGGCCAGCTTGGTGAAGATCCAGTAACCGGCATCATTGATATGGGACATGGCCAGCCCGCCACCGCCCATGGCCAGGCACAGCAGGGCCATGTGGTTCGGGGTCAGATTGAGGGTAGCAATCAGCGGACTGATGATGCCGGCGGTGGTCACCAGCGCCACAGTGGTCGAGCCCTGGACCGCGCGCAACAGCATAGTCAGCAGAAAGCCCAGCGCGAGCACCGGCAGACCGGTGGTGCGCAGCATGTCGGAGACCACGGCGCCGATACCGGTATCCACCAGCACCTTGCCAAATACACCGCCAGCGCCGGCAATCAGGATCACCATGGCCACGCCGGGCAACGCCGAGCCGATCACGTCGGACACCTGAGAACGGCTCCAGCCCCGACGCGAACCCAGCAACCAGGCACACAGCAAGGTGTCGATCAGCAGCGCCACCAATGGCGCGCCGAGCACGGTCATGATGCTGCGCAGGGTCGATTCAGCCGGCAGCAACGAGGTGGCCAGAGTCCCCAGCAAAATCAGAATGATCGGCAGCAGGATCATGCTGACGATCAGACCGAAACCCGGTGGGGGTGCCGGCGGCAACTTCGCGACAATGCTGCTGGTGGCCTCTTCCAGGCCCATGTGTGACACCGCCACAGCGGCTTGTTCAGTGCTCTTGCCGTTGCCATTGGCCCAGGCGGCCAGATCTTCGTTGGTGACATGCGGGCCGTAGACCTCGGCACGAATATCGTCGGTCATCGGGTACACCCGGCGGGTCATGCGCCCGGCCACGCGATAACCGACATAGCAGAGCAGCGCGGTGATCGGCAGACCGAACATCAGCACGCGACCGAGGTCGGCGCCCAACTGGCTGGCAGCAGCCACTGCGCCCGGGTGTGGCGGCAGGAAGGCGTGTACGGTCAACAAGGCAGCGCACATCGGCAGTGCGAACACCAGCAACGGCTTACGCGCACTGCGGGCGACGCCATAGGCCAGCGGCATGAGGATGATCACACCGACCTCGAAGAACACAGGTACCCCGACCATGAAGCCGGCAATCGTCAGCGCCAGCGGCGTGCGTCGGTTGCCGAAACGGGTGATCAACGTCTTGGCCAGAGCCTCGGCACCGCCGGAGAGCTCGATAATCCGCCCGATCATCGCGCCCAGGGCAATGATGATCGCGATATGGCCCAGGGTCTTGCCCATGCCGCCTTCGATGGTGGCAACCAGATCGGCCGGTTTCACCCCGGCCACCAGTGCCACCAGAATGCTCACCAGCATCAAGGCCACGAAGGGCTGGAACTTGTACTTGAGCACCAGGAACAACAACAGCGCGATGCCCACCCCTGCGGTAACCATCAGGATTAACGGGCTCATTTCAGAAACCCTCCACGCCGGGTGAACGAAACGGTTCTTCTGAAAATACCGCAGTGAACGTGAGTCATGCCTGGATTTCCTCTTGTTATTGTATTTTTAGGCAAGCCGCGGCTATCGAGAGTCGCTGCGCGTCTCCCGGACCGGGCCTGCGTAATCGATCTGTTGTGTTCTATCGTGCTCGAAAATGCGTTCTACCAGTGCGCGCCGAAGGTCTCTCGCAGCTCGTCCAGCGCTGCTTGATCGAGCGGTTCGGGCTTGGGATTGCTCATCAGCCAGAGCCGTGCGGTTTCCTCGAGCTCCTCCAGGGCGTAGCTGGCCCTGGACACCGAACTCTCCCAGACTACCGGGCCAAGCCGTTCGAGCATCACGCCGCGAACGCTGTTGGCCAGTTGCGCGACCTGCTCGGCGACCTTTGGCGAGCCGGGTCGCTGGTAGCCAATCAACGGGATGTGCCCGACTTTCATGACCTGATACGGCGTCAGCGGCGGAAGAATGTCGTCTGGCTGCCAGACACCCGCCAGCGTCAACGCCACCAGATGGGTGGAATGGGTATGCACCACACCACCGACACTCGGGTTGCGGTCGTAGACCTGGCGATGCAGCGCCAGGGTCTTTGAAGGCTTGTCACCGGACACCCATTCGCCGGCCAGATTGACCTTGGCAATCGTCGCCGGGTCGAGGCGACCGAGGCAGACATCAGTCGGCGTGATCAACCAGCCGTCGTCCAGGCGGGCGCTGATATTGCCGGCGCTGCCGACGGTGTAACCGCGCTGGTAGAGGCTGCGACCAACCTCACAGATTTCTTCGCGCAAGGCGTTTTCGCGACTCATTGCGCAGCTCATTGTGCACCTCCGGCCTGGGCCAGTTGCTTCAAGGCTTTGCTGAAAAAGTCCCGGCCACCGAAGTTGCCCGATTTGAGTGCCAGCGCCAAAGGCTCATCAGTACTGCTGACCGTCGCCGGCACACCAGGATCGATCTGCGCACCGATCTGTAACAACTGCACGCCCAGTGCCTGAACCACGGCGCCCGAGGTTTCACCACCGGCGATCACGAAGCGACGCACGCCGCTCTGGCGCAGACCCTGGGCGATTTCGCCAAAGGCGTTTTCCACCAGACTGCCAGCCTGTTCGACGCCCAGCTTTTGTTGCACGGCCTTGACCTCCTCCGGCGAGCTGGTGGCGTAGATCAATACGGTTTGTTCATTTTCACGGGCGAAGGTCATGGCTTGCGCAACGACCGGCTCGCCAGCAGCCAGGGCCAACGGATCAATCCGCAGCGCGGGCCGACCGGCTTCAAGCCAGGCCGCCACTTGGCCATTGGTGGCCACAGAGGCGCTACCGGCCAACACCACTTCGCCGCCAGACACCGCTGGGAGCCTGGAGGCATCGAAATCACGCAGCTTGCCAGCGCGCCGGAAATTATCCGGCAAGCCCAAGGCCAGCCCCGAGCCACCGGTCAACAACGGCAGATCGGCGCAGGCGGTACCCAGTGTGTAAAGATCACTGTCGGACAAGGCATCGGCGATCGCCATGCCAACGCCTTGAGCCCGCAACTCGGCGATTCGCGCACGAACCTGCCCGGCCCCTTGGGCAATGCTGTCGTAGCGCAACAGGCCGACATTCAGGCGGGTCTGCGATTGCAGAACCCGAACCAGATTGGCATCGGTCATCGGCGTCAGCGGGTGATGCTGCATGCCCGACTCGCTCAGCAACTGATCCTGAACAAACAAGTGGCCGCGAAAGATCGTCCGGCCATTTTCCGGGAACGCCGGGCACGCGAGGGTGAAGTCGCTGCCCAGTGCGCTCAGCAGCGCTTCGCTGACCTGGCCAATATTCCCGGCCGCGGTGGAATCGAACGTCGAACAGTACTTGAAAAAGATCTGCTCACAGCCTTGCTCACGCAGCCAGGCGAGTGCCGCGAGGGATTGTTCGACTGCGTCGGCGACCGCAATGGTGCGCGACTTCAGGGCAATGACGATCGCATCGGCGTCGAGCCCTGCGGCCACTTCACTGCTCGGGATGCCGATGCTTTGTACGGTGCGCATTCCGCCGCGTACCAGCATGTTGGCCAGGTCCGTGGCACCGGTGAAATCGTCGGCGATGCAGCCCAGCAGCGGGCGTGCGATGGATGTAGTCATGGAGCGATCCTCAAACAGGCTCAGGCTTGGCAGTTGGCAATTCGATGCCCGGGAAAATCTTGATCACCGCCGAGTCGTCCTCGCGGCCGAAGCCGGCGCTGGAAGCCTGCATGAACATCTGGTGGGCGGTGGCCGACAGTGGCAGCGGGAATTTGCTGGCTCGTGCGGTATCCAGCACCAGGCCCAGGTCCTTGACGAAAATATCCACCGCGGACAACGGCGTGTAGTCGGCCTTGAGAATGTGCGGCACGCGGTTTTCAAACATCCAGGAATTACCGGCGCTATGGGTGATAACCTCATACAGCGCATCGGCATCGACCCCTTCGCGCAGGCCCAGCGCCATGGCTTCGGCGGATGCAGCGATGTGCACCCCGGCAAGCAGCTGGTTGATGATCTTGACCTTCGAACCCAGGCCATGGACGTCACCCAGGCGATAGACCTTGCCGGCCATGCCCGCAAGGATCGCTTCGGCTTTGGCGTAGGCATCGGCCGGGCCCGAAGTCATCATGGTCATCTCGCCAGCGGCAGCCTTGGCCGCGCCACCGGAGATCGGCGCATCCAGATACAGCAGGCCTTGTTCGGCCAGACGCTGCCCCAGGTCTACGGCGTAGGTCGGGGCCACGGTGGCGCAGCCGATCACCAGGCTGCCCGGACGCAAAGCCGCCACGGCACCACCCTCGCCAAACAATACGGTTTCAGTCTGCTCGGCATTCACCACAACAGTAATGATCACGTCACACTCGCCAGCCATCTGCGCGGGCGAAGAGCAAGCCACGCCGCCCTCGCTGGCAAACTGCTCCGTCACCGCCGCGCGCACATCACAGGCATGCACATTGAAACCGCTGCGCAACAGTGAACGGGCAATGCCCAGGCCCATCGCGCCCAGACCGACAACACCGACATTCTTGTTATTCATGGGGTACTCCAGAGGAAAGCAGCGGCCGATTCCATGCGAGCAAGGTGCAGAAGGCGGACCGCGTTGTAGAAATGAGCGCGGGCATGACAAACGGATCACCCGGTTGAGCGGCGCTATCGCTCGGCACCTGAGTCGGGATCTTGTCGAACATCGAGGCAATCCTGCTTTTGTCTTGTTATCAGGCGGTCATACCGGCTGGAGAGATAATCCACCAATGATCACATTATGTGAAGTATTTTTTTAGAATAACATTTTTTAACATCCAACTCCCAGGCCCGCCTCCGCGCCTGACAAGACCGCACAAAAAGGACGCATAATTGAGGTTATCCAGTGCAGGGGCGCGGTAGCGGTCATCCCCTCGAAAAGAAATCGCCTGAAACCTTGCCGGCTGGATCGGCATCTCTACAAGGCGCGCAACCTGGTGGAGCGCTTTTTCCAGAAGCTGAAGCAATTTCGCCGGATCGCAACAAGGTATGAACGACTGGCAAGAAACTATCAGTCGATGCCGAGCCTGGTGTCAGCCGTCATCTGGCTGGCCTGATTGAGAACACCACCTGGCTATTGTCGAGGCGTGATGATCGTTGTGATGGAGCCGCAGGTGAGCTGATCGGGGCCTGTCCCCGGTTTACGTTATTCGGGATATCCGGGAGGGTGCCATGGCAGCTGTTACCGATACGCTGAAGCTGTTTCTCGCCGGCGACGTCATGACCGCCCGCGGCATCGACTCGGTACTGCCGCATCCTGGCGATCCGCGGCTTTACGAAGCTTACGTCAAGAATGCCGGCGATTACGTCCGGCTGGCAGAAAGACTCAATGGCTCGATTCCCCGCCCAGTCGATTTCACCTATGTCTGGGGCGCTGCGCTGGATGAGTTCGAACTTCGCCAGCCAGACGCACGCATCATCAATCTGGAAACTGCGGTGTCCCGCCGCGGACGACCGGAACCAAAGGGCATCAATTACCGCATGAGCCCGGAGAACTTCCCGGTCATCAGCGCAGCCGGCATCGACTGCTGCGTGCTGGCCAACAACCATGTGCTGGATTGGGGGGCAGCCGGCCTGGCCGATACGCTGGATACCCTATCGAGCAACGGTATGTGCAGCGCCGGCGCCGGGCACAACCGGCAATCTGCCGAAGCGCCCGCCGTGCTGCCGCAGCCAGGTGGGCGGCGCTTGCTGGTGTTTGGCCTCGGCGCACCCGACAGCGGCATTGCGCCGGACTGGGCCGCCACGGATAGGCGCGCGGGCGTCGCGCGGCTGGAGGATCTGTCGATGCAAAGCCTGCGCCCTGTCGCCAAACGGATTCTCGAGGGCAAAAATCCGCGGGATCTGGTGGTCGCCTCCATTCACTGGGGCGGCAACTGGGGGTTCGAGATCCCGCGCGAGCAGGTCCGGTTCGCCCATGCCTTGATCGACGAGGCCGGAGTTGACCTGGTGCACGGGCATTCCTCGCACCACATCAAGGGCATTGAGGTGTACCGCGAACGCCTGATTCTCTATGGCTGCGGTGATCTCCTGAACGATTACGAAGGCATCGAGGACCACGCAGCCTTTCGCGGTGACCTGGGGCTTCTATACTTTGCCTCGCTGGACCCGGGCGGGCACCTGCAGTCGCTGGACCTGATACCCATGCGCCTGCGTCGCTTTCGCCTCTGTCGCGCCGAAGGGGATGACCGTCAATGGCTGCACGACACCCTTTCTCGCGAGTGCGCACGCTTGGGCAGCAGCATCCAGCCGGGCGCGAAAAATGCCTTCGAGTTGCGTTGGTAGGAGCGTCTGGACACGACTAAAGGTCGCGGCAGGAATGGCAGTCACCTGCCACCCGCCGCAGTGCGGAAGTCTTTTTTGTTACCCTTAACAAACGACCCACTAGACTGGGCAGCCGGTCAGAGTGAACGCTATTTTTTTCTTGGATCGTCTGCAGGGTTGACGTAGTCAATCCCGATTGGGCCGGGGCCCTGCACCTGAAGGATTACCTCTGTGCCTTTGCTTGCCCCAAAGTGCCTCACGTGACCCTCGCCAAAAATGCTTCCGGCCGGAAATTCATGCAATTTTGTCGCATCGAACTTATCCCCATCGCCGTGATACCACGTACCCGAGATCACCGTGACTGTGCGCTCGTCGGGATGAGTATGGGCGGGAATAATATAGTTCGGCGGGAGTTTTACTCGCACGATATAGGGGCCAACGTTGGGGTTGCCCTGGAGGACGGCGGTTTGTGCCCCCTTTGGTAAAGCAGGGTTATCGGCCCATTTGATGTCATTTGGGGTAACCATGATGTAATCGCCAGGCTCAGCCCAACCCATTGAAGACCCGAGGCACCCCATCGCAAGGACAACAGATAACGCCGCGAGCTTGTTGTTCATCGTATTCTCCTCAGAGCGGTTTGAACGAGGTCGGGGATATTGAGCACGCAGGCATTGGCCAACCAAGACTGCCTTTCTGACAGTTCATAATAGTCTAGAGCTGAAGACTCACCGAGACACCTGACTCAGCTCACCCCTTTCAGCCATCCCACTCCATTCCTGATAAACTGCTGCCTCGCCCCACCCATCCAGATACCCATGCCCTTACACACCACGCCAGCCACACCCCAGTCCCTCTCCCGCCGCTTCAGCGTTGCGCCGATGATGGATTGGAACTACTCAATCTGAAACATATGCGAATCAAGAGCTGTAGCGACCTTTAACTGTCTGCGTACCATTTTTGTACCACTGGGACACTGCCATTGAGCAGGCTTGCTTGATAAAAGGCTTGAATTCAGATGATGCCATCAGGCTTCACTACCCAGCAGGCAACGGTTTTTCAACTGTGATTGGCGGCTATCGAGCTGTAGCACTTATTGAATAATAATGACGCCGAATCAGTGGCATTGCATGGTCCAGCATCTACACTCACTCAACAGCCTTGGCTCACCATCATCTGTATCATTTTTTTTGGTTAATGTAGGACTTGCTATGATGCCATTATGTAAAACATAGAGCTATAGGATGAAAAGGTACTCTGCCAAGTATTACCGACGTAAAATACGTAAATTGCCTTAATTCAACAAGCCCATGTTCAGCTTTTACTGATACGGGTACGGGTACGGGTACGGGTACGGGTAAAACATGCATCACTCTGAGAGGCGACCATGAAAAACATGCTCTTACTTCCGCTTTTACTAACCCACTGCATTTTGTGCCATGCCGCCTTGACTGAAAAAGAAAAAAGCGAATGCAATGAAGCAAGAGATGCAGCTTTTAGGGTTGCAAAATTAAGAGACTCAGGAATGTCTCAAGATCAGTTTATTGAGTGGGCTTCAAAGTACAAAAAAAATCTTAGCGAGGGCGAGTTGGCTGATCTGCATAACTTAGCTACTGAAGTTTATCAGAACCCCGGCATGACCCCAGAAGATTACGGCTTTGTAAATTACTCAATCTGCGCCGAACCCTATAATAATAAAAAAAGAAAAGCCCCTAACAGATGCAACGAAATAGCAACTCTCACAAAAAATATAGCTAGAGGGCGCGATGCGAACATGAGCTTAGAGGAAGTTCGCAAAATGATAAGCAGAGACAACTCAAATATAGACATGACGATAGTCAAAGCAGATATTTCCAATTCTATATTTGAATGGAAAGGAGTAACACCCGATATGGTCTCGAAATTCTGGTATGCGGTGTGTTTGAAAGCATAGAAAAATCAAGTCACCAAAATCACGGAAGCGAATGCCATCAGCAATCCAGACAGCCGGCGTTTGTTCAATAGAGCGAGGCGCTATCACCCAGGACTCGGCCAAAACTACCAAGCCAGGAGCGATCGAAGCTGGACGAATAACGGCTCCTTCTAACCTCACAACCCCGTTGAACGAAGGCGCTAACAGGTCAAAAAGCAAACAGTGATCCAACGCCTTTTTTTCGCAACCAGCGCTCTTACGCCATGATGGTTTGGACCCACTAATCGCCCTCCTCCTTTAAACAAAGGCTTTCAAGGCCGCCCAAAACTCCCTGTACCGTACCTATGCCTTCCCCCTTCCGCATCCTCCCCTGGCTTTAGCAATTTTAAGCAACCTCATCGAGCTCCAATTAAGAGCACTGTCGCTGCTATGCTTGGGCTTTCTCGAACGGAGTCGACGTCATGTCAGATGTATATTCGCTGCCAGATCTATTGGGAAGGATGTACCACAACCAACTAGCTCTGGAGGCAGCCCTAATGGAGTTAACACTGCTGGTGGAGCAAGAAGGTTCGGCTGAAGTGGGGAAAAATGTCCGAGGTGCCCTGCACATAATTGGCGAAAACACTGGCCATATCAAACAGGGCCTGGCCCGACTCAGGGGCTCGGGGGCTCGGGGGAACTCTCCGAGTGAGTAGGTCAAATCGCGATATCGGCTGCCTTGGGGGCCTTATGACCATCGGGTAGGTGCTAGAGAGCACTCCAGTAGCCTGCGATCAGTACAGAATTAGCTACCAGATGCCCTTTGGCGTAGACTGAAAGGTAGACCGTATGCATGACGGGGCCATTTAGGCACTTGGATAGGGACTTTAAATGATTTCCGATTTTCAAATCACAAAGTTTAGACACTTCGAATACATCGAACTAAACCAACTAAAACGTGTAAATTTATTTGTAGGCAAAAATAGTGCTGGCAAAAGCGCACTACTTGAGGCTCTTCTACTTTTTTTTACACAGATGTCTCAACAGTCATTACCTTCCATTATTGACTCTCGGCAAGAAAACTGGGAAGTTCGAACACGACCCGCACTAAGACATTTATTCTTCAATCACACCTTTCCTGAATATTGGGCGGAAGGTTTTAAGCTCAGTTCAAAAAATGATAGCCGCTCTTTCGAAGTAAGAGTAGTCCCCTACTCCACGGAGGCGGAAGAAAACCTCCCATCAACACTTAAACCAATTACAGACTCCAGACATCTATTCGAGGTAGACACAGATACAATCGAACCTTTTTTGGCTGTAATAAAAGGGTCGAATATTGCTCGACAGATTCGAATCAATGGATATGGCGATTCACGCAGACGGTATGCAGTCCGCAATGATGGTCGTAAGCAGGCGTTTTTTGTGCCAACCAGGGGTGTTAATGATGAAGATGTTGCTGCTCTCTGGGACTCAATTAGTCTAACCGATGACGAGATCGAAGTCATTAGAGGTTTAAAGCTTATCGAACCCAACGTCGAAGGCGTAGCTTTTGTTGGTTCAGATAATCGCGATAGAGTTCCGCTAGTAAAAATCGCCGGCAATAGTGAACCAGTTTCTCTAAAAAGCCTTGGTGACGGTATGAGTCGGGTGCTACAAATCATTCTTTCTTTGGTCAATGCGAAAGATAGTGTACTTATTATCGACGAATTTGAAAACGGCCTTCACTGGGGAATACAAGGCGAAGTTTGGTCACTCGTTTTCAGACTAGCTGCAAGATTGAACGTACAAGTTTTCGCAAGCACACATAGCAGAGACTGCATACAAGGCTTCATGGAAGCATGGGCAGCAGCACCTGACGAAGGATCATTTACAAGGGTGGAGAGAAAGGGACAAAGCGTTGCGGTCAGAGAATATAACTTTGACTTGCTAAGTGACTCACTAGAAACGGATGTCGAGGTAAGGTAAATATGGATGATAAAATCTACACACCTACGGCATCCAAACTACTTCTTGTAGAAGGTAAAAACGACTGCCACGTCATCTGGTCGTTGTGCAACTATTATAATACCCCTGACACCTTCAAAGTATATGTTTGCGGATCCGATGGAAAAGTAATAAAAAGAATTAATGCTCTTATCGCGGCCCCCACGCCGATGGAGACCATCGGTATTTGCATTGACGCAGACAACCCAAACCTCCAAGGAAAATGGGACTCTATCTCATCAAAACTTCTGGACCATGGATATGAGCTACCAAACAAGCCGCATCCAGAAGGGACCATACTTACTCAGAAAGGTATGCCAACGATTGGTATATGGCTCATGCCCGACAACAATATCGATGGAATGCTTGAAGATTTCTGTTTGAAACTAGCCCCAGAGAATGCCGTTCAGTATGCACAAAGCTGCGTTAGCACGGCGAAAAATGGTGGTTTTTCAACTTTTGGAGACACTCATAATTCTAAAGCCACCGTACATACCTACCTTGCTTGGCAAGATGAGCCAGGAATGCCTTTGGGGCTCGCAATCACAGCGAAAGCTTTGAATCCGGGGCATGAGCTTGCAAACAAATTCAATATATTTTTAAATCGGCTTTTTGCTCCACCCTTAATTGCTATACAACCAAAGTTGGTGCTAGACGCCCAAAACACCGGCAGCGAAACTCCAGCGCCTTCTGCTTAGTTAGCAAATACAGAATAGACGCCACAGAAGCATCAGAGCTTGTACTTGGTAGCGATGTCTAATCTACCAAGTATTTCGCTTAACGCCCTATTGGCAGGCTTCAACCACTCTTGAACGTCCTATAGAACCAAACTTCGACTGTCTTGCGCATAGAATCATTGGCTTTGGTGAAAACGTTTGAATTGCTCTTGAAACAGTCGATGAAAATTCAGGCCTCCCAAGAAAGCCTACCACGCCCCAAGATCGCAGCTCAGCCTCATAACAACCCATAAAACCATACAAGCGCTGACGTTCACGCCCATCTGGTTCTTATCAGCTTCCCAAGCTGACCACGCGGGTTCGATTCCCGCCACCCGCTCCACTATTTTCAAGGCCTCCAGCGGTGCGTGAACATGACCGCAATCAGTTGGGGGCCATTTGTGTGTTGGTGCGTAAGCGTTGCATATCACGCGCATCACGCTCGCAGGCAGCAAGCCCCCCAATTTTCGGGAAAGCACTCGGAAACGAGTAAGATTAGTAAGCTGCCCCGAACTAACGCCTTAAACCCTTGATTTCATTGAATCTTTCAGGCCATGAACAAGGTAATATTCAAGTAATGTAGAGGTAAGATAATTACTCTTTAGTAAGGTAATATTTACTTTCACTACACCCCTTATAAATCAATAACTTACAAAAACATTACCTTTTTTATTACTCGAAATTACTCTCCGAAGTAATCCAGCAAAGCCAGAAAATACGGGGCTTTCAGAGAAACCCTCACCCGCGAATTACTCCATTACCTTTTTCCGACGGCCTTCCCGAAAACCCCACCCATTTGATCAATCTGCATAGCCAGCCAAAGACCCCGCGGCAACCGCTTCGTTTTCGACCCTACCTTTGCAGGGATTCGCAGGCTTTTCTCATCCCACAACACCCTTTCCAGCGCCCAGTCTTGGCCGTCTTCAGCCAGGTGCAGAAGTGCAGAAAAAAAGCCCCATTTAGCGCGCAGGCGAGGTGGGGGGACGACGGCGCGCGCCGGTTCTGAACCTGTTCTCATGGACCTGATGGACCTGATGGACCACCAAGGCGTGCCCTATGACAGCGTGCGCCAAGTACTTCCTCGATCGCCAACACTTCATGTGCCGAGCCTCAACCGGAAAAAAGCCACACGGGTGGTGGCTGTATTGGGGGCAACTGGAAATTGAAAGCCTCTTGCGTTGACCGCACGGCCTGATCGCAACGATTTGGGTTATTTGTGGACTCGGCTTTAGCCGCGGGGTGTGATGTAATGAGGAAAAATCGATCTACCAAGGAATGGAAATGGCTGCTGCAGTTATCTCGTGTATCAATTTGAAAGGTGGTGTTGGCAAGACAGCATTGGCAGTGAATTTAGCTGCCTACTGCGGATTACTTGGCAAAAAAACGCTGCTTGTCGATCTCGACCCCCAAACAAACGCTAGTTTTTCTTCTGTAGGCGTAGCAGCGTGGCAAAAGCATGTCCGTGACAACGGGTCAGTAGCCGACCTCTTGGGGGCGAGGAAGCATACAACCGCAGATGGAGCGGTTAAGGAGGCGCATGAAACAATTTTTCATGACGTATTCGAAAACGTTGATCTCATTCCATCCCACATCGATCTTTTCACTGTTGATCTCGATCTCGCAGGCGCTACATCGAGAGAAACCAGGCTACGAAGAGCTCTGAAGGATGTTATCAATGAATATGAGGTTGTAATCTGCGATTGCCCTCCTAACCTCACTATCCCGACGCAGAACGCTCTTGCGATCAGCACTCACTACGTAGTACCCGTATCGCTAGACTTTCTTTCAGCTATCGGTGTGGGTCTGCTGCTAAAGCGAGTACAAGAGTTTTGCACCGACCTTGAACACACATTAGAAAACATTGGCATTGTTATTTCCAGAGTTGGCCGCCCTGCTCTCCATCGCGCTGAAACCGAGGCGACGTTACGAGCGCAATTCGGAAAATCAGTACTTAAAACTAAAATCTCAGAACGTGTAGCCGTAAGTGTGTGCGCACAGGGGCAAATGTCAGTTTTTGATTCGAAAGACGACACTTCGATTCAGGAATTCACCAAAGTTTGCCATACACTACTAAAAACCTCGGGAGTTATTTAATGAAAGCTCACGAACTTTCCAAGGCGCTGTTAGCCCTTTCAAAAATACTCAAAGCAGGTCCTGATATTGATGTAGAGGATTGGTCCCTTCTCAGCAAGAGCACAGCGCCGACTACAAAAGCTATGCCTTTAAAAGAAAGCGACATACCTACTGCATTGTATACCCTAGTTAAACTTAACGATGTAAGTAAGTCACAATGGCTTTCTTTGATCCAGGATTTCGATATCGATGTCGAAATACGCCCAAGAGATGCAAACAGAGATATCGTAGGAAAAATCCTTAACTATCTGGCGAGCAACCCAATAGCGCGCGACAATTTACTCAGAACAGGATCAAGAAAAAACGTATCGGAATCAACCGAACTGGCAAACGCATTAAACTTGCTGCTTAAATAATGGAACAGTTCAAACTAGAAGTACAAGCCAACTTTGAACGAAGTTTTGTCGCAACAAAAACAAGCGTTGAGGATGCACTACAAAAACTTGAAGCCCACAAGGAAATATACGCAGACAGCTATTCAAGACTGGTATCTCTCCATGCGTGGCGATCTGAGCTTTTCTGCAATATCTTTGATTCAGATACAGAAGAGTTTTTTCAAGAAGCGCACAACGATGCGTTGATGTCGCATACGCTAGCGCGCCAGGGGGCGTGGCGCGTGGCCCTAATGTCCCTGCGCAGCTTAATAGAAAACACGGTGTTTGGCCTATATTACTGCGAACACCCAGTCGAGTTGCAACAATGGTTAATCGGCGAGCACAAATTAGGCTTCAGCGAAACAACAGCCTATCTATTACGCCATCCAAAACTAAAAGATCTGGATGGATCAATAACGGGCATTGAGACTCTAAAAAAAGAATACGCAACTCTATCCAAAGCAGTTCACGGCTCTGCAAAATCATTCCGGATGTCTCGTGATGGCATTGTAACTGGATTAAACCTGAACTCGCCTGCGGATCTCGGCGCATGGAGCACACGGGAAAACTCTACTATTGCCGCCATAAATCTCTTGCTTATCTGTTTTTTTGCGGATCACGTAAGTGGCGCGGCGTTACCCAACCTTAGAAAATCAATAAGCTTAGCAATTCCATTGAAGAAACATGCAGCCGTTAAAGCGGCTCTAAAGGTAACGCTTAGACATTGACAACGCAATTCGAATTACCCCCCCTTATAACCATAGATTACTGGAGCCAATACCGCTTTAAAGCGACCAAGGCTCCAGAAAATCCATTCAGTATAATAACCAGTTAACACTTTAGCCTCTGTACTTATTCGCCATCCACCATACTGTGAATGAGCTTTATGCCTCCTCGCCGAGGTCGTAGGGTTTAAACCGGATAACCTCCTCCCCTACCCAGTCATTCAGCTGCAACATCCGCGCCTGAATGGGCTCCAGCTCGTTCGCCGCGTAGATCTGCGCCGCTTCCCTGATCGATCCAAAGCCACCCGCGTTTTGCGGCACAATTCCCATCAACTGCGGCGGAATCCGCAGGCTGGCCAGCACATCATCACGGGTCTGATTCTTGATCGAGTTGAATTCATCCTTCGCGGCCACCTCGCTGACCGGGATCAGCTGAATACCGTCCTTCTTGCCCGTCGGCGAGTAAACAAACAGATTCCGAAAATTCCCCGGCCCTTTCGAATCCTTGAGCGCCTTGCGCAGCGCGTCGATATCGGTTTCGGTTTGCGCGGCGTCAGTCATATATAGGATGAACCCTGCATGACTGCCGTTCTCGTAGTACTTGCGGCGGAACAAGGTGGCCGACTCATTGAGCAGAGCCGACTGCAACGCGCTGATCCACTCAGGCAGCCCATAAATCTCCTGGTGCAAATCTGCTTCACGCAAGTGAAAGATGCTGCCTAGTTCGAAGGCATGCTCATTTTTCCAGCCCTGCACCTGGTAATAGCGACTGTCCGGTCCAGCGCGCATGTACTTCGCCAGTGGCGGTACCAGTTGCCAGGTAGCCCCCAGCATCGAACGCCTGCTTTCCAGATAGCCATTGCCCAGGCAAAGGAAGTCCAGGGCGAACTGTTCGAACGCCGACCGGGACAGCAGCGGGTGCGGGATGAAGGTCTTGCTCAGTAAGTTGCGCTTGAACATCAGTCCTGAATGCAGATGCACGCTCGACCCGACCGAGCGGGCCAAGCCGTCGAGCGACAGCGGTGGCTCGTACCAGCGACCGTTGAACCAGCATTCCAGATAGTCGAAGACCTCACGGCCGCCCAACACCGGCGTTGGCTCGCCGAAGCTGAAAACCTGCGTACCCGCCTGAGAAACAACTGCCGGTGCGGTAATGGACAAAGGACCAGAATTGGCGCGTTGTTCAATCATGTGAAAATCTCCATCCGCCCGGTATTGGCAGCGGTCTGCCCCTCAAGCGGTTCGTTGTGCAATGCGTGAAAAAGCGCCCATGCCAGGTCGGCATGGCCGGTGTTGTCGTTGCGGCCGGCGGTGTAGGTGAACTGGCGGCCGCCCGCAGTGATGGTTTTGCGGATGGCCATCAGCGACTGGGCCATGTCTGTCCAACCGGCGTCGAACTCCAGCCGGCCTTTGTGAATGACGTCGTAGGCCTTTAGCACCAGGCGGGTTTTGACCTCAGGGGAGTAGCTGAAGGTGGTCACGGCCGGGAAGAACTGGCGCACCAGCTGGGCCACGCCACTACCCAGACCAGTGACGTCGATGCCGATATACGTCACCCAGTAGCGATCGCAGACGCCTTTGATTGCGGCGGCCTGCGCGGCGAAGTCCATGCCCCGAAACTGATGGCGCTCGAGCACGCGGAACTTGCCACCCGATACCAGCGGCGGCGCGCACACCACTAAACCTGAACAGTCGCCGGTCTCGGCCGGGTCATAGCCAACCCAGACCTGACGGTCTCCGAACGGCCGCATGGCAAACGGCTTGTAGTCCTCGGCCCACTCGACCCAGCTGTCCACCATGCAAGGTTGCAATACGGCCAGCGGGAAGATGCTCGCCCCGTCGTCGATGAACTCGCACATCAGCAAGTTGGCGAATGCCTCGGGGCTGTATTCGCGACGCAGCTCTTCGATATCGAATAGGTCACAACCGCCCTGCTCCGCCTCGAGGATCGTGACGATCTGCCGCCACAATCGGTCCTCGCAGAACCGACCTTGCTGCAGCGATCCGTGAGAGACATCGACCTTCGTGTGCTGCGCCGCCGGCTTACCCTTGTTGAATCGCTCCCCTGTCCAAAAGGTGTACGCCTCATGGGCCATGCTGGACGGCGTCGAGAAGTAGGTTTTGCGCCACTTCTTATGCATCGCCATACCTGAGGCGACCTTGTTCAGCTCTTCAAACTTGAACGTCCAGAAGAATTCGTCGAAGTAGAAATTACCGTGGTAGCCCTGGGCAGTACGGGCGTTGGTACCGAGAAAAAACAGCTCGGCGCCGTTGGGCAAAACAATCGGGTCGCCAGTCAGTTCGACGCCGATCACCTCGCGGGCAAAAGCCTGGATGTATCCGCGAAACAGGTAGGCCTGGTTCTTCGACGCCGACAGAAAAATCTGGTTGCGCCCGGTGTCCAGGGCATCGATAAACGCCTCACGGGCGAAGTAGTAGGTCGCCCCGACCTGCCGGCTTTTGAGGATGACGCGAGTGCGCTGATTGCCGGCTCGGTACCAGTCTTTCTGGTAGTCGAAACAACCATCGATGAACGCCTCGCGCAGCAGCTCGATCTGCTCTTCGCTGATGTCGTTTTTCGGGGTCTTTTTCTTCGGTCCTTCGTTGCGTTTAGCCAGGTTCGGGTTGAGGTCGGTTTCGGTACCGCCACCCTGGAAGCGCTGTATGCGCGCCTGCCGTTCAAGCTGGCGGTGCAGCAGGTCGATTTCCTTGAAGTCACCGCCGGTCTTGCCGTCCTTGAGGATCAGTTGCACCAGCCGCGCCTCCAGCGCCCCGCCGATGCGCTCGACGTTGTCGGCCCGATCCCACTCGTCGCGGGCCTTCCAGCTGTGTAGCGTTTTTTCCTTTTCGCCCGTAGCCTCGGCAATCTCGCAAATGCGCCAACCCATCCAGTACAGAAACTTGGATTGGCGTCGGGGATCCATGGGCAGCAGTTCGCTCGTAGTCATGGCCGCGATGCTGCCGTCCGCGCCAGCGACTCAATAGCGCCGCCCCTTGTACCCCCTTCTGCTACAGACCCGCCTCATTGCCGCAACTCGCGCGCGTCACGACCATGCCCCTCATTGCACCGCACCCCTCACATCAAGGCGTGCGCCCCAACGCATTGAGGATTCCCGGCATGAAGAAATTTCGCAGCAACTGGTTCCGTGTCGCCGTCGAGGGCGCTACCTCAGATAAGCGCACCATCAAACGCGCCTGGCTGGAACAGGCCGCCAAAAACTTCAACCCGACCACCTACGGCGCCCGCATCTGGCTGGAGCACATCCGAAGCCTGCTGCCGGAAAGTCCGTTCAAGGCCTACGGCGACGTACTCGCGGTCAAGACCGAAGAAGTCGACATCAACGGCCAGAAGAAGCTCGCACTGTTCGCCCAGGTCGAGCCCACCCCAGAGCTCATTGCCCTCAACAAGTCCAAGCAAAAGATCTACACCTCCATCGAGATCGACGACAGCTTTGCCGACACCGGTGAAGCCTACATCGTCGGCCTGGCAGTGACGGATTCACCGGCCAGCCTAGGCACCGATGTTCTGGCGTTCTCGGCGCAAAGGCCCGAAGCCAGCCCGTTCAAGGACCGTCACTACTCCGAGACATCGATGTTCACCGAGGCCGTCGAAACCGAACTGAAGTTCGAAGAGTTTGAAGAAAAACCCGGCATCGGCGCCCAGCTGCTCAACACCGTGAAAGGCCTGCTCACGGGCAAACAGGCCAAGGACGACAACGAGTTCAACCAGATCGGCGAAGCCGTTGAAACCCTCGCCGAGCACGTTAAAGACCTGCCCGAGCAACTGACCGCCGAGAAAAAGTTTTCCGCTGGCCTGAAAACCCAACTCGACCAGGTCAGCAACGACCTGAAAGAGCTGAAAACCCTGCTTTCCACCACTCAGGACCACAACCAAAAGCCACGCCCCCCGGTATCCGGCGGCGACAACCAGGTCGTGACCGACTGCTGACAGTCAGCCCCCCCTAGCCCCCGAATAACGAAGGACGATCACCATGCGCAACGACACTCGCAACCTTTTCAACGCCTACCTTGGCCAACTGGCCAAGCTGCACGGCGTGCCCGACGTCACCACCAAATTTGCCACCGCGCCCAGCGTCACCCAAACACTGGAAACCCGGATGCAGGAGTCCAGCCAGTTCCTGACTTCCATCAACATCTACGGCGTCACTGAACAGATGGGCGAAAAAATCGGCATGGGTATCGGCGGGCCGAATGCCGGGACCACCGACACCAACGTGAAAGATCGCGAAACCAGTGACATCACCACGCTCGATGATCGCGGTTACTTCTGCTCACAGACCAACTTCGACACCCATCTGCGCTACAGCAAGCTGGATGCCTGGGCGAAGTTCCCGGACTTCCAGGCGCGCATTCGCGACGCCATCCTGAAGCGCCAAGCGTTGGACCGGATCTTGATCGGCTGGAACGGCACCAGCCGCGCCGCGACGTCCAACCCGGCCACCAACCCACTGCGCCAGGACGTGAACATCGGCTGGCTGCAAAAAATGCGTGTCGAAAACGCCGCCCGCGTGATGGATGAAGTGGTAGAGGGTTCTGGCCAGATCACCATCGGCGCCGGCGAAGACTTCGCCAACATCGACGCCCTGGTCTTCAGCATGGTCGAGGAGTTCATCGCTCCTTGGTATCAGGAGGATCCTGACCTAGTGGTGATTTGCGGCCGGCAGCTGTTGGCTGACAAGTACTTTCCGATCATCAACAAAGAACATGCACCGAGCGAAATGCTGGCGGCTGACATCGTCACCAGTCAGAAGCGCCTGGGCAACCTGCCGGCAGTCCGTGTGCCGTACTTCCCACCTCGCGGCCTGCTGGTCACCAAGCTGGAAAACCTGTCGATCTACTGGCAGGAAGGCAGCCGTCGCCGGACCGTCCTGGACAACGCCAAGCGCGACCGCATCGAAAACTACGAGTCGGTCAACGATGCCTACGTCATCGAAGACCTTGAATGCGCGTCGCTCGCTGAAAACATCGTCATCAGCTGAGGCGCCCGACCATGACCAATCCTTGCCGTCATCACTTTCAACGTGTCACTGCCGCCCTGGAAGCGGCAGCCACCGAGCCCACCCAGACCATGGCCGGTGCGACCGCCTACGAGCACCAGTTGAACCAGCTGCTGCAAGACCGCCTGCGGCTGAAACAGGTGCAGTCCAACCAGGGCAAAGCCGAACTCAAGCGCCAGTTGCTGCCTGAGTACATTCCCTATGTTCAGGGTGTGCTGGAGGCGGGCCAAGGCGCACAGGATGAAGTGCTGACCACCGTCATGGTGTGGCGTATCGACGCCGGTGAGTACATGGCCGCGTTGGACATCGCCACCTATGTGCTCAAGCACAACATGATCATGCCCGACCGGTTCGCCCGCACCCTGGGCTGCCTGGTCGCCGAAGAAGTCGCCACGGCCGCGAACCAGGCTCAGAAAATCAATAAGCCCTTCAACCTGGACATCCTGCATCGCACCCTCGAGCTGACCGACGACCAAGACATGCCGGACCAGGCCCGCGCCAAGCTGTTTCTTGCCACCGGGCGCGCAACCATCGTCGGCCTGACTGAAGAAAGCCCTGGCCAACCCGGGCAACTGCAAGCCGGCATCGACCTGCTGAAAAAAGCCATCGCCATGCATGACGCGTGTGGCGGCAAAAAGGATCTGGAGCGCGCTGAGCGACTTCTCAACAAATTCACTGCCACGGGCAGCTAACCGAGCGTCCCCACGCACCCCGCCGGCTCGGGGCGGATCGGCCAGACCGCTCCTCCTGAATGTGAAGCCCCGACCACCGGCGATCTATGACAGAGCACAGTCCCATGAGCGGATTCGTAGCCAGCGGCACTGCTGCCAGTGGCCATATCAACACCCACCCCTTCTGGCCCTCGATCGACCTCGATGCGCTGCGGGCGACCTTACGCATCGACGCCAGCGTTACCGCGCCCAGGCTGGAGACCGCTGCAATCGCCGCCGCCATCAGCGTCAACCGCGAGCTGGCTGAGTGGAGGGCCATCCAACAGGCCGACGGCCATTGCGAGTTGTCAGCGATTCCCGGCGACAAGGTCAACGATGCACCCGTCCTGGTACACCTCTATCGGCGTGCCATTGAAGCAGCCACCGGTGCCGAAGTTTGCGAGCGCTACCGCTCCTACGACAGCACCAACGCCGGAAACCAGAACGCCGACGAACTCACCCCCACCATCGATGAATACCGGCGCGATCTGCGCTGGGCCATCCGCGATCTTCTCGGCCGCAACCGCACCACCGTGGAGTTGATCTGATGGCCGTTACCGTCCGCGCCCAGCAAAACGACACGGTCGACGCCCTCTGCTGGCGTCACTACGGCCGCACGGCGGGCGTGACCGAAGCGGTACTTGAAGCCAACCCCGGTCTGGCCGATTTCGGCCCGCTCCTGCCGCAAGGCCTCTCCGTCCAAATGCCCGAAGCCCACGCCGCCGCCCCGCAGCGGCAGAGGGTGAACCTATGGGACTGATCCTCTTCAACCAAGGAAACCCGCACCATGGCTGATCCGACTTCCAGCGCCGTCACTGGCCTGCTCATGGGCCTTGGCCTGGCCACCGCGATGCCGATCATCGACGGCGAAGCCTTGTTCGGCGCCATCCTCGGCGCCTGGCTGGTGACCAGCACCAAACACAACCTCAAGGTCTGGCAACGCCTCGGCTCGTTGTTCTTGTCGGCCGGCGTCGGCTACCTGTTCGCGCCCATGGCCTTGCAACTGGTGCCCTTCGTTACCCATGGGGGCGCCGCCTTCGGCTGTGCCCTGATCATCATTCCGCTGAGCATCAAGGTCATGGTCTGGATCGAGAAAACCGACTTCTGGGAAATCGTAAGACGCATCAGAGGGGGCAACTGACATGCCCACCTTCGAGCTTATCGTCCCGCTGGCCGCCGCCTTTGCCTACCTGCTCAGCGCCCTGCGCCTGGTTTGCTACAGCCGGGGCGCGTCGCGCTTTCGCCGGGGCATCTCGCTGCTAGCCAGCCTGTTTGGCGCGGCGCTGTGCCTGTGCGGGCTGGAGATCCTGCTTTACCGCCCGCCAGTCAGTCTCTGGCACGCCATCGCCACGGTGCTGCTCTGCACCCTGATCTTCCGTTCTCGCGGCAACGTCGCCGCCCTGCTGAGGCCCAGCGCATGACCACCACCCTCCGTCACGGCGACCGCTCGCAAGCGGTGCGCCTCTTGCAAAAAAACCTCAACAGCCACGGCGCAAGGCTAATGCTCGACGGCCACTTCGGTGACGCCACCGAGGCGGCCGTACGCACCTATCAGCTGAAAGTCGGCCTGGTCGCCGATGGCATCGCCGGTGCAAAAACCCAGGCCGCACTGGCCGGTAGTGACTGCCGGCAACTGTTGAAAAACGCCGACCTGGTCAACGCCGCCGAACGTCTCGGCCTGCCGCTGGCCAGCGTCTACGCAATCAATGAAGTCGAATCCAGGGGCAAAGGCTTTTTCGACAACGGCAAGCCGGTAATCCTATTTGAACGGCACATCATGTATCGCCAGTTGGCAACGCCACGGCACGAAAGCGATGACCCTGCCGAACTCAAGCGCCAGGCTGATCAGCTCGTCATGACCAACCCGGCCATCGTCAACCCAAAAGCCGGCGGTTATACCGGCGGTACCGCCGAACACCAACGTCTGAGCACCGCCCGACTGATCGATGACACCGCCGCGCTGGAGTCCGCGTCCTGGGGTTCGCTCCAGATCATGGGCTTTCACTGGAAACGTCTGGGCTATACCAGCGTGCAAGCTTTTGTCGCGGCCATGAGCGCCGACGAATCGCAGCAATTCGACGCCTTTGTGCGCTTTATCGAAACCGACCCGGCCTTGCACAAAGCATTGAAAGCCCGCAAATGGGCCGAGTTCGCCAAGCTCTACAACGGCCCCGACTACAAGCGAAACCTCTACGACGTCAAATTGCAGCGCGCCTATGAACGGCACGCCGACTGCGGCTGTGGCCAGGCGGTGGCGGCATGATCGACCTCGACGCCGTGCGCAGGTTGAAGGTGCAAGACGGTGACCTGCTGATAGTGCCAACGGATACGGAAGACGATGGCATGCGCCAACTGATCGAGGCGCTGCGCTACCTGATGCCCGAGAGCAAAGTCATCATCGTGCGCGGCCCCGTTGACCAACTCGACGTCGGCGCCATGAACACACTCGGTTGGTACCGCGCATGAGTACCATGCGCCAGGCCCTGTATGGCATTGCCCTGCTCGGTGCTCTGGCGCTGCTGATCTGGGGCCAGGAACAGCGCATCACCGTCGCCGACAAGAACACAGAGCTGGCAATGAAGGACGTGGATGCCGCCCGTGAAGAATCCGGCCGCAACCTATCCACCGCCATCACCCTCCGCACCACCCTGCAACAAGAACGCGATGCACAGGCCCGTCTGCGCACGCAGCAGGATCAACTTCGCCAGGGCCTGGCCAAACGTGAACTAACGATCGAGGCATTGAAACGTGAAAACGCCGAACTACGCGACTGGGCTGCCCAGCCTCTGCCTGATGCTGCTCGCCGGCTGCGCGAGCGCCCCGCCCTCACCGGTGCCGACGCTTATCGTCAATGGCTGTCCGGCCGTAGTGCCATGCCGCCTTCCGGCGACCAGCCCCAAGAATAACGGCGACCAGCTCACCGATCAGGACCGTGTCGAAGCCGCCTGGGCGGAATGCGCGGGCCAGGTCGACATGGTTTATCAGCATCAGCAGGCCGCACCATGAACAAGCCCGAAAGCCTACGCACTCACTTGCTCACCACCGTGGCAGAACTCAAGCACAACCCCGACCGGCTGCTGATCTTCATCGACAATGGCAAGGTCCGTTGCACCGCTGCAGCCAGCCTGTCGTTCGAATACAGCTTCGACCTACAGGTCATCCTCACCGACTTCGCCGGCCACCCCGACAGTGTCATGCTGCCGCTGCTCGGCTGGCTGAGCGTGAACCAGTCCGAGCTGCTGGAGAACCTCTACAAGTCAGCCGAAGGCATCCAGTTCGAAGCCGATATTCTCGACAACAGCAAAGTCGACCTCAGCCTGACTTTGCCGCTGACAGAGCGCGTGGTGGTGGGCAAGGACGATGCAGGCAATACCACCATCCGACATCCCGGCGAGCCGCAGCGTGTTGCTGACTTTCTTGACCCGGCATGGACTCCCGGCGCCCAGGGCACCGGCAGTGAATGGGTCGTCCCTCAATGACCAATCGACTGGAAGCGCTGGAAGACTGGGCCGCCGGCCTGCTCCGACAGCTGGAACCCGCATCGCGCAATCAGCTTGCCCGTAGCCTTGGTCAGGCCCTGCGCCGTAGCCAGCAGGAACGGGTGATCGCTCAGCAGAACCCGGACGGGAGCAAGTACGCTCCCCGTAAAAAGCGCAACCTGCGGGGCAAACAGGGTCGGGTCAAACGCAAGGTGCAGATGTTCCAGAAAATGCGTACCGCACGCTTTCTGAAGGTCAAAGCCGACGGCAATGCGATCAGCGTTGGATTCACGGGACGCATTGCGCGGATTGCAAGGGTGCACCAATACGGTTTGAAGGATCGCGCCGAACCGAGTGCACCGGATGTGGATTACGAAAAACGCGAAGCTCTGGGCTTTACTGAAGGTGATATAAATCTGATCAGGGATAGTTTGCTTAACCACCTAACCCTAAGTTCATGAAGTCACCATCCCCTCAACGCGTACAAAAGGGAAATTACTAATAATATCGTGAGCTAATCGATAGATATCGGTATATCCGTGAGTCCGTGCAAGTTTTGGTTGCCAATAGCGACCATGAGCTAACCAATGCCGAAAGGCTAGAGCACCTTTCAACTCTCGAACGTAAACAACAGACGTTGGGGCATAGCGCTTCCATGCATCCAAGAGATCTTCAAAACCAATCTTATTTTTGTGACGACCATACAATTTCATATACGCCCGACTAAGCTGATCTTTTAACTTTAAATCTACGCGCCGCAAATAATCCAAGCGAAACTTAGCTTCCAACGAGGCCAATATCGTAAGACATATCGACACCTCTAATTCACGCTGAGCGCTCTGATACTCACTTAATATTTGAGCAGGCATTGAAAAAGCATGTCGACTTAAAAACAACGGACTATCTTCTGCATAGAACGCCGCCATAGAAGAACTCACCAAATCAAAATGATCGGCAATTTCGACGAGTTCCAGATTCAGTCCAGAGGGATTGAATCCAATTCGCTTCATGCAGCCAGACCCATAAGAAAATCCAAGAAATTATCAACCGTCATCTCTGTATATTTATACGGTGGCTTGTTTGAAACAATCTTCCACTTCCATTCATCTGCTCCTACTTCTTTCTCTACTTCTGGTTTTAGTGGCGACTCTGACACAGCCGGTTTAGAACCATCATTAATAGTGACTCGTACGTTAATTCTCGGGCCATCACCGCGAACCAAAGCGAGCATACCTCTTCCATTTGGGCCAAGCACATCAACTCTCCCCTTAGAACCAATCAACATAGTCCCTATTGGAGTGAAAATAAATTTTACATTGCCCACCCGAAGTACACAGCTATTAACGACATAGGGACCCAGAGCCTCCTCAGTAATAGATACAGGAGAAAAAGCCAACTGAATTGCATCTCCATCCTTATAAGGAGATACATACTGCTCTATCATTTTATATAGCTGCTCCAAATATTCCCTCCATTCTGCGACCTCCTTCTCCGGATCGAATTTTACGGCTTCACTACCATCAGACTGCTTCGTCACAAACTCAGCAAACGATTTGTTTTTTTCCATAAGAACCACCTTTCACCTTAAACACATCATCAAAAATACCAGTCACTCCAAGAGCAACTGCTCACAATCCAACTGCACCTTCAAAATAGGGATAGCAGAAGCATTATGTCATAGTGAAGAAAAGCTACCTTTCCGCATTTTTCCACCTGCGTCCAATTGGCAAAACCCGTTGATTGCTGGTAACTGTGGAGCTCATAGGGCGTTCTTGCAGCGTAGCCTGAAGCCTTGTTGCTCGCCCTTTTACAGGATCTCAAGGCTGCATTGATATAGTTACGGCGCCACCATCGACGCCATGAACGATCTAGCCACCCTCGCCCGCCTGCTCGAAAACCTCATCCGCTTCGGCACCATCGCGAAAGTCCAGATGAACCCACCGCGTGTGCGTGTGAATACCGGCACGCTGACCACCGCCTGGCTGCCGTGGATCACCTTGCGTGCAGGTGCCGACAAGGAATGGGACCCGCCCACCAAAGGTGAGCAAGTCATTCTGTTCAGCCCATCGGGACAACTGGGTAATGGCATCGCCCTGACCGGCATTTTCAGCGACCTCAATCCGGCCAACGGCGATCGCCCTGGTCTGCACCGCCGCACCTATCACGACGGCACTGTCATCGAGTACGACAGCGTGGCTCACCACCTGAACGCCGTGCTGGTGGACGGCGGGACCACGGACTTGATCAGCACGGGTGGCATTCACATCGTCGGGCCGATCACCCATGAAGGTGACTACACCCAGACCGGCAACCAGAACGTCACCGGCAAAGTCACCGTTTCGATTGACGTCGTGGCGGCCGACATCAGTCTGGTCAAACACCAGCACGGCGGCGTGCTAACTGGCGACGACAAAACGAGTGCACCGCTATGAACCGACAAAACGGCGGTGCCATCAGCACTGTGGAGCATATCGCGCAGTCCATCCCCGACATTCTGACCACCCGCATCGGTACCCGCGTCATGCGCCGCGAGTACGGCAGCCTGCTGCCTGAGCTGGTGGACCATCCGTTCAATGACGTCACCCGTCTGCGCGTCTACGCGGCCACCGTCATGGCGCTGATGCGCTGGGAGCCTCGGGTCAGTCTCAGCCGCGTGCAGTTCCTCGGCGCCACACTGCAAGGGCAGTCGACGCTGGACCTGGAAGGCAGCATCGTCGACACCAACGAACCGCTGAGCCTGAGTATTCCCCTGCATCTGGGGGGCAGCGTATGAACAGCTTCGCCGCCATCGACCTCAGCCAACTGCCTGCGCCGCAAGTGGTCGAGCAGATCGATTACGAACAGATCCTTGCCGAACGTAAGGCGTACGCCATCAGCCTCTGGCCAGCCGAGGAACAAGCCGAAATTGCGGCACGCCTCGACATGGAATCAGAGCCGCTGACCAAGCTGCTGGAAGAGAACGCCTACCGCGAAATGATCTGGCGCCAGCGAGTCAATGAGGCCTCGGTCGCCAACATGCTGGCCCTGGCCAAAGGCACCGACCTGGAAAACCTGGCCGCCAACTACAACGTTAAGCGCCTGACCATCCAGAAAGCCAACCCGTCCGCGGTGCCGCCCATTCCGAAGCTGATGGAAAGCGACGACAGCCTGCGCGAACGGGCGCAGATGGCGTGGGAAGGCCTGAGCACAGCAGGACCGCGCAACAGCTATATCTTTCACGCCCGATCCGCTGACGGTCAGGTGGCCGACGCCACGGCCGAAAGCCCCTTCCCCGCCGAAGCGGTGGTGACGGTGCAATCCGCCCTAGGTGACGGCTACGCCCCACCCGCCCTGCTGGCCATCGTCAAAGCCTACCTCAGCGACGACGACCGCCGCCCCGTCACCGACCGCCTGACCGTTCAAAGCGCCGAAATCATCAACTACCAGGTCAAAGGCAAGATTTTCCTGCTGACAGCTGGCCCCGAGTCCGAATTGATCCTCAAAGCCGCCGAAGCCAGCCTGCTGAAATTTGCCCATCAGCGCCGACGCTTGGGGCTGGAAGTGTCCGAATCCGTCGTGCACGCATACCTTCACGTCGAGGGTGTGCGCAAGGTGATGCTGGAAGGCTGGGACGATATCGTCGCCACCAAGTACCAGGCCCCCTACTGCGCGCACATTGATCTGGCATTGGGGGTCGAGTGATGGCCGACCTGCCGCTTCTCCCGAGCAACTCGACGCCGTTGGAACGCCAGGCCGCGCATGCCCTGGCACAGATCCAGCGCGTGCCCATTCCGTTGCGCACGCTGTACAACCCGAACCTTTGCCCCCTCCCCCTGTTGCCCTACCTGGCCTGGGCCTTCTCGGTGGATCGCTGGGACAGCAAATGGCCCGAAGCCGCCAAGCGTGCGGCCATTCGTTCCGCGTATTACATCCACTCGCGCAAGGGCACCATCGGCGCGCTGCGCCGTGTCGTTGAGCCGCTGGGGTATCTGATCGAGGTCGTTGAATGGTGGCAAACCGTTCCACCCGGCCCCCGCGCCACCTTTGTCCTCAAGGTCGGCGTACTGGACACCGGTATCACCGAAGAGATGTACCAGGAACTGACCTGGCTCATCGACGACGCCAAGCCCCTCACCCGCCACCTCACAGGTCTTGCAATCAGCCTGGAAACCACCGGCCTGGTTCACGTTGGCGCCTGTGTTTACGAAGGCGACGAACTCAGCGTTTACCCACCAACGCAGCGTGACATTGAGGTCAGCGGCTTCCTTCGCCTCGGTGGGCGCGAACACCATATCGATACGATGGACATCTACCCATGACCGACCAAAACAGCCAGTTCTTCGCCATCCTTACCGCTATCGGCAAGGCCAAGCAGGCCAACGCAGACGCCTTGGGTGTGCCCTGGACCTTTGCACAGATGGGCGTGGGGGATGCCAACAACACCGAGCCAGTCCCCAGCGAACAGCAAACCAAGCTGATCAATGAGCGCCGCAGAGCCCCGCTGAATCACGTGAAGGTTGACCCAAACAACCCCAACATCATCATTGCCGAGCAAGTCATTCCAGAAAACATTGGTGGCTGGTGGATTCACGAGATCGGTCTGTATGACGCCGACGGTGACCTGGTCGCCGTCGCCAACTGCGCGCCGACGTTCAAGCCGTTGCTCACACAGGGATCAGGTCGGACTCAGATCATTCGGATGAACCTGATCGTCAGCAACACGGCGAACGTTGAACTAAAAATTGACCCCAGCGTAGTGCTTGCGACACGGGCGTATGTGGATGAGTCCATTTTGTGGGTACTGCCGCCCAACAAACCGGCAGGCTCTTACCGTCAGGTCAATATCAACGCCCGTGGCATTGTTGTTGGTGGTTCCAACCCAACCACGCTGGAGGGCTATGGCATCACGGATGCGTTTAGTAGCTCTGGCGGTGACGTGTCGGGACCTGTCAATTTGCTCGATGCGTGTAGCGTCAATGTCGTAGCCGCCACCTCGGCGAGCTGGGCGGGGGGCTTGCATGCCGTGACCAAGGCTGCGCCTAGAACCATTTTGGGCGGTGCTGGGGCCTGGGGGGCTAACGACACGCTCAACAATGTCTATCTGGCCGTGGGTAGCAAGCCATGGCACTTGGGCAACGGGGTGCGGGTGAATTCTGTCGGAACTACGGTCACCGGTCCGTTTTATGCCTCTGGCGCTGGGCTGACTGGTCTTCGTTGGAGTGCCATGGCCGATGCACCTACCACAATCAATGGCTATGGAATTACTTTCGCGAGCCAGGTAGAGGCAGAGACGGGGGCGGATACAAACAAGCCGATGAACGCCCTCAGGGTGTTTCAGGCCATTGTAGCGAAGGTTGCGCAGGCCACCGAAAGCGCTCTTGGTATTGCCAGAATCGCTACCCAAACCCTGGTCAATGCCGGTGCCGATGACGCCACCATGGTCACGCCAAAGAAAATGCGCTTGGGCTTTGCGATCATAAAAGGGAGCCCTGGCGGTATCGTGTTCCCGACCTGGCTTGGCAGTCTGATTATTCAATGGGGGACGGCGGGTGCAGTTACTGCTGGCTCGGGAGTAACAGTGACTTACCCGATTGCCTTCCCGACTGCCATGGCTATGACGCTGGTAGGGAATAGCTTTACCGGAGGAATAACCACAGCGAGTTCAAGCCTCGGGGTGATGTACGCAAGCTTGGCTAATTTTAACGTCTACGCGGTTGGTTCTATCGGCCAGCCAAATGCCCCATGGATTGCAGTGGGCTGGTAATTAGGAGAGCACGACATGTCACTGCACTATTCAGAAACCACGGGCGGCTTTTACGACAGCGTCATCCATAAGGTCATGCCGGCAGACGTGGTTGAAATCACCTCAAAAGAGCGAGCGGATCTGTTAGCAGGCGAGCGGCAAGGCAAGGTGATTGTCGGCGACGAAAACGGGCGACCGGTGCTGATCGACCCGGTCGAAGACCCGAACACCCGGGTCACTCAGGAGCGTATTTGGCGCGACGCCGAGCTTGAAGGCGTCAAGTGGTTGCGAGAGCGGCATCGAGACGAGCTGGAGCTTTCCATGACGACAAATTTGAATGCCGATCAGTACGGCGAACTGCTGATCTACCTACAATTGCTGCGCGACTGGCCTCAGTCGTCTGACTTTCCCGCACAAGCGTATCGCCCTATAGCCCCCGCCTGGATCATCGACCAGGCACAGTAAACTCAGATACGGGGCATACCGTTGTTGTGCCCTGTAGCCACTTCCCCTACAAATCCCCTCGCTCGCCCATCCGGCGCGCGCGCGGCAGCCTGTGCACTGTCATCCCATTCACTGCGCAGGCAAACCCATGGCCGATTATCTTCACGGCGTGCGGGTCATCGAACTCAACGACGGCACCCGCCCCATTCGCACGATCCCCACTGCTGTCATCGGCCTGGTTTGCACTGCCGACGACGCTGACGCCACCGTATTCCCACTGGATACACCCGTTCTGGTTGCCAGTGTTCAGACTGCTGTCGGCAAAGCCGGCGTTAAAGGCACCCTGGCCGTCAGCCTGCAAGCCATCGCCGACCAGACCAAGCCCTACGTCATCGTTGTGCGCGTCAAGGAAGGAGAAAACGAAGCCGCGACCACCAGTGCCCTGATCGGCACTACCACAGCAGACGGCAAATACACCGGCATGAAAGCCCTGCTCGCCGCCAAGGCCAAGGTCGGTCTGGTACCGCGCATTCTCGGTGTGCCAGGTCTTGACAGCCAACCGGTGGCCACCGCCCTGGTCGCTATCGGCCAGCAATTGCGCGCCTTCAATTACGTCAGCGCCTGGGACTGTAAAACCAAAGAAGAAGCGGTCGCCTACCGTGAGAATTTCGGCGCTCGTGAAGTGATGGTCATCTGGCCGGACTTCCTGAACTGGGATACCGCCACCAGCAAGACCGTGAATGCTGCCGCAGTGGCTCGTGCCCTCGGCCTGCGTGCCAAGATTGACCAGGAGACGGGCTGGCACAAAACCCTGTCCAACGTTGCGGTCAACGGCGTGACCGGCATCAGCGCCGACGTGTTCTGGGATCTGCAAAACCCGGCCACCGATGCCAATTACCTCAACGCCAACGAGGTCACCACCCTCATCAACGAAGGCGGCTTCCGCTTCTGGGGCAGCCGCACCTGCAGCGACGATCCGCTGTTTGCATTCGAGAACTACACCCGCACCGCGCAGATTCTCGCCGACACCATGGCCGAGGCGCACATGTGGGCCATGGACAAGCCGATGCATGCCTCCCTGGTGCGCGACATCATCGAAGGCATCAACGCCAAGTTCCGTGAGCTGATCGCCTCGGGTTACCTGATCGGCGGCAGCTGCTGGTACCCCGAAGACATCAACGACAAAGACACCCTCAAGGCCGGCAAGCTCTATGTCGACTATGACTACACGCCAGTGCCACCGCTGGAAGACCTCACGTTGCGGCAGCGCATCACCGACCGCTACCTGATGCAGTTCGCCAGCAAGATCAACAGCTAACCCGGGGCTCCCCGCAAGGGGAGTTAACCCCGTGCCAGCGCACCGGAGAACACCGCCATGGCAATGCCTCGCAAACTCAAAAACCTCAACCTCTTCAACGACGCCAACAGCTATGTGGGTGTGGTGAAGTCGGTCACCCTCCCGCCCCTTGGCCGCAAGATGGAAGCGTATCGCGGCGGCGGTATGAACGGCCCGGTCAAAGCTGACCTGGGCTTCTCCGACGACGGTATCCAGTTTGAATGGAAGACCGGGGGACTGGATCTGATTTCCCTGCGCCAGTTCGGCGCCGTCAACGCCTCGGGCATCGCGCTACGTTTTGCCGGTTCGTTCCAGCAAGACGACACCGGCGATATCAGCGCGGTGGAAGTCGTCCTGCGCGGTCGTCACGAGACCATCGAAATGGGCGACGCCCAGCCCGGTGAAGACACCGAACACAGCATCAGCACCACCTGCACCTACTACAAGCTGATCGTCGACAACGAAGAAATCATCGAAATCGACCTGCTCAACTTCATCGAAAAGGTCAACGGCGTCGACATGCTGGAAAAGCAGCGCAGCGCCTTGGGCATCTAACACCCACCACCCTCAATCGAGGGCGGCTAACCCCACAACCTGGAGCAGCACATGAAAACCGACGACACCACCGATGCATTGCCGGCAGTCGAAGACAACACCGTCACGCTCGACACCCCGATCACTCGCGGCAAGACCATCATCGACAGCATTACCCTGCGCAAACCCGCGTCCGGCGAGTTGCGCGGCGTCCAGCTAGTCGAGCTGCTGAACATGGACGTCGCCACCCTGATCAAGATCCTGCCACGCATCAGCAGCCCCGGCATCACCGCGCCGGAAGCGGCGGGCATGGACCCGGCCGACCTGCTCGCCTGCGGCAGCAAGATATCCGGTTTTTTGTTGCAGAAGTCGGTGAAGACGGACGCATCCCTCATTGCGTAGAGGACGCCATGGCCGACCTGGCCGTGGTCTTTCACTGGGCACCGGCTGACATGGATCAGCTGGGCCTGCAAGAACTGATGGACTGGCGTGAACGCGCCAGGGTGCGGAGTTCCACCGATGGCGAATGATCTAAAACTTCAGGTGTTGCTCAACGCCATCGACAAGGCCAGCGGGCCACTGAAGTCGATCAACAAAGGCAGCATCGGCGCCGCCCGCGCCCTGAAGGAAGCCCGCGACCGCCTGAAGGAACTCAACGCCCAGCAAAAGGACGTCAGCGCCTGGCGTACCCAACGCGCGGCGGCCGAACAGACCGAGCAAGCCCTCGGCGCCGCCCGCGACAAGGTCAGCGCGCTCAGCCAACAGTTCGCCGCCATCGGCGTGCCGACCAAGGCCATGGCCAAGGACTTCCGCACCGCCGTGCGCGAAGCGCAGAAGCTCAAGCAGCAACACCAGCAGCAGAGCGAACAACTCCAGCGCTTGCGCACCAGGCTGTACGACGCGGGGATCAGCACCAGGAATCTCGGCAGCCATGAGCGCCAATTGCGCGAGCAGATCAACGCCACCAACGCCAGCATCAGCGACCAGAGTAAACGCCTTGCCGCCCTGAACACACAACAGAAACGCCTCACGGCGGCTCGCGGTCAAATGGAAAAAACCCAGAGCCTCGCCGGCAACATGGCCGTGACCGGGGCCGCTGGCTTGGTCACCGGGTATGCCACAAGTCGTCCCGTTGCAGCCGCTATCAAGGCCTTTGCTCCGAACGAAGACTCTGCCACACAGCTCAAAGTGTCGATGATGGACGACGCCGGGAAGGTGTCCGAAGACTTCCAGAAAATCAGTGATCTGGCGACCAAGCTGGGAGATCGATTGCCCGGCACCACGGCTGATTTCCAGGAAATGATGACCATGCTGCGGCGTCAGGGTCTCAGCGCACAAAGCATCTACGACGGTACCGGCGAAGCAGCCGCTTATCTGGGTGTTCAGCTGAAAATGCCAGTGATAGCCGCGGCTGAGTTCGCGGCGAAAATGCAGGACGCCACCCGCACCTCAGAGAAGGACATGATGGCGCTGATGGACACCATCCAGCGTGGTTTTTACTCGGGTGTTGACCCCACGAACATGCTTCAGGGCTTCAGCAAGATCGCGCCGGTCATGGACACGATTAAGAAGTCGGGACTTGACGCAGCAAATGAACTGGCACCACTGCTGGTCATGATGGACCAGGCCGGTATGGAAGGTGGTGCGGCCGGTAACGCCTATCGGAAGATCTTTCAGGCGGGTCTGGACAAGAACAAAGTCGGCAACGTCAATAAAATCCACCAGCTAAAAGGTCAGAAGGTTCAATTCAGCTTCACCGATAAAAAGGGCAATTTCGCGGGTCTGGAGAACCTTTTCGCTCAGGTCGAAAAGCTTAAGGCGCTCAATGACGAAGACCGAACGGAGACCATCAAGAATCTGTTCGGTGACGACTCCGAAACTATGACCACCCTGAACACCATGATGAACAAGGGGCTGGCAGGCTATAAAGAAGTTCAGCAAAAGCTCCAGAATCAGGCGGATCTGCGCACACGCGTCAACGAACAGTTGAGCACCCTTACCAACGTCATGGAAGCCGCTGAAGGCAGCTTCACCAATGCCATGGCCGAGTTCGCGGCCGCCGTCGCACCCGAGCTGAAAGAGCTGATCAACACCTTGGGCGAGATTGCCAACAAGGTAGGGGCATGGGCCAGGGAAAACCCAAAACTGGCAGGTGGTTTGGTCAAGGTTATTGCGTTAGTGGCCGGCCTGTCCCTCGTCTTCGGCGGCCTGGCGCTAACCCTGGCCAGCTTGCTTGGTCCCTTCGCCGTGGTCCGCTACGGCATGGCGATGTTTGGGATGCAAGGCGGTGGCACTCACAAGGTCATGCAGAAGCTGCTACCAACGCTTACCGGTCTTGCACGCAACGCCTTTCCCATGCTCGTTCAAGCCGTTCAGATGCTGGCCAGCACCCTGAGCGGTGCACTGCTCACCGCACTACGCACCGTCAGCATTGCCCTTTGGGGCCTGGCTACAAACCCGGTTGCTCTCGCCATTGGAGCGGTGGTGGCTGTACTGGCCGGTGCCGCTTACCTGATCTACCAAAACTGGGACGCGGTGAAACTCTACTTCGCCAATACCTGGACGGAAATGAAAGCCGGTTTCAGCGCCGGGATCGGCGGCATCCTCACCACCCTCGCCAACTTCAGCCCTATCGGTTTGATCTACCAGGCCTTCGCCGGCGTGCTGAGCTATCTGGGCGTAGATCTGCCGAGCCGCTTTACTGAGTTCGGCAACATGATCATCAACGGTTTGGTCAATGGCCTGTTCGCGGGCATGGGACAGATCAAGGGCGCGATCACCTCGATCGGTGATTCAACCATTGGCTGGTTCAAGGAAAAGCTCGGCATCCATAGCCCGTCGCGAGTGTTCGCCGAGCTGGGCGGTTTCACCATGGCCGGCCTCACGCAAGGGTTGGAAGGCGGCCAGAAAGGTCCACTCAGTGCGATGGCCCGCATGAGCCAGCAACTCACGGCAGCCGGCACGACAGGGCTCGGTACCGCCTCAATGCCCGGGTTAACGGTCGATAGCCGCCCGCCGATCAGCAGCGCCGGCACAACCGTCTACGACAGCCACGACACCTACGAAATCAACTTCCCTGCGGCACCAGGCATGGACATGCAAAACATGGAGAAAACCCTGCGCGCCATGCTGGCCCGGATTGAACACGAAAAATCGGCCCGCCGTCGCAGCAAACTGTCTGACTTGGATTAATCATCATGATGCTCGCCCTAGGGATGTTCGTTTTCAGCCTCTCCACCGCTGCTTATCAGGAGCTGCAACGCCAGACCGAATGGCGCCACGCCAGCAGCAACCGGATCGGCGCAGCGCCCGCGCGGCAGTTTGTCGGGCGCGGGGATGATTCCATTACGTTACCCGGTGTCATCCTCCCGGAACTTGCCGGCAGCGCCCTGAGCCTCGACGCCTTGCGCCTGATGGCCAACACCGGCAAGGCCTGGCCCATGGTCGAAGGCAGCGGCCGGATCTACGGGCTGTGGGTGATCGAGAGCCTGAGCGAGACCAAGACCCTGTTCTTTCGCGATGGCACGCCACGGCGTATTGAGTTCACCCTCAGCCTCAAGCGCATTGACGATGACCGCATAGACCTGATCGGTGCCGGTACTGCCGCCGGTGTCAGCATCATGAGAGCGTTGCTGTGATCGATGCCGCCCTGTCCCGCGTCACCGGTTTCCTAAATGACACCGCCGAGCGCTATCGGCGCGATGCCGCCTACCCGGTGCCGGCGTTCCGCATCACGGTAGACGGTAACGACATTGCCAAGCTGATCAGTCCGCGGCTGATGAGCCTGGAGCTGACCGACAACCGAGGCATTGAGGCCGACCAACTCAGCCTCACCCTCAGCGACCACGACGGCCTGCTCGCGATACCGCCCAAGGGTGCCGTGGTGCGCTTGTGGCTGGGTTGGAGCGATACCGGTCTGGTCGATAAAGGCACCTACACCGTCGACGAAACCGAACACAGTGGCGCACCGGACGTGCTGAGCATCCGCGCTCGATCGGCGGATCTGCGCAAAGGCCTGAAGACCAAACGCGAACGCAGCTGGAGCAACACCACACTGGGCGACGTCCTGGGCGATATCGCCATCGGTAATGGCCTCACCGCGACCATCGCCGGTGCCCTGGACGGATTGCCCATCCTGCAGCTCGACCAGGCCAACGAGTCCGACGCTAACTTGATCAGTCGCCTTGGCGAAGAGTTCGACGCAATGGTTACGGTCAAGGCCGGCTGCCTGTTGTGCATTCCGGCCGGCGGCGGCAAAACTGCCAGCGGTATGGACCTGCCTCACATCACCCTCACTCGTGCCGATGGTGACCAGCACCGCTACCTGCAAGCCGACCGCGACAGCTACGACGGTGTACGCGCCTACTTCTACGACGTGAACAGCGCGAAGAAACAGGAAGCCATCGCCGGTGGCGGCGAAAACCTCAAAGACTTGCGCCACACCTACAGCGATCGACAATCAGCACTGCGCGCCGCCCGGGCCGAATTCAACCGCCTGCAGCGCAGCAGCGCGACACTCAGTTACACCCTCGCCATGGGGCGGCCGGATCTGATCCCCGAACTGACCTACACGCTCCAGGGCGTGAAGGACGAAATCGACGAAATCATCTGGTACGGCGGCAACGTGCAACACAGCTTCAGTGCAGACAATGGTTACACCATGAGTCTGGATCTGGAAAGCAAACTGCCAGAGGACACTGTCGAGGACCTGACCGAAGAGAACAAAGGCGACTACACCGGCATCATTGCCTACTACCGCGACAAGAAAAACGGGAAGGAAAAGACCGCAACTGCGGGGGATCAGAGCAAACCGAGGCGGTTGCGGTGGTTGTATGCGAGTGAGAAAACGGCGAAACGGGCGGTGGATCGCGAGTGGCTGCGGATGCAAGCGACCAACAGCTGACCGGTTTGCTCGAAAATGATTAATCGCATAAGCTTTCAAGCATGAATACACACCCTCTGGAGGCTTCCATGGCCACCACCCAAAAAATCGACAAGCCGCGCAAAAAGGTCGTCAGCCATGAGCTGACATTCCTTGACGTTCGGCAAGCCGCGCGTGACGGGCAAAAAGCTTTCGACGCGTTCGTGGTCACTGGCAAGCTGCCAGCCTCTAAGTAGGCTTGGATGCCCGCAGTCAAAATATCTGATCTGTTTCAAGAAATCGCCAATTGGCAAAATTTCTCCGCACACTTCTACAACTACAAAGTGTGCGGAGATCTGCCCGACATTTTTGGTAGAGACGAAAAACTCGACCTCACCGACATGCATCACATCCATCTGGCCAGCACCCAGGAAACGCAAGTACGCTGGGCCAAAACCAGTCGCCAGTATTACCGCACCGCCCTCCTGAATGACCCCGATAACGACTTCTGGCTGATCTATGCCTACGATGATTTTCGCGACGAATATCTGCTCCTGACCATCACCGGCCCGAATGCTCACAGCCGCGAGGAATGGGGCTCATACTTGCGCAACATTCACAGCCAGGTCGTGGAGCCGTGGATACTGGGCAAGGTTTTGTATCCTGATATCGACGATTGAGGATGGCTGATTTGGCCCGAACTGGGGTCTTGCTGTGAAAGCAAACAGCCAGAAGACACCAGCTAGAAAAGACTGTTGCCGCTGGAGATCAAAGTAAGCCAAAGCGGCTGCGGTGGATCGAGAGTGGCAGAGGATAGGAGTAGCCAAAACAGAAACAACAAACCCGTGCTAGACGGAGCTAAGTCGCAGGCACTCTACTCAGAGAAAACGGAGATGGTCGTACCCCCGCCATCTCTGGTGAACGCTTGGCATTCAATGGCCAGCCCTTTTTGCTCGACCGTTGCGATCTCACCACTGTCCTTGATCGCCTCTCGGCGACATTGCTTCGTAAACTTGACGACATCGGCAGCTGGCCACGCGGAAACCAGACTGCCGGCACGTCCCACCAGATCATAAAACTGTTCATCCGGCTTTGGGCCATCCCAAGAGACTGCAATATTGGGATTGCCGAGTGCGCAGCTGACCGACAGGGTGATACTTGGCCCGTCACGGTATTCTGTCATTTGATTGCTTGGTGACTGCTTGACTTGGGTTAGATGCCTTTCTTGCTGTAGCCCGGCAAGAATCGTTTCGCAGGACTCTGCATGAGCGGCTGTAGATAGAGTCAGCAGGACTAGGCTAGCGCCAATTCCCACCCAAAAATCAGTTTCCATAACGACCTTCTCTAAATCGTTCGTTGATGCGTCAAGTTCAACCTATGCAATCATCAACTGGGGCTAGATATTAGTTTATAGACTCTTTTAACTATCATAAGTACCGTCAAAAGCAGATTTAGGGAAAAGAAAATAGATACCGAAATAAGGGCCGCCTTGTAATCAATATCAATTTGCATTCCCGCCATGCTCACCGCAGCGTATGCATCTTTGAGCAAATAAGAAACAATCCCCGTCGCAATCGAAAACAGAGAGATCAGAATCGCATAGGAGATATTCGACAACAACTCACTTAGAAGTTGTGCATGTCGAGAATAGTGCTCATACAAAGCACTGCCCCGAATTGAACTCGTTGGCTCGACCATCAACTCTGCAAGCGAAGTTGCTTCTAGATTTGGCGACTTCGTATATTTAACATCGAACACAGTTAGCTTCTCTTGAACTCGTTTATTTTGGTCGTAAACCAAAACCAATAAATTTAGAAGCAAACCTGCAAAAATAGACGAAACCGACATCAATAAATTTATGAGGCCGGACTTATCTGAGATTCCAAGCCAATAAAACAACCCAGACAACACGAAAGGAGCAACAATAAAAACAAAAAAATCAGACCAATCTATCTTCTTCTTTTCAGCATCATAGATAGCAGCTATTAAATGCTTTCGAACAATAAAACCGATCTTGATTTTCTTACTCATCTTGAGACCTTATCTATGAATTCCTTCATTAAGATATTAGCATAATTATGCAGCCCCTTTCGATCTGGCGCCCCATCTATTATATCAACATTGTCTTCGGTGATTTCGATCGCCGCAATTGGGTCGCTCATTTTTAACGAAACTATTTTCTTACGGCCGTTTGATTCAATAACTGCACGAACGTCAGTAGAGATCTTACTCAATATTTCAACCGGACTATCTCCGCCGTTTGCAGCTTTCGACTGGAGAAATGAAAAAGATCCAAATCCACCACCTCTCTTCGGCTTAATAACAAACTCAGTACGATCAACATCAAGCTGATCAGCAAGATCACCAGCTAGATCTACATTGTAATTTGATAAACGTAGCTCTTTCACACTTGAGTTATCAAGCCACTCCTTTATTGTTTTCTCATGAGAAAGAGGAGACATCCTAACATTAAGATCTATTTGCAGTTTAAAATAAGCATTAAATTTCTCGATGAAAAATGATTTAATACCTCGATTCCCGGCACTATGCAACAATGCAACAGCTGTTTTACCGTTGCTAGGCACACAGAAATTGAAGTAGAAAAATCGCACATCCGAATCATCATGCTTTTTATCGTAGGTCTTCGCTTTGTTTGCCAGGCTGTATATGGCACCAGGAATACCGTACTCACCATACTCAACCCAACCATAAACACTGCGATCTTTACGATGCAACTCTGTAACCCGTATGGTTTTTTTAGTTTCCACATCATCATGTACGTTATGAGTTAACGACTTGAGAAAGGCCTCAATAAAATCCAAGAGATCTTTTGAGCGGACACTATCTAAAACGTGGTACTTATCAGGAATATCTCCCGGCAAATATTTGTCAAATATCTTAAGCGAATACGGACGAAAAGAATGCATACTTCCCCTACAAATAAAATATTATCAGCCAAACTAAGCGTGCAACCACCAAAGTACATGCGCGCGCCCCGAAACGTTCTCTTTCTTTATTGCATTGATGCACAGAAATTCAATTGCATTGAGAGTACCAACTTCCAAACCCCTGCTGGCTTCAGCCAACGCATCAGGAAAAGAAATTGGAAGCGGTACGAGAGAGAGGTCTACATTCAGCATAAATCACGTCCATATGTTGGCTTGAGGCCACGTAACTCGGCACCTCGCCAGCGCTATAACCTAGCTGTAGCGGCTGGATCTCCGGCGTCCCTGTCTGACTGATCCGTTCTTAATGGGTACAGATTATGCTGGCCGTTTGGTATCGGCAAGGGCTTGAGTCAAATCCTTTAGGCGCTGCTCGACATCCATTAGGCGTTTCTTTTCCTCAGCAGCGCTTTGTATCTCCCGCTTACCTGCCTCACCCAACGAGCGAAACAATGCCAGGATCATTTCTTCTTGGGCGTTAGCTGCCGGATTTTCGAAAGCCGCGCCTGAAGCACCGCGAAGCATTGCCCCTTCTCCGGTGAGCAACCAATCTGAAGAAACACCCAATCGGGAACTTATCCTACGAAGAGCTTCCGCATTGGGTTCACGTAACCCAAGCGTGTAGTTCTGCAACGAACGGTAAGGGATACCGCATATCTCTGCAGAGTCTTTGATCTTTAGACCTTTCGCCTGGATTGCTTCTCGCAAGCGCTGAGAAGTTTCCATTTGAACATCTTTATTCGTTGACATTTCCAATTGGGTGCCTATCATTACGTCATATGAGTACATCTTAACCAAGTAGGAACACATCAACCATGAGCCAAGCCATGGAAAAGCGCCAGATTCAAGCCCGATTGATCGAACACGGCAGCAACTTCCGCCAATTCGCCATCAGTCACGGCTATGAGCCGCGCACGGTGACCCAGGTTGTGCAGCGCTGGGCTGGTCACGACACGCTGCCTCGCGGTCGATTGTCGTTCCGCATCCTGCGAGACCTCTCCAGGATGATTGGCAAGGAAGTGCTCCCCGGCATCCTCGTGGATTCTGCTGAGCTGAGTTCTGAACCCGAGGCTGTATGAATCAACTGTAGGGGCGATGACTCCAGGGAGAAACCAGAAGATGAAACGCCCAATTCTAACGACCAAGCGGCAAGTGATGAGCGCAGTAATCTGCGACTACCCCGGCGGACGCGAATGCGCTGCCGCCCGGCTCGGGTATGAACTCAAGAAGTTCGATAACCATGTCTATGAAAACGCCGGTAGCCGGCCTTTAAGCGACGAGCAGATTCATCTACTCGAGCAAGACGCTGGCACCACCCACCTCCCCGAGTACATCGCTGCCCTGTACGGCGGCATGTTCGTGCCGCTGGCCAAGCCCGAAACGCTGGATAACGTCGATCTCTACAGCCGATCAGTGAATGCGGCGGCTAAGCGCGGTTACGTTGATCAGATCATTGCCAAAGCTCTGGAAGACGGAGTGGTTGAGCCGGGTGAAGCCGAGGCAATCCTTGGCTCTCACCACCGCTACATGTCTGCGCGCCATTCTGAAGTGCTGGCCACCATCCAGCTGCACAGCAAGGAGCGCAAACATTGAGCACTTACAAGCTGGTTTGCCCCCACTGCCACGGCCGCATGCGTATCCGCACCAGCGAAGGCACGCACATTTTTCTGCGGGTGGCTTACCTGCAATGCACTAACGAGGCCTGTGGCTGGTCAGTGCGGGCCGAGTTCGAAATGACTCACGAGATGAGCCCCAGCGGCATGGCCAATCCCAGCGTAAAGCTGCCCATTGCTGACATCGCTTTGCGCCGCGCCGCAATGAAGACCGCCGACGATCACCCCGACCTGCTAGACCAAATGGAACTGGAGCGTGCGCTATGAACCATGAGCAACTGACCCACGACTATCGCAGCAGCATGCAGCGAGCGGCGTTCGCCTATCTGCGACGCCACGAAGCGCAATACCTGATCGATTCGGATCTGCTGTACGACAACTGCGTCAGACATATGACCACGGCTCTTGAAGTGCCGGTGTTCATCGCTCAGCAGCTGGTGCATAACGCCTGGACTGAATTACAAGTGATCAACCGGCGCAAATGGATCGGCGTCGATTGGGGCAGTGGCCCCTGTTGCACGGTGGTGCACCTGATCGACACCCGCGCCGATCTGCGTTATCCGGTCCCGGCACGCCTTCTCCCCCGCAGGCTGCTCGCCCAGCGCGATTCCGCGCACAAGCAATCCCCTCAGTAAGCCCCTTTTAAACGTTCTGCCCTACCCCGACTCCGTGGGTTTGGGTGAGCTTTGCCCGAAATCCGAGGTGGACCATGGAAATCGATGTCGCCATCACCGCAAAACTGACCCGAGAGCAGGCCGAAATCCTGCTCCAGACACTGCGCATGCAGTACTCGGTGCAGTTCAACCAGTACTGGTATGACGATCGTTTCCGCTTGGTCCCCGAGGGTATACGGCATGGCTCGTTGCTCGCGGCCTTCCCGGTGATGGCTGCGCAAAAACGCCTGATGGGCGCCCTTAAATACAGCCTCGGCGATGTGAAGTAAGCCCCGATGAAAATGGAACACGCGTTACGCGCCGATGTCTTGCAACGCCTGGAGTCCGACTACGGTCTGAAACACCGTGCGAGCACCGACTACATGCGCGGCGGTAAATGCCCCGCCTGTGGCAAAAAAGAGCTGTACACCCACTATTCCAACCCATGGCTGATCATTTGCGGTCGCGAGAGCAAGTGCGGCCAGAGCTGGCATGTCAAAGAGATTTACGAAGACCTGTTCGGCGACTGGAGCAAACGCGCACCAGCAACCGACCAGCACCCAACCGCAACCGCACGCGCCTACCTGGAGTTTGCCCGGGGTTTTCGCCTTGATCTGATTCAGGGGTGGTTTACTCAGGAAACCTTCTTTTCCCGCGAACTGAATATCGGCAGTGCAACAGTGCGTTTCGCCCTGGACAAAGGCGGCTACTGGGAACGGCTGATTGACCGACCGCACCGCTTCGGCAAAATGAAAGCTCGCTTCAAGCCAGGTGAAACTTATCGTGGTGTGTGGTGGTGCCCACCGTGCATCGATCTTCTGAACGTCAAAGAGCTGTGGATCGTCGAGGGCATTTTCGACGCCATTGCACTGGCACATCACGGCATCGCCGCTGCGTCGGCCATGTCGTCCAACGCCTTCCCCGAAGACTCCTTGAAAGAGCTGGCACGCCTGCGAGGTGGCAAGCTGCCCAAGCTGATTTGGGCGCTGGATAACGAGCCTGGCGCCCATCGCTACACCAAGCGCTGGGTGCGTATGGCCCGCGCCCTCGGCTATGAATGCGAAGCGGCACAGATCCACCAGCCAGACAGCCGCAAGGTTGACTGGAATGACCTGCACCAGCGTTGGCAGTTTATCGACGACAGCGAGCAGCGTGCCGAGCAGATCTATAACGACCTGAAAGCCGCCCGCCACTATGGCGCCCTGCTGATTGCTGAAAGCGCCGCCGAGAAAGGCGTGCTGATGTACGAATGGCGTGAACGCCATGAGTTTCACTTCGGGTTCGAAAGCCGGCTGTACTGGTTCAAGATGGATTTGGAGAAATTCAACAAGGCCATGCAGGCGCTGGAGTCTTCCGAGCGTCACGAAGATCAGTTGCTCAATGACAAGCAGCGTCGGGATAAGGCCTTGCGTCAGTGCGGCGGCGTCGTGGAAATCGCCAACTGCTACCCGCAGGCGCTGTACTTCCAGCGCAACGAAGTCACCGACGAGTCCTGGTACTACTTCCGCGTCGATTTCCCCCACGACGGCGGCAGTGTCAAAAACACCTTCACCGGCGGCCAGGTCGCAGCAGCCAGCGAGTTCAAGAAACGCCTACTGAGCATGGCCGCCGGCGCGGTGTTCACCGGCAGCGGGCAGCAGCTCGACAAGATCATGAAAGACCAGCTCTACAGCCTGAAAACCGTGGAGACGATCGACTACGTGGGCTTCAGCAAGCAGCACGGCGCCTATGTGTTCGGCGACCTGGCGGTGCGCAACGGCATCGTCAGTGAGGTGAACAAAGAGGACTTTTTCGAGTTCGGCAAGCTGCGGCTGAAAACGCTGCAGAAGTCGATTGCGATGCATATCCAGCGTGACAGCAAGGAGTACCGCTCAGACTGGTTGCCAATGCTCTGGACCTGTTTTGGTGCCAAGGGTGTGGTGGCGTTGGCCTTCTGGTTTGGCTCACTATTCGCGGAGCAGATTCGGGCCAAATACAAGTCCTTCCCCTTCCTCGAGGCCACGGGCGAAGCCGGTGCCGGCAAGACCACCCTGCTCACTTTCCTCTGGAAACTGCTGGGCCAGGAGAAAGAGGGTTTTGACCCCTCCAAATCGACCCGCGCTGGCCGCCAGCGTGCCATGGGCCAGGTGTCGAACATGCCAGTGGTACTGATCGAGGGCGACCGCAATGAGCCTGATAAAGCTCATGCCAAAGGCTTCGACTGGGATGAACTGAAGGATTTCTTCGGCGGCGGCACGCTCGGTACTAAGGGGATGAAAACCAGCGGTAACGAGACCTATGAACCGCCGTTTCGCGGGACGATCGCAATCAGCCAGAACGCCGATGTCAGCGCGTCCGAGGCCATCCTGACCCGTATCGTCAAATTGCACTTTGCCCGCCCTGAAGTCACCACAGAGAGCCGCACAGCCGCCGACAATCTGAACCTGATCCCGGTCGAGCAGTTGAGTCACTTTCTATTGCAGGCTGTCCGCGCGGAACCGCAGGTGATGACGAAGTTCGCTGAACGGGTGCTGATCCACGAACAACGCCTGCGCCAGCTCAAAGACATTCGCGTCGAACGGATTATCAAGAACCACAGCCAGATGATGGCCTTGGTCGATTGCCTGTGCCTGATCTGCCCACTGGATGAAAACCAGTTGGTCAGCACTCAGCAGCAACTGACCGCAATGGCTCTGGAACGCCAGGCCGCAATCAGCGCTGATCACCCACTGGTGGCCGAATTCTGGGAGGTCTTTGAATACCTTGAAAGCCTGGGCGAAGGTCCGCAGGTGAACCACAGCACTGACCCGAAACTCATCGCCATCAACCTCAACGAGTTCGCCGAAAAGGCCAGTGAGCATCGGCAAAACCTCGCCGACCTCAAGACGTTGCGCGCCTTGTTGGTCGAAAGCCGCAGTCACAAGTTACTGGAGGTCAACAAACCCACATACAGCGCGGTTCGGGCTTCGCAAGCGGCTGGCAACGCGATGTTCAACAAACCTACAACTGTGCGCTGCTGGGTGTTCCAGAGCGCTTAAGCAGATCACCCCCTGTTAAAGGAAAAGCACAATGAAAACGCTGTTCGTCCTCATGGCCCAATACAATGGTCAGGTGGTCATTCCCCTGGACCGAGTCTGTAAGGACTATTTCACTCACCTCACCACTGACATGTTCCAGCGCAAGGTGATGGCAGGACAGATAAAAATCCCCATTACGCGCATGGAAGCGAGCCAAAAGAGCGCCAAAGGAGTTCACATCACCGACCTTTCCGAATACCTGGATGCTCAGCGCGCTGCTGCCGTTAAAGAAAACAATCAGTTGAACAGCGCGCCACACAGCAGCTGAGCTACTTCAACGTCCTGGCGCCCAATTTCACGGGCGCCTGGATGATCTTCTCCAGCCACGACCAGTCTGCATAATGGTCACCTCTCCCACGCAAATGGGTGTAACGCCGCAACGAGTTCCAGTCCCGGTGCCCTGACACACTCGATACCCGCGGGATATCCCAATCCATTTCAAACAGCCGGCTCACTCCGTCGTGGCGCAGATCGTGGAAGTGCAAATCCTCAATCTCCAGGAGTTTGCAAGCCTTCGCCCACGAAGTCGAGATAGACGCGGAGTTGTAGGGAAAGACTTCAGCGCACTTCTTCGGCATGCTCTGCAGAATGCGCCAAGCCTCATCCGGTAAATGACACCAAACATCATTGCCGATCTTCTGGCCCGGGTTCTTCATGTCGCGCACCATCACTCGTTTACCTGCTTCGTCGACGTCCGCCCAAAGAATGCGGGAGATCTCGTCTTGTCGGCGGGTTGAGAACAGCGCGAAGCCGGTAACCTTGAGCATGTTGATCGAGCTCGGGCGCCGCTGCAGGATGCCAACAAAATGCTCCAGCAACTTATCAAGCTCATCCTTTGTCGGCCGCCTATCCCTTTCGCGGCTTTTCATGTTGTAGCCGAGCTTCTTCAGGACTTTTCTCGCATCTCCCATGGCATGGATATCGACTTCATAGCCCCAGGCCGGCCGCGCAATCGATAGAACAGCACCAAGATGCGCCAGATCATTGCCGGCAGTCTGAGGCTGGACACCGCCACCCTCCTTACTCATGCGCCAAAGCGCATAGTCCACCAGCCGCTGACTATTGATGTCAGAGTCAACCATCTGGCCGAACTCGGTTTCAGCAATGGCGTTGAGCGTGGCTCGCTTGGTTTTACCCAGCGGTCGGACCTTCTCCATTTCCACCAGGTACTGCTCGATCATCTCCTTGACGGTGACACCCTTTCGGTTAGCTCGCTCGATCGCACCCGGCTGATCAAGCTCTGCCTCACGTCGCCGCACCCAGGCTTGAGCAGCCTGTTTTCGGGCGAAGGTCTGACTCTCTTGGTAGACTTGCGCTCCGTCGCGAAACAGGCGTATTTGTGCTGTGTAACTGACTGAGCCATCGGTGCGTTTTCGTGCTCTGATCGTTGCCATAGTCGACTGGTACAATTCCGAAAGTGATTGGTACATTGTACCAGTGCTCCTCAAAAAACGCCTTTTTACCCCCTAAAATCGGCCTAGAACACGTAGAGCGAAATGGTACAGAAATCAGCCGCATCCCCAGTATACTCAAGCTCTACAGTGTCTAGACGCTTCAGCGTGGCCCCGATGATGGATTGGACCGATCGCCATTGCAGATTTTTCCTACGCCTGCTCTCCAGGCATGCCCTGCTCTACACCGAGATGGTCACCACCGGCGCGCTCCTCAATGGCGACCATGACCGTTTTCTGCGTCACAACGAAGCCGAACATCCACTCGCCCTGCAACTGGGCGGCAGCGTCCCGGCGGATTTGGCGGCGTGCGCTCGCATGGCTCAGGAGCACGGTTACGACGAGGTCAATCTCAACGTGGGCTGCCCAAGCGACCGGGTGCAGAACAATATGATCGGCGCGTGTTTGATGGCCCATCCTGCTTTGGTGGCGGATTGTGTGAAGGCGATGCGCGATGCGGTGTCGATTCCGGTGACGGTGAAGCATCGGATCGGGATTAATGGTCGCGACAGTTATGCCCAGTTGTGTGATTTCGTCGGTCAGGTGCGGGATGCCGGTTGTACGAGTTTTACCGTGCATGCGCGGATTGCGATTCTGGAGGGGTTGTCGCCGAAGGAGAACCGCGATATTCCGCCTTTGCGGTATGACGTGGCGGCACAGTTGAAAGCGGATTTCCCGGAGCTGGAGATTATTCTCAACGGCGGGATCAAGACCCTTGCGCAGTGTCACGAGCATTTGCAGCGGTTCGACGGGGTGATGCTGGGGCGCGAGGCGTATCACAACCCCTATGTGATGGCTGAGGTGGATCAGCAGTTGTTCGGCAGTACGGCACCAGTGATTTCCAGGGCTGAGGCTTTGGCGCGTTTGCGTCCTTATATTGCTGAGCATCTGGCGGCTGGCGGGGCGATGCACCATATCACTCGGCACGTACTGGGGCTGGGCACGGGCTTTCCGGGAGCCCGGCGTTTTCGGCAGTTGCTGTCGGTGGATATCCATAAGGCCAAGGAGCCTTTGGCCTTGCTGGATCAGGCTGCGCAGCTGCTCGAAGGTCGGTAGATCTCAGGCATGTTGAACCTGCCGGCTGATTTGGCATCGAAATTATCTGAATGACGCCCCGCTATTCAAACATCTGTTTTCAGGTTGTTGCGGTCGGGGCCGTCGTTAAGCATAACTGCCCTTGAGTGGCTGTCAGCGCTCGGGTAATGTCAACAGACTCACAGGACAGAGCACGCCAATGACTTCCAAGCTGGATCAACTCAAGCAGTTCACCACCGTTGTTGCCGATACTGGCGATTTTGAAGCTATCGCTCGCGTCAAACCGGTGGACGCTACCACCAACCCTTCGCTGCTGCTCAAAGCCGCGGCCATTCCAGGTTATGCCCAGTTGCTGAACGACTGCGTCAGCGACTGCAAGGGCGATGTCGGTCTGGCCAGTGATCGCTTTGGCGTGGCGGTTGGGCAAGAGATTCTGAAAGTGATTCCAGGGCGTATTTCCACTGAAGTGGATGCGCGCCTGTCGTTCGATACCGACGCTGTGTTGAAACGCGCGCACCGTCTGATCGAATTGTATGAAAAGGCTGGCATTGGCCGCGATCGCGTACTGATCAAGATCGCTTCTACCTGGGAAGGCATCCGCGCCGCCGAAAAGCTGGAACGCGAAGGCATTCAGTGCAACCTGACCCTGCTGTTCTCCTTCGCCCAGGCCGTTGCCTGTGCCGAGGCCGGGGTGTTCCTGATTTCGCCGTTCGTAGGCCGCATCTACGACTGGTACAAGAAGGCCAACGGCAACGACTACACCGGCGCCGATGATCCGGGCGTGCAGTCGGTCACCCGCATCTACAACTACTACAAAGCCAATGACTACAAGACGGTGGTCATGGGTGCCAGCTTCCGTAACCTGAACCAGATCGAGCAATTGGCCGGCTGTGATCGCCTGACCATCAGTCCTGAACTGATCGAGAAACTGGCCGCCGATAACGGCAAGCTGGAACGCAAACTGGCGCCGAGCCATGCTGGCGAAGCGCGTCAGAGCCTGACCGAAGCGCAGTTCCGCTGGGCTTCCAACGAAGACGCCATGGCCACCGAAAAACTGGCTGAAGGCATTCGTCAGTTCGCTCGCGACCAGGAAAAGCTCGAAGCGCTGCTGCAAGCCAAGCTTTGATCTGATTCAGCGTGATGCAAAAAGGGCGAACCCTGGTGGGTTCGCCCTTTTTTATGCGGTTTGGCGGCGAAGACTGCTGGCTTCGCGCTGAGGGATTTGTCGAGTGTTATGCCGCTATCGCGGGCACGCCCGCTCCCACAGGGGATCGGTGTCGGATCGCGCTGGTGTGATCGACGCAGGACTCGTGTGGGAGCGGGCTTGCTTGCGACGGGGCCGGACCAGCGCTCACCGCTTCAGGGGATCAGTGACGCTCCAGGGCGTTCACCAAGTCGTGGAAAGCTTCGCGATTGGAGTCGTTCAGCCCCATGAGGATCTTGTGCGCTTCGAGCACTTTGATCCGCACCACTTCTTCCGACTGATCCTGGGATGGCAGGTCGGTCAGGCATTCCGGGCACGGAATCGGGCGATCTACGATGTTGAACACCTGATCGAAGCCCATCGACTGCAAGAGCCGGGTGATGTCTTCGTGGGTGGTAACGACAGTCGGCAAAAGGCCGACCTTTTGCCGCGAAAGGATCGACAGTTTGGCCAGCAGGCCAAGTGTCGTGCTGTCGATGCTGCGGGTTTCGGTCAGATCGATCACGATCGCTGAAAAATTCAGCGCGGTGAAGATCCTCTCAATAGTCGCATCCAACGCCGAACAAAGGGTCAGGCGAACTTCACCGATGAACTTCAGGACGAAGGTGCCGTCCTGCTCGGCGAACTGGATTCTACCGGTACTCATTAAAGATTCCTGCTCAACACCAACAGGGCGATATCATCCGGCATCTCCCCTAGCGTGGCCAATCCAAAAACCTGCCGCAGACCATCCAGGCTGCCGCCCGCCGTTCTCACCCTTTCAGGTAAGGCGGCCTCTTTCTCTTTGAGTGTCTGCTCGGGCAAAAGGTCCAAAATACCATCGGACATCAGCGTCAGGCTGAATGTCGGCGGCAATTCCAGTACGCGATCTTCGTAGGTGGCTTCATTGAACAAGCCCACCGGCAGACCACGCCCTTCCAGATAGCAAACACTGTTTGGGGTGTACAACACAGGCAATGGCAGGTGACCGCCAATGCTATAGGTCAACAAACCCGTCTCCTCGTCGATGACGCCACCGACCATCGTGACATGTTTGCCCAGCTTACAGCTGATCAGGCCTCGATTGATATGACCAAGGACTTCCGAAGGCTTGAACTCCGGCAGGGTGCCGTTGCGCTTGGACTCGAACAACAACCGCGTGGTCATGAATTTCAACAGCACCGTCACGAATGCTGAAGACGCGCCATGACCGGAAACGTCTGCCAGATAAAACGCTACCCGACGCTCGTCGACCCGAAAGTAGTCGACGAAATCACCGGATAGGTACAAGGACGGAATGATCTGGTGCGCAAACTGAAACTCGTCGATCGACCAAGGGCTGACCGGCAGCATGTTCATCTGCACCTGGCGCCCGGCGTTCTGGTCTTCCTGCAGCAGATTCAGGCTGGCTTCGAGCTCGCGATTGGCGGCTTCCAGCTTTTCGCGGTAGCGCTGGTTTTCCAGCAACAGGCGCGCGCGATCCAGTGCCCGGCGCACTGAGTGCTCGAGCACTGCCAGATCTTCCAGGGGCTTGATCAGGTAATCCGCCGCCCCGAGACGCAAGGCCTCGACAGCATCGTTCATGACGCCGGCGCCCGAGACAACGATCACCGGTGTTTGGGGAGCACGGTCAGTCACCTGACGAATCAACTCGAGTCCGCCCATCTGCGGCATACGCAGATCGCAGATCACCAAGTCGGGCTTTGCTTGCTCGAATACCTTAAGACCCTGCATGCCATTACTGGCTTGAAGGACGCTGAATCCACTGTCTTCCAAATAGGCCGCGAGGCTCGCGCGTACTACTTCGTCGTCATCGATTATCAGCAGCGTGGCACTGGTTTTTTGCATGTGGGCAAACGGCGCCAGAATTAGGTTGGCGTAGGTGGCGAGGCATTGGCCGGGCTCACACTACTGGATTCGCTTTCTAGCCTCTCCGGGTCGCAGACTTTTGAGCTGTTGCCCTACTCGCGCGTTAATCAGAGGTGCCCTTCTAAGGCGCAGACGGTACTCCCATCCGCGGGGCGTTTCAAGCTCATGCGGATGGTCGCTTGACGTCTTTACACCGCAAATCACCGGGAGTTATAAGAACAAGCAAATCCGTAACAGAATCGAAGGACAGAGCCCATGAGTCAAAATGACCGTGACTACAGCGAAAAACGTGACTACATCCGCATGCGGGTGGATGCCGAGGTCACCCTGATCCACGCTGGCCAGGTGATTCCAGCGGTCTGCGTGGACCTTTCCAGCAGCGGTATGCAAGTCCAGGCTCCACGCTCATTCAAGGTGGGCGACAGGCTGAAGGTACGGATTGACTCTGAACATGCCGCCCTCAAAGGTCTGGAAGCCGACACAGAGGTCGTCTGGATTAAAGAACAGGACGGCGGCAGTCAGAAACTTGGTTTTACGATCCTGGAGATGAGTTAATCCGGGACACAAACACAGAAGGCGGCCACGTGGCCGCCTTCTGTGTTTGCAGAGTCAGGCTTAAAAATCGTCTTCGACCTTGCCATCCTTGACTTTGAACTCGCGGTTCTGCAGGAAGGCATTGCGGATAAACACGTATTTGTCGCCACTGATCAGCTTCTCGGCCGACAGCAGGCTGGCGCGGGTATCGATCACATCCAGGCCGTATGCCATATTGCGCGCCGGAATGTCATTCATATAACGGTAGGGTTTGGTGTAGCTGTCCACGTACTTGGAGGGTGCATCACGCAGAGTACTCGGACCAAAGAACGGCAGCATCACGAATGGACCGCTGCCCACGCCCCAGTGGCCGAGGGTCTGACCGAAGTCTTCATCGTTGCGCTGCAGGCCCATTTTGGTGCCCAGATCGAAGAACCCGGCCACGCCAAGCGTGGTGTTCATCAACAAGCGCGCGGTGTCGACGCCAGCAGCGCGAGGCTTGGCCTGCAAGACGTCGTTGGCCAGGTTGCCAACGTCACCGATGTTGCGGAACATGTTGTGGATGCCGTCTTCGAGGAACTGCGGCGTGATTGCCTCATAGCCCTGCGCCAGGGGTTTAAGGGCATAGGTATCAAGAAAATCGTTGAACCGGAAAATCGGCCGGTTGATGCTTTCCCAAGGGTCTTCTTCCGAGGCCTGAGCCACAAATGGAACCAACATGATACTGGTACACACACAAAGCTGAGCTAGACGATTGCTCCAGCGCATAGCAAAAACTCCTTGGATGGTTCTGGCGCGGGCGCTATGCCCTGGCGGTAATCGGGCTAGTATAAGGTGGAACTACCTGATTAGGCAGCATCCCTCCAGAGGAGTCTTGCAACAGGACTCGGTTTTGCCTTTTTCCATTCATACGGATGTCACTCAACTGTCATCGGCAACGGCTAGCCTGCGATGCTATTTCAGGGACGTTGATATGCCGCACGCTGAAGCCTTACCCGTAGCTGCTCCAGCCCTGACTGCCGTACTTTTTGGCCTCAGTGGCTGCCTGGTCGATTTCGGCGCCCGGACGCGCCAACACAGCGCCGACCAGCCGCCCCACGAACCCGCCAATGCCACCCCGGGAGCACTGGATATCCTGCACAGCTTGCAACGCCAGGGCGTCCCCTGCGCCTGGCTGGATGAGCTGCCGCCCGGGGTCAGCCACTCCCTCGCGGCATCGCTGCCGGACTGGATCAAACCCACCCACAACACCGAAGCAGCCCGTCAATGGCCGGCCCCTAACGCTTGCTGGCAGGCGTTGATGACGCTGAATGTCAGTCGCCTGGATGGCTGTGTACTGGTCAGCGGTGAACCACGCTTGCTGCAGTCAGGACTCAACGCCGGGCTTTGGACTATCGGCCTGGCATCATGCGGCTCACTGTGCGGGCTGGCACCCAGCGAATGGCAGGCTTTGAGCCAGCAAGAGCGCGAGCGCAAACGCGGCAAGGCAACGCTGCAACTGTTCAGTCTCGGCGTACATTCGGTGATTGATCACCTGGGCGAACTCACCACCTGCCTGGCGGACATCGGCCTGCGGCGACTCAAGGGTGAAAAACCCTGATCGAGCGATCTTGATCGAGATCATGCACGCGGCGATGGAGTGGATTACTCTAAGGTCAGGGTATGGATCTTTAGGCCTGTGCCGCGATCCATACCTGTGCCTATCAATAAAGGGAGAACGCCATGCCTGCCCGCGAATTGCAAGAACAGCTCAATACCCTGCGCGAGCAATTGGAGCAAAACCCACCGCTTTCGGAAGCAGAACGCGCCGATCTGCAATTGCTGATGCAACAGATCGAGCTTGAGCTCGAACTTGAGAAAAAAACTCAGGGCACCAACCTGGCCGATGGCGTAAACCTCGCCGTAGAACGCTTCGAAGTTGATCATCCCGCGATCGCCGGCACCTTGCGCAATATCGTGCTCGCGCTAGGTAACATGGGAATCTAGACACCCCACATACAAAAGCCCCGCTCTTGAAGCAGGGCTTTTTCATTTTTGCGGAATTGAATGCAACCTGGCGAACACCACCAACCCAATGTGGGAGCGGGCTTGCTCGCGAAAGCGGACTGACATTCAACATCAATGTTGAATGCTATGGCCCCTTCGCGAGCAAGCCCGCTCCCACATTAGATCTTTATTGGCGGACCAATCGGTGGTTGGGCAGTTGTACCGCCTCAGTGCTGCGGTACGGATTGATATCCAGACCGCCACGGCGCACATAACGCGCATAGACCGTGAGTGTCTCCGGTTTCAACAGGCGTTGCAGGTCGAGAAATATCCGCTCCACGCACTGCTCGTGAAAGTCCGCGTGTTGACGGAAACTCACCAGATAAGCCAGCAGGCTCGCGTGATCCAGCGCTGCGCCGCGATAGTGCACGGCAACGCTGCCCCAGTCTGGCTGACCGGTCACCGGGCAATTGGATTTAAGCAGATGGCTGTGCACACTCTCCTCGATCACCTGCGAATCGTCGCAGCGCAGCAGTTCTGGCCGCGGCTGCTCGTAGTCGCGGACGCTGACATCAAGCTCATCGATGCAAACGCCCGGCAACCCGGCCACGCCTTCAGCCTGGACTTCGCTCAGACTGCGAATCCGCACGCCCACCGGCTTGCCGGCCGCAATGGACAAATCTTCCTGCAAGGTTGCTTCAAGGCTTTGGCGATCGGCAAACGGCGTCTGGTTCAGCGAGTTGAGGTACAACTTGAAGGACTTCGACTCGATGATGTTCGGCGAATCTGCCGGAATGCTGAACTCGCCGATCGCCACCACCGGCTTACCGGACGGCAGCAACCAAGACAACTCAAAGCAATTCCAGAAGTCCACGCCCTTATACGGCAGGGTCTCGGCGCTCAAGCCCAGCTCGGCCCATTTCGCCGCGCGCGGGATCGGAAACAGCAAAGACGGGGTGTAGGTAGAAATGTATTCACTGGACTTGCCCAGCGGCGAGTGTTCGGCTGCGGGATGCATGGCGGAAACCTGACTGAATAAACCCGATAAGTCTACCAGCCTTTGCTCCCGCCTTTGAGTGTGAAGCGCTTACTGGGCGACGCTAATCTTGCCGACCATCCCTGCCTGATAGTGACCGGGGATGTTGCAGGCGAACTCCAGATTGCTCGCTTTGCTGAAGGTCCAGGTCAATTCGGCGGTTTTACCCGGCTCTACCAGTACACTGTTCGGGTCGTCGTGCCTCATGCTCGATCCATGATCCATACCAGCCATCGAACCGTGGTCCATCGCTGCGTGATCCATGGAGCCAGACGACACCGGCGCGCTGTTCATTGCGCTCGGAGTCAGCATGCCGCTCTGCTGCATCTGGAGCATTTCCTGCTGGTGCCTGGCATGCATCGCCGCGTCGCCCAGGTTGAACTCGTGCAGCAGCTGCCCCTTGTTGACCAGCACAAAGTGCACTGTCTCACCGGCCTTGATATCCAGTGACTTGGGGCTGAAGGACATATCGTCCATTACCACTTCGACTGTCCGCGTGGCTTTCGCTGCAGGCGCAGGCGCGCCGAAGGCGTAGGTCTGTGCCGGTGGTGAGGCCCAGACGGGGAAGCTCAATACCAGCAGACAACCCGCCAGCACCAGTCGATTTCGTAAAAACCGTTTTCCCAAAAACATAGTCACGCTCCAACAAGATGAGGTTCAGCCTGTGGGAAACTCTAAAGCTGCATCGCTGCCAGCCAGCTGACTGCTAGATTACAACTTTGTCAGGTTACGCCGCGTTGCCACCGCCCACGGTATAAAGCTCCCGTCCGTTTGCCATGAGTCGCCCATGAAACTGCTGATCGTCGAAGACCAACTGAAAACCGGGCAGTATCTGCGCCAAGGGCTGAGTGAAGCCGGCTTTAACGCCGAACTGGTGGCCGATGGCACCACCGGTCAGCACCTTGCGCTGACCGGTGATTACGCGCTGCTGATCCTGGATGTGATGCTGCCCGGTCGTGACGGTTGGCAAATTCTACAAGCCGTGCGCAGCGCGGGCCTGGACATGCCGGTGCTGTTTCTGACCGCCCGCGACGCTGTGGAAGACCGCGTGCATGGCCTCGAACTCGGCGCCGACGACTACCTGGTCAAACCCTTCGCCTTCTCCGAACTCCTCGCCCGTGTACGAAGCCTGTTGCGCCGAGGCAGTGCCACGCCACAAGAAACCAGCCTGCAACTGGCCGACTTGCGCCTGGACTTGATCCGTCGCCGGGTCGAACGCAGTGGCCAGCGCATCGACCTCACCGCCAAGGAGTTCGCCCTGCTGGAGATGCTGTTGCGGCGCCAGGGCGAAGTGCTGCCCAAATCGCTGATCGCCTCGCAAGTGTGGGACATGAATTTCGACAGCGACACCAATGTGATTGAAGTGGCGATTCGCCGCTTGCGCCTGAAGATCGACGATGACTACACGAACAAATTGATTCATACCGTGCGCGGCATGGGCTACGTCCTTGAAGAGCGTCCTGTCTGATGCGCTGTCTTTCCCTGAGCAGCCGCCTGGCCTTGCTGTTTGCCGCCTGCACCGCAGTGGTTTCGTTACTGGCTGGCGTGCTCTTCAGTCGCGCCAGCGAAGGACACTTCATCGAACTCGATCAGCAATTGCTCGATGGCAAATTGATCGCATTGCGCAGTGCTTTGCAAGGTGCCGATGACCCGGCCCGTTTCGCTGATCGCCAAGCCTCGTTGCAGGATGAACTCAATCATCAACCAGACCTGGCGCTGCGCGTCAGTACTGCAAATGGCAGCGTCTGGTTCGACAGCTCAACCACCCTGCCCTCCGGCTTGCCAACCGAGCCCGGTTTGCACAGCCTGCAAAGCGCTGGCACTGCCTACCGGGTCTACAACGCGGCGCTGGAGCCGGGCAAGCCGGGCTCCCCACAGCTGACGCTGATGCTCGACATCACCCACCATCAACACTTCCTGCAACGCATGCAGCATTTGATCTGGTTGACCGTTGGCCTGTCGGCGCTCGCCACGGCGTTATTGGGTGCCTGGGCCGCACGCAGCGGTTTGCGCCCGCTACGACGTATGAGTGAAGTCGCCGCCAGTGTTTCCGCCAGTTCGCTGACCAAGCGCCTGCCCCACGATCAGATGCCAGCCGAACTCGCCGAACTGGCCCACGCGTTTAACGCCATGCTCGGGCGCCTGGACGATTCGTTCCAGCGACTTTCGGCGTTTTCCGCCGACATCGCCCATGAACTGCGCACACCGCTGTCGAATTTGCTCACCCATACTCAGGTCACCCTCACCCGACCACGGCCGCTGGAGGACTATCGCGAGGCGTTGCACAGCAATCTGGAAGAGCTGCAATGGATGGCGCAACTGGTCAACGACATGCTGTATCTGGCCAAAGCCGATCATGGCTTGCTGATCCCGAAACGCGAGCCCCTGGAACTGGGGGATGAGGCGGACCTGTTGCTGGAGTTCTTCGCGCCGCTTGCAGAAGAAACGCAAATCAGTCTGACCCGCGAAGGCAACGCACGCTTTACCGGGGACCGCAGCATGCTGCGCCGCGCCCTCTCCAACCTGCTGGACAATGCGCTGCGTTTTACCCCGGCGAACGGAGAGGTGCGGGTACGAGTTGTTGATCGACCCAAGGGCTTGAGCCTGAGCATCGAGAACAGCGGAAGCGCAATTGACCAGGCATTATTGCCGCGTTTGTTCGATCGCTTTTACCGGGCCGATCCGGCTCGCCGTGAGGGCAGCAGCGAACATGCGGGATTGGGATTGGCGATCACCCAGTCGATCATCCGCGCCCATGGCGGGCAGATTCATTGCGAGTCGGATAAGGGATGGACCCGGTTTGTGATTGAGTTGCCGAGAATCTGATCGTTCCTACGCTCCGCGTCCGCTTGTGACGCAGAGCGTCACGGGCTGCATGCCCACGCAGAGCGTGGGAACGATCAGAGGCCCTTACGAATATCTCAACGCATCCGCCGGCTGGATCTTCGACGCGCGCCAGGCGGGATACACCGTGGCCAGAAAGCTCAGGGCAAAACCGGCTGTGCAGATCAGCGCCACATCCACGCCTTGCAGTTCGGACGGCAGATTGCTGACGAAGTACACATCGGAACTAAAGATATGCTGGCCACTGACCCGCTCCAGCCAACCCACTAGCTCGCTCACATTCAACGCCGCGATCACCCCAAGAACGCCGCCGATCAAGGTGCCGACAATCCCGATCACGGTCCCCTGAACCATGAAGATCGCCATGATCTGCCGTGGCGTAGCGCCGATGGTGCGAAGGATCGCGATGTCCGCGCCCTTGTCGTTCACCACCATGATCAAGGTGGCGATGATGTTGAACGCAGCCACGGCGACGATCATCAGCAACAGCAGGCCGATCATGGTCTTTTCCATCTTCATCGCGCTGAACAGGCTGCCCTGGGTGTGGGTCCAGTCATCGGCCTTGTAGCTATCGCCCAGGCCGGTGGCGATGTCCGTCGACACTTGTGGAGCGGCATACAGATCCTTCACCGCCAGACGAACGCTTTGTACCTGATTGGGCTCCCAGTGCTGCATTTGCGCGGCGTCGGCGACGTGAATCAGCGCCATGGAGCCATCCAGCTCCGCGCCGACCTTGAACACGCCGACCACATTCAGCCGCTGCATGCGCGGTGTGATGCCACCCGGCGCGGTGCTGACTTCCGGCACGATCAGGGTGATCCTGTCGCCGACGTTCAAGCGGAAACGGCGCGCAGTGATTTCACCGACCACCACCCCGAACTCACCGGGCTTCAGGTCGTCCAGACGACCCTGCACGATGTGCTGGGCAACGATGGACACCTTGCCTTCCTGAGCCGGATCGACGCCGCTGATCTGGATCGGTTGCATCGAGCCCTTGTAGGACAGCATGCCTTCCATCTCGGTGAACGGCACCGCAGCCGTCACTTCGGGATTCTTCATGGCGGCAGCCGCCACCGGCTGCCAATCATTGATCGGATTGACGCCGACGATGGTCGCGTGGGGCACCATACCGAGGATGCGCGAGCTCATTTCGCGCTGAAAGCCGTTCATCACCGACAGCACCACGATCATCGCCAACACACCCAGGGCGAGGCCGATCATCGAGGTCATCGAGATGAAGGAAACAAAGCGATTGCGGCGCTTGGCGCGGGTATAGCGCGTGCCGATAAAGATCGATAACGGTCTGAACATTCGCTGGGGCACCGTATAAAAATAAAAGACCCGACGCGCTTTTCAGGCGTGCCGGGTTTCGGCCAATCAGATGGGCGTCAGGCGACCTTCCTGCAGGTGCAGGACGCGATCCATCTGGCGGGCCAGGTTCATGTCGTGGGTCACCACCAGGAACGCGGTGCGCATCGAGGTGCTGAGTTCCAGCATCAAATCCTGAATGCCCTGGGCGGTGTGGGAGTCGAGGTTGCCGGTCGGCTCATCGAGCATCACCAGCCCCGGCTTGTTCACCAGAGCACGGGCGATGGCCACGCGCTGACGTTCGCCACCGGACAATTCGGCCGGTTTGTGCTCCAGGCGATGGCCCAAACCGACGCGATCCAGCAAGGCCTTGGCCCGCTGACGGGCTTCGGGAATCGCCGTGCGACCGATCAACAGCGGCATGCAGACGTTTTCCAGCGCGGTGAACTCGGGCAGCAAGTGGTGGAACTGGTAAACGAAACCCAGCGAACGGTTGCGCAACAGGCCGCGGGACTTTTCGTTGAGTGCCGACAGCTCTTCACCGGCCAGCCAGACGCTGCCTTTGGTGGGTGTATCGAGGCCACCAAGCAGGTTGAGCAAGGTACTCTTGCCGGAACCGGAGGTGCCGACAATTGCCACACGCTCACCCGGGTGCAGCTCCAGCTGCAAACCGGACAGCACCACCACCGATTCCGGGCCTTCCTCGTAGGACTTACCCAGATCGCGGCAACTCAAGACTGCTTTAGTACTCATACCCAAATCACTCATAACGTAGCGCCTCCGCAGGCTGGGTGCGCGCAGCACGCCAGGCTGGATACAGGGTGGCGAGGAAACTCAGGACCAACGCCGCGCCGCAGACCATCAACACGTCTTCGGCCATCAGTTGCGACGGCAGGTAGTCGATGAAGTACACGTCAGCATTAAGGAATTTGTGCCCGATCAGGCCTTCGAGGGCGGAAATCGCGGCACTGACATTCAACGCGGCGAACATGCCGACCACGGCACCGATTGCCGTACCAACGACGCCGATCACCGTGCCCTGGACCATGAAGATCGCCATGATCTGTCCCGGTGTGGAGCCGAGGGTGCGCAGAATCGCAATGTCGCCTTTCTTGTCATTCACCACCATCACCAGCGTGGAAATGATGTTGAACGCAGCAACGGCCACGATCAGCAACAACAGCAGGCCGATCATGGCTTTTTCCATGCGGATGGCCTGATACAGGTTGCCGTGGGTGCGGGTCCAGTCACGAGCGAAGTAATGGTTCTCACCGAGCTTCTGGGCGATGTTCCACGCGGTGCGCGGTGCCTGGAACAGGTCGTCGAACTTCAAGCGCAGACCCTGTACCTGATCCGGCTTCCAGCGATGCAGGCGTGCCAGATCGTCAAGATTGGTCAAACCCAGGTAACCGTCCAGCTCACCGGCGCCGACATGGAAAATGCCGACCACCGTGAAGCGCTTCATCCGCGGGAACATCCCGGCCGGGGTCACGGTGACTTCCGGAGCGACGAAGGTCAGCTTGTCGCCAAGGCCCACGCCGAGTTTGGTCGCGGCCTTGTCGCCGATCACAATGCCGAAGCTGCCCGGCGCCAGGTCGTCGAGCTTGCCCTGCGTCATGAAGTTGTCAATGATCGAGACCTTCCGCTCCTGGGCTGGGTCGACGGCATTGAGCAGGACTTTCTGCACCTGACCGTTGTTGGTCAGCAAACCCTGCATCTGGGTGAACGGCGCAACCGCCTGCACCTGCGGGTTTTGCTTGACCTTGGCGGCCAGGCTTTGCCAGTCGCCGATGGGTTCATCGGATTCGATGGTCGCGTGAGGCACCATGCCCAATACACGGGTGCGCATCTCATGATCGAAGCCATTCATCACCGATAACACGACGATCATCACGACTACGCCGAGGGCGAGTCCGATCATCGATGTCAGGGAAATAAATGACACAAAATGATTGCGGCGTTTTGCACGGGTATAACGCGTGCCGATAAATACGAAGAGAGGTCTGAACATGTCGGGGCTTGTTCGGAGGAAAGAGGAACGTCCTTGTGGCGGGGGTCGGTAACCAGCTTTACACTCAGACCACCGCCGCTACCATGGGTTCGCCATGTCGACATTAGATGAAGAAGATCGCCGCGAATACTACCGTATCAAGGACACGATCGCACTGGAAATTAGGCCCCTGTCTGCCCACGAAGCCGCAGGCCAGGAAGTGTTGCAGGATGAGTCACCGCTGTTCAATCTGCTCAGTGAACTGCATCTGAGCGAATTCGAGTCGCAACACCTGCTCAGACAGATCAGCGAGCGTGATCGAAACACCGCCAGCTACCTGAAAGTCATGAACAAGCGTATCGACCTGCTCGGCCAGGTTGTTGCGCAGACCGTGCTCGGCAAGTTCGAAGAGCCACGGCATGTGGTGCTGTCCGAAGGCGGTATCGAGTTCGAGCATCACCTCGCCTACCCGACCGGCAGCCATCTGGCGATCAAGCTATTGCTGATGCCGCAAGCGCTGGGTCTGCTGTTACGGGCCAAGGTCACTCACTGTGAACCGGAAAGCTTCGGCACTTTCCAGATTGGCACCGAGTTCGAATCCCTCACCGATGCGCAACGCCAATTGCTGGCCCGCTATATCTTGCACAAACAGGCTCAAGAACGACGCCTTGCGCGCGAACAGAACGAACCAGGCAATCATTAAGGAACAACCGTGACCCTTATCTACGGCCACCGCGGCGCCAAAGGCGAAGCACCGGAAAACACCCTGACCAGTTTTCAACAATGCCTCAAGCACGGGGTACGACGCTGCGAGCTGGACCTGCATTTGTCCATGGACGGCGAGTTGATGGTGATTCACGACCCGACGCTCAAGCGCACCACCGACCGGCGCGGCAAGGTGGTCGAACATTCGGCCGCCAACCTGGTGACCTATGACGCACGCAAGGGCGGCCCGGGATGGATCAAACCATGCCCGATTCCGCGTTTGGAAGAGCTGTTCGAAAAATGCGACTTCGAGCATTGGCAACTGGAAGTCAAAAGTGCTTCGCGAACCCGCGCAGCAACCATCGTGCTGGCCATTCGAGAGATGGCTCAGCGCTTCGGGCTGCTGGACAAAGTCACCATCACGTCGAGCTCAAGGGAAGTACTGAAAGCTGCACTGGATCTGACACCGGATGTGTCACGCGGACTGGTAGCCGAATACGCCTGGCTCGACCCACTGAAGGTCGCGCAGAGCTATGGCTGTGAGATTCTGGCGTTGAACTGGACGCTGTGCACGCCCGAGCGCCTGCAGAAAGCCCAGCGCCAGGGTCTGCATGTGTCGGTGTGGACAGTCAACGAACCCGCGCTGATGCGCAGGCTCGCCGACTTCGGCGTAGATAGCCTGATTACAGACTTTCCCGGTTTGGCCAGCGCCACTCTCGAGAATTGCTGAAATCGGTCTCCCCGGCCGGCTCAGGCCACCGGCCGGAGCCGCTTAAAAAAGCCGGTTGAGGCCGTCGTAAGCAGCGACCCGATAGGCTTCGGCCATGGTCGGGTAGTTGAACGTGGTGTTGACGAAGTACTTGAGGCTGTTGGCCTCACCCTTCTGGTTCATGATCGCCTGACCGATGTGGACGATCTCGGAAGCTTGATAGCCGAAGCAGTGCACCCCGAGGATCTCCAGGGTTTCGCGGTGGAAGAGGATCTTGAGCATGCCCTGGGGCTCACCGGCGATCTGCGCGCGCGCCATGCTCTTGAAGAACGCCTTGCCCACTTCGTAAGGCACTTTGGCCTGGGTCAACTCTTGCTCGTTCTTGCCGATCGAGCTGATCTCCGGAATGGTGTAGATACCGGTCGGCACATCGTTGACGAAGCGCCAGCTGCCATTATCGACAATGCTGCCGGCTGCCGAACGCCCCTGGTCATGGGCGGCACTGGCCAGGCTCGGCCAGCCGATCACGTCGCCAGCACCGTAGATGTTCGCCACACAGGTGCGATAGGTCTGGTCCACTTCGATCTGGCCACGGCTGTTGACCTTGATCCCGATATTTTCCAGGCCCAGCTGATCGGTGTTGCCAGTGCGACCGTTGCACCAGAGCAAGGCGTCGGCCTTGATCTTCTTGCCGGATTTGAGGTGCAGGATCACGCCGTTGTCCACGCCTTCGACCCGATCGTAATCTTCGTTGTGGCGCACAGTGATGTTGTTGTTGCTGAAGTGGTAACTCAGCGCCTGGGAAATCTCGGAATCCAGGAAACTGAGCAGCTGCTCGCGGTTATCCACCAGCTCTACCAGCACACCCAGGCCACTGAAGATCGAGGCGTATTCGCAACCAATTACCCCGGCGCCGTAAACGATGAGTTTGCGCGGCGTGTGACCCAGGCTCAGGATGGTGTCGCTATCGTAGATACGCGGGTGGTGGAAATCGATGTCGGCCGGACGATACGGGCGCGAGCCGGTGGCAATGATGATCTGCTTGGCCACCAGTTTTTCGACCACGCCGTTGGCGCACACCACTTCGACCGTCTGCTCGTCGGCGAAGCTGCCTGTGCCGAAGAACAGGTCAACCCGATTGCGCGCGTAATAGCCGGTGCGCGAAGCAACCTGCTTGGAGATGACCTTTTCCGCACTCTTGAGTACGTCAGGGAAAGAGAACCAGCGCGGCTCACCAATGGCCCGGAACATCGGGTTGGTGTTGAACTGCATGATCTGCCGTACCGAGTGACGCAAAGCCTTGGACGGGATGGTCCCCAGGTGGGTGCAGTTGCCGCCGACCTGGCGACGACTATCGACCATCGCCACCTTGCGCCCTGCTTTGGCGGCGTTCATTGCCGCACCTTCTCCAGCAGGGCCGGAACCCAGCACCACCACGTCGTAGTTGTAGACAGCCATGCGTACTCCTCAGAACAGGCCGAGACACCACTCTGGCGTCTCCGGCTAAATCATGCCGCGGCCGGCGGCATGAAGGAACAATTTGGGTCGGTTACGAATCCGGACACAGTCTATAGAAGCGTCAACGCCGCGCACATTAACCCTTGGTCGCGTCGTAGGCTACTTTTGCCTGCACTAAATCGCTATCGCGAATCACGGACACCACCGCCATTACTCGGTTTTACCGGCAACCAGACGATCAAAAGCCTGACTGGTACGCGTGACAAAACCTGTATCGGTACGAATCACAAAAAATGCACCGATATCATTTTTTTCTGCGTATTCCCAACCTCGTTGCGGGCCAAGAATCAGCAGCAGTGTCGATAAGCCATCGGCCATCAACGTCGAAGGATGAATCACCGTCACTGACGCCAGAGCGTGATCGATCGGTGCGCCGGTACGAGCGTCGAAGGTGTGGGAATAACGCCGCCCATCCTGCTCGAAGTAATTACGATAGTCGCCAGAGGTGGAAACACCGTAACCATCCACCGCGATCACTCGCTCAGCCACTTGTTGATCGTCCCGAGGCTCTTCCAGAGCAATCCGCCAGGGCGAGCCGTCGAGCTTTTTACCGACAGCCTTGAGTTCGCCTGTGGCTTCAGCCAGGTAGCTGTCGATGCCCATGGCTGTCAGCTTCGCGGCGATCCGGTCCACGGTATAACCGGCGGCAATGCTGTTGAAGTCGACCTCGACCGGCGCATCCTTGCACAGCTGATCCCCCTCGATTCGCAAATGAGCATGGCCTACCCGCTGCCGGACCAGAGCCAGCGCTTCGGTACTTGGGACTTTCTCCTCGCGGGCTTGCGGACCAAAGCCCCACAGGTTCATCAGCGGCTCCACCGTCAGATCATACGAACCATCGCTTGTAACCGACAGCTGCTCGCCGACACGCACCAATTGCAGGATCGACGCAGGCATTCGCTGACAACTGTTCGCCGGCAAATCGTTGAAGCGCTCGATGTCCGAGTCGCCGCGGTAGGTCGACATCTGCTGATCGACCTCGGCCAGGATCCTCTCGACCTGCGGCTGGACCTCGGCTGGCCCGGGGACGCCCTTGTGGCGCACATATTTGATTGAATAGGTACTGCCCATGGTCGGACCGCCGAAACTTTCCAGCGAGTCGCCATTGCCACAGCCCGACAACGTGCCGAGTACCACAAAAAGACTGACGACCTGCATTCGGCTCTTGCGCAACAAACCTGCACCTCCCGAGAATCGACTCTCCCTGCAAATACACACCTCTCAGGGCTGGGCATTATGCGACAGATACCCACCTGCGCCAGACCATGCTTAGGCTAAACCCGTTTTAATCAACTCATTTAAGTGGCTTTATCGTTTAAGCAGCAAGCTAACTATTTGTTGCCTCCCTCCATGGATACACATATTGTTACAAACTGCTCGATGGGACGGCGAATGCCCGACTTCGGCAAAAGGAAGCGTCAAGACCAGGGATTCCAAATAAGACAGCCAAAAGTGAGCACCTTCAAATGTCCTCGAATACGGGCAAAGGCAAAGCGATTTTTCGCGTTGTCAGCGGCAACTTTCTCGAGATGTTCGACTTCATGGTCTACGGCTTTTACGCCACGGCCATCGCTAAAACCTTCTTCCCTGCCGATAGCGCTTTTGCGTCATTGATGCTGTCGCTGGCCACCTTCGGGGCCGGCTTCCTGATGCGCCCACTGGGTGCAATTTTCCTCGGTGCCTACATCGACCGCCATGGCCGCCGCAAAGGTTTGATCATCACCCTCGCACTGATGGCCGCGGGCACCGTGCTGATTGCCTGTGTGCCGGGTTACGCCACACTGGGCGTCGCCGCGCCACTGATCGTGTTGTTCGGTCGACTGCTGCAAGGCTTCTCGGCCGGCGTGGAACTGGGCGGCGTGTCGGTGTATCTGGCAGAAATCGCCACTGTGGGCCGCAAAGGCTTTTTCGTCAGCTGGCAATCCGCGAGCCAACAAGCCGCGGTGGTCTTCGCCGGTCTGCTCGGCGTGGGCCTGAACCACTGGCTGAGCCCGGATCAAATGGGCGATTGGGGCTGGCGCGTGCCGTTCCTGATCGGCTGCATGATCGTGCCGGTCATCTTCGTGATTCGTCGTTCGCTGGAAGAAACTCCGGAGTTCCAGGCACGCCAACATCGCCCGACCCTAAAGGACATTGTTCGCTCGATCAGCCAGAACTTTGGACTGGTGCTAGGTGGCATGGCGCTGGTAGTGATGACCACTGTGTCGTTCTATCTGATTACCGCCTACACCCCAACCTTCGGCAAAGCCGAGCTGAACCTGTCGGACCTGGACGCGCTGCTGGTCACGGTCTGTATCGGTCTATCGAATTTCTTCTGGCTACCAGTCATGGGAGCGCTTTCCGACAAGATCGGCCGCAAACCGCTACTGTTGGCGGCGACCATCCTGGCTCTGCTGACGGCTTATCCGGCGCTGTCCTGGCTGGTGGCCAACCCGAGCTTCAGCCACTTGCTGATCGTCGAGTTGTGGCTGTCATTCCTTTATGGCTCGTATAACGGCGCCATGGTGGTAGCCCTGACCGAAATCATGCCGGTTGAAGTACGGACGACCGGCTTCTCCCTGGCCTACAGCCTGGCGACTGCGACCTTTGGCGGATTCACGCCAGCGGCGTGCACCTACCTGATCCATGTTCTGGGCAACAAAGCGGCACCGGGAATCTGGCTCAGTGGTGCAGCGGTTCTTGGGTTGGTCGCAACGCTGGTGTTGTTCCGTGGCAACAAGCATGCGCTGCGCACCGCGCAAGCGTCTGTAGTCGGCGGCGCCTGACAGATCGATCGCGGGCAAGCCTCGCTCCTACATGGGTTGCGCAAATCCTGTAGGAGCGAGGCTTGCCCGCGAGACGCCAGATCAGACGATCTCAACCCCAAGCAACCCGCACAAACAAAAACGCCCCGACAAGTCGGGGCGTTTTTGTTTGTGCAATCGCTTAGCGCGGGAACGCTGGCGGGTTTACACCGGCCATGTCTTCCATCACGCGGACTACCTGGCAGCTGTAACCGAATTCGTTGTCGTACCAAACGTACAGAACAACGCGGTTATCGTTGCAGATGGTCGCTTCAGCATCCACCACGCCGGCGTGACGCGAGCCAACGAAGTCGGTGGAAACCACTTCCTGCGAGTTGACGTAGTCGATTTGCTTATGCAGATCGGAGTGCAGCGCCATGTAGCGCAGGTACTCGTTCATCTCTTCGCGGGTGCTGGCTTTCTCAAGGTTGAGGTTGAGAATGGCCATCGACACGTTTGGCGTCGGAACGCGGATCGCGTTACCGGTCAACTTGCCAGCCAGCTCAGGCAGTGCCTTGGCAGCGGCGGTGGCAGCACCGGTCTCGGTGATTACCATGTTCAACGCGGCGCTACGACCACGGCGATCGCCTTTGTGGAAGTTGTCGATCAGGTTCTGGTCGTTGGTGTACGAGTGAACTGTTTCAACGTGACCGTTGACGATGCCGAACTTGTCGTTGACGGCCTTGAGCACCGGCACAATGGCGTTGGTGGTGCAGGAAGCGGCGGAAACGATCTTGTCGTCAGCAGTGATTTCGGCATGGTTGATACCGTGCACGATGTTCTTCAGCTTGCCTTTGCCTGGCGCGGTCAGAACAACGCGGTCGATACCCGGGCAGGACAGGTGCTGACCCAGACCCTCGGCGTCACGCCATACGCCGGTGTTGTCCACCAGCAGTGCGTTGTTGATGCCGTACTGAGTGTAATCCACTTCAGTAGGGTTCTTCGCGTAGATCACCTGGATCAGGTTGCCGTTGGCGGTGATGGTGTTGTTGGCTTCATCAATAGTGATGGTGCCATCGAACGGACCATGAACCGAGTCACGACGCAGCAGGCTGGCACGCTTGACCAGATCGTTCTCGGCGCCCTTGCGGACAACGATGGCGCGCAGACGCAGGCCGTCGCCACCACCGGTTTTTTCGATCAGGATGCGCGCCAGCAGACGGCCGATACGACCGAAGCCGTACAGTACAACGTCAGTGCCTTTACGCCCGGAACCATTTTGCTTGCCAACCACATCGGCCAATTCGTCACGGACGAACTGCTCGGCAGTACGGCCATTGCCTTCGGTCTTGAACTTGACGGCCAGCTTGCCCAGGTCTACCGAAGCGGCGCCGAGCTTGAGCTCGCTCATCGCTTTGAGCAGCGGGAAAGTTTCGTGGACGGACAATTCGCTGTCGTCGGACTGGCGATGGCGAGCAAAGCGGTGAGCTTTGAGAATCGCGATGACTGAACGATTGATCAGGCTGCGGCCATAGATCGAACTCACCACGTTGTTATTGCGGTAAAGCTGACCGATAAGCGGAATCATCGCCTCAGCGAGCGCTTCACGATCGATCCATTCACCAAGACACTGGTCGGGCTTCTGAGTCACGGGAACCTTCCACATGTAGGGGCAGAAAAAAGGGGCTACATTATGCCGCCGACTCACCGCCGGATCAATGCGCGCCTGTCGCGACGTGGTTTTCGCCCTTCGTTTGGCAGTCTGCAACTGACAGCTGGCACCTTCGCCCGCTACAATTGTCGACTTTGTCGCAACGCTTGGAGCTGAACCTTCCGTGCCCGTTCTGCGTCTACCGCTACTCCCTGCCGCCGCAGGTAAACAGCACTGGGGCAACCTGCCCGGTGCCGCCCTGAGCCTGGCTATTGCCGAGGCTGCCAGCGCTGCCAAGCGCTTCACCCTGTTACTGACCGCCGACAGCCAAAGTGCCGAACGGCTGGAACAGGAGCTGAGTTTCTTCGCGCCTGATTTGCCGGTCCTGCATTTCCCGGACTGGGAAACCCTGCCATACGACTTGTTTTCGCCGCATCAGGACATCATTTCCCAGCGCATCGCCAGCCTGTATCGGTTGCCGGAGCTCAGTCATGGCGTTTTGGTAGTGCCGATCACTACGGCCCTACATCGCCTGGCGCCGACCAAATTCCTGCTCGGCAGCAGCCTGGTACTGGATATCGGCCAGAAGCTCGATGTCGAGCAGATGCGTACACGACTGGAAGCCAGTGGCTACCGCTGCGTCGATACCGTGTACGAGCACGGCGAGTTCGCGGTCCGCGGAGCACTGATCGACTTGTTCCCGATGGGCAGCAAACTGCCCTACCGCATCGACTTGTTCGATGACGAAATCGAGACCCTGCGCACCTTTGACCCGGAAAACCAGCGTTCCATCGACAAGGTCGAATCAGTGCGGCTGCTGCCGGCGCGGGAGTTTCCGCTGCAAAAGGATGCGGTCACGCGCTTCAAGGCGCGCTTCCGGGAGCGTTTCGATGTCGACTTCCGTCGCTGCCCGATCTTTCAGGACCTGAGTAGCGGCATTACTCCGGCCGGTATCGAGTACTACCTGCCGCTGTTCTTCGACGAAACCTCGACCCTGTTCGACTATTTGCCCCAGGACACCCAGGTGTTTTCCCTGCCGGGCATCGAACAGGCCGCCGAGAATTTCTGGAACGATGTGCGCAACCGCTACGAAGAGCGTCGCGTCGATCCGTCGCGCCCATTGCTGCCACCGGCCGAGCTGTTCCTGCCGGTGGAAGACTGCTTTGCGCGCCTGAAAAACTGGCCGCGCGTCGTCGCCAGCCAGCAGGACATAGAAACCGGAGTCGGCCGCGAACGCTTCCCGACCCAGCCATTGCCCAATCTTGCTATCGAAGCCAAGGCCAATCAGCCATTGGCAGCGCTGGCCGGCTTCCTTGATGAGTTTCCCGGCCGCGTGCTGTTTACCGCCGAATCCGCCGGTCGCCGCGAAGTGTTGCTGGAGCTGCTTGAACGGCTGAAGCTGCGCCCGAAAACCGTCGACAACTGGCCGGACTTTGTCGCCAGTAAACATCGCTTGGCAATCACTATCGCACCGCTGGACGAAGGCTTGGTGCTGGATGATCCTTCACTGGCTCTGATTGCCGAAAGCCCGCTGTTCGGTCAGCGCGTGATGCAGCGTCGCCGCCGGGAAAAGCGCGCCGACGGCAACAACGACGCGGTCATCAAGAACCTCACCGAATTGCGTGACGGTGCGCCGGTCGTGCATATCGATCACGGCGTCGGCCGCTACCTGGGCCTTGCGACGCTGGAAATCGATAATCAGGTCGCCGAATTCCTGACCCTCGCCTACGCCGAAGGTGCCAAGCTCTACGTGCCGGTAGCCAACCTGCATTTGATCGCCCGCTACACCGGCAGCGACGATGCCTTGGCCCCGTTGCACCGCTTGGGCTCAGAAACCTGGCAGAAAGCCAAACGCAAAGCCGCCGAGCAAGTACGCGACGTGGCTGCCGAACTGCTCGACATCTATGCCCGTCGCGCGGCGCGCGAGGGTTACGCCTTCGCCGACCCGAAAGCCGATTACGTCACCTTCAGTGCCGGTTTCCCGTTCGAAGAAACCCTGGACCAGCAAACCACCATCGACGCGGTGCGCGCCGATATGCTCGCCCCCAAACCCATGGATCGCCTGGTCTGCGGCGACGTGGGCTTCGGCAAGACTGAAGTGGCGATGCGCGCGGCGTTCATCGCCGTGCACGGCGGTCGTCAGGTAGCGATCCTGGTGCCGACCACCCTGCTCGCCCAGCAGCACTACAACAGCTTCCGCGACCGCTTCGCCGACTGGCCGGTGAGCGTGGAAGTGATGAGCCGGTTCAAGTCGACCAAGGAAGTGAACGCCGCGGTCGCCGACCTCGCCGAAGGCAAGATCGACATCGTCATCGGCACGCACAAGCTGCTGCAAGACGACGTGAAGATCAAAAACCTCGGGCTGGTGATCATCGACGAAGAGCACCGTTTTGGTGTCCGTCAGAAGGAACAGCTCAAGGCCCTGCGCAGTGAGGTCGACATCCTGACCCTGACCGCCACGCCGATTCCGCGAACGCTGAACATGGCCGTGTCGGGCATGCGCGATCTGTCGATCATCGCCACCCCGCCGGCCCGTCGCCTGTCGGTACGTACCTTCGTCATGGAGCAGAACAACAGCACAGTCAAGGAAGCCCTGCTCCGCGAGCTGCTGCGTGGCGGCCAGGTCTATTACCTGCACAACGACGTGAAGACTATCGAGAGATGCGCCGCCGACCTCGCCGAGCTGGTGCCGGAGGCACGGATCGGCATCGGCCACGGGCAGATGCGTGAACGCGAACTCGAACAAGTGATGAGCGACTTCTATCACAAGCGCTTCAACGTCCTGATCGCCTCGACCATCATCGAGACCGGTATCGACGTGCCAAGCGCCAACACCATCATCATCGAGCGCGCCGACAAATTCGGTCTGGCTCAATTGCATCAGCTGCGCGGCCGGGTCGGTCGCAGTCACCACCAGGCCTACGCCTACTTGCTGACACCACCACGCCAGCAAATCACTCCGGACGCGGAAAAGCGCCTGGAAGCCATCGCCAACACCCAGGATCTCGGCGCAGGCTTCGTGCTTGCTACCAATGACCTGGAAATTCGCGGTGCCGGCGAATTGCTCGGCGACGGTCAGAGCGGCCAGATTCAAGCGGTCGGCTTTACGCTGTATATGGAAATGCTCGAGCGTGCGGTCAAAGCCATTCGCAAGGGTGAACAGCCAAACCTCGATCAACCGCTAGGCGGCGGCCCGGAAATCAACCTGCGCTTGCCTGCGTTGATTCCCGAAGACTATCTGCCCGACGTCCACGCGCGGCTGATTCTCTACAAGCGCATCGCCTCAGCCACCGACGAAGAAGGCCTGAAAGATCTGCAAGTGGAAATGATCGACCGCTTCGGCCTGCTCCCGGAGCCGACCAAGAATCTGGTGCGCCTGACCCTGCTCAAACTGCAGGCCGAACAGCTCGGCATCAAAAAGGTCGACGGCGGCCCGCAAGGCGGTCGTATCGAGTTCGCGGCGCAAACTCCGGTCGACCCACTGGTGCTGATCAAGCTGATCCAGGGCCAACCCAACCGCTACAAATTCGAAGGCGCCACGCTGTTCAAATTCATGGTGCCGATGGAAACTGCGCAAGAGCGTTTCAATACATTGGAGGCGCTGTTCGAGCGCCTCATTCCGAAAACTGCTTGAAGGACGCCGAATGCGCCTGTTTCGCTCACTGACCTTGCTTCTGGCACTGGTCGCACCCATGGCGTTTGCCGACAACCTGTATCTGGTTGAAATGATCCTGATCCGCCAGAACGCAGTGCCGGCGATCGCCAGCCGAGCCGCACCGGAAGACTGGGCAGCTGGCGCCCAGCACATCGCACCGCAAGACGAACGCTCGCCAAGTCTCAACAGCGAAGCCTCCAAGCTCGCGGCGAACAGCGATTACACGGTGCTGCTGCATAAAACCTGGCAACAAAAACTGGACGATGAGCCAAGCAAAATCGCGGTCAGCGCTGGCAAGGAGCAATACGGCCAATTCCCGATCGAGGGCACGCTTAACCTGAAACTGGGACGTTTCACCGACGTCGACGCGGAGTTCTGGATCAATCAGATCAACAGCAACGGCCTGGTGACCGCCAGCGAACAACTGAAGCAGAACAGCCACACCAAAAATGGCCAACTCAACTTTCTCGACAACGGGCATCTGGGCCTGCTGATCAAGATCACTTCGCTTTCGGCGCCGGCCAAGCCACCAATCCCTCTTGAAATTCCGGACTGACTGAAGTCCCTATGTCCCCGACCCTGACCAAACCTCTGGCACCTTCCTGGGTCAGTCGATTCAAAGAACAAAGCCTGGAGCGTGGACGCCGCTACGCCCTGGAGAAGCGCGCCAGAATCATCCAGGCCGGCGACAGTACGATCACCGCCAGCTGCGAAGGCTCAGGTGGCAACGTTTACCGTCAGACCATTCGCTTGCGCGAGTCAGCCAAAGGCACCTTGCTGATGGTCGATGCCACCTGCACCTGCCCGGTCCGCAGCAACTGCAAGCACTGCGCGGCGGTGTTGCTGCAAGTGCAGGAAACCCTCGCTTACCCGGCCGCCGCACAAGATGCCGAACTGCTGGAAAAGCTTCAGGCCGTTCTGGAAAGCCGTAGCCCGGCCGCCTTGCCACAACTGTTAGTGGATAACGTGCAACCGGTTCCGCGTCTGTGGCTTGCGAGCATTGAGTTCAGCGCCTTCGAGCCGCGCAACGGCAAAATGCAGCGCTACATCCAGCATCGTGCCGCCCTCTCTTTCAGCTATCTGGATGAATACGTCAGTGGCCAGAAGAATACTGACATCCTGATTCGCCAGGAGCAGCAAACACTGCGGATCAAACGCCATCCCGAAGTCGAAAACGCCTATCGCGAACAGCTTCGAATCCTGGGTTTCAAGATCGCTACCCGACAAAGCAAGGCGCTCCCGGAAAGCGCCGGCGAACTGTTTGAGATGGTCAACGACAGCGCCTGGCTGACCTTCACCCTCAATGAGCTGCCAAAGCTGCGCAGCCAAGGCTGGGAGCTGCAGATCGATGAGGACTTCGGCTTTGATCTGACGGCCGTCGATGACTGGTATGCCACAGTTGAAGAAGCACCTGAGCGGGACTGGTTCGACCTTGAGCTGGGAATTATCGTCAATGGCGAGCGGCTGAGCCTGCTGCCAATCCTGCTCAATCTGATGCGCTCGCACACCGAATTGCTCAACCCGGAACGGCTCGCCAAACGTCGCGACGACGAGCTGATTCTGGTGAACATCCCCAATCGCCCCAACTCCGAGCACGGCCCATTACAGGTGGCCCTGCCGTTCGGCCGTTTGAAGCCGGTGCTGGCGACCCTTGGCGAGTTTTATCTGCAAGAGCCCGGCACAACCACCCTGCGCTTGAGCAGCGCCGATGCAACGCGCCTTAACCCACTGGAGGAATTGCCGCTGCTCTGGGAAGGTGGCGACCACATCCGCACCTTCGCCCAGCGTCTGCGGGACATCAAAGACTACACAACGACCGCACCCGACGGACTGAACGCCACACTACGGCATTATCAGCTGGAAGGTTTGAGCTGGATGCAGTCGCTGCGGCAACTGGAAGTCGGCGGGATCCTCGCGGACGACATGGGGCTGGGCAAGACCCTGCAAACCCTGGCCCATGTGCTGAGCGAGAAGAACGCGGGACGCCTGGACCGGCCATGCATGGTGGTGATGCCTACCAGCCTGATCCCCAACTGGCTTGATGAGGCGGCGCACTTCACCCCGCAACTCAAAATTCTGGCGCTGTACGGTGCCGGGCGCAAAAAGCACTTCGACGAGTTGACGGATTACGACCTGATCCTGACCACTTATGCGCTGCTGCCCAAGGATGTCGAGCGTCTCGCCGCCCTGCCGCTGCACGTTCTGATCCTTGATGAAGCACAATACATCAAGAACCCCAACAGCAAGGCTGCCCATGCCGCGCGCGAGCTCAATGCCCGGCAACGCCTGTGCTTGAGCGGTACGCCACTGGAAAATCATTTAGGCGAACTGTGGTCGCTGTTTCACTTCCTGTTGCCCGGTTGGCTCGGTGACGTGAAGACCTTCAATCGCGATTACCGCGTGCCGATCGAAAAGCGCGCCAGTGAAGTACGGCTGCAGCATCTCAATGGCCGGATCAAACCCTTTCTGTTGCGCCGGACCAAAGAACAGGTCGCCACCGAACTGCCGCCGAAAACCGAGATCATCCACTGGGTCGAGCTCAACGAAGCGCAGCGTGACGTCTATGAAACCATGCGCCTGGCCATGGATAAAAAAGTCCGCGACGAGATCACCCGCAAAGGCGTTGCCCGCAGCCAGATCATCATCCTCGAGGCGCTGCTCAAACTGCGTCAGGTCTGCTGTGATTTGCGACTGGTCAATGAGGCGCCACCAGCGCGCGGCAGCTCGTCCGGCAAACTCGACAGCTTGATGGAAATGCTCGAGGAGCTTTTCGAAGAGGGTCGACGCATTCTACTGTTTTCGCAATTCACCTCGATGCTGTCCCTGATCGAAGAGGAACTGAAACGCCGCGGCGTCGCCTATGCACTGTTGACCGGACAAACCCGGGATCGACGCACGCCGGTGAAGGCATTTCAGAGTGGCAAGCTGCAAATCTTCCTGATCAGCCTGAAGGCCGGTGGTGTGGGCTTGAACCTGACCGAGGCCGACACCGTCATCCACTACGATCCGTGGTGGAACCCGGCCACCGAAAACCAGGCCACCGACCGCGCCTATCGCATCGGTCAGGAGAAGCCGGTATTCGTCTACAAGATGATTGCTCGCGGAACCGTCGAAGAGAAGATTCAGCATCTACAAAAGGAAAAATCCGACCTGGCGGCGGGAGTGCTGGATGGACGCAAGACCGGGGACTGGAAATTGCAGAGCGAGGATATTGAAGCGTTGTTTGCGCCGCTGCCGCATAAGTCAAAAGGATAGCGGCGCCGGTTATACCGCCATCCTGTAGGAGCACGGCTTGCCGGCGATGGCGTCCTTGAGATCTCATCGTCGGAACGCGGCCCAGAGCAAGCTCTGCTCCTACAACTCAGCCCGCCAACACCCGCGCCAGGGTCGATTTGACCTTGCCCATACCATCATGCAACGCTTGCTCGATCTCGGCCATGGTGATCACCGCGGTGGACTTGCCCGCCGCCGGGTTCACCACCAATGCCAGGCAGGCATAAGCCAGATCCAGCTCACGAGCCAGTGCAGCTTCCGGCATGCCGGTCATGCCAACGATATCGCAACCATCACGCTCCAGTCGGGCGATCTCGGCTACGGTTTCCAGACGCGGCCCCTGGGTGCAGGCATACACGCCATGACTGCTGTAGGCACAACCCTCAGCCGCCAGCGCGGCGATCAGCTTCTCTCGCAGTGGTTCGCTGTAGGGATAGCTGAAGTCGATGTGAGTAACCTGCTCAAGATCATCGGCAAAGTAGGTGTGTTCACGACCGCTGGTGTAATCAATGAGCTGGTGGGGGACACAAAAATGCCCTGTGCCCATTGCCGCATGAATTCCGCCCACTGCGTTGACCGCCAGAATCGCCTCGGCACCCGCCTGTTTCAAGGCCCAGATATTGGCCCGGTAATTCACCTGATGCGGTGGAAAACGGTGAGGATGGCCGTGACGCGCCAGAAACAGCACTTCACGCCCAGCGTATTCGCCAAACTGGATGTCCGCCGAAGGCGTCCCGTACGGCGTATCCAGCGGCAACGATTGGCGAATGCTCAAGCCTTCGAGCTGAGTGAGACCAGTGCCACCAATAATCGCGTAAACCGTCATTGCAAAAATCCTTAATCAATCAGTTGGGCATCTTTGAGCGCGCCAAGGGCCGCCAGCCAGCGCGGATCCTGGCGGTATTCGCTAGTCGCGAACGCTTTGCCGCGCATTCGCGCGATACGCGCAGACGGCGTGACCTTCAATCGCTGGGCGGCGCTCAAGGCCAGCTCGGCAGCCGCACGATCGTTACACACCAGCCCCATATCGCAACCGGCCGACAGCGCTGCCTCGATTCGACTCGCCGCATCGCCAACTACGTGAGCACCGGCCATGGACAGGTCATCGCTGAAGATGACGCCATCAAATTGCAATTCACCGCGCAGGATGTCCTGCAACCAACGGCGAGAGAAACCAGCAGGTTGAGAATCGACTTGAGGGTAGATAACGTGGGCCGGCATCACCGCCGCCAACTGTTTGCTCAAACGGGCAAACGGCACCAGGTCATTGGCGCGAATGTCTTCCAGGCTGCGCTCGTCGGTCGGTATGGCCACATGGGAGTCAGCCTCCGCCCAGCCGTGACCGGGAAAGTGCTTGCCGGTGGCAGCCATACCGGCGCTGTTCATTCCGCGAATAAAAGCTCCCGCCAGTAAAGCCGCGCGCTCTGGATCCCCTTCAAATGAACGACTGCCCACGACAGCGCTGCGCTGATAGTCCAGGTCCAGTACCGGGGCGAAACTCAAGTCGAGGCCGACCGCCAGCACTTCAGTCGCCATGATCCAGCCACACTGCTCGGCCAGATACTCGGCATTGGGGTTATCGGCAATCGCCCGCATCGCCGGCAAACGCACAAAGCCCTGGCGTAGACGTTGTACCCGACCGCCTTCCTGGTCTACCGCCAACAGCAGGTCCGCACGCACGGCGCGGATCGATGCACTCAGCTCACGCACCTGGCGCGGATGCTCGATATTGCGCGCAAAAATGATCAAGCCACCCACTTCGGGTTGGCGCAACAATTGGCGATCTTCAGCCGTCAGCCAGGTACCGGCGACGTCCACCATCAAGGAGCCTTGCAGGCCAGATGTCATAGAAATTCCTTAATAACGGGATGCGCGCACGGCACATCAACGATGAGCCCGGCCCGATGCAGACGCACGACCGGATCGCCACAGGCAAAGCCCGGCAACAGAGGGCCGGCGCAGAAGATATGGAGCGGATCTAAAACTGGAGTCGGCATGGGCGGCTAGCTTAGCGGATGTAAGCAGTCGCGCCCACCCGTGTGCGGCTAAACCTTGGCGACCGCTGGGGTCGATTTACTGCGCGGTCTTAGCTGTGCGGTGGCCATGCCATCATCGGTGACGCCGGTTTCAGCGCGCATACCGGCCGCCAGAAACGGCACCATCAAACGCATTACCTGCTCAATCGAGGTATTGACCCCAAAATCGGTCTCGGCAATTGCCCGCAGGGCTTTGATACCCGACATGCTGAACGCCGCTGCACCCAGCATGAAATGCACGCGCCAGAACAGTTCGATAGGTGGAATACGCGGCGCGGCCTCGTTGACCAGCATCATGTAGCGGCGGAACACCTTGCCGTACATGTCTTCCAGATAGCGACGCAAGTGCCCCTGGCTCTGACTGAAAGCCAGCCCCAGCAAACGCATGAAAATAGAGAGGTCGTTGCCACTGCGTGGCTGAACCACCAGAGCTTGCTCGACGAGGATTTCCAGCAGTTCTTCCAGGCTCGGCTTGTTGTCCGGCTTGGCCTGACGCCGCTCGAGCTCGCGATCGAGACTGACGCAGAAGGGACCGAGGAAACGCGAAAAAACCGCCTGAATCAGCGCTTTTTTTGAACCGAAATGATAGTTCACCGCCGCCAGGTTAACCCCGGCCTTGCTGGTGATCAGCCGTAATGAGGTTTCGGCAAACCCTTTTTCCGCGAACAACTGCTCGGCAGCATCGAGAATACGTTCAACGGTTTCGGACTGGGCCATGGCTACTCCGCCTGACAAACACTTGTTTGAAACATACGTTTCAGACTTTACCTTGTCAAGCCTGCCTGTCCGTTTTCCGGCCGGTCAGTCACCTATTAAATCACACAAGTCTGACTGTGTAGTCAGTCCTGTAACTCATGGCACGATCAGCTGCAATTCGACCGCCCGGCGGACTGGATAAAAAGGAGGATTGCCAAGAACGATCCACTGTATATAATCCCAGTCACTGTATAAAAAGACAGAGCGATCGAAATGCTAAAACTGACGCCACGCCAAGCTGAGATTCTGGCTTTTATCAAACGCTGCCTCGAAGACAACGGCTACCCGCCGACTCGCGCGGAAATCGCTCAGGAGCTGGGTTTCAAGTCACCCAACGCCGCTGAAGAACACCTCAAGGCACTGGCCCGCAAGGGTGCAATCGAGATGACGCCAGGCGCTTCCCGCGGAATTCGCATCCCAGGCTTCGAAGCCAAGGCAGGCGATGACTCTACCCTGCCGATCATCGGCCGGGTTGCCGCCGGCGCACCGATTCTCGCACAGCAGCACATCGAAGAGTCCTGCAACATCAACCCTGCCTTCTTCCATCCTCGTGCCGACTACCTGCTACGCGTACACGGCATGAGCATGAAAGACGTCGGCATTTTCGACGGTGATCTGCTCGCTGTACATACCACTCGCGAAGCGCGCAATGGCCAGATCGTGGTTGCCCGGATCGGCGATGAAGTCACCGTGAAACGCTTCAAGCGTGAAGGCAGCAAAGTCTGGCTGATTGCCGAAAACCCCGAGTTCGCCCCTATCGAAGTGAACCTGAAAGATCAGGACCTGGTGATCGAAGGCTTGAGTGTCGGCGTCATTCGCCGCTAAAGGAGGCTTTATGCAGTTCCCACACACACCACAGCAAGCACAACTGTCACTGTTCGAGGCGTTTATGGCGCAGCCACTCGCCCCGATCCTCAAAGACGTGGTCGAGTCGCCCTGGAGCGCCGAGCCCGAAGCTTTCAGTGAACTGTCGTTACGCGGTGCAGCCGGGAACTGCCTGAACCTGCTGGCCCCTATTCTCAGAGAGTTGAGCCAGGACCAGGACGCTCGCTGGCTGACACTGATTGCCCCGCCAGCGAGCCTGACCCAGGCCTGGCTACGGGACGCAGGATTGAACCGCGAGAGGATTTTGCTGCTGCAACCACGAGGCACACAAAGCGCTCAGCAACTGACTTGCGAGGCGTTGCGCCTGGGCCGCAGCCACACCGTTGTCAGCTGGCTCAACCCACTGGCGCCCAGCGCACGGCAACAGCTGATCAGCGCTGCCCGCACAGGGGACGCGCAAAGCCTGAATATTCGTCTGGGTTGATCAACAGGACTGTAACGAAACTTGAATACCATAGGGCTTCTCAAGAATAGAGAAGCCGATTTGAAGCAACGAATTGCACCAAAAAAACCGACAAACGGACTCAGTGAAGAATCCGTGGCCCGTCTTCTCTCTCAAATTCGCCTTCAACCAGACGTCCAGCCATCTGCACACCAACGCTCAACATGGCCTTGGCCACTTCAACGTGCTGACCTTGCAGAAACGCTTTGGCATCTTCGGAAAAATTCAAAGTAACCAGAGAACCCTCGTCCTCAGCCCTGCGCAGCTCGATACGGCCGTCAGGCAACTCAACAATTTCTAGAAAGGACGTTGGCATAAAGGTCTGTTCTCCACGAAAGGCCGGCATTGTAGCAGCTGGCGAAGCCTGCGTCCTTGTAGCAGCTGGCGAAGCCTGCGTTCGGCTGCGAAGCAGTCGTAAATCCTGCCTCCACGGTTTGTCTGGAATACCGCAGAGTCTGATTTTACGACTGCTTCGCAGCCGAACGCAGGCTTCGCCAGCTGCTACAGATCACCTCAGCACTCGTTAAGCCCATCCCGAAACCGAATCGCCAACTCTTTCAGGTTCTGACGCCAGCTTTCCAATTCTTCCCGACTCAACTCTGACTCCACCTCCTCATCGAGGTTGACCGCAACGATCAATGGCTGCGTCACATCACCCTTGGGTTTGTGCGGCGCTCGTGGCGGCTGAAACAGCGCAGCATGCGCCGCCAGCAGCTTCGCCAGCCAGGTTTCAGGGTTTTGCGCCAATTCCACCAATTCAGCCAGCTCGGGAATGGCAATGGTTTCGAGTACTTCGCGAGTCAGTAGCATTTCCGCCCGTGGCGCATTGGCCTGAGGCAGGCGGTAAAAGCCCGCAATCTCATGACACAAACCAAGCAACGCACCGTACAGGTGAAACAACACCGACTCGCGCCCCGCCTGAACCAGCGCCTGGGAGTTAATCGCCCGCCCCTCTTCGGCTCTGGCCAGCGCTTCCAATGAAAGACCGGCGAAATAAATTTTCTGATTGGTACGGGTATAGAGTTCGTGGGCCATGACGGCAGCCTCCACAACGAAATAATTGCTTCACGCAGGTCAGACAGTGTCATGGATCACCTCCGCTTCCCGCAAGCACAAAACAAAAGGCCGCATGAAAACCCGAGGGTTGTCATGCGGCCTTTTGTGTACAGCGCCTTTTAAGCCTTGGCTGATGGACGCTTGTCTTCAACCGTCCATTTGCCGCCGTCGTAATATGCCTTCCAGCCAGTCGGTTTACCGTCAACCTCAGTCTGCACGTACTGCTCTTTGGTCTTGCGGCTGTAACGGATCACGGCAGGCAGGCCGTCCGGATCCTTCTTCGGCGCTTCGCAGAGGAAGTGGTACTTCGGATCGATCTCGTCCTTGTGCGGCACAATCTCGATCACCAGCGGAGCACGGGTCTCGCGGTTTTTCGGGAACTGGCTCGCCGCCAGGAACAGACCGGAAGCACCGTCACGCAGAATGTAAGTGTCGTTGACCTTCTCGCACTTGAGTTCCGGCATTTTCACCGGATCCATCTTCGGCGGCGCCGCGTCGCCGCTTTTCAGCAGTTTACGAGTGTTCTTGCAGGTCGCGTTGGTACAACCGAAGAACTTGCCGAAACGGCCAGTCTTGAGCTGCATCTCGCTGCCACACTTGTCGCACTCCAGGCTCGGGCCTTCGTAGCCCTTGATGCGATAATTACCCTCTTCGATCTCGAAACCTACGCAATCCGGATTGTTTCCGCAGATGTGCAGTTTGCGCTTCTCGTCCAGCAGGTAGGCATCCATCGCGGTGCTGCAGATCGGGCAACGGTGCTTGCCGCGCAGTACCAGAGACTCCGACTCGCCCTCGTCATCGGCGGCGATTTCATCGCCCGGAACGAGGTTGACGGTAGCCTTGCAACGCTCCTTCGGCGGCAGACTGTAGCCCGAGCAACCGAGGAAAACGCCAGTCGAGGCGGTGCGGATCTGCATCGCACGACCGCACTGGACGCACGGGATGTCGGTCATGACCGGTTCGTTGGCACGCATGCCGCTTTCCGCGCCTTCAGCCACTTCGAGTTTCTTCTTGAAGTCGCCGTAGAACTCGTCGAGCACGTTTTTCCAGTCGCGCTCGCCTTGGGCGACGTCATCGAGGTTCTCTTCCATACCGGCGGTGAAACCGTAATCCATCAGGTTGGAGAAGCTCTCGGACAGTCGCTCGGTAACGATGTCACCCATCTTTTCGGAGTAGAAACGACGGTTATGCAGTGCAACGTAGCCACGGTCCTGGATCGTCGAAATGATCGCCGCGTAGGTCGAAGGACGACCGATACCGCGCTTTTCCATTTCCTTGACCAGGCTCGCTTCGGAATAACGCGCAGGCGGCTTGGTGAAGTGCTGGCTCGGGTCGAGCTTGATCAGCTTCATGACATCGCCCTGGGCCATGTCTGGCAGCACATCGTCGTCGCCCGGCTTGGTCATTTGCGGCATGACGCGGGTGTAGCCGTCGAATTTGAGGATACGACCCTTGGCCCGCAGCTCGAAGGTGCCGGCAGTGACACTGACGGTGGTCGACAGGTATTGCGCCGGCAGCATCTGGCAAGCGACGAACTGGCGCCAGATCAGCTCGTAGAGGCGCTCAGCGTCACGTTCCATACCCACCAGCTTGCTTGGATGGGTATTCACGTCGGAAGGACGAATTGCTTCGTGGGCCTCTTGCGCGCCTTCCTTGCTGCCGTAGACGTTCGGTGCGGCCGGCAGATACTTGCTGCCGAACTCGCCTTCAATGTAAGTACGCGCCATTTCCACGGCATCGACCGAGAGATTGGTCGAGTCGGTACGCATATAAGTGATGTAACCCGCTTCGTACAGACGCTGAGCCATCATCATGGTTTTCTTCACACCAAAGCCCAAGCGATTGCTACCGGCCTGTTGCAGGGTGGAAGTAATGAACGGTGCCGACGGCTTGCTGCTGGTCGGCTTGTCTTCACGCTTGGCAATGGTGTAACTGGAAGCCTTGAGCTTTTCCAGTGCGGCCATGGCGTGGGTTTCGTTGAGCGGCTTGAAGGCTTCGCCGTTTTCACGGGCCACTTCAAAACGCACGTTGGCGCCCTTGGTGGTACCGAGGTCCGCATGGACTTCCCAATACTCTTCCGGGTTGAACGCACGAATTTCGCGCTCACGCTCAACGACCAGCTTCACCGCAACCGATTGCACACGACCTGCGGACAAACCACGGGCGATCTTCTGCCACAGCAGCGGCGAGACCATGTAGCCCACCACGCGGTCGAGGAAACGACGCGCCTGCTGGGCGTTGACCCGATCGATGTCCAGCTCGCCTGGCTGGGAGAAGGCCTCCTGAATCGCCTTCTTGGTGATTTCGTTGAACACCACGCGCTTATAGCGACTGTCATCACCACCGATGGCTTCGCGCAGGTGCCAGGCAATGGCTTCCCCCTCGCGATCCAAGTCGGTTGCGAGATAGATGGTGTCAGCATCTTTGGCGAGCCGGCGCAGCTCTTCGATGACTTTTTCCTTGCCGGGAAGGATCTCGTACTTGGCTTTCCAGCCATGATCCGGATCGACACCCATGCGCGAGACCAGTTGCTTGCGCGCCTTCTCTTTCGGAGAGAGCGCGGGCGCTTCACCTGCGGCGGCCTTGCCACGCTTGGCAGCAGGCTCTTTGCTGGCGCTAGCCGAACCGCTGGTGGGCAGGTCTCGGATATGGCCGATACTCGACTTCACCACGTATTGGTTGCCCAGATACTTGTTGATGGTCTTGGCCTTAGCCGGGGATTCCACAATGACCAGCGATTTGCCCATGGATCAGAAAATTCCTGAATTCTAGAAGTGAAAGGCGGTTGGCGCCTGACGCGGCACCGCTATATATAGTGGCAACAAGGTGAGGTCAAGCGCAGGGTTCTGCGCGACCTGCGCTTATGGCCTGGAAAAAAGGCTTGGTTCGGCCTGAACCAAAGCAAAGCGTGGCACCTGTTCGCCGTCAACTTCGACCGACTCCAGGAACATGCTCAAGGGACGCACCCAAAAGCCGTAATCGCCATACAGAGCTTGGTAGAACACCACTTCTTCTTCGGTTTCGGAATGCCGCGCGACTGCGAAAACACGGTATTGCGGCCCCTTGTAATGCTCATAGAGCCCGGGTAGTAAATTCATGTTCTGGCCCTCCTGCACATAAAAAATAAATCTTCAGAAAAACAAAAACCGGGGCACAAGGCCCCGGCTTCCATCGACGAAACGCTTAAACGCGTTCGAAGACGGTGGCAATGCCCTGGCCGAGACCAATGCACATGGTGGACACACCGAAGGTGCCGCCATTTTGCTTCATCACATTGAGCAAGGTGCCGGAGATACGCGCACCGGAACAACCGAATGGATGGCCCAAAGCAATCGCGCCGCCGTGCAGGTTAACCTTCTCGTTCATCTTGTCGAGCACTTTCAAATCTTTCAGCACCGGCAGCGCCTGTGCAGCGAACGCTTCGTTGAGTTCGAAGAAGTCGATATCAGCAATACCCAAACCTGCGCGCTTCAGTGCTTTCTGTGTTGCCGGTACTGGACCATAGCCCATGATCGCCGGGTCCACACCTGCCACTGCCATCGAGCGAATGACCGCCATTGGCTGGATACCCAGGTCCTGAGCACGCTGCGCCGACATCACGATCATGCACGAAGCACCATCGGTGATCTGCGAGGAAGTACCCGCCGTCACGGTACCACCCTTGGGGTTGAACGCTGGCTTCAATGCCGCCAGGCTTTCCAGGGTAGTTTCCGGACGGATGGTTTCGTCGTAGTCGAACAGTTTCAGGAAACCGTTCTCGTCGTAACCCTGCATCGGGATGATTTCGTCTTTGAACTTGCCTTCGACGGTCGCTTTATGGGCGAGCTGGTGGGAACGCACGCCAAAGGCATCCTGCTGCTCACGGGTGATGCCGTGCATCTTGCCGAGCATTTCTGCGGTCAGGCCCATCATGCCCGAGGCTTTTGCCGCGTACAGCGACATGTGCGGGTTCGGATCGACACCGTGCATCATGCTCACATGGCCCATATGCTCGACGCCGCCAACGACGAACACGTCACCATTGCCGGTCATGATCGCTTGCGCAGCGGTGTGCAACGCACTCATCGACGAGCCACACAGGCGGCTGACCGTCTGGCCGGCAGCGGTGTGAGGGATCTGAGTCATCAGGGACGCCATACGGGCGATGTTCCAGCCCTGCTCCAGGGTCTGGTTGACGCAGCCCCAGATCACGTCTTCGACTTCAGCCGGATCAACCTTGACGTTACGTTCCAGCAGCTTGCTGATCAGGTGCGCCGACATGTCTTCGGCACGGGTGTTGCGGTGCATGCCGCCCTTGGAGCGGCCCATCGGGGTGCGACCGAAGTCGACAATCACGACGTCTCTAGGATTCAAGCTCATATAGTTCACTCTCGCTCTAGTGTGGGCGCTTAACCGAAGAAGCGCTGGCCGTTTTGGGCCATTTCACGCAGCTTCGCGGTCGGGTGGTACAGGGCGCCCAGATCAGCGTACTGGTCAGCCAGGGCAACGAACTCTGCAACACCGATGGAATCGATGTAACGCAGCGCGCCGCCACGGAATGGAGGGAAACCAATACCGTAGACCAGACCCATGTCGGCTTCGGCAGCGGTTTCAACGATGCCGTCTTCCAGGCAACGCACGGTTTCCAGGCAAAGCGGGATCATCATCCAGTTGATGATGTCTTCGTCGGTCACTTCACGCTGCTCGAAGACGATCGGCTTGAGCACTTCCAGCACCGACGGGTCGGCGACCTTCTTCTGCTTGCCGCTCTTGTCGGCCTCATAGGCGTAGAAGCCCTTGCCGTTCTTCTGGCCCAGGCGCTTGGCTTCGTAGAGCACGTCGACGGCCGAGCGGCGGTCGTCCTTCATGCGGTCCGGGAAGCCTTCAGCCATCACGTCACGACCGTGGTGACCGGTGTCGATACCGACAACGTCCATCAGGTACGCAGGACCCATCGGCCAGCCGAATTTTTCCATGATCTTGTCGATACGGACGAAGTCCACACCGGCGCTGACCAGCTTGGCGAAACCGCCGAAATACGGGAACAGGACACGGTTGACCAGAAAGCCCGGGCAGTCATTGACGACGATCGGGTTCTTGCCCATTTTCTTGGCGTAGGCAACGGTGGTGGCAACCGCCAGTTCGCTGGACTTCTCACCACGGATCACTTCCACCAACGGCATCATGTGCACCGGGTTGAAGAAGTGCATGCCGACGAAGTTTTCCGGACGCTTGAGGGCCTTGGCCAACAGGCTGATGGAAATAGTCGAGGTGTTCGACGCGAGGATGGTGTCCTCTTTGACCTTGTCTTCGACTTCAGCCAGAACAGCTTGCTTGACCTTAGGGTTCTCGACGACCGCTTCGACCACCAGGTCGACGTGACCGAAATCACCGTAAGACAGCGTAGGACGAATGCCGTTGAGCACTTCAGCCATTTTCGCTGCGGTCATGCGACCTTTATCAACGCGGCTCACCAGCAGCTTGGCGGCTTCCGCCAGGCCCTGCTCGATACCGTGCTCGTTGATGTCCTTCATCAGGATCGGCGTGCCTTTGGAAGCCGACTGGTACGCGATACCGCCGCCCATGATGCCGGCGCCGAGTACGGCAGCCTGCTTCACGTCTTTGGCGACTTCGTCGTAGGCCTTGGCCTTTTTCTTCAGCTCCTGATCGTTCAGGAACAGACCGATCAAGCTCTGCGCAGCCGAGGTCTTGGCCAGTTTCACGAAGCCGGCGGCTTCGATTTCCAGTGCCTTGTCGCGACCGAAGTTCGCGGCTTTCTGGATGGTCTTGATCGCTTCGACCGGCGCCGGGTAGTTCGGGCCCGCCTGACCGGCTACGAAACCTTTGGCGGTTTCGAAAGACATCATTTGTTCGATTGCGTTGAGCTTGAGCTTTTCAAGCTTCGGCTGGCGCTTGGCCTTGTGATCGAACTCGCCGGAAATGGCGCGCTTGATCAGTTCCAGTGCGGCTTCCTGCAGCTTCTCTGGAGCAACCACAGCATCGACGGCGCCGACTTTCAGCGCGTCGTCGGCACGATTTTCCTTACCGGCGGCAATCCATTCGATGGCGTTGTCGGCACCGATGATTCGTGGCAGACGTACAGTACCGCCGAAGCCTGGGTAGATGCCCAGCTTGACTTCCGGCAGGCCGATTTTGGCAGTAGTGGCCATGACGCGGTAATCCGCTGCCAGGCACATTTCCAGACCGCCGCCCAAAGCGATGCCGTTGATCGCGGCGATGGTCGGAACATTCAGGTCTTCGAAATCGCTGAAAATCTTATTCGCTTCGAGGTTGCCTGCAACAAGCTCTGCATCAGGCAGCTTGAAGTTGTCGACGAATTCGGTGATGTCGGCACCGACGATGAACACGTCCTTGCCACTGCTGACGATCACACCCTTGATCGAAGCATCTGCCTTGATAGTGTCTACGGCCTGACGCAATTCGTTCAGGGTTAGACGATTGAACTTGTTGACGGACTCACCCTTGAGGTCGAATTTCAATTCGACGATGCCACTTTCAAGAGCCTTAACCGTGATGGCTTTACCTTCGTAAATCATCAACTGATCTCCACGATATGGAAGCTGAACAGTACACGTCGGACGCTAACTTCTGGCTCGGCATTGACGTTACCGTCGATGCTACGCCAATCCGCCAGGCACACCCGCCAACGCGATAGTCGGGATTCTGTAGGAGCCGTCTGTAATACAAACGCTCATTTCATACGCCCGTTTGATTTGGGTACGCCACCTTCACGGAATTTCAGGCAATTGTCAATCGCCCAAAATGCTGGTTGAAACGCGACTTTGCAGTCATGCCAGCGCTGCAGAGATCATCAACATGCCAATCCATGTTTGATCATTCATAGAGTCAATATTTAGAAAAGTCGCCCTAACCCGCATCGCTCTTCGTTTATCGAGCTAAGCTGGCAAGCACCACAAAGAAAAACATGAACGCTTTGAGCGAATGCCAAGCGTAAGATCAGCGCCACGGAACCTGTGCCGTTGCGATTTAGCGAATTACCGGCCTGCCTGGCCAACTCCAGCCCGATGATGATGTCGGGCTTTTTATTGCCTGCCAATCAAGCGAAGCACCTGTAGCAGCTGCCGCCAGGCTGCGTCCGAGCGCGAAGCGGTCGTAGAATGCTTAACCGCGATCCAATAGAAAGATTCGGGATACCGGTTTTACGACCGCTTTGCGGCCGGACGCAGCCTGGCGGCAGCTGCTACAGGGAAATGCTTTCAGGCGAGCGCTTTGAGAACAGCTGCAATATCCTGCAAAACACTAGCCTCGCCCTTCTCCCCCCAATACAACGCAATCATTTGCTTGTCCGCTTCGATCTTGAACACATTGGCCGGCAACGTTTTGAAATGCTCCAGCAACGCATCATCCTGACAAACTTCTCGCCACTGATTGACCCAGACACCTGGCGCTGTCTGCCAATAACTCCAGCACGCCGCTTGAACGCTGCGTCGCGGCCGATGGTATTGGCCGCAAGGGCTCGGCGGCTCCGGCTCCAGCCAGTGCGGCCATTCCTGAGGGGCCAGTTGCATGGCCAGCCCCATGCGTCGCGCCTCCATGCGCAGAGCCATCCGCCCGCTCTGATGGCGCGAAGGTCGCAACCAGGCCAGCGGACTCAGAACCAACGCAAGGATTGACACCACTATCCAGACCGTCATATGTGTACTCCCGATTCTTGAGGAGCGGATTGCGCCACACTGAAACCAATCCGCTTGAAACCAGCCATACTTACCGTCATCGCAATCCTCCGGAGCGCCGTCCATGTCCTATGAACACATCCTGGTCGCTGTTGACCTCACTGAAGAATGCGACCCTGTCATCAAGCGCGCTCGTGAACTGTCAGTCAGCAGCGGCGCCAAACTCTCACTGGTCCATATTGTCGAGCCCATGGCCATGGCTTTTGGCGGCGATGTTCCGATGGACCTTTCGCAATTGCAGCAACAACAGTTCGATCAAGCCAAAGAGCGTCTTGAGCGATTGATCCTGAAATACCCGGAGGCCACCAAGGCCAACAGCCATTTGACCTACGGCCAGCCACGCCAGGAGATCCATCATCTGGCCAAGGAGCAAGGCTGCGACCTGATTGTCGTCGGCAGCCACGGCAGACATGGGCTGGCGCTGCTGCTCGGGTCCACCGCCAATGATGTCCTGCACGGCGCACCCTGCGATGTGCTTGCTGTGCGACTGGTCAAGAGCTGAACCCGAGCCCCTGTAGGAGCGAGCAAGCTCGCTCCTACAGGGGAAACCGTGTTTCATACAAAAAGCCCGGCGCTCACATAGGTAAGGCCGGGCTTTTTTATACAGCTAGCAGATCAATCAGGCATCCAGCTCTGCCCAACGCTCGACCAACACTTCGAGCTCAGCCTGCAATTGCTCAAGCTGAGCGATTACCGCAGCAGTCTGTGCGGCAGGACGCTGATAGAAGCCCGCATCCGCCATTTCAGCCTCGACACCCGCAATTTTCTGCTCTTTGGCTTCAATATCGCCTGGCAAGGCTTCCAGTTCGCGCTGGAGCTTGTAGCTGAGCTTTTTCTTGGCCACTGGTGCTTCTTGAGCAACCACTGGCGCAGGTGCGGCAGTAACGACCGCAGAGTTCAGCTCGGCTTTGCCGGACTTGTTCTCGGTCACGCCCAACAGACGCGGCGAACCGCCCTGACGCAGCCAGTCCTGATAACCACCGACGTATTCACGAACCTTGCCTTCACCTTCGAAGACCAGGGTGCTGGTGACCACGTTATCGAGGAATGCCCGGTCGTGGCTGACCATCAAGACTGTACCCTGGAAGGTCAACAGGACCTCTTCCAGCAGTTCGAGGGTTTCCACATCCAGGTCGTTGGTCGGTTCGTCGAGTACCAGCAAGTTGGCCGGCTTACTGAACAGCTTGGCCAGCAACAAACGGGCACGCTCACCACCGGACAACGCCTTGACCGGCGTGCGGGCACGCTGCGGGCTGAACAGGAAGTCGCCGAGGTAGCTCAGAACGTGGCGGCTTTGGCCGTCAATGTCGATGAAGTCGCGACCTTCGGCGACGTTATCGATCACGGTCTTTTCCAGATCCAGCTGATGGCGCAGTTGGTCGAAATAGGCCACATCGATTCGCGTGCCCTCCTCAACTTTACCGCTGGTAGGCTGCAAACCACTGAGCATCAGCTTCAGCAATGTGGTTTTGCCAGTACCGTTGGCACCCAGCAGACCGATACGGTCGCCGCGCTGCAGGACCATGGAGAAATCCTTGATCAGGAACGGGCCATCCGGGTGAGCGAAGCTGACGTTCTCGAGGACCATCACTTGCTTGCCGGACTTGTCGGCAGTGTCCAGCTGAATGTTGGCCTTGCCAGTACGCTCACGACGCTCGCTACGCTCAACGCGCAGGGCCTTCAGGGCACGAACGCGGCCTTCGTTACGGGTGCGACGGGCTTTGATGCCCTGACGGATCCAGACTTCTTCCTGGGCCAGGCGCTTGTCGAACAAGGCGTTGGCGGTCTCTTCGGCTGCCAGAGTGGCTTCCTTGTGAACCAGGAAGCTGGCGTAGTCGCCGTTCCAGTCGATCAGGCCGCCACGGTCCAGTTCGAGGATCCGGGTCGCCAGGTTTTGCAGGAATGAACGGTCGTGCGTGATGAACAGCACGGCGCCCTGGAAATCCTTCAGCGCCTCTTCGAGCCAGGCAATCGCACCAATGTCCAGGTGGTTGGTCGGTTCGTCGAGCAGCAGCAGATCCGGTTCCGATACCAGCGCCTGAGCCAGCAGGACGCGACGACGCCAGCCGCCGGACAATTCGGCGAGGGTCTTGTCGGCCGGCAGTTGCAGACGGCTCAAGGTGCTGTCTACCAATTGCTGCAAGCGCCAGCCGTCACGGGCTTCGAGGTCGTGCTGGACGTGCATCAGCTTGTCCAGATCAGCGTCAGTGACGATGTTCTGGCTGAGGTGGTGATACTGCGCGAGCAGCTCGCCGACGCCGTCCAGGCCCTCGGCAACCACGTCGAACACAGTCCGCTCGTCGGCCAGTGGCAATTCTTGCGGTAATTCGCCGATTTTGAGCCCCGGCGCACGCCAGACGGAGCCGTCATCGGGCTTCTGGTCACCTTTGACCAGCTTCATCATGCTGGATTTGCCAGTGCCGTTGCGGCCGATGATGCACACCCGCTCACCACGGGCGATCTGCCAGGACACCTTGTCCAACAACGGCATAGCGCCGAAAGCAAGGGACACATCGCTGAATTTGAGCAGGGTCATGAGCTTCTCCAAAAACCGGGCGCGCATTCTACCTGACTTGAGGTTTGATGAGGCCGGCATTTTCATCTTCGCAGCACCCTGAACAACAATTACCCGGAACTTGCACCGGCGGACCGGCAAAGCTTTCGCCGGCTGCTGGCAAAAGGCTAAGCTACAGGCAATCAGTGTTGGCACCGTCGGCACTTGCCACGTTTTCTCTGCCCGGACGTCTCATGCGCAGTCGCCTTTTCAGCTTTTTATCTTGTCTGCTTCTCTCTGCCACTACCGTGCAATCCGCCCAGGCGGTGGACCTGTCGCAACAACGCCAGTATTACGATGAAGCCAAGCGCGCCTTGGCCAAGGGTGATTCGGGCCCGTACTTCCGCTACAGCCAAGCGCTCAGCGATTACCCGCTGGAGCCGTACCTGGCCTACGACGAACTGACCGCCCGACTGAAAACCGCCAGCAACGACGAGATCGAGAGATTCCTCGCCGAACACGGTGACCTGCCGCAAGCCAACTGGATGAAACTGCGCTGGCTACGCTGGCTGGCCGAGCGTGGCGACTGGCAACCTTTCGTCAAATACTACGACCCCAAGCTCAATTTCACCGAGCTGGACTGTCTGAATGCTCAATATCAGCTGGGCCACAACCTCAAGGCCGCAGGCTATGCCAACACTGAAAAGCTCTGGCTGACAGGAAAGTCCCAGCCCGCCGCTTGCGACGCACTGTTCGCTCAGTGGGCCGCAGAAGGTCAGCTGACCGAACAGAAACGCTGGCAGCGCGCCAAGCTGGCCGCCGACGCCCGCAACTACCCGCTGGCCAAGAGCCTGGTCAACAGTATGACCACCCTCGCCCCGCAGGGCAGATTGCTGATCGACGTCGCCCAGCGACCGGAACTGCTCAGCCAGCCATCGCGCTTCACGCCCGTCGATGAAGCCATGTCCGACGTCGTCGGTCTGGGCCTGCGCCGCCTGGCACGCCAGGATCCGGACATCGCCATGAGCCTGCTCGACAGCTATGCCAGCAGTATGCACTTCTCACGTGACGAAAAAGTGGCAATCGCCCGGGAAATCGGCCTGACTCTGGCGCGGCGATTCGACAGCCGTGCCCTCGACGTGATGACCAAGTACGACCCTGAACTGCGTGACAACACCGTCTCCGAATGGCGCCTGCGTTTGCTGTTGCGCCTGGCGCGCTGGGATGACGCCTATCAGTTGACCCGCAGACTGCCGCAGGACCTGGCCACCACCAACCGTTGGCGTTACTGGCAGGCTCGCAGCCTGGAACTGGCTCAGCCGCAGAATCCGGAAGCGCTGGTCCTTTATAAGAACCTCGCTCATGAGCGTGATTTCTACGGTTTCCTCGCCGCCGATCGCGCGCAGTCGCCGTATTCGCTGATCAACAAACCCCTGGTGCTCAGCCAGGCGATCATCAACAAGGTCCGCAACACCCCGGGCGTGCGTCGCGCCCTGGAATTCCATGCCCGTGGCCAGATCGTCGACGGGCGCCGCGAGTGGTACCACGTCAGCCGTCGCTTCAACCGTGACGAAATGGTCGCTCAGGCCAAACTGGCCTACGACCTGAAATGGTACTTCCCGGCGATCCGCACCATCAGCCAGGCGCAATACTGGGATGATCTGGACATTCGCTTCCCGATGGCCCACCGCGAGACCCTGGTGCGAGAAGCCAGGATCCGCGGCCTGCATTCAAGCTGGGTGTTCGCTATCACTCGCCAGGAAAGCGCGTTCATGGACGACGCTCGCTCCGGTGTCGGCGCCAGCGGCTTGATGCAACTGATGCCCGTTACCGCCAGGGAAACCGCGCGAAAATTCAGCATTCCCCTGGCCTCGTCGCAGCAAATACTGGACCCGGACAAGAACATCCAGCTCGGTGCCGCCTACCTGAGCCAGGTCCACAGCCAGTTCAACGGTAACCGGGTACTCGCCTCCGCCGCCTACAACGCAGGCCCCGCCCGCGTTCGGCAATGGCTCAGAGGCGCCGATCACCTGAGCTTCGATGTCTGGGTTGAAAGCATCCCCTTCGACGAAACCCGCCAGTACGTGCAAAACGTGCTGTCCTACTCGGTGATCTACGGCCAGAAACTCAACGCCCCACAACCACTTGTGGACTGGCATGAGCGGTATTTTGATGATCAATGACCCTGTAGATTGATCGTTCCCACGCTCTGCGCGGGAACGATCATTCACGGTCGGACATCGAGTTCAGGCTTGCCATCATTAAACTGCAACGCCGCCAACTGTGCATACAGCGTATTGCTGGCGATCAGCTCCTGATGGGTGCCGATCGCTACCAGTTTTCCTTGATCCATCACCGCAATACGATCAGCGTTTTTGACCGTGGCCAGGCGATGGGCGATGACCAGGGTGGTGCGGTTTTTCATCAGGCTTGGCAGGGCCTGCTGGATCAAGTGTTCGCTTTGGGCGTCGAGGGCACTGGTGGCTTCGTCCAACAACAGGATCGGCGCGTCCACCAGCAGCGCCCGGGCGATTGCCAGGCGCTGGCGCTGTCCGCCGGAGAGACCCAGGCCACTGTCGCCGAGGTGGGTCTGGTAGCCGTGGGGCATTTTCTCGATGAATTCATGAGCGTAGGCAATTTTTGCCGCTTCTTGCACCTGGGCCAGGGTCGCCGATGGATTTCCGTAGCGGATGTTCTCTTCGATGCTGCCAAAAAACAACGCGGGGCTTTGCGAAACCAGCGCAAAACAGCGGCGCAGGTCCATGGGGTCGAGCCGGGTCAGTGGGTGCCCATCAAGCAGGATGCGGCCCTGCGTCGGGTCGTAGAAACGCAGCAGCAGATCGTAAACGGTTGATTTGCCAGCACCCGAAGGCCCGACCAGCGCCAGGGTTTCGCCGGCCTGGATGGTCAGATTGAGTCCGTCGAGGGCATAGCTTTCCGGGCGCGACGGATAGGAGAAACGCAGGTCCTGCAAAACCAGATTACCTTCGACACGCTCCGGCAATTGGACCCGCCCGGTGACCGGCGCCTGGATGATGTTTTCCGAACGCAACAATTCAGCAATCCGCTCGGCCGCACCCGCCGCCCGCTGCAACTCGCCGATCACTTCGCTCAAGGTGCCAAAGGCACCGCCGACGATCAGGCTGTAAAAGACAAAGGCCGCCAGTTCACCACTGGAAATGCGCCCGGCGATCACGTCCATGCCACCGACCCAGAGCATCACCCCAACAGCACCGAGCACCAGCATGATCACCAGGGTGATCAACCAGGCCCGCTGCATGATGCGTTTACGCGCAGTGTCGAACGCCTCTTCAACGGTCACCGCGAAGCGTTGCTCATCCTGCACCTGATGGTTGTAGGCCTGCACGGTTTTGATCTGTCCAAGGGTTTCGGACACGTAACTGCCGACATCGGCGATACGGTCCTGGCTCAAACGCGACAGGCTGCGCACCCGGCGGCCGAAGATCAGGATCGGCGCCAACACCAGCGGCAAGGCAACCACTACGATACTAGTGAGTTTGGGATTGGTGATGAACAGCAGCACGATGCCGCCAATGACCATCAAGGCATTACGCAGGAACAGCGACAGCGACGAGCCGATCACCGATTGCAGCAGCGTGGTGTCGGCGGTCAACCGTGACTGGATTTCCGAGCTGCGGTTGTCTTCATAGAAGCCCGGGTGCAGGTAGATCAAATGGTTGAACACCTGCCGGCGAATATCCGCCACGCAACGCTCGCCAATCCAGGACACCAGATAGAAACGCACGAAGGTGCCCACCGCCAACCCCATCACCAGCATCAGAAACAAACCGATGGACTGGTTGAGCAGGTGCGGCGACCGGGTCATGAAGCCTTGATCCACCAGCAGGCGAATGCCCTGCCCCATGGACAAGGTGATGCCGGCGGTAACGATCAGGGCGAGCAAAGCGCCAAACGCCGGCCAGCGGTACGGCGCAATGAAATGAGTGGCCAGGCGGATCGCGCGGCGGTGACGGGAAGAGAGCATGAAGATCATCCAATAGCACAACCAGAAAGGATAAACGCCACCAAGCCTACACCGACCAATCCGCCGGTTCTCTGTAAATCACAATGAGTCAGGTTAAATATGACCTCTGACAATAGACCCTAGATGTTATTGGTCTAAAGTCTGTCTGGAAGTTCGAGGACATTTCTGATGGACTGAGGGCGCCGCTTGTGAATCCTGTAGGGAGTTGTCACAGCTTGGTCACCTGGCGGTTTTAGAGTAGGCACACAACCTGATGAGGAGACAGGCCATGTCCTTGCAACATAGCAGCGATGACAAAATTCAAGTGATCCGCACCCAGCCAGGTCAATCTCTGGGTTGCTCAATTATCGACGCTAAAGGGCGCGAAGTACCGATCACTGAAGACATGATCCAGAGCGCTTGCCGCGAACTGGAGCAACGATTGGTCAAGCCTGCCAAGCAAGACTGACACATAGCCTCACGTCCTCTTGACCCGGCCTTGATGCCGGGTTTTTTCTGGGCACTTTTTGGGGCCGCTGCGCGACCCATCGCGGGCAAGCCTCGCTCCTACAAAAACACCGAAATCCTGTAGGAGCCGAGCTTGCTCGCGATGGGGTCAATCCGCTTACTAGACTGCCACCGCCCCCAGCGCCAATACGATATTGCGCAGGACATGCGACTCCCCCTTGATCCTTACAGTCAGTCCATCAATCTCCCGCCGCTCTGGATAATGCTTGCGCAAGGCATCAAACGCCGCGCGCTGCTCTTGCACGCTGCCTACCAGACTACGACGAAAATCCGCATCGTCACGGCGCGGGTCGTAAACGCCACGGCACAACATGGCCAAAGCCCAGCCCGGATCGCTGCTGGCATTCAGGCTGACTTCAGCCAACCACGGCGCGGGCAATAATTGATCGAGACGGACCTGAGGCGTCTGCCCCTGGTACTCGCAAAACGCCTGATAGACCTGCGCGGTACCGCGTTGTTTGCCGTCGAGGCTGTAGCCGGCGATATGCGGGGTGGCCAGCACGCAAAGATCAGCCAGCGCCACATCGACCTGCGGCTCGCCCTCCCAGACATCCAGCACCGCTTGCAGGTCTTCACGCTGCAGCAGCACTTCGCGCAGGGCAGCGTTGTCCACTACCGGGCCACGGCTGGCATTGATCAGCCAGGTGCCGGATTTGAGTTGGCTCAACCGTGTTTTATCGAACAAGTGCCAGGTTGGCAGATCGCCGTTTTTGCTGAGCGGGGTGTGCAGACTGATGACATCGCACTGCTCGACAATCTGTTCCAGGCTGACGTAATCACCCCCTTCAGCGGCTTGCCGTGGTGGATCGCAAACCAGCACGTTCCAGCCCAGCCCTCGTAGCACCTTGACCAGCCGACCACCCACTTCACCGGCGCCGACCACACCATAAGTGCGTCGGCTCAGGTCAGTGCCTTCGATTTCCGCCAACGTCAGCAAACTGCCGAGAACGTAGTCAACTACGCCACGGGCATTACAACCCGGAGCGCTGGACCAGGTGATACCAGCCTGCTGAAAGTAATCGAGATCCAGGTGATCGGTACCGATGGTGCAGGTGCCGACAAAGCGTACGTTGCTGCCTTCGAGCAGCGCACGGTCGACGTTGGTCACCGAGCGCACTAACAGAACATCGGCCTGCTCGATGGCGGCGCGGTCGATCGCGCGCCCCGGCAAGCGACGGATTTCGCCGATACCGGCAAAGAAGGCATCGAGCAGCGGGATATTTTCGTCGGCAACAATCAGCATGGCAGGCTCCTTTCGCGGAGCCGCAGTGTAGGCGTAGTTGAGGGTGAGGGGCCAGTGACGCGAAGAACTCAGTTGCATGCCCTCCCGTAGCAGCTGCATTGAAGCTACGTGTTTTTCCGCACTTACAAATCCGCAACACAGGAGTTTTCCTGACCATTGTGTCAAGGCGTAGAATGCGCCGCCTTGCGCATCAAAACCTCTGGACGCTTCGCTTGTGAATTCCGTGACTGACAGCCCCGCTGCTATTTCCCTCAACCGCCCTGCCCGGGTTCGTCTTGAGCTGCGTAATCTGCTCGGCCTGGCCTTGCCGATCATGATCGCGCAGCTGGCCACTACCGCGATGGGCTTCGTCGATGCGGTGATGGCTGGTCGTGTCGGGCCGCGAGATCTGGCCGCGGTGGCGCTGGGCAACTCGATTTGGGTGCCAGTGTTCCTGCTGATGACTGGTACGCTGCTGGCGACGACGCCGAAAGTCGCGCAACGTTTCGGGGCCGGCACTCACGGCGAGATCGGCCCGATTGTGCGTCAGGCGTTATGGCTGGCGTTGGTGGTCGGCTTGATGGCGACACTGATACTGTTCAATGCCGAGCCGGTTTTGCATGTAATGAAGGTCGATCCCGAATTGATCGGCCCTTGCATGGAATACCTGCGCGGCATTGCCACCGGGTTGCCAGCCGTTGCGCTCTACCATGTGCTGCGCTGCTTCAGCGATGGCATGGGCCGCACCCGCCCGAGCATGGTGCTGGGTCTGTGCGGGCTGGCGCTGAATATTCCGCTCAACTATGTGTTCATTTATGGCCACCTCGGCGTGCCGGCCATGGGCGGTGTCGGTTGCGGCTGGGCCACGGCAATCGTGATGTGGGTGATGATGCTCGGCATGGCGGGCTGGACCCGCTGGGCACCGGCGTATCAGTCGAGCCAGTTGTTCAGTCGTTTCGACTGGCCACAATGGGCAGTGATCAAGCGCCTGCTGAGCATCGGTCTGCCAATCGGTATTGCCGTGTTCGCCGAGTCGAGCATTTTCGCGGTGATCGCCCTGTTGATCGGCAGCCTCGGCGCCACGGTAGTGGCAGGACACCAGATCGCCCTGAACTTCAGCTCGCTGGTGTTCATGATCCCCTACTCCCTCGCAATGGCTGTGACCGTGCGTGTCGGCCAGGCACTGGGGCGTGAAGAGCCCCGTGAGGCGCGCTTTGCCGCCGGTGTCGGCATGGGGACGGCGCTGGCCTATGCCTGCATCTCCGCCAGCATGATGTTGCTGCTGCGTGAGCACATCGCGGCGATCTATACCGCCGACCCGATGGTGACTCAGGTCGCGTCGATGCTGATCATCTATTCGGCGTTGTTCCAGTTCTCGGATGCGATTCAGGTGACTGCGGCCGGCGCCTTGCGCGGTTATCAGGACACTCGGGTGACGATGATCCTGACGCTGTTCGCCTACTGGGGGATTGGCTTGCCGGTGGGTTACGCCCTGGGCCTGACCGACTGGCTCGGTACTGCCAGTGGCCCGAGCGGGCTGTGGCAAGGTTTGATCGTCGGTTTGAGTTGCGCGGCAGTGATGCTGTCGATCCGCCTGACACGCAGTGCACGCAAGCGGATCCGGATCAGCCGCTCGAGGGGTTAATCGAGCTTCTTGCGAATCCAGTACAGGTAGGTGCCCGCCTCTTCCCGCTGCTCTACCAGTTCGTGGTCGAGAAACACGCAGAACTTGGGGATGTCGCGACGGGTCGACGGATCGGTGGCGATCACCTTGAGCAGGCCGCCGGGCTGCAGGTCGCGGATGTGCTGATGCAGCATCATCACCGGCTCCGGGCAGTTGAGGCCGGTGGCGTCGAGGATCGCGTCGACGGGCGTATCGATGGTTTGGCTCATACTTCACTCCTGAAACTGGCCGGCATTGTCGCGCAAAGCCGGGTGTAACGTCACTCCCGAAGATCGTTCCCACGCTCTGCGCGGGAATGTAGCCCGTGACGCCGCGCGTCACAGAAGCGGACGCGGAGTGTCCATTGAGGCATTCCCGCGCGGAGCGTGGGAACGATCAAATCGCGAGCAAGCTCGGCGCCTACAAGGGCTCAGCGGGATTTCGGCTTTTTCACATCCAGACGACGCAAATGGCAGGTCACTTCTTCGCGGTCGTGATACAGCTGCTTGCAGCCAATGGCGACGCGGATGCCGCGTTCCTTGAAGCCTTCTTCGATACGTTCGAGCAAGCGCTTTACTTCCGCGTAGCGCTGTTTCATCGGCAGCTTCAGGTTTACCACCGCTTCCCGGCAATGCCCCTCGCCAATCCAGGTTTCCAGGAGCGCCGCGTTGCGCGCAGGCTTCTCGACGATATCGCAGACCATCCAGTCCACTGGTTGCTTGGGTTTGAAGGTGAAACCGTCAGCCATCAAATGTTGAACCAGCCCTGTGTCCATCAAGCTCTCAGCCATCGGACCGTTGTCGATGGCGGTCACCAGCATCCCGCGATTGACCAGTTGCCAGGTCCAGCCGCCAGGTGCGGCACCGAGATCGACACCGGTCATGTCGCTGTGCAAGCGCTCGTCCCACTGATCGCGGGGGATGAAATGGTGCCAGGCCTCTTCCAGCTTCAGCGTCGAACGGCTTGGCGCTTCGCGGGGGAACTTCAGACGTGGGATCCCCATCGGCCACATCGCTGAGTTGTTGCTTTCAGCCAGACCGAGAAACACCTCGCGACCGCTTTTAAAGGTCAGCAATAGTCGAGGTTTGCCAGCGTCTTCCACCAGTTTTCCGGCACTGGTCAGCGCCTTGCGCAACGGGCCTTCGAACTTCTTGCAGAAATTCGACAGTTCTTTACCGTCATTGGTATCGACGACTTCCAGCCATAGGCTGCCGCAGACAGGGAACCTTGCCATATGAGCAAGAATCACGCTGATACGGTCGGTTTCCGGCAAGTCGATAAACATGCCGCGGGCCCATTGCCGCACAAAGATCAGCTCGGCGAAACGCTGACCGCGCATCAGCTGCTCGGTGCCATCGTCTTCGGTGCAGACAAACTCGGCGCAGGCACTGCTGGTCTTGGCCTTGGCATAACCGGCCACATTCAGACGCGCGGCGAGTTCGGATATCTCGGAACAGACTTCGCCTTCGAAGCCGGGCCGGCAATGCATAAAGAGGGTGTTCATTCATACTCCTGGGCAGTTGGCGAACAATTCAGCCACTGCGCGATGTCCAGACCCTAAAGCAAAGCCTGTCACGAAAACCGGCGCATGATAGCCGAGTTCGGAACCCTGGACTTGTCCATAGAGTCCGGTTATTAGCCAGATTCCCCAATCAGAGCTAGGTTAAAGGCTCTGCCCGTCCCGCCAGGTCCGTAGCCGTGCGGACTAAAAGGAGTCATTCAATGCCGTCCCTCGATAGCCTGAAAGCCCTTAAAACATTAAAAGTCGACGACAAGACTTATCACTATTTCAGCCTGCCGGAAGCCGCCAAGTCTCTTGGTGATCTCGACAAACTGCCCATGTCGTTGAAAGTCCTGCTGGAAAACCTGCTGCGCTGGGAAGACGAAAAAACCGTTACCGGCGCCGACCTCAAGGCCCTCGCGGCCTGGCTCAAGGAACGCCGCTCCGACCGGGAAATTCAGTACCGTCCGGCGCGGGTGCTGATGCAAGACTTCACTGGCGTACCCGCGGTGGTCGACCTGGCTGCCATGCGCGCCGCCGTGGCCAAGGCCGGCGGCGATCCGCAACGCATCAACCCGCTGTCGCCGGTGGACCTGGTGATCGATCACTCGGTGATGGTCGACAAATTTGCCAGTGCCAGTGCGTTCAAACAGAACGTCGACATCGAAATGCAGCGCAACGGCGAACGTTATGCCTTCCTGCGTTGGGGCCAAAGCGCCTTTGACAACTTCAGCGTGGTGCCACCGGGCACCGGGATCTGCCACCAGGTCAACCTCGAATACCTCGGCCGCACGGTCTGGACCAAGGATGAAGACAGCCGTACCTATGCCTTCCCGGACACACTGGTCGGTACAGATTCCCACACCACCATGATCAATGGCCTCGGCGTACTCGGCTGGGGTGTCGGCGGTATCGAAGCGGAAGCCGCGATGCTCGGCCAACCGGTGTCGATGCTGATTCCGGAAGTGATCGGCTTCAAGCTGACCGGCAAGCTCAAGGAGGGCATCACCGCCACTGACCTGGTGCTGACCGTCACACAGATGCTGCGCAAGAAAGGCGTGGTCGGCAAATTCGTCGAGTTCTATGGCGACGGCCTCGCCGACTTACCGCTGGCGGACCGCGCAACCATTGCCAATATGGCCCCGGAATACGGCGCTACCTGCGGATTTTTCCCGGTGGATGACGTCACCCTGGACTACCTGCGTTTGTCCGGCCGGTCGACTGAAACCGTAAAACTGGTGGAGGCCTACAGCAAGGTTCAGGGCCTGTGGCGCTTGCCCGGCAAAGAACCGGTATTCACCGATAGCCTGGCGCTGGACATGGGCCGCGTCGAGGCCAGCCTGGCCGGCCCCAAGCGCCCACAGGACCGGGTCTCGCTGCCGAACGTCGGTCAGGCCTTCACCGACTTTCTCGGCCTGCAATACAAACCCACCAGCAAAGAAGAGGGTCGCCTGGAAAGCGAAGGCGGCGGTGGCGTCGCGGTGGGCAGCGCTGAACTTGCAGGCGAAGCGGATTATGACTATGAAGGCCAGACCTATCGCTTGAAAAACGGCGCCGTGGTGATTGCCGCGATCACCTCCTGCACCAACACCTCCAATCCCAGCGTCATGATGGCAGCCGGGTTGGTGGCAAAAAAAGCCGTGGAGAAAGGCCTCAAACGCAAACCCTGGGTCAAGAGTTCCCTGGCACCCGGCTCGAAAGTCGTCACCGACTACTACAACGCCGCGGGCCTGACCCAGTATCTCGATGAACTGGGTTTTTCCTTGGTCGGATACGGCTGCACGACCTGCATCGGTAACTCCGGGCCGTTGGCGGAGCCAATCGAAAAGGCCATTCAAAAGGCAGACCTGACCGTCGCCTCGGTATTGTCCGGCAACCGCAACTTCGAGGGTCGCGTGCATCCCCTGGTGAAAACCAACTGGCTGGCGTCGCCACCGCTGGTGGTGGCCTACGCCCTGGCTGGCAGCGTGCGGATCGATATCAGTAGCGAGCCGCTGGGTATCGGTACCGATGGCCAGCCGGTATACCTGCGCGACATCTGGCCCAGTGCCAAGGAAATCGCCGACGCGGTGGCCCAGGTCAGTACCAAAATGTTCCACAAGGAATACGCCGAAGTGTTTGCCGGTGACGCACAATGGCAAGCCATCGAAGTCCCGCAAGCGGCGACCTATGTCTGGCAGCAGGACTCCACCTACATCCAGCATCCACCGTTCTTCGATGACATCGCAGGCCCGTTGCCGGTAGTCGCAGACGTCAAGGGCGCGAGGGTTCTGGCGCTGCTCGGCGACTCGGTGACCACCGACCACATCTCCCCTGCCGGTAACATCAAGACCGACAGCCCTGCCGGGAGCTACCTGCGCGGATTGGGTGTGGAGCCGCGCGACTTCAACTCCTATGGCTCACGTCGCGGCAACCATGAAGTGATGATGCGCGGCACCTTCGCCAACATCCGTATCCGCAACGAAATGCTCGGGGGCGAAGAAGGCGGCAACACGATCTACATCCCCACCGGCGAAAAACTGCCCATCTACGATGCAGCCATGCGTTATCAGGCAGCCGGCACTCCACTGGTGGTGATCGCAGGTCAGGAATACGGCACCGGCTCAAGCCGCGACTGGGCAGCCAAGGGCACCAACCTGCTGGGAGTCAAGGCGGTGATCGCCGAGAGTTTCGAGCGTATCCACCGCTCCAACCTGGTGGGCATGGGCGTACTGCCGTTGCAGTTCAAACTTGATCAGAACCGCAAGAGCCTGAAACTGACAGGCAAGGAAACCCTGGATATTCAGGGCTTGACCGGCGTCGAACTGCAACCGCGCATGAACCTCACACTGGTGATCACCCGTGAAGACGGCAGCAGCGAGAAGATCGAAGTGCTGTGCCGGATCGACACCTTGAATGAAGTTGAGTACTTCAAGTCGGGGGGGATTCTGCATTACGTGTTGCGGCAGTTGATCGCGTCGTAATTCCACCTCACCTGAAACACCGCCTTCGGGCGGTGTTTTTGTTTGGCTGATGCGAGTGTTCCTCTGTTTATAATTGCGCCCCCGATAGGTTCGGGCGCATTCGGACGATCCGGGCGACTCAGACCGCTCCAGCTTTTTAAGGTAAGACTCCCGCCTGAAAGGACTTCACATGATCGTTTTGCCATGGCTTTATCTGGCACTCCTCTGCATCGGCTACAGCCTGGCAATGTTTGCCGGACAACTGGAGGTGCAAGCACTGATCGCCGTTGCCTTGCTGCTGTTTGCAGGTTTTGCCGTGCGCCAGCAAAAGAGCCGTTATGGCCGTTATCTCGGACACGGCTTGTTCGTGGTACTGGCCCTCGCGCTGGCTCTGCATTGGCTACCGGGCTTCTACAACGGTAGCGTCATTGGCCCCGAAGTCTTTACCGAAGATGCAGTGCCGTTCTCGATGTACCTCAATCTGGACAAACCGCTGATTGGCTTCTGGCTGTTGCTGGTATGCCCATGGATTGTCGGACGGCGCTCCCTGCGTCTTTCGCTGTACGCGACCGCCCTGGCCTTGACCCTGAGTGCACTGGCCGCGCTCGGTGGTGCGGTGTTGCTGGGCGTCACTCATTGGGAACCGAAGTGGCCGGATCAAGGTTGGCTTTGGGTACTGAACAACCTGCTGTTGGTGACTCTGGTCGAGGAAGCCCTGTTTCGTGGCTATATTCAGGGCGGTTTGAGCCAGCGCTTCAAACAGCTGCCTTATGGCGAAACCCTTGCACTGATATTCGCGGCGCTGCTCTTTGGCCTGGTGCATCTGGGCGCCGGCTGGCAATGGGTATTGCTGGCGAGTATTGCCGGAGTCGGCTACGGCCTGGCCTACCGTTTTGGCGGACTGAGCGCGGCAATCGCCACGCACTTTGGTTTGAATCTGTTGCACTTCGGGCTGTTTACTTATCCGATGCTGGCTGGATAAGACATTACCGGACCAAACAGGTACTGAAGTACCAGATAACATGAGCTTCAGTACCATTGTCGGTCAGGAAGAACAACTTGGCCGACTCTGCGCAAAATTCTGCAACAGTCCATTCACTATCCATTTCAAGGCGCAAACCGCTCACCTGAGACGCACCACCGATTTTTGAAAAATATTTTCAATAATCCCCAGGCACTGCCGACAACCTGACAAAGCCTTGCGGATTGAAAAACCATGCGTAACAACCAACCCGTTACACAACGTGAACGTACCTTCCCGGCTCAGCAACGGTTGATTTCCACCACCGATGCCAAAGGCGTGATTACCTACTGCAACGACGCTTTCGTTGAAATAAGTGGTTTTTCTCGTGAGGAACTGATCCGTGCACCGCACAACCTGGTACGTCATCCAGACGTCCCGGCAGCGGTGTTTGCGCACATGTGGGGCACTCTGAAGCAAGGCTTGCCCTGGATGGGTATTGTCAAGAATCGCTGTAAATCCGGTGACCACTACTGGGTCAACGCCTATGTCACACCGGTTTTCGAAGGCAATCAGGTGGTCGGTTACGAGTCGGTACGGGTCAAACCCACCGCCGAACAGATCCACCGCGCCGAAGCGCTCTACCAACGTATCAACCAGGGCAAGTCGGCCATTCCTCAAAGTGATAAATGGTTGCCGGTGCTGCAAGACTGGTTGCCGTTCATTTTGGTCAGCCAGCTCAGCTTTCTGATTGGCATCTGGCTCAACTCCCATTGGGGCTTCGCCCTGGCTGCCGGGCTCTCGGTGCCGCTGGGTCTGCTCGGTTTGAGCTGGCAACAACGTGGCCTCAAGCGCTTGCTGCGCCTGGCTGAACAGACCACCTCGGACCCGCTGATCGCACAGATGTACACCGACAGTCGCGGCGCCCAGGCACGCCTGGAGATGTCCATTCTCAGCCAGGAGGCACGCCTGAAAACCTGTCTGACCCGCCTCCAGGACACCGCCGAGCACCTGAACGAGCAAGCCCGTCAATCCGACGCCCTGGCCCACAAGAGCTCCACCGGGCTGGAGCGCCAGCGGGTTGAGACTGAGCAAGTGGCCACTGCCGTCAACCAGATGGCTGCCACCACTCAGGAAGTCGCCAGCCATGTCCAGCGCACCGCCGACGCCACTCAGCAAGCCAATCGCCTGACCAGTCGCGGCCGCGACGTCGCCGGCGAAACCCGCGAAGCCATCCAGCGTCTGTCCCAGGTGGTCGGTGAAACCGGCGCCACGGTAACCCAACTGGCCAAAGACAGCGACGAAATCGGCGGCGTGGTCGATGTGATCAAAGGCATCGCCGACCAGACCAACCTGCTGGCCTTGAACGCCGCCATCGAAGCGGCCCGCGCCGGGGAAATGGGGCGTGGCTTTGCGGTGGTTGCCGATGAAGTACGGCAACTGGCGCAACGTACCAGTGAGTCCACCGGGCAGATCCACAGCCTGATCGCCAAACTGCAACAGACCGCCAGCACCGCCGTACAAACCATGGACGCCGGCCATCGCCAGGCTGAAGAAGGTGTCGCGCGGGTACTCGAGGCCGACAAGGCGTTGGTGGGCATCAGCGAAGCGGTGGCCAACATCACCGACATGACCGCTCAGATTGCAGCTGCGACCGAAGAACAAAGCGCAGTGGCTGAAGAGATCAGCCGCAATATCAGCACCATCGCGCAGCTGGCTGATCAGACCTCGGAACAAGCGCAAAACTCGGCACTGCTCAGTGAAGAGTTGACCCGTACAGCGAATACCCAGTATTCGTTGGTGGAACGCTTTAACCGCTGACAGATGCACCCCTACCGATCATTCCCACGCTCTGCGTGGGAATGCCTCCCGTGACGCTCTGCGTCACATCCAGAAGCGGAACGCGGAGCGTCCCTGGCGGCATTCCCACGCGGAGGGTGGGAATGATCACTTAACGGAGAAATTCGGCGACCTTTTTGGCAGCAGACTCCAAATGGTGCTCATGGGTAAAGCCCGAGGCCTTCAACGGCTTAAGGTCATGATCCCCCGCCACCAGCCACATCACCTCGATGCTCGGCGACAATACGTAACCCTCCACCGCCTGCCGATTACCCAATGCATCCCGCTCACCCTGAACGATCAAGGTCGGGGTTCTCAATTCGGCCAGATGCTCGACTCGAGGTTTTTCCGGTTTACCCACCGCATAAAACGGATACCCCAGACACACCAGCGCATCCGCCTGCAATTCATCCGCCAGCAAACTGGCCATGCGCCCGCCCATGGACTTGCCGCCGATGACCAAACGCCCAGCGACATGGCGTCGCACTTGGGTATACACCTCGCGCCAGCATTCCAGCAGTTTTGGCGCTGGATTAGGCGGGCGTCTACCGCCGTCCAGGCGTCGTTGGGCCATGTAGGGAAACTCAAAGCGCAGCACGTTGATCCCGCGCCCGGCAAGGCGTGCGGCCATGTCACTCATGAAGCTGCTGTCCATCGGCGCACCGGCACCGTGGGCCAGGATCAGCGTCAGCGGCTCAGCCGTCGCAGCGGATAGTTGCGCGGCATTCCACAGCCAGCCGTGATCCCGCAGGCACTTGCCCCATTGATCCCCGTCAATACTGGCCTTGTGCTCTTTGTCCATGCTTGCCTCGCTTTTAGTCTGCCTATAACTCCAGAAGAAGTGAGCGCGCCGTTGCCGTGCGCAGGCGCTTTCACTTCAGCTGAACCGTGGATGGGGAACCATGAACACTTCTATCAGTACCGCCTATAACTACAAGGTGGTCCGCCAATTCGCCATTATGACGGTGGTGTGGGGCATCGTCGGCATGGGACTCGGGGTTTTTCTCGCTGCCCAATTGGTCTGGCCCGAACTCAACTTCAACCTGCCGTGGACCAGTTTCGGTCGCCTGCGCCCCTTGCACACCAATGCGGTGATTTTCGCCTTCGGTGGCTGCGCGCTGTTTGCCAGCTCCTTCTATTCAGTACAACGCACCTGCCAAACGCAGCTGTTTGCACCGAAAGTCGCCGCATTCACCTTCTGGGGCTGGCAACTGGTGATCCTGCTGGCGGCCATCAGCCTGCCATTGGGTTACACCAGCTCCAAAGAGTACGCCGAGCTGGAATGGCCGATCGACATCCTGATCACCATCGTCTGGGTCGCCTACGCCTATGTGTTCTTCGGCACGCTGATCAAGCGCAAGACCAGGCACATCTATGTCGGGAACTGGTTTTTCGGTGCGTTCATCATCACCGTGGCGATTCTGCATATCGTCAACAATATGGAAATTCCGGTCAGCCTGACCAAGTCCTACTCGCTCTACGGCGGGGCGACCGATGCCATGGTTCAGTGGTGGTACGGCCACAACGCCGTGGGCTTCTTCCTCACCGCGGGCTTTCTCGGGATGATGTATTACTTCGTGCCCAAGCAGGCCGAGCGTCCGGTCTACTCCTATCGTTTGTCGATCGTGCACTTCTGGGCACTGATCACCCTGTACATCTGGGCCGGCCCGCACCACCTGCACTACACCGCACTGCCGGACTGGGCACAGTCACTGGGCATGGTGATGTCGTTGATTCTGCTGGCGCCCAGCTGGGGCGGGATGATCAACGGCATGATGACCCTGTCGGGCGCCTGGCATAAGTTGCGCAGCGACCCGGTCCTGCGCTTCCTGGTGGTCTCCCTGGCGTTCTACGGCATGTCGACTTTCGAAGGGCCGATGATGGCGATCAAGACCGTCAACGCCCTCTCCCACTACACCGACTGGACCATCGGTCACGTTCACGCTGGCGCTCTGGGCTGGGTAGCGATGATCTCGATCGGCGCGCTGTACCACATGATCCCGAAAATCTTCGGCCGCCCGGCCATGCACAGCATCGGCCTGATCAACGCGCACTTCTGGCTCGCAACCATTGGCACCGTGCTCTACATCGCCTCGATGTGGGTCAACGGCATCGCCCAGGGCCTGATGTGGCGCGCAGTCAATGAAGACGGCACGCTGACCTACTCCTTCGTCGAAACCCTGGTAGCCAGCCATCCAGGCTTCGTCGTGCGGTTGGTGGGGGGCGCGATCTTCTTCAGCGGCATGTTGCTGATGGCCTACAACACTTGGCGCACCGTGCGCGCTGCCGAGCCTGCCGAAGTCGCCACCGCGGCGCAGATGGCCTGAGGAGTCCGCCATGAAACACGAAACAATCGAGAAAAACGTCGGCCTGTTGCTGCTGTTGATGGTTCTGGCCGTCAGCATCGGTGGTCTGACCCAGATCGTCCCGCTGTTCTTTCAGGACGTGACCAACAAACCGGTCGAGGGCATGAAGCCCTATACCGCCTTGCAACTGGAAGGTCGCGACATTTATATCCGCGAAGGCTGCGTCGGTTGCCACTCGCAGATGATTCGTCCGTTCCGCGCCGAAACCGAGCGCTACGGCCACTACTCGGTGGCCGGGGAAAGCGTGTGGGATCACCCGTTCCTCTGGGGCTCCAAACGCACGGGGCCAGACCTGGCCCGGGTCGGCGGTCGCTACTCCGAAGACTGGCACCGCGCGCACTTGTACAACCCGCGCAACGTGGTGCCGGAATCGAAGATGCCCGCCTACCCATGGCTGGTGGCCAATCCGCTCGACAGCAGCCACACCGAAACCAAGCTGCGGGTGATGCGCACCCTTGGCGTCCCGTACACCGACGCCGACATTGCCGGCGCCACCGAGACACTCAAGGGCAAGACCGAAATGGACGCACTGGTCGCTTACCTGCAAGTGCTTGGCACTGCGATCAAGAGCAAGAGGTGAGCCATGGGTTTTGAACTCGATAGTGGAATGATCCGCGGCCTCGGCACGCTGGTGGTGATGATCGCCTTCATCGGCCTGTCGCTCTGGGTCTTCAACGCCAGGCGCAATCCTGAGTTCGCTCAGGCGCGCCTGCTGCCGTTTGCCGACGAACCGATGCCCGGTGTGCAAACGCCCGGCCTTCAACCTGATGACGCTCAATTCGAAGAGCACGCGACAAGGAGCATTCGGCCATGACCACCTTCTGGAGTACGTACATCTGCGTACTGACCATTGGCAGCCTGATTGGTCTGACCTGGCTATTGATCGGTACGCGCAAGGGCGAAACCAAAGGCAGTGTCGACCAGACCATGGGCCACAGCTTCGACGGCATCGAGGAGTACGACAACCCGTTACCGCAATGGTGGTTCATGCTCTTCGCCGGCACCCTGGTGTTTGCCGTGGGCTATTTGGTCCTCTACCCCGGCCTGGGCAACTGGAAAGGCGTGCTGCCGGGCTATGAAAACGGCTGGACCGGCGTACACGAATGGGAAAAGGAAATGGACAAGGCCAACGCCAGGTTCGGTCCGATCTTCGCTAAATTCGCCGCTATGCCCCTGGAAGACGTCGCCAAAGATCCGCAAGCATTGAAGATGGGAGGTCGCCTGTTTGCCTCCAACTGCGCGGTTTGCCACGGCTCGGATGCCAAGGGCGCGTTCGGCTTCCCCAACCTCGCCGACAACATCTGGCGCTGGGGCGGCAGCGCCGACACGATCAAAACCACCATCATGGGCGGTCGCATGGCGGCCATGCCGGCCTGGGGTGAAATCCTCGGTGAAACGGGAGTCAAGAACGTGGCGGCCTATGTCCGTCATGAGCTGGCAGGGCTGCCATTGCCTGCCGACAGCGGCGCCGATCTGCAAGCCGGACAGCAAGTATTCAGCACCACCTGTGTAGCCTGTCATGGGGCAAACGGCCAGGGCACTGAAGCCATGGGAGCGCCGAATCTGACGCAACCGGCCGGATTTATCTACGGTACAAGCCTGGCGCAACTGCAACAGACCATTCGTCATGGCCGCCAGGGCCATATGCCGGCGCAGAACGAACTGCTCGGCAACGACAAGGTGCAACTGCTGGCCGCGTATGTTTTCAGCCTGTCGCGCAGTACTGATGAACAGGGGCGTACTGAAAGCAAAAGCGAATAACCGGTGACTGCTTCGCTGCCGCATCCGCTCAGGATGCGGTAGTTCCCTGCCTCTACGCGACCAAGTGTCGCACCCCCCAAATGGTCCGCCTTTCCACTCTCAGGATTCGGGTCTAAGCTTGCCCGTCAGTGGACTGGCACATGTCGGTCACAGGCCAGCTGTAACCGATGGGTTCGACGATTCTGCTCGATGACAGGCCGCAAAGGCTGGTTTATACCGGCTGTCGTGCAAATTACCGCCTGTCACCTGATCTTCTCGTTTCAACACACCTCGTTACAACTAACCTGCACCCCTCGCCTTTTTCATCCACTGCGACATTTTTTCCAAGGGCATTTTTGTCCTTACGCGGCGCATGGAAAGGCCGCAGAATCAGCGTCGGGAAGCATTGACCCAGGTCATGGCGCGTTGCAATGACACCCTGCTTTCTCCATACTTGCGACCGATTTTTACTCCTAATAAAACACCCAAACCGTGGAACCTTAGAATGAGCACAGCAATCAGTCCGACTGCTTATAACTATAAGGTAGTCCGCCAGTTCGCCATCATGACGGTGGTCTGGGGGATCCTTGGCATGGGGCTCGGTGTCTTCATCGCCTCACAGCTCGTATGGCCAGAACTTAACTTTGGCCTGCCGTGGACGACTTTCGGACGCCTACGCCCGTTGCACACCAACCTGGTGATTTTCGCCTTCGGTGGTTGTGCACTGTTTGCCACTTCTTATTACGTCGTGCAGCGAACCTGCCAAACGCGACTGATTTCCGACAGCATGGCCGCCTTCCACTTCTGGGGATGGCAGGCGGTAATCGTCGGCGCGATCGTTACCTTGCCGCTGGGTTACACCACCACCAAGGAATACGCGGAACTGGAATGGCCTCTGGCTATCCTGCTGGCTATCGTCTGGGTCACCTACGCTGTGGTGTTCTTCGGAACCATCGTCAAGCGCAAGACCAAGCACATCTATGTCGGTAACTGGTTCTACGGTGCCTTCATTGTCGTGACGGCCATGCTGCACATCGTCAACCACGCCTCCCTGCCGGTCAGCCTCTTCAAGTCCTACTCGGCCTATGCCGGTGCGACTGACGCGATGATCCAGTGGTGGTACGGCCACAACGCCGTGGGCTTCTTCCTGACCACGGGCTTTCTGGGGATGATGTACTACTTCGTACCCAAGCAGGCCGAGCGTCCGATTTACTCCTATCGCCTGTCGATCGTGCACTTCTGGGCACTGATCACCCTGTACATCTGGGCCGGTCCGCACCACTTGCACTACACCGCTCTGCCGGATTGGGCACAGTCCCTGGGCATGGCGATGTCGATCATCCTGCTGGCGCCAAGCTGGGGCGGCATGATCAACGGCATGATGACCCTGTCGGGCGCCTGGCATAAGCTGCGTACCGACCCGATCCTGCGTTTCCTGGTTGTCTCCCTGGCGTTCTACGGCATGTCGACCTTCGAAGGCCCGATGATGGCCATCAAGACCGTCAACTCGCTGTCCCACTACACTGACTGGACCATCGGCCACGTACACGCCGGTGCTTTGGGCTGGGTTGCGATGATCTCGATCGGCGCCATCTACCACATGATTCCGAAACTGTTCGGTCGTGCACAGATGCACAGCGTCGGCCTGATCAACACCCACTTCTGGCTCGCGACCATCGGTACCGTGCTCTACATCGCTTCGATGTGGGTCAACGGCATCACCCAGGGTCTGATGTGGCGTGCAATCAACGATGACGGCACCCTCACCTACTCCTTCGTCGAAGCGCTACAAGCCAGCCACCCTGGTTACATCGTTCGTGCCCTGGGCGGTGCGTTCTTTGCCAGCGGCATGCTGTTCATGGCGTACAACGTGTTCCGTACCGTACGCGCCTCGAACCCGGCTGAAGCTGAAGCCGCCGCTCAGATCGCTGTAGTTGGAGCTCACTGATGAATCATGATGTAGTCGAGAAGAATATCGGCCTGCTGGCCTTCTTCATGGTCATCGCCGTCAGCATCGGCGGCCTGACCCAAATCGTTCCGTTGTTTTTCCAGGACGTCACCAACAAACCGGTCGAAGGCATGAAGCCGCGTCCGGCGCTGGAACTTGAAGGCCGTGACATTTTCATCGCCAACGGTTGTGTCGGCTGCCACTCGCAGATGATCCGCCCCTTCCGCGCTGAAACCGAACGCTATGGCCACTACTCGGTTGCCGGTGAAAGCGTCTGGGATCACCCGTTCCTGTGGGGTTCCAAGCGTACCGGTCCGGACCTGGCCCGGGTCGGCGGTCGTTACTCCGATGACTGGCAGCGTGCGCACTTGTACAACCCGCGCAACGTAGTGCCTGAGTCGAAAATGCCGGCTTACCCGTTCCTCGTGGAAAACAAGCTCGACGGCAAAGACACCGCGAAAAAAATGGAAGTCTTGCGCACGCTCGGCGTCCCTTACACCGACGAAGACATCGCCGGCGCCAAGGATGCGGTGAAGGGCAAAACCGAAATGGACGCGCTGGTGGCCTATCTGCAAGGCCTGGGCACCATCATCAAAAGCAAACGGTGATTTAGATGGATATCGGGATGATTCGTGGCCTGGGCACCGTTGTCGTGATGGTGGCCTTTATCGGTCTGGCGCTGTGGGTGTTCAGCCCCAAACGCAAGTCGGAGTTTGAAGACGCGACCTTGCTGCCTTTCGCGGATGATCCCGAAGCCATCAAGCACGTCGAGCAAGCTTCTAGGAGTAACAAAGAATGACTACGTTCTGGAGTCTGTACGTCACAGTCCTCAGTCTGGGTACCATCTTCGCCCTGACCTGGCTGCTGCTGTCCACCCGTAAGGGCCAGCGCAGCGAAGCCACCGAAGAGACTGTTGGCCACTCCTTCGACGGGATCGAGGAGTACGACAACCCGCTGCCGAAATGGTGGTTCATGCTGTTCGTCGGTACCATCATTTTCGCCCTGGGCTACCTGGCGCTGTACCCGGGCCTGGGTAACTGGAAAGGCCTGTTGCCAGGCTACAGCTACCTCGACAACGACAAGCAGACCGCATTCGCCAATGGTCAGTCCGGCTGGACTGGCGTGCACGAATGGGAAAAGGAAATGGCCAGATCGGACGCCAGGTTCGGTCCGATCTTCGCCAGGTACGCTGCCATGCCGATCGAAGAAGTCGCTAAAGACCCACAAGCCTTGAAGATGGGTGGCCGCCTGTTCGCCTCCAACTGCTCGGTCTGCCACGGCTCCGACGCCAAGGGTGCTTATGGCTTCCCTAACCTGACCGACGAAGACTGGCGTTGGGGCGGCGAGCCACAAACCATCAAGACCACCATCATGGGTGGCCGCCACGCGATGATGCCAGCATGGGGCGAAGTGATTGGCGAGCAAGGCGTCAGCGACGTTGCTGCTTACGTGCTGACCAACCTCGATGGCCGCAAACTGCCAGAAGGTACCAAGGCTGATCCGGTCGCTGGCCAGAAGCTCTTCGCCACCAACTGCGTGGCTTGCCATGGTCCGGAAGGTAAAGGCACCCCAGCGATGGGCGCACCTAACCTGACTCACCCGGCGGCGTTCATCTACGGCTCGAGCTTCGCTCAACTGCAGCAGACCATCCGCTACGGCCGTCAGGGCCAGATGCCTGCCCAGGAGCAACTGCAAGGTAACGACAAGGTTCACCTGCTGGCCGCTTACGTTTACAGCCTGTCCCACGGTGACAAGGCGGCTGACGCCAAGTAAGTCAAACGCTTGATCGCAACAACAAGCGGCCCCGCCAGTGAAGATTGGCGGGGCCGTTTTGTTTGGGGGCCGATGGTGGCACTCGTTGGCGATCAGAACTTGCAAGGCTGCGTTCAGCCCGTAGCAGCTGCCGAGCCCGCGAGGCTGCGTTCGGCTGCGCAGCAGCCGTAGAGTCCCCCCCTCAATCAACCTGACGCACCGCGGTACCTGGCTTTACGACTGCTGCGCAGTCGAACGTAGCCTCGCACCACTCGTCAACTGCTACGGGCAGAATGCAGCCTCGCGGGCTCGGCAGCTGCTACGAAGGATCGAGGCCTCCAGACAGGCCAAAGCGACGCAACGCGTACGCTAACTTTCGGCCATAATTCATAAGTCAATTGATTCAAGTCACTACACCATCAATTGGTTTTACCCAACGCGACCAAGGGTCGCACCCTTGATCTAGAGCTACAGGCGTATCATTGCGCCACTGCAACACACTTTCTGACCGCGGTCGGCATGTACTGACCGAGGCATTTTTCCACTGCCGTGGGATGCAACGATGAGCAACCAGATTCCGGTACACGACGTTACCCCGCCTGCCAAAAACCCGAATAACAGCGTCGATCTCTATGCCTCTCGGGAAAAAATCTACACGCGCGCCTTCACCGGCTTGTTCCGCAATCTGCGGATGGCGGGCGGTGCCGCACTGTTTGTGCTGTATTTCGGTACGGTCTGGCTGAACTGGGGCGCTCATCAGGCCGTCTGGTGGAACCTGCCGGAGCGCAAATTCTTCATCTTCGGCGCGACCTTCTGGCCTCAGGATTTCATTCTGCTCTCTGGCCTGCTGATTATCAGCGCCTTTGGCCTGTTCTTCATCACGGTATATGCCGGGCGCGTCTGGTGCGGTTATACCTGCCCGCAAAGCGTCTGGACCTGGATCTTCATGTGGTGCGAAAAGGTCACCGAAGGCGACCGCAACCAGCGCATCAAGCTCGACAAGGCGCCGATGAGCGCCAACAAGTTCCTGCGCAAGTTCAGCAAACACAGCCTCTGGCTACTGATCGGCTTTGTCACCGGCATGACCTTTGTCGGTTACTTCTCGCCGATTCGTGAATTGACCATCGACTTCTTCACCGGCCAGGCCGATGGCTGGTCGTATTTCTGGGTCGGTTTCTTTACCCTCGCCACTTACGGCAACGCCGGCTGGCTGCGCGAGCAGGTGTGCATCTACATGTGCCCGTATGCGCGCTTCCAGAGCGTGATGTTCGACAAGGACACGCTGATCGTTTCCTACGATCCGCGTCTCGGTGAAGGTCGCGGCCCGCGCAAGAAAGACGCCGACTACAAGGCAATGGGGCTGGGCACCTGCATCGACTGCACCATGTGCGTTCAGGTCTGCCCGACCGGCATCGATATTCGCGACGGCCTGCAGATCGAATGCATTGGCTGCGCCGCGTGTATCGACGCCTGCGACACCATCATGGACAAGATGAACTACCCTCGCGGGCTGATCAGCTACACCACCGAACACAACCTTTCCGGGCAAAAAACCCATAAACTGCGCCCGCGCCTGATCGGCTATGCACTGGTATTGCTGACGATGATCGGCCTGCTGGTGACGGCGTTCTTCATGCGTTCGCTGGTCGGTTTCGACGTCAGCAAGGACCGCGTGCTCTATCGCGAGAACGCCGAGGGGCGGATCGAAAACGTCTACAGCCTGAAAATCATGAACAAGGACCAGCGCGACCACACTTACCTGCTTGAAGCCTCTGGCCTGCCGGATCTCAAGCTGCAAGGCAAGCGTGAGATCAAGGTCAGCGCCGGCGAGATTTTCAGCATGCCGGTCGAGTTATCGAGCGCGCCGGAACAACTGCCGTCGAGTACCAACGAGGTGAAATTCACTCTCAAGGATGCCGATGACGCGGATGTCCATGTTGAAGCCAAGAGCCGATTCATCGGCCCACAAATTCGTTGAGAGAAGTCACCATGCCCGCAGCAACTGCCACAAGCCCTTGGTACAAGCACCTTTGGCCGTGGATCATCATCGGTATTCTGGCCTGTTCGGTCACCCTGACCCTGTCCATGGTGACCATCGCGGTGAACAACCCGGACAACCTGGTCAACGACAACTATTACGAGGCCGGTAAAGGCATCAACCGCTCGCTGGACCGTGAGCTGCTGGCTCAGGCCCTGCTGCTGCGCGCCAGTGTGCATCTGGATGAGGTGACCGGCGAAGTCGACCTGCGCCTGAGCGGCAACAGCCAGCCAAAAAACCTGGAGCTGAACCTGATCTCGCCAACCCAGCCAGAGAAGGATCGCAGGATCACCCTGACTCGCAGCGAAACCGAACAGGGCCGCTATATCGGCCAGTTGAGCGACAAGGTCGAAGGCCGGCGCTTCGTCGAACTGCTCGGTGTGCAGGACGACAAGACCTGGCGCATGTTCGAGGAAGAACAAGTCAACCACGACAAAGACCTGCTGCTCGGTGATGAACCGCTGCAGGGTGCCGAAGACCTGAAGAAGTAAGCCTTACCCTGATCGTTCCCATGCTCTGCGTGGGAACGCAGCCAGGGACGCTCCGCGTCCCAGCCGAAGCGGACGCGGAGCGTCCGGGGAGGCATTCCCACGCAGAGCGTGGGAACGATCATCGGACAACGCCCCATGACCACGCCAACCCCCTGCTATCACTGCGCCCTGCCGGTTCCTGCCGGCAGCCGGTTTACCGCAGTCGTTCTCGGCGAAACCCGCGAGCTTTGCTGTCCTGGCTGTCAGGCTGTGGCCGAGGCGATTGTCGCCGGTGGTCTGGAAGGCTATTACAGCCACCGCAGTGAGGCCTCAGCCAACCCCGAAGCCTTGCCGGTGCAATTGGTGGACGAGCTGGCGCTGTACGATCGCGCCGATGTGCAGGAACCTTTTGTCCGCCACGAAGGTGACCTCGCCGAAACCACCCTGTTGATGGAAGGCATCAGTTGCGCCGCTTGCGGCTGGCTGATCGAGAAACACTTGCGCAGCCTGCCGGCGGTGGCCGAAGCGCGGCTGAACCTGTCCAACCATCGGCTGCACGTGCGCTGGGCCGATAGCCAGTTGCCGCTGAGCAAGGTGCTCGGAGAACTGCGGCACATCGGTTATGCCGCGCATCCGTATCAGGCCGACCGTGCTGCCGAACAACTGGCCAGTGAAAACCGCCTGGCCTTGCGACAGTTGGGCGTCGCCGGCCTGCTGTGGTTTCAGGCAATGATGGCGACCATGGCCACCTGGCCGGAATTCAATATCGACCTGAGCCCCGAGCTGCACACCATCTTGCGTTGGGTCGCGCTGTTCCTCACCACCCCGATCGTTTTCTACAGCTGCGTGCCCTTCTTCAAAGGCGCCATACGCGACTTGCGTACCCGTCACCTGACAATGGACGTCTCGGTATCGCTGGCGATTGGCAGCGCGTACATCGCCGGTATCTGGACCTCGATCAGCGGAGCGGGCGAGTTGTATTTCGATGCGGTCGGGATGTTTGCACTGTTCCTGCTGGCCGGTCGTTATCTGGAGCGCCGCGCCCGAGAGCGCACGGCCGCCGCCACCGCGCAGCTGGTCAATTTACTCCCCGCCTCTTGCCTGCGCATGAGCGATGACGGTCAGAGCGAGCGCATCCTGCTCAGCGAATTGCGCCTGGGTGACCGGGTGCTGGTGCATCCCGGGGCCATTCTGCCGGCCGACGGCAGGATCCTCGACGGCCAGTCGAGCATCGATGAGTCGCTGCTGACCGGCGAGTACTTGCCACAGCCGCGCACCGTGAGCGACGCGGTTACTGCCGGCACCCTGAACGTCGAAGGCGCGTTGACCGTCGAAGTGCTGGCCTTGGGTCAAGACACACGCTTGTCAGCCATTGTCCGCCTGCTGGAGCGTGCCCAGGCCGAAAAACCCCGACTGGCGGAAATCGCCGACCGCGCCGCGCAATGGTTCCTGCTGCTTTCACTGATGGCAGCCGCCGCCATTGGCCTGCTGTGGTGGGAGCTGGATTCATCCCGGGCATTCTGGATCGTCCTGGCGATGCTGGTCGCCACTTGCCCTTGCGCCTTGTCCCTGGCCACGCCGACCGCCCTGACCGCCGCCACTGGCACGTTGCACAAACTCGGCCTGCTGCTGACTCGCGGTCATGTGCTGGAAGGCCTGAACCAGATCGACACGGTCATTTTCGACAAGACCGGCACCCTCACCGAAGGTCGTCTGGCGCTGCGTTCGATCCGAACACTGGGCGCATTGAACAGTGACCAGTGCCTGGGCCTTGCCGCTGCTCTGGAAAACCGCTCAGAACATCCGATCGCCCGCGCCTTTGGCCGCGCGCCCCTGGCCGCCGAAGAAGTCCTCAGCACGCCGGGGCTGGGCCTTGAAGGCCTGGTAGGTGAGCAGCGACTGCGGATCGGCCAACCGGTGTTTGTTTGTGAGCTCAGCGGCTGCTCGATACCGGCGATGCCCGATGAGCCAGGCCAATGGCTGCTGCTCGGCGATAGCCAGGGCGCATTGGCCTGGTTCGTCCTTGACGACCGCTTGCGGGCCGACGCTCCCACCCTGCTCGCCGCCTGCAAGGCCCGTGGCTGGCGCACGTTGCTGCTGTCCGGCGACAGCTCACCGATGGTCGCCAGCGTCGCCTTTGAGCTGGGCATCGACGAGGCCCGTGGCGGTCTGCGTCCCGATGACAAGCTGCAAGTGCTGCAACAGCTGCATAAAGAAGGTCGCAAGGTGTTGATGCTTGGCGACGGGGTGAACGACGTACCGGTGCTGGCCGCCGCGAATATCAGCGTGGCCATGGGTTCGGCCACCGATCTGGCGAAAACCAGCGCCGATGCGGTGCTGCTCTCCAATCGCCTAGACGCGCTGGTGCAAGCGTTCAGCCTGGCTCGACGCACGCGCCGGGTAATCATCGAGAACCTGCTGTGGGCCGGGCTGTACAATGGCCTCATGTTGCCGTTCGCCGCCCTCGGCTGGATCACGCCGGTCTGGGCGGCGATCGGCATGTCGCTCAGTTCGTTGACCGTGGTGTTGAATGCGCTGCGTCTGACTCGCATGCCGAGAACGCCAGCCGCCAACACCACCCCAGCAACCCGCCCGCTGCCGGCCTGAGCCGCGCGGGCATGGAGTTCACATGCCAGCTCTCTACGTGATGATCCCGGCCGCGCTGCTGATCGTGGCCATCGCTATCTACATCTTCTTCTGGGCGGTCGACAGCGGTCAGTACGACGACCTCGACGGCCCGGCCCACAGCATTCTGTTCGACGACCAGGACCCGAACCATCAGGCCGCCGTCGACGAAGCCAGTGGCCACCCGCCTGCCGCCACTGCGTCCCAATCAAAAGACAAGGCCCCACCCCATGCTTGAGCTGGCTCCGCTTCTGATTTCCGCAGTGATCCTCGGCTTGCTGGGTGGCGGTCATTGTCTGGGGATGTGTGGCGGCCTGATGGGCGCGCTGACCCTGGCAATTCCCAAGGAGCAACGCAGCCGACGCTTTCGCCTGCTGCTGGCGTACAACCTGGGACGAATTCTCAGCTATGCAACGGCCGGCCTGCTGATCGGACTTGCGGGTTGGGCAGTCGCCAGCAGCCCGGCGGCGATGCTCATGCGAGTTCTTGCCGGACTGCTGCTGATCGCCATGGGCCTGTACCTGGCTGGCTGGTGGAGCGGCCTGACCCGTATCGAAAGCCTCGGACGCGGCCTCTGGAAGCATATCCAGCCGATTGCCAACCGCTTGCTGCCGGTGTCGAGCCTGCCCCGTGCCTTGTTGCTGGGCGCGCTTTGGGGCTGGCTGCCATGCGGTTTGGTCTACAGCACGCTGCTCTGGTCCGCCAGCCAGGGCAATGCCCTGGACAGCGCGCTGCTGATGCTCGCCTTCGGACTCGGTACCTGGCCGGTGCTGCTTGCCACTGGCCTGGCCGCCGAGCGGGTTACGGCACTCTTGCGCAAAAAAAGTGTGCGCATGAGCGGCGGATTGTTGGTGATGCTGTTTGGCATCTGGACGCTGCCGGGGCCGCATCAGCATTGGCTCATGGGGCATTAAATCGGCGGCGCGCCCATCGCGAGCAAGCTCGCTCCTACAGTTGATCTCCGGTGTACACAAATTTTGTGCACGACATCGAGCAAATGTAGGAGCGAGCTTGCTCGCGATGGCGTCATCCCTGGCGAACACAATCTCAGCGCAGAGGCCCAACCACCGTTGATGCAAATCAACATGCCGCTCCTGTGAACCCCCTAGACTCGCGAACACTGCCAGCCTATCCGGGGGAATGCCCGCATGCTCGACGCCATTCGTTGGGACACAGATCTGATCCGCCGCTATGACCTGGCGGGACCGCGCTACACCTCGTACCCGACTGCGGTGCAATTCAACAGTCAGGTCGGCACCTTCGACCTGCTCCACGCCCTGCGCGAAAGCCGCAAGGCACTGCGACCGTTGTCGCTGTATGTGCATGTGCCGTTCTGCGCGAACATTTGCTACTACTGCGCCTGTAACAAGGTCATCACCAAGGACCGTGGTCGTGCCTTGCCCTATTTGCAGCGCCTGGAGCAAGAGATCCAGCTGATTGCCTGCCACCTCGACCCGAACCAGAAGGTCGAGCAACTGCACTTTGGCGGCGGCACTCCGACCTTTCTCAGCCATGACGAGCTGCGCCAACTGATGGCCCGGTTACGCAAGCACTTCAATCTGCTGGACGATGACTCCGGCGACTACGGCATCGAAATCGATCCTCGGGAAGCCGACTGGTCGACCATGGGCCTGCTCCGCGAACTGGGTTTGAACCGCGTCAGCATCGGCGTGCAGGACCTCGACCCGGCGGTCCAGCGGGCAGTCAATCGCCTGCAAAGCCTGGAAGAAACCCGTGCGGTGATCGACGCCGCCCGTACCTTGCAGTTTCGTTCGATCAACATCGACCTGATCTACGGCCTGCCCAAGCAAACACCGGACAACTTCGCCCGCACCGTGGACGAAGTCATCAACCTGCAACCGGACCGGCTCTCAGTGTTCAACTACGCGCATTTGCCTGAGCGCTTCATGCCGCAACGGCGGATCAACGGCAACGACCTTCCGGCCCCCGCCGAAAAGCTGGAAATGCTACAACGCACGATCGAGCAGCTGACCGCGGCGGGTTACCGATACATCGGCATGGATCACTTCGCCCTGCCTGACGACGAGCTGGCCATTGCTCAGGAAGAGTCGACCTTGCAACGCAACTTCCAGGGCTATACCACCCATGGTCATTGCGATTTGATCGGCCTCGGCGTATCGGCCATCAGCCAGATCGGTGACCTGTACTGCCAGAACAGCAGCGATCTGAACCACTACCAGAACGCCTTGGGCGGCACGCAACTGGCCACCAGCCGCGGTCTGATATGCAATCGGGACGATCGCCTGCGTCGGGAAGTGATTCAGCAATTGATTTGTCATTTCAGCCTGGAATTCGCGGTGATCGAACAGGCCTTCAATATCGATTTTCGCGGTTACTTCGCCGATCTCTGGCCGCAGTTACAAGCCATGGCCGGGGATGGCCTGGTCGAACTCGACAATGAGCGGATCAGCGTGTTGCCAGCCGGGCGGCTGCTGGTACGTTCGGTGTGCATGGTCTTTGATGCGTACCTGGAACAGCAGAATCGCCAACGCTTCTCACGAGTGATTTAGGACTTCATCTCCCAGGTGGCCATCAACCGATCACCCGATGCCCTATGACAATATGCCATCATGGCGCAGGCTGGCCTCAACGTCCCCCCGTGGGTTACCCTTACGTCTTATGTGTGCTTTCTCACAAGGATTTAAGAAATGTCCGAGCCAGTTAAGCTGCGCGCTCACAACCAGGCCCATTGCAAGGATTGCAGCCTGGCCCCCCTCTGCCTGCCACTTTCTCTGAATCTGGAAGACATGGATGCGCTGGACGAAATCGTCAAACGTGGTCGCCCGCTGAAAAAAGGCGAATTCCTTTTTCGCCAGGGCGATGAGTTCGATTCCGTCTATGCAGTACGCTCCGGGGCCTTGAAAACCTTCAGCCTGAGCGACAGCGGCGAGGAGCAGATTACCGGCTTCCACCTGCCCAGCGAACTGGTCGGCCTGTCGGGCATGGACACCGAAAAACACCCGGTGTCGGCACAAGTGCTGGAAACCACTTCGGTCTGTGAAATCCCCTTCGAACGCCTCGACGAACTGGCACTGCTACTGCCGCAACTGCGCCGCCAGTTGATGCGCGTGATGAGCCGCGAGATTCGTGACGACCAGCAAATGATGCTGCTGCTCTCGAAAAAAACCGCCGACGAGCGCATCGCCACTTTCCTGGTCAACCTGTCGGCGCGTTTCCGCGCTCGCGGGTTCTCGGCCAATCAGTTCCGTCTGAGCATGTCGCGCAACGAAATCGGTAACTACCTGGGTCTGGCGGTGGAAACCGTGTCCCGGGTGTTCACCCGTTTCCAGCAGAACGAGCTGATCGCTGCCGAAGGCAAGGAAGTGCACATTCTCGATCCGATCCAGCTCTGCGCCCTGGCCGGTGGCTCGCTGGAAGGCTGATCCAGCCACCTTGCGGCCGAGCGAACAGGCTCGGCCGGGTTTATACTGTCGAGCTGCCCTTCTCCAGCCCGCCAGGACACTTCGACGATGGTCTTCGACTCCTTCGACATCAAATCCCTGATCCGCCCGGTGATCGACTTCCCCAAGCCTGGGGTGATCTTTCGCGACATCACGCCACTGTTCCAGTCGCCAAAAGCCTTGCGTCTGGTGGCGGACAGCTTTGCCCATCGTTATGTCGAAGCCGACTTCACGCACATCGGCGCGATGGATGCCCGTGGTTTCCTGATCGGCTCGATCCTCGCTTATCAGTTGAACAAACCGCTGATTCTGTTCCGTAAGCAAGGCAAATTGCCCGCCGAAGTACTTAGCGAGGGCTATCAGACTGAATACGGCGAAGCCTTCCTTGAAGTCCACGCCGACAGCCTGTGTGAAGGCGACTCGGTGCTGATGTGCGATGATTTGATCGCCACCGGCGGCACCCTGATTGCCGCAGCCAACCTGGTTCGCCGCATGGGCGCACGGATCTTCGAAGCCGCAGCGATTATCGATCTGCCTGAACTGGGCGGCTCTCAGCGCCTGGAAGACATGGGCATACCGACCTTCTGCCTGACGCAGTTTGCGTTGGCCGATAAGTAAGGCGTCGTCTGTACTGACGCCATCGCGAGCAAGCTCGCTCCTACTGGATCACCTGCGGACACATATTTTGTGTACACCAGTGATTGAATGTAGGAGCGAGAGGGCGGCGATCCGACTTGCCCGCGATGGCGATGGGTCTGACACCATCACCTTGACCAATGACTACAATGCGATCGGCTTACGCCCGGCAAACGAATGCGCCAGAGTGCCGCCATCCACCAGCTCCAGTTCGCCACCCAACGGCACGCCATGGGCGATGCGCGAGGTGATCAGGCCTTTGTTGGTCAGCAACTGCGCGATGTAATGGGCCGTGGCTTCGCCTTCAACCGTCGGGTTGGTGGCGAGAATGATTTCGGTGAAGCTGCCCTGCTCTTCGATCCGCGCCATCAATTGCGGAATGCCGATGGCCTCTGGGCCGAGCCCGTCAAGCGGCGACAAATGGCCCTTGAGCACAAAGTAGCGTCCGCGAAAACCGGTCTGCTCTACCGCATACACGTCCATCGGCCCTTCGACCACACACAATATCGTGTCATCGCGGCGCGGATCGGCGCATTGCGGGCAAAGATCATCTTCAGTGAGCGTGCGGCACAAACGACAATGCCCGACTCCTTCCATGGCCTGGCTCAAGGCCTGAGCCAGCCGCGAACCACCGCTGCGATCACGCTCAAGCAGTTGCAGCGCCATACGCTGGGCAGTTTTCTGACCCACTCCCGGCAAAATGCGCAGAGCATCGATCAGTTGGCGAATCAGGGGGCTGAAGCTCATGGGCAAAGGTCCGACAAAACAACGAGACGCGGTTTATACTCGCGCCTCAGTTCACCGTCAAATACACACGGCGTCCGTTCGCCCGAAGGCGTCACCATTGCCGCTTGTCCGGCCGGGCGAGACCCAGTTTTTCAATCCGGTAGCGTAGCATGTCACGGCTCAAGCCCAGCAAGCGTGCCGACTTGGTGACATTCCAGTCGGTCCTGTCGAGCACTTTCCTGACCATGTCCCGCTCGACTTCCGGCAGGTTCATGGACGTCATGTCTTCACCGTGGTTGTACGCCTCAGATTGAGGTTGAGGCTGTACCGACAGGCTCAGTGGCTCGTCGACCAGGCTCAGGCAGACGTTCAACTGGCTCGGCCCGACCATCTCATGGACAGCCAACAGTACCGTCTGCTCAAGCATGTTGCGCAGTTCACGTACATTGCCGGGCCAGCTGTAACCGCGCAACAGAGCCTCCGCCTGCGGGCTGAAATACAGGTTGGGTTTGCCATAGCGCTTGCCATGATGAGCGAGAAAATGCGTGGCCAGTTTCAACACGTCTTCGCCGCGAGCACTCAGGCGCGGAACCTTGATGGAAATGATGCGTAAACGGAAAAACAAATCCCGGCGAAACTTGCCCTGCTGCACCATCTGTTCGAGGTTGCAGTTGGTCGCGCTGATGATCCGCAAGTCGACCTTGCGCTCCTTGACCGCGCCGATCCGGCGAATGGTGCGGTCTTCCAGCAACTTGAGCAGCTTGGCCTGCAGCAGCAGATCCATTTCACCGATTTCATCGAGAAACAACGTACCGCCATCGGCGGCTTCGACGAGGCCGATCCGACGATCCCTGGCGTCGGTGAATGCACCTTTTTCGTGGCCGAACAATTCGGCTTCCAGAAGGTTGGAGGGAATAGAGGCACAGTTGAACTCGATGAACGGGCCCTTGCTGCGTGGTCCGTCAAAATGCAGCGCGCGGGCCACCAGCTCTTTGCCCGTGCCGGTGTCACCTTCTACCAGCACCGGCGGCAAGTCGCCGCTGGCCATGCGCCGTTCGGCATCGAGCAACTGGCCGATGGTGTTTTTCATCGCCAGCATCACCGGGGAATCGCCGATCAGCGCCTGCACCCCCGACTTCTGCGCCTCGCGTTCCTGATAGAACGTCAGCGTGCGCTCCAGACGGTCAGCGGCCAGCGCCTTGTCCAGCAACAGCTTGAGTTCCGCCAGCGCCACCGGCTTGGTCAGGTAGTGAAAGGCGCCTTCTTTCATCGCCGTCACGGCATCTTCGACATTGCCATAGCCGGTCATCATGATCACTTTCAGGTCCGGCGCGCTGACCCGCAGACGCTGAATCAATTCGTGCCCACTCATGCCGGGCAGCGAGTTATCGGTCAGCACCGCATCCGGCTGACAGGTCTGCAGGCATTCAAGCGCCTCTTCAGCCGAATGGCAGATAGTGACCTCGAAGTCCTTGCGTTCCAGAAACGTCTGAATATTTTCGGCGAGGAGCTGATCATCCTCAACCAACAGAATACTGTGTTCCACGGTCTCCTCCCGTCACCTTGAAAATCAGGCTTATTCGGGTTCCTTCCTGTTCCCGGCTGGTCAGGCTGACCGAGCCATTGAATCGCTCCATGACACGTTTGACCAGCATCAGGCCAACGCCGAGGCCCCCCTGCTTGGTGGTGAAAAACGGTTTGAACGCCATGCGTACTTGCTGCCGGGTCATGCCTTTGCCGGTATCGGTCAAGGTCATTCGCACGTGCCCATCCGCCGCCGGCTCGACCTCGATCATCAGTAATCCCCCGTCCGCCATGGCTTCCAGGGCATTGGCGAACAGACTATTGAGTATCTGGACCAGGTGCATGTGCTGACTGACGACCGAGGGCAGCGGCGGTATCGACAGATGGACCCGGACATTGGCGCTCTTGATTTGCTGGTCGAAGGCCTGCACGACTTCCTCGATGGCCAGTCCCAGGTCGACTGCCTCGCTATCGGAGTTCAACGGTTGCAGCGAGACCAACAACTCGCGTACCCAGCGAGACATGCGATCGACCTGGTTGATGATGTCGGAAATGTTCTTTTGCGCAGGCTGGCTGGAGATTTCCTGGGCCAGTTCGGCACTGGATCGAATGGTCGCCAGCGGATTACGCAGGCTATGGGCGACGGCCGAGGACATTTCACCCAGCGCGACAAAGGTTTCGCTGGTGATCAGTTGTTTCTGTTGCGACTGCAGCATCCGCGCGGCCCGCCGCACGATCCAGAACAGCCCGAAATAGATCAGGCAGCCTCCGAGGATCGTCGCCACCCAGATCAGCTTGAAACCGCGCTGGATACGCAAAACCAGATCCTGAGGTTCCTTGTAGATCTCGACCGTGGCCAGGACCTTGTCACCGGCGGCGTCGAACATTGGAATATAGTGTTCGATAAACAGGTACCTGGGGTGGCGAAGGAACTTCTGCTCCTGACGACTCTCATCGGTCTTATGGTATTCGGATGAAACCTGCACTTTCGATCCGAACGACTCGTCCAGATCCTTGTCGCCCTCGATCCGTACGCCGATCAACGCCGGGTTGGTCGACCAGATGATCGTTCGATCCCGGGCATAGACAGTGGCCATCAGAATGTCCGGCAAGTGTTGGATATGGTCGAGGAACTCCCCCCGAGCCGCGATAATGCGATCGCGATCAAGTTCGGTCCGGGCGCTCAAATCGCGGATATCGAGTAGATTGCCGATGGTCTGGCTTGGCGGAATACCGACGTGTCGGACTTCCGCTGCGCCTATGGTATGGATGAACTGTGCCGTCAGCAGTCCGTCGCGTTGGACACTCTCACTGACCACCAGACGTGTGGAGGTATATCCGAGCCCCACGGCGACGGCGGCGATGATGAACAGGCTGGCCAGGGAGAACCAATACAGAAGGTTGAACGGTCCCTGGGCGAATATTTTATTGTGCTTGAGCACCTGCATAAGGTACGTCCTGGATGCTTGCCTGGAACCTTATCGTCGACACCCCGTCAGCAGTCGAAAATCATTACCTATAACAGGGCTCGCCTTAATAGTAGTCAGCCGCTACTGGATCATAGGCTGGATTCTCGGCTCGTGGCCGGAATGATCCATGTGATCCATGTGATCCATGTGATCCATGTGATCCATGTGATCCATGTGATCCATTTGGTGCACATGCGCCTCGACTGCCTGAACCGTTGGCGGGTGCTGGCGGTCGGTCTCTTCCTGCAAGTACGTCAGCACCGCTGCGGCGGCGGTCTCGTCAAGGCGCAGATTGGGCATGGCCACCCGGCTGTAACGCTCGAACAACTCCAGCGCCAGCGGATCCTTCTCGGCCAGCAGCCGGTCGGGTTCCCTGATCCAGCGACTGAGCCAAAGCGGGTCGCGTTGACGGGTCACGTCCAACAGATCGGGACCTATCGAACGCAGACCAACGCCCTGCCCGTCCAGCACTCCCAGCGTATGGCAGGAAGCGCAGCGGGTGCGAAATAGCTCCTCACCCATGCTCGGCGGGCGAATTTGCGGCGCATCGGCATAGCTGCCCTCTTGGCTTGCGACCTTCCAGTTCTGCAGGCTGTTGCCGAGCTGGTCAGCCAGGATCCACGGATTTTCAAACGGTGAGGCTTTCATCCAGCGGCCGGTGGCCTGGTTGCCGACGATCAGGCTGAGGTTGTGATCCTTGCTGCGGCCGTTGTCGACGCCATCGATAAACAGGCCGAGTTTTTTCCGTAGCTGAGTAATCTCTTCATTGTCGCCGGTCAGGAACAACCAGCCCGGCGCAACCTTGAACTTCTGCGCATAGTTTTTGAGGACTGGCGGTGTATCGGTCTGCGGGTCGATGCTGATGGAGTAGAAAAACACATCGCGCCCTACCCGCTCGCCCAACAACTGTTGAACCTGGCGCAAGCGGGCGGTCTCCAGCGGACACGAGTCGGTGCACGAGGTGAAGATGAAGTTGATCACCACCACCTTGTCCTTGATCAGATCGTCGAAAAAGCGCAGCTGTCGGCCATCCTGATCAGTCAGCAACGTATTGGGGAAATAGTCCGCCCCCCAGGGCGTGGCCGATGGCACGTTATCGGCCAGCGCCAGGCTGCTCAGGGTACAGGTCAGGAGCATCAGGGCTCGCTGCGTCCAGACTGTCCAGCCATGCTGACGATTGAGTTGCATGAAATCGCCTCCTCGGTGGCTAGTTGCTGACCTTGACTTGCGGGCCCCAGCCATCACCGTTGCGGCAGGTCGGCAGCGCAGCGGAATTCACGTACCTGACGCCATCCCGGGACGGCAACGGCGTGGGCATCAACTGGAACTGTCCAGGGTGTTCGATATTCCGGCGCAGTAGCATCGAGTTGTCCTCATGCCGGGTGTTATGACAGTGCTCCATGTAGGTGGCGGCAAACTCGCGGAAGTTGATCACGAACTCGACGTTATCCTTGCCATCGTCTTTGCTGCCGATGCGATAGACGTCCTTGCGCGCCCACTTTTCCCACTCCGACGGGGCCTTGCCACCGCGGCTGAGAATGATCCCTTCCTCGAAGTCCACGTGCACCGGGTGCCTCCATCAATGGGACTGGCATAGAGATCCAGGCACCCCATCAGCATCAACATCACACCCGAAAGGCGCGATTCAGTGGCTCGAAAAAAGCTCGAACACGGTTGCCTGTCCATCCTCGTCACCCTGAAATCGTGCAGGGGATAAATGCAACTGAGCAAATACCTCGCCAGAGTCGTGACAAAATATGCACAGATAAAAAAATCAATACAAAACAAATGATTAGAAATAATCCAGACTAAACAACAGGGGAAAAAACTGGGGAATGGGCCCCATAGGCGGGGAAACACTTACACCTAAGTTGAGCAACCGGTTTCTGCTGCCACCTTGAATCGCAGGCTCACGCAAGTGCCCTGCTGTTCACGACTGTTCAAGGTGACCGAACCGCCGAAGCGCTCCATGATGCGTTTGACCAGCATCAAACCGACCCCCAATCCGCCCTGCTTGGTGGTATAGAACGGCTTGAACACCATGCGTTTCTGTTGCGCACTCATGCCATTGCCCGTATCGGCGAGGGTCAGCAACAGACCCCCGGCGTTTTGCTGGATCCCGATGCTCAGCACCCCGCCCGCGCTCATGGCCTCCAGCGCGTTGGCGATGACGCTGTTGAGTATCTGACTGAGCAATACCTCCTGGCTGAGCACCAAAGGCACCTGCGCGGGTTCGAAGTTCACCTGAACCCCGGCTCGGGCGATCTGTTGTTCGAATGCCTGAAGGCTGTCACGCACGGTGGCCACCAGATCCACCGCGTCGGCCTCTTCATTGAGCGGGCGTAGCGACTGTAGGAGCTCGCGAACCCATTTCGACATGCGGTCTACCTGGTTGACGATGTCGGTGATGTTCTTGTGCGCCGGACCGGTTTCAATGCCTTGTACCAACTCGGCACTCGAGCGAATGGACGCCAATGGATTGCGCAGGCTATGGGCGACCGCCGAGGACATCTCGCCGAGGGCGACGAAGGTTTCATTGGTGATCAGTTGCTTCTGCTGTGCGGCCAGCAAATCCGCGGCGCGGCGCATGAGCCAATGCAGACCGAAATAGATCAGTGCGCCACTCAGCAGCGTCGCCAGCCAGACCAGGATCAGCCCGCGCATCATTTGGATAATCAGATCCTTGGGCTCCTTGTAGACCTCGACCATGACCATGACCTTGTTCTCGTCGACATCGAAGAGCGGAACGTAGTTCTCGATGAAAAACGAATCCGGGACAACCGGAAATTTCCGCTGCGCCCGAGCGTTGTTGCCGTCATGGTAGCTGATGAAAACATTGGCCTTGAGACGAAAGGCCTCCTCGAGATCATCGTCATCGATGATCCGCTGGCCAATCAACTGCGCATTGGTCGACCAGATGATCGTCCGGTCGGGCGCGTAAACGTTGGCCAGCAACACGTCCGGCAAATGCTCGACATGGTCGAAAAACTGCCAACGCGAGTTCATCCGCTTTTGCACGACGATGTCGGGGTAGTCCTTGTCCTGACGCGGATCGAGCAACTCCCCCATGGTCCGCACGTCCGGTATCGAGGTGTACCGCACCTCCGTCGAAGCGATGGCCTGGATGAACTGGGCGGTCAGCAACGCATCACGCTGGACACATTCAACCACCACAAAGCGGGTGGAGAGCCCCCCCAGCACCACTACCACCGAGCCAACGACGACCAGGCTTACCCAGGAAAACCAGCGCAGCAGGATGAAGCGCTGTTGCGCTTCAGCGGGTTGCTCTTTGGTCGCTTCCGGATCGAGCGAGGCAGCGTGCTCGTGTGTCTGCATGATGGATGTCCGGGGGCATTTGCATTGGTTATAGCTCAATGCGCAGCGCTGCGTCGGCTTGGTCCGCCCCCGCTTGTCCCCCAACCCGAGGGGGCAGCCACCCAGTCCCGGCGAGACTGCGCCGCGCTCCTACAGTGCCGCGAAGGCTTGAGTACAAGGGTTTGCGGTTAAACCCGCGCATTTGTATGAAGCTGCCGACTCCCCTTGTCAGGACTCAGGGGCTCTGCGGACTCAATGGACTGGACGGACTCAATGGACTCAATGGACTGGACGGACTTAACGGACTCAGCGGACTCAGCGGACTGGACGAGCCTGTCGCCGCGCCACCCGCGTTGTCGAGGAAGTCTTTTTGCGCGATGAACTGCCAGTCTGAGTAATGGTTCATGCCGTTGAAATCGACCCATTCGGCGGGAAAGCCTGCCTGCTTCAGCGGCTGCTCCTGGGACTGGCTGTAGACACCGGTGATGCGGTTGTCGAAACCACGCAACAAACCCCATTCACCGGTGCTGCCGATCGGGTCCGGATAGAGCCGGCGCAAGTGCCGTTTGGGGGACGGAAAGCGGTGATCTTCGAGCAGTTCTTCCAGTTTTTCAGGGTACTGCGCCAGGCCCGGCGAACTGCGGTAATAACTGAGCAGCGCCTGGGCGTACTGAGTGCCGACCCAGAGCAGTTCACGCTCGTGGTCGCGGCGGGCGACGTTCGACCAGACCTGGCCGGTGCTGGCCAATGCCGCGCCCATCAAGACGATCAAAAACAGCATGCCCAGGTAAGTGAACCCCTGTTGACGTTGCCCACTACCACTGCGAATAGAGGCTGCCATCACGCGCCCTCCCGGTGGCTCCGCTCTTGACGTCGGCGACCCCGCCGGCAACACCGGCCGGTGGTGACACCAGTACCCAGAGATCCTTGCGTTGAGTGATCGGGTCCAGCGGCTGGCTGCGCAAGTAGCGCTGCTCCACCAACTGGTCGATGGAATCGGGATAACGCCCGGTGTCGCCGTAGTAGTGATCCAGCGCCTCGCGCATCACCGCCAGGCTCTGGCGCAACGTGGTTTCCCGGGAGTTTTCCAGGCTGGTGAAGTAGCGCGGCACGGCAATCGTCATCAGCGTGGCGATGATGGCCATGACCACCATCAACTCGATCAGGGTAAAACCTTTGCTCTGGCGCATACGTTCACCACTCTTTGTAGGCGATGTCGTTGAGGCCCTTGCCATGGGCCAGCGAATACACGTCGAATACGTCTTCGCCTTCGTGCGGGCTCTGGGCGGAACTGCCATAGGAGCGCAGTCCCCAGCCGTCCTTGTCGTTGTGCTTCGCCGTGACGAAGGGATCGCGCGGCAGACGTCGCAGGAAATAGAACTTGGCGCCCTTGGCGCTGCGCACGTCACGCACGCCCTCCACCAGCACCTGCAGGCTGGGCGGATAGCCGTTGCTGCTGACGGACTTTTCGATGTACCCGGCATCGGACGCACGCTTGTAGGCATCGATGGCATCGCGAATCTGATACAGCGCGGTCTTCAGTTCCTGCTCCTTGCCCCGCCGCACCACGGTTTCGGTCAGGGGCGCAGCGATACCCGCGAGTAGCCCGATCAGCGCCAGCGTGACCACCACTTCGATCAGCGTGAACCCTTGGCTGCGTTTCATGATTCAAGGTCTCGCAGTAGTACGCATTGCTGCCAGCGGTGCGGCGTCAGTGGCCGGCCCATTCGACTCGGACGGTTCCTTCGAACGGTCCAGGTTCTGGGTATGCATGCTGGTCTCGGTGCCGGTCGGGAACTCCATGTCCGAAGGGCTTTGGTAAGGCAGGTTGCGCACAATCCGTGGAGTGATGGACAGCACCAGTTCGGATTTGCCCACCGAATCCTTGTTGCTGCCGAACAGCCGGCCTAGTCCAGGAATGTCACCTAGCCCTGGAATCTTGTTGCCGGTGGCGCCATGATCATTGCGCACCAGGCCGGCCAGCACCTGGGTTTCGCCATCATGCAGACGCAGGGTGGTCTGGGCGTTGCGGGTATCGATCTGGACCGGGATCGTGCCCTGACGGGTCGGTTCCAGCGGCGTGGCGTTGCTGACCTCGAGGGCGATCTTGATCGCCACTTCGTTGTTCAGGTGGACGATGGGGGTTACTTCCAGCTTGAGACCGACATCCAGGTAGGTGACGCTCTCGGTGATCACCGGCCCTTGGGTCGACGGCATCGACGTGGCGCTGATGACCGGCACCCGCTGACCAATGTGGATACGGGCCTGCTCGCGATTGCTGACGCGAATCACGGGACTTGCCAGGGTATTGATGTCGTTGTCCTGGGCATTGATCTTCAATTGCGGTGACGGCGACATTGAGATCCGGCCGGAATTTATGCCATGCAGCTGGTTGAGAATGCTCACCCCGGTGCCGTCGCCGTTGACCACGCCGAAGGTGTTGGGCCATTGCATGCCAAGGTCGAGAATGCGTTGCCGGGACACTTCCAGGACCTCGACTTCCAGCACCACTTCGGGGTTGGACTGATCCTGGGACTGGAGGAGTTTTTCGGCCATGCGCACCGCATCGGGGGTGTCGCGCATGCTCAGGGTATTGAGGCGCTCATCGACGAATACATCGCGAGTCTTGAGCATGGTCTTGACCATGTTCAGCGCCGTGTTGGCGTCGATGCTGGTCAGGTAAAAGGTGCGCATGACCAGCTCTTGATAGTCTTTGATCTTCTGCGGTGAGTCGGGGTAGATCAGCAGCGTGTTCTCGTTGACCACCTTTTGATGCAGTTGATTCTGTTGCAGCAGCAGCGCCACTGCGTCTTCGATGCGCACATCGCGCACGAAAATGGTGGCTTTCATGTCCGGGCGCATGTCCTTGTCGAAGATAAAGTTCAGGCCTGCGACCTGGGACAGCACCTCGAAAATGGTCTTCAGGTTGGCGTCACGAAACTCCAGAGTGACCGGGCGATCCATGCGCATGCGCAGTTGCGGATAAGAGACAACGTTGCGGCTTTGTATCTGTTCGATGCTGCGGCGCAGTTCCAGCGCGCTTTCGTTTTTCGGATCGAGGGCAAGAATGTCGTGAGCCTGACGCTGGGCACCGATCACGTCGCCACGGCGCAAGTCGGCTTGCCCCTGACGCAGATAGTCATCCACATTGCGCAACTGATCGAGCTGATGCAGTGCATCGAGGGCACGAACATTATTGGGTTCGATGGTCAGCACTCGCCCGTAGCTCTGTCGTGCAGAAGCGAAGTCACGCTTGGCACGATCCTGATCGGCCTCGGCAAGCAGCGCCTTGACCGAACGGGCATGGCCCGCGCTCAACGCAATGTTCAGTTCGGTATCGCGGGGGTACTTTTTCAACCCTTCCTCAAAACGGGCCAGTCCAGCCTCGTACTGACCATCTTCAATCAGGGCCATGCCCTGTTTTCTGGCGGAGGTGGCACCGCATCCGGCCAGGCTCACGCAAACCGCGAGAACCAGGCAAGGCATGGGCGAGACCCAACGGAGAGACTTCATTGTGCACTCCCTACAGACAGAGTCTGGGACAGATGCAAGGGCAGGTAGACCAGGCTCAGCTCCGTGGCGGAGATGTGCTCGATCCGATAGGTATCGTCGATAACGTCGCCTAGCCGCACGACGTAGAGTTTTTCGCCGCTCTGCAGGAACACCTGCAGGTCGCTGCGATCGTCCATCCGACCGATGAATTGAAAAGGCAGTGGCGGTGCGCTCGGTTTGACTGTCGCTTGCAGTGCTGCAGCCGCTTGTTCATCGGTCAGCGTTGCCAGGGTTGGCGCTGGCTTCCAGCTCTTGGCTGCAAACAGGTCGCGGGTCATGTTCAGGGGTTTTGCCGAAACGGCTGCTGCCTTGTCCGCCGCTGCGCCGGAGTAAACCTTGCCGGCGCTGGCCGGTGCTGCTGCGATTTTTGTCGCCTCGGGCGGATTTTCCCCGTCGTTGAAAAACATCTCCGGCCCCCAGGCGAGCGCACCGGTGATCGCCAGGAAAGCTGCCCAGCCAAAGGCGCGTTTTCTGTTCATTTGGACCTCGACAGATACAGAGTCATGCGGATACGCCCGGTCAGTTCACTGTCGTCGATCCGCTTACGTTGAAAGTCGACATCCTCGAGCACCATCGCCGGCAACTGACCCAACAATTCGTGAAGGAAGCGACGCAGTTGCGGGTAGCTGCCGCGTACCGGCAGGAGAACCTGATAACGCGCCAGATGCGTCTTCGGATCGATCCCCAGGGCGTACTCGCCGCGAGACAGGGTGATGTTCTGTTCGGCTGCCAGCGCATAGATCCGGTCGATGGCCACCGTGGCTTCGGGCTGCGCCGGCAACTGCCGGTGAAACTCGTCCAGTTGACGCTGGGGCACCACGGGCGCGCTGGCGCTGCCCTGTTCGATACGCACCAGATAGTCACCGGCTTCAAGACTGCGTTGACGAACGTTTTCCAGGGCCTGCCAGCCAGGCAACAAGCCCAGCACCCCGAAGGCCATGGCAAACACCATCAGCGACGCTCCCGCAAGCCCGGGCCAGCCGAGGCTCTGCACATACTCGTGGACGATCAATCTAGGGATTGCCATCGCTGATCTCCCAAGTGGCCGACAGGTTGAACTGCACTGCGTGATCGGGCGATTGCGCGAGGATTTCGTGATTGAGCAACGACACGTCGCTCAGTTGCGCGCTGCTCTCCAGACGCCGGTGAAAATCCAGCATGGCCTCCAGATTGCGCGCCTCGGCACTGATACTGATCTGGCCCTTGTGCGCATCGGGAGTCAGCGAGAGCAACGCGACATCCTCCTGCGGCAGCGACTCGAGCATGGTGAATAACCGCTCCCAAGGCCTGCGCATTTGCTGTGAGACCTGGCGCATCTGCGCCAGATTCTGTTCCTGTTCACGGCTTTCGGCAGGCGTCAGGCCGGCCTTGCCGGGAACATCTCCGCCCAATTGGTGCTGGGCCTGCTGCAGCTGTTGCTGCTGGAGTTGTTCCTGTTCGCTGAGGTACCGATACAGTGCGGCGCAAGCCAGCACCAGCAAGACAGCGGCGAGCAGCAGGCTGAAGCCGAGAACCGGAGTGTGCCGACGAGGCTGGAAGTCGAGCAGTAAGGGGCGCATGTCAAGCCACCGCCCGGGACATAGTGAACAACACATCACGCATCAGCACCGGACTCTGGGGCTCGACACACAGTTGCACGACGGCCAGAGCCGGCAAATCGTTCAGACGTCCCGGTGCGTGCAGGTAAACACTCAAGGTCGGTGCGTCAGGGTTGTCTTGCAGTTCGCACTGACGAGCGATAAGCGCCGTCAGGGCCTCGTCGCTGTCGGCGCACCCCATCGAATGCACTGCGTGCCACTGACCGGCACGCTTGAGCAGCAACACACTGCGCAGCGGTTCAGCGACCACAAAAAGCAAGTCGCCCCGCCCCAATTGGCGGTGGAACCGGTTGAAGGCTGTCATCAGATAAGGCTGGACTGAACACAGACGAAGACCGCGTTGAGTGGCCAGCTCCCGCAACCTCAGCAGAAGCTCCTGCGGCAGCGCCGCGGCGACCCGGCTTGAGCCCGCAGCTTCGGGAGATAGCGTAACGCTCCAGCGCTGCGCCGACACACCGTAGATGTCGTCGAAGCAGGCCTGGGCATAAACGAGTAATTCCTTTGGACTACTGATCTGTGCGCTCCAGGGGATCAGGCAGTAGCGTTGGTAATGCGCCGACAGCACCACACACAGTTCAGCGCCCTGAGTGGCTTGTTCGCCGAGCAGGCGCTCCAGAGTATCCACGGCCAGTGACCAGTCTACGTAGCGCTCGCCGATCAGGCCAACGCTGCCCAGCCAATGGTTTTCATGGCCATGCCGGTGGCACAGACCAATACCGTTGGCACCCAGCACGGCGATATAAAGATCACGCGATAAAAGTGACACGATTGATCTCCTCCAGTGTCGTGCGCCCTTCGCGCACCAGTTCCAGCGCCGAGCTGCGCAGTAGACGCAAGCCTCGGCTGCAGGCCACAGCCTTGATTTTCGACAGGGGTTGGCGCTCGACAATGAGCTGACGGATTTCGTCGTCCAGGAGCAGCAGTTCTGCGATGGCGGTGCGCCCGCGATAGCCGGTGCCCCGGCAATGACTGCAGCCGACGCCGTGGACAAAGCGGTAATCGGCCACGGCCTGCGGGTCGAGCCCGCAGGCCAGCAGCTCCTCGTTGCCCGGCTTACGCGGGACCGCACACGCCGGGCACACCAGACGAATCAAACGCTGGGCCAGCACGGCATTGAGCGCGGAAACGAAGCTGTAGGGGTCGACCTGCATCTGACTGAAGCGGCCGATGACGTCGAACACGTTGTTGGCGTGAATCGTGGTGAACACCAGGTGCCCGGTGAGAGCCGACTGCACGGCAATCTGCGCGGTATCGGGGTCGCGGATTTCGCCCACCATGATCTTGTCCGGGTCATGACGCAGGATCGAGCGCAGGCCGCGAGCAAACGTCAGGCCTTTCTTTTCGTTGACCGGGATCTGCAAGACACCCGGCAGCTGGTATTCCACCGGATCTTCGATGGTGATGATCTTGTCTACGCCGTGGTTGATCTCGGTGATCATCGCGTAGAGCGTGGTGGTCTTGCCGCTACCGGTGGGCCCGGTGACGAGGATCATTCCATAGGGTTCGGCGGCCAGTCGGCGCAGGCTGCGCAGAGTCTCATCGGCGAAACCCAGGGCCTGCAGCTGTACACCGCTGACCCGGTCGGCCAGGTCCTGTTTATCGAGGACCCGCAGCACCGCATCCTCACCGAAGATGCTCGGCATGATAGACACCCGAAAGTCGATCTGCCGGCCGCTGATGCCGATCTTGAAGCGCCCGTCCTGAGGCACGCGCTTCTCGCCGATGTCCAGTTCGGCCATGACCTTGATCCGCGAGATGACCTGGTCAGCGAACTCGCTGCCTTGAACCTTGCTGATGTTGTTGAGAACGCCGTCGACCCGGTATTTGATCACCAGCCCGTTACCGGTCATGCCCAAATGGATGTCGCTGGCATGTATTTTCAGCGCATCGTAGAGCGTGGAGTTGACCAGTTTGACGACGGCGCTGGCGTCTTCGCTGATGCTGGTCAGCGACAGGCTGTGCAGGTTGTCTTTGTTGTGATCGTTGCTGCCGTCAGCCTGGGCATCCAGCGCATCAACGGCGTGAAAGCTTTCTTCATGCCGGGCCAGGCAAGTCTTGAGGTCAGCAGCATGGACCAGAAAGAGGGGCGCACCTTGCAGGTAATCATCGATCCTGGCAAGGCGCGCCGGGTCGAACGGGTCGGCAAACACGCCAAGCAATTGATCGCCATGCTGCAACAGAATGAACTCGTGCTTGAGCGCCTGGGCCAGGCTGACCCGATCGAACAGTGGCGTGGCCTTGAACAGGCTTGCGCTGTCGAGTATCGGGTAATGCAGGGTTGTGCCCAAACACCGGACAAAGGCTGCCGGGTCCAGTTCGCTAAGGGATTCCAGCGTGTGAAGGGCTCGCTCGCCAGAGCTGGCGGCAAGGGTTCTGGCCTGAGCCAGTTGCTCACTGGTGAAACGCGACGGCGCACGAACGGCCGATGCCGGCTCGGCAGCCAAAGACAGAAACTCCATGACCTGCACTCCAACGTCCCGGGGGCTATTGCCCATTCGGCGCGGCAGGTCATCGGCGGGGGCCTTGAACGCTTATCGCGCCACTATTCCCCGGTAAGCAGTGGCTCGTCGTTGACTGGTGGCGAGGGCGACGACATTCGTCTGCGATCCGCCAGTAACCAGCTACCGTCGTACAACTGCAGGGGGAAATTCTCATTCCTGCTCTGACGTCGTTCGACAAACCCTTCCGACATGTTTGCCCCTGCTCGAGGCTCGCGGCGTATACCCACCAGGTCACAGACTGCACGGGCCAGTTCCGCCAACGGGAACGGTTTGAACAGGATATGGCTGACACCCAGCTGCACGGCGCGCTCACAGACCTCATTGGTCGGATGCGCAGTAATCAGCACGAAGTGGCAGTCCCTGTGTTGGCGGACAGCGTCGAGCACCTGAAAACCGTCCATATCGGGCAAACGGAAATCGAGCACTACAACATCGGGTGAAAAACCCTGAACCATTGCTACGGCCTTTCCACCGTCATAGGCGACTCGGACTTCCAGGCCTTGAGCCTCGAGATACGCTCCAAGGTTCTGCGCCAGGATCTGTTCGTCTTCGACTACCAGTACTTTGTTTAACAAGGCAGACTCCTTGAAACTGTTCAGGTCCGATGTCGAACCTGGGAGTGCGTGCCTTACTTAGGCTTACGCACGCTTCATGCCAGGCTTGACGCTGGATTTATGCTCTTGATTTCATAAGAAATTTTTTTCCGCTGTAGCCTGCTTCCCCCAGAGCTGGGGAAGCATGCGGGCCTGTCCAGAACCTTTCCCCAATGTTGGGGGAAGCCTGAGTGATCGTCCATCCGTTTGAGAGCAGGCCTCAGCGATCGTCAATCTGTTCAACATGACTCACCTATCGCAAACGCGCCAGAGCATTCTTTTGCGCCTGGGTCAGGGCCTGCCCGGCCAGCCAGATAGATCCTGGCCATGGCAAGCCTCTGCTGCCGTTCGACATCCTGTCGGGGTTGATTGTTCTCCATGATAATCAACTGCCAGCCAAACATTGTTTGCGCCGGATCACTAATCTCTCCCGCTGACAGGGAAAAGACCATGGCCTCGAACTCGGGCCCCCTCGTTGAGCGCGAAAAATAGCCAAAATCCCCACCTTTATCATGATCCGGCCTTGCCCCAGGGGCGTCGTGTCGAGCGGGACATGGGGCCACCAAATAGAACTGCAGTAGCTCCAGATCGACGGTGACAATACGCGCTCACCTGCATCACCGCATGGTGCTCGGCAGCAAAGTACCGAGCCGAGGCGTCAGTTCGCCCCCCGCGGCCGACATGCTCAGGCAAATCAGCAGAATCATGCACCGGCGGGCCGTGAGCCACATGGCGTTCACCTGTTCTCAGCGCCCGGCTACAGGCCGGGTGAGCAATTGCTCGAAGCAAACCACCAGGCTGATCCAGTCAAAAAGTCTCATGGCTGGACTCCTGGGCGATGGCGGTTGGCCTGGCATGCAAGCGTTTCTGGCTGAGCTGGTCGATCTCTTTGAGCAGCACTGCCGGATCCGTGAAACCGTAAAAACGAGTCCAGTGGGTGCTCGTACCGTCCCCCACGAGAATCAGCGGTGCATGATTTTCGAAGTTCCCATCGCCACTGCCCAGCCCCTCGAGGGTCGCAGCGATGGCCCCAGGCGCACCCGTCAGCCAGCTCCAGCCCGGCCCGTCCTGAAACTTGCGGGAATAGTCGAGCAACCGCTGCGGACTATCGTGCTGCGGATCGATGCTGATAGACACCAGTTGCACCTCACCTCCGGCCCGCCTGCCCAGTTGTTTTTGCACCTTGCCCATGATTGAGGACACCAGCGGGCAGACCGTGGTGCAGCGGGTGTAGATGAATCCCATGATCACGATGCGGTCGCCCACCAGGTCTCGTTGCAGGCTCACCGACCGACCGTGTTGATCGATCAGCGGCACGTCGACGATTTTCACCACCGCCCCCTGGGGTGAGACCACCGGTGTACCGTGGCTGGCGTACTCGCTATGGTCCTCGGCTGAATGGGCCTGGGCCAGGCTGGTCGAGAGAGCCAGTGTCAGCGTGCAGAAGGTGAGCAAGAGCCGTGAGGTCACTCGTTTCATGATGACGCTCCTTAATAGGTAAACCGGCAGGTTGTCGCGGGTAACACCCGCAGGCTGGTGTAAGTGTTGGTGCCAAAGTCCACCCCCAACGAAGCCGCGCGCTCATGCAGGTACCACGCACCGGCCTTGTCCAGCCCCTCGCGGGACTGGAACCGATTACCCAGCGACACGGTGAAAGGCCCAACCTTTGGCATAGCCAGGCACTGCTGTTGCGCTGGGTTGGGCTCGACCTGTGCCGTGAAGCAGTGAATGATCTGCGGCTGGTTGATCAGAAAAGCCACGTCGAAGCGCCCTGCTGCCGGCAAGCGCACCCGCGTGCTGTAAACCCCGGGTTCGACTTCGTGCAGACTGCGATCGATCACCATCGCCGCCCGGGCGGTATGACCGCGGTTGGGGTAACCGGACGTCGGCGCGTTCATACCTTCGGCGTAGAAATAGGTGGTGTTATCCACCGGGTTGACGACGAAGACCGAGTTGTCATCGCGACCCGGCGCCAGGCTCTGGGCCAGCGGCAGGTCACCCGCCTGATGCGGTGCCGCCGGCCCCGCCTCGAAATCTTGGCTGATGGGCTCGCGGTCCTGCCCCAACGAGCCCAGATTGACCATCGTGACCTTGGGTGAAGACAGCCCGCGGATATAGGCGTATGCGGCGGTGAACGTCACTTGATAGGGTTCGGCGCCCACCTCCAGGCGATGGATCAATGTGTCGCTGGCCGCGTCGATGACCAATGCGCGGTCTTCCAGGCTATTGAGCACAAAAGCAAAGCGCCCGTCGCGGGTGAAACGCATCGGGCCTAGCCCCTGGCTGTCCTGAATGACGTTGCGCAGCGCCAGACTGTGGGCATCGATCACGCTAATGCTGCCATCCTTGCCGTCGGCCACGTAGACCGCTTCGGACGACGCTGAATAGGCCACGGACAACGGATGCGGTCCGGTGTTGATCTGCCGAAGCAGCTTCAGCGTCGCAATATCGATAACGCTCAGAGTGCCGCTGTCGCCGTTGCTGACGAAGGCGTAGTGCGAATCCTTGCTGAAGGCGATCTCATGGTGACCCACACCGGTTGCCAGTTGCGCGAGGGGCTTGAGTGAATAACTGTCGATCACCGTCACGCCGCTACTGCCGGCATCGTGCGTGTCATTGCCAACCCAGAGCAGGCGTTCGTCCGGTTGCAAGGCGACCCGCAGCGGCTCGACCCCGGCAGCCACGTTGCCGGTCACCTGGAATTGCTCTGCATCGATCACGGCGATCTGGCCCGCCGCTGGCATGGAAACGAACACACGCTTGTTGTCGCCGCTGCTGATCCAGTCCATCGGTGGCTGCTTGAGCTCGATTTGCATCGGGGTGCTGGTGGTGTCCACCGAATCCGACGGATCGATCACCGTCAGGCTCGCGTCTTTGTTCAGCACCAACAGGAAGTAACGGGTGAGGTCAAGCAACGGTCGCGCACCGACGCTGCCTTTGAGAAACTTCTCGACCCGTGATTTGCAGCTGTTTTTTGGTTCGGTGTGGCTCAGTCCCAGCAGACCCGGATCGAGCCAGGCGCCGGGCGCAACGCCCGACAGCGGCTGACCCGAGTTACTGTCGGTAACTCTGAAGCGCACGTCGGCGAAGTCACCTTCGATCAGCGTGTCGTCGCCATCAATCGGGCGTATCTGGAACTCGATGGCCACGCCATCGCGAACCAGACGCTGCCCCTCAGGGCCGGCATGCGCCGACGCTGCGTCGTGCCGAATCAATAGCCATCCACCCAGACCAACCACTAACAACGCACTGCACGCTGCGATACATAGTGGGGTTGTTTTATTCACGTCCTGCTCCTTGAAACGCTGGGTCCGAGTGGCTGTATTCGCCTCGGGAAACAGCGGCATTGGTACCGGCCCGGCAGGGAGCCGCTCAGCAGGATGAGCAGATTGAGCCGTTCGGTTGGGTGGGTCCCTTTCATGGTGGAGGGCCTCGCGTCGCGTTCATCGGTGAAATGGACGCAGCAATCACCATGCCAATTAATTTTTTATTTATATTCAATAACTTAAGTAAAAAAACTAACGTTGACTGGGTGAACCTGCCCCCCAAAAAAATGGTTCTCCACGGATTACCGGGAAAGACGCTCTTGATCTTCATGAAAAAGAACCCGCTATCCCGGTAACCGTACGCCATCCGCTTGATGACCTTTATTCGATTGTTTATTCCTTCCAACTGCCCCGTGTGCATCGGCCAGCGAACCCGACTTACGATGCCCCGCCAGTAATTCTTTAGCCGTTTGGCGAACTGGACCAGCGCAGGTATCGCGCTTTCATGGGCGTGGCGCAGCCATTGCTTCCAGGCCGATCTCCAGCCCCAGGCAGTACTCGGCGTCCACAGCGTTTTAAGTTCGGCTTTCATCAGACAGCTCGTCATCAACGCCTGATTAGCCGCCAACAAATCCTGCAAGCGGACCTGCTGTTCCGGCTTTTTCAGGTTCTCCGGGTTGCGCAGCAGCAGCCATCGCGCTTGCTTGATGACCTTACGAGCAGGCTTGTCATGACGCAGCTGATTAGCTTCGTCGACGCGGACCCGATCAATCACCTCTCGGCCATATTTGGCCACCACATGGAAGAGGTCGTAGACCACTCGTGCTTTGGGGCAGTGCTGGCGAACCTCCAGGTCAAAAGCGGTGTTCATGTCCATCGCCACTGCTTCGATTCGAGCGCACCCCTCGGGTCCCAGTTCTTCGAAAAATGGCCTGACCGCCGCCCGGCTGCGGCCTTAGCCAATCCACAGCACGCGTCGTGTATCTGCATCCAGGACAACGCTGGCGTAGCGATCCAGCCAACTGACGGCCTCCATGCGTTTGCCACAGTCACGACAGCCAATACGCCTGAGCAAAACGCTGAGGCGCACGGCACGACCGAGAATGGGCAAATCACGAACGATTCGTTCGCAATACTCATGATTAGTTGAACAAGGTTTTTGGCACCCGCCACAGGAAGGGAATCGGGTGGCGTGGGGAATCAGATCGATCTGTAGCGCGTCGCCATCAGGCTTGATCGTGACGACAGAAAAGCCCTCCCAAAACGGAAGGAAAGTATTAATATCGCGCATAACAACGCCGATTTGTTAGATGTGTTTGCTCGCACGAACATCATCAATCAAATCGGCGTTCTTGTTTCTGTGTTTCCCGGGATTCCGTGAAGAACCAAGAAAAACCGGTTTTCAGGAGTCCCCACATGTGGGGAATGCTACAGCGGCGAGTCGACCGCCAACCCCTGCAAGCGCCGGTACTGACGAAGCACGCTGGGCACGTAACGCTGGGTTTCGGCGAACGGTGGAATAATCCGACCGCGGCTGAGCACAGCATCGGGGCCAGCGTTGTAGGCGGCCACGGCGAGTGAAATATTGTTGTCGAACATCACCATCAGACGCTTGAGGTAGCGCGCCCCGCCCTGGATATTGGCAGCGGGATCGAGCGCATCGGTTACCCCCATTTCCCTGGCAGTCCGGGGCATCAATTGCATGAGCCCCACTGCACCTTTGACCGAGCGCGCATCCGCGTTGTAGTGCGACTCGGTCTGAATGACCGCATGTAACAGGGCCGGCGGTAAATCGTTGGCTGTAGCGGCAGCGGCGACCATCTCGGCATAGGGCATCTGCGCGATCATTTGCGGCTTCGAAGAAGGCGCTACAGCCGCCACCTTCGGCTCGCTGATGACCTTTTCATAGTGGTGTCCCGGTCGATAGACATTCGACAGCTTATAAGCACCGTCGGCTGAACGTGAGACATAAATGTCCGCCTGGGCAGCGCAGGTCGTGGCTAGCCAGACCAGTAAACCCGTTGTCAGTACTCGCATGCTCGATTCTCCCTCGATAATCCCCGCTTTTTGGGGCTGTTGCCCCACTCACCAGGATTCTCAAGGGGTCACGCAAGCTCTGTGCCGCACTGGCGAGCCCAGCAATTACGTGGCCTGCAGAGCAACACAGGACCGCGAGCACAGCAATTGCATAAGCAGACCTACCCACTCAAGGAGGTCAACATGTCCGGTCATCTTCGAAATACCCGACGGCAGCAAAGCGGCTTCACCTTGCTTGAATTGCTGGTGGTACTGGTGGTCCTCGGCCTGCTGGCCGGGATCGTTGCGCCTAAATATTTCAGTCAGCTGGGCCGCTCCGAAGCCAAGGTGGCCAAGGCGCAGATCGAAGGCCTGGGAAAAGCGCTGGATCTGTACCGGCTCGAACTGGGGCACTACCCCAGTAGCGAACAAGGGTTGGCTGCCCTGAATACCGCACCTAGTGACGAACCGCGCTGGGCCGGGCCTTACTTGCAGAAAAAAATCCCGCAGGACCCGTGGGGGCGCAATTACATCTATCGCTGCCCCGGCGAGAACGGCGAATACGATCTGCTGTCGTTGGGCAAGGATGGCCAGCCCGGTGGCGAAGGCGAAAACGCCGAAATCACCAGTTGGCAATGAGTGAGGGCACCGTCATGCGTTTTCATCTGAAGGTCATGGGCAAAGGTGGCATCAGCGCGCTGGTGGTCGATGCGCAAGGCCCCGTCGAAGCCCGACACATGGCCGAGGAACAGGGGCTGCGTTTGATCAGCCTGCGTGCCGAACAGCGTTGGAGGTTTAGCGCCTGGCGGCGTCATGAGGCATTTCCCCTGCTGCTGTTCAGTCAGGAATTGACCACTCTGCTCAACGCGGGCCTGGCGCTGATCGACGCCCTGGAAAGCCTGGCGGAAAAAGAAACCGCACCCCAGGCACGCAAGACCCTCAGCGAACTGGTACGACTGTTATACGAAGGCAAATCCTTTTCCCAGGCCCTGAGCCAGTTGTCGGAAGTGTTCCCTCCGCTGTACATCGCGCTGGTGCAGTCCAGCGAGAAAACCGGCAACGTCAGCGAAGCCCTTGGCCGCTATGTGGTCTACCAACAGCGTATGAATGAGGTTCGGCAAAAGATCGTCAGCGCGTCTATCTATCCGGTGTTGCTGCTGATTGTCGGCGGCGGTGTGGTGCTGTTTCTGATGGGTTACGTCGTGCCGCGCTTCAGTCTGGTCTTTGAAGGACTGGGCTCCAACCTTCCCTGGATGTCGCAGGTGCTGATGTCCAGCGGCATGTTCCTGCACAACCATCAGACCGAGTTCTTCGCCAGCCTGTTCGCAACTATCGTGGCGTTGGGGCTGCTGATGCGTCAGCCGCGCTTTCGCCGCGGCGTCGACCGCGTACTGGAACGTGTACCGGCGATCCATCGGCGGATCGTCATGTACGAATTGGCACGTTTCTACCGCTCACTTGGGATATTGCTGCAAGGCGGTATCCCCATTCTCACCGCCATGGGCATGGTGCGCGGGCTGCTCAATGTCGGCTCCAGAACCCGGCTGGATTCGGCCAGCGAGCGTATCCGGGAGGGGCACGCGCTGTCCGCCGCGCTGGAGCACAACGCGCTGACCACACCGGTTTCGCTGCGTCTGCTGCGGGCCGGTGAGCAATCAGGCAATCTGGGCTACATGATGGAGCGCAGCGCCGACTTCTATGACGAGGAAATCAGCCGCTGGCTCGAATGGTTCGTGCGTCTGTTCGAGCCGCTGCTGATGGCCTTTATCGGCCTGCTGATCGGTGTGATCGTGATTCTCATGTACATGCCGATCTTCGAGTTGGCGTCGAGCATTCACTGAGCCCACCTGCCTCTCTCGAGGCAACCGCCATAAACAAGAATGCCAGGCTCATGGCCTGGCATTCTTGTTGTGCATCCAACTCGCCAAGGCGACTTAGAACGGCAGCTTCATGCCTGGTGGCAATTGCATGCCAGCGGTCATGCCGGACATTTTGTCCTGGCTGTTGGCTTCGATCTTGCGCACAGCGTCGTTGACGGCGGCAGCGAACAAGGCCTCCAGCATTTCCTTGTCATCTTCGCTCAGGCCTTCAACCAGGCTCGGATCCACAGTGACGCGCTTGACGTCATGACGACCGGTCATCACCACCGTCACCATATCGCCACCAGCTTTGCCGGTCACTTCGGCGTTGGCCAGTTCTTCCTGCATCTTGGCCATTTTTTCCTGCATCTGCTGCGCCTGCTTCATCAGGCCGGCCATGCCACCTTTCATCATGGGAATCACCTCAAAGTACTTGGATAAAAACTGCGCCCGGCCGATCAGGCCGGACGCCATTGAGTTATTAGCCCTGACTGACCAGAGCCTCGACAGGTTCAATAGTATCGTTACGGATCACCGCACCGAACTGTTCCATCATTTGCTGGATGAACGGATCACCGTGGATCGACTCTTCGGCCTCGCGCTGACGCTCGCCACGGCGCCGGGACGCTGCCTGGGCCGGGGTTTCCTGCTCGGGCTTGATCAGCTCGATGCTCACGGTCAGCGTGCGCTGGTGATACTGATTCAGCGCATCGTTAAGGCGGCGCTGCTGGGTCGCGTTGAATAGCGCGCTATGCGCCGGGTCCAGGTGCAGCAACCAGTGATCGCCATCGACTGCAATCAAGGTGCAGTTGGCGGCAATACTGCCAGTCATGCCGGAAATCGGCAGTTTCGGGAACAATTCCAGCCACTCCAGAGCCAGACCGGTCGCCGGTAGCAACGCTGGTGCTGGCTCGGGTTCCGGGGTCGGCTCGGCAGCGTGTTCGCTGGCCAGGTCATCGAGATAGCTGTATGCCGAATCCATGTCCGGCTCGATGTAGTCCTCATCCAGCGGCGGTTCGTCATCCAGATCCATTCCTGGCGTGGCCGCATCGACCTGGGCAACGGAAGGCTCAGGGACAGGTGCTGCCACCCATTCGGGTACATCCGGCACCGCGCTGTCAGGCGTCGGCACAGGCATCGGGGTCAAATCAGGCTGCTCGGCGACGGTCTCAAGCATCGGCTCTACCGCCGGCTGTTGCTCGATCACCGGCTCTACCGGGTCGTTCCAGGGCAGATCCACCACTTCAGCGGCGACAACCGCAGGTTCCACAACCGGCGGCATAAACACCGGTGCAGGCTCCGGCGCCACGACAGGGGCAACCGGCTCTGGAGCTGGCGCCGCAACCGCAGCGACTGGCTCGACCGGTGCAGCGATAACAGGCGCAGCAGGGGCAACAACCACCGGCGTAACGACAGGCGCGGCAGCCACGGAGTTTGCGGAATCAACTGTGGCCTGGCTGATCCCCACTGGCTTTAGCGGCTGCTTCGGCGCGTCCAGTGTGTCTGCCGGGCGGAAGGCCAGCATGCGCAGCAGGACCATTTCAAAACCACCGCGCGGGTCCGGCGCCAGCGGCAAATCGCGGCGGCCGATCAGCCCCATCTGGTAATAGAACTGCACATCTTCGGCCGGCAAGGCCTGGGCCAGCGCCAGTACCCGATCGCGGTCGCCATAGCCGTTGTCGACGCCTTCAGGCAATGCCTGGGCGATAGCGACGCGGTGCAGCACGTTGAGGATTTCCGAAAGCACGCCATTCCAGTCCGGACCGTGCTCGGCCAGACGGCGAACGGCTTCAAGCAGCGCCTTGGCGTCGCCGTCGAGCAACGAGTGCAGTACGTCATAAACCTGGCCGTGATCAAGCGTACCGAGCATCGCCCGCACATCGGCGGCCATGACCTTGCCTTCACCGAAAGCGATCGCCTGGTCGGTCAGACTCATGGCGTCGCGCATCGAACCATCGGCAGCGCGGCCCAGCAGCCACAGCGCATCCTCTTCGAACGGTACGTTCTCGACGCCCAGTACATGGGTCAAATGCTCGACCACACGCTCCGGTGTCATGTTTTTCAGGGAGAACTGCAGGCAACGCGACAGTATTGTCGCAGGAAGTTTCTGCGGATCAGTGGTCGCCAGGATGAATTTGACGTACGGCGGCGGCTCTTCGAGGGTTTTCAACAGCGCATTGAACGAATGGCTGGACAGCATGTGCACTTCGTCGATCAGGTAGACCTTGAAGCGCCCGCGGCTTGGCGCGTACTGCACATTGTCCAGCAGCTCACGGGTGTCCTCGACCTTGGTCCGGCTCGCGGCGTCGATCTCGATCAGGTCGACAAAACGCCCTTCATCAATTTCCCGGCATACCGAGCAGGTGCCGCACGGCGTCGACGTGATACCTGTTTCACAGTTCAGGCATTTGGCAATGATCCGCGCAATGGTGGTCTTGCCCACCCCGCGCGTGCCGGTAAAAAGATAGGCGTGGTGCAGCCGCTGGCTGTCCAAGGCATTGATCAGAGCCTTGAGCACATGGGTCTGGCCGACCATTTCGCGGAACGAGCGCGGACGCCATTTACGTGCAAGAACCTGATAACTCATCGAAAACCGTCGCAACTGGGAAGCGGAAGCCGGTAATGCTAGCGGAGCAAGGGCGAAATTGCATCCGGTGCGCTCGTCTAATCTGGCTAAGCTGCTCTAGAGTAGGCTTTTTTCGACCCTTGCCGGGGTCTTGCCGGAGAGTTTATGCATTTAGCCTGGGGAGCTTTGCTGCTGACTACCGCAAGCGGCTTTGCCGCAGAAGCGCCATTGCGTTTCGCGGTTACCGACAGCTGGGCCATGCCCATGGTGCAAATCGAAGACGGCCAGCCGACCCAGGGTATTTTGCATGACATGATGCTGAGCCTGGCGACCCAGGTCGGCCGCCCTGCCGAGTTTCACGTGCTGGCCCGTGCCCGGGTGCAAAGCGCCATGGAGCATGGCGACATCGATGTTCGTTGCTATGCCGCGCAATCCTGGCTGCCCAACCCCTCAGGCGACTATCTGTGGAGCATTCCACTGTTGTTTCAACGCGATCTGCTGGTCAGTACGCAAAACCTGCCAGCGCTCGTGTTACCTGCGAACCTGCCCTTGCAGAATATCGGCACGGTGCTCGGCTACAGCTACCCAAGCCTGCAGCCGCTGTTCGACAACGGCCAACTGCAGCGCGACGATGCACGCAATCAAGAACAGGTATTGGAAAAACTCCTGGCCGGTCGCTATCAGTATGCGGTGAGCAACCAATGGACGCTGGACTGGTTCAATCACAAGCTTATGCCTGACAAACAACTGCATGGCGTCGCGGTGTTACAGGAGCAAAATGTCGGCTGTTATGTACGCAACGACCCGAAATTGCCGGTACAACGCATTCTGCGCACACTGGTGAAGATGAAGATGTCCGGGGAAATCGATGGCATCATCAAACTCTACACCGGCATTAACGAACCACCGGACGCTGCGCAAAACCGCTCGCAGGCAGTGACGGTCAGACCGCTCGCTCCAGCGCCTGCCATTGCACCGGCGCCTTGAAGGTCGCCACCCAGCCTGGCACTTCGCTGGCGGGCATAGGCCGGGCTATGAAATAGCCTTGAGCCACTTCGCAGCCCAGGCGCAGCAATAACTCACCGTGCTCCAGGGTTTCCAGTCCCTCGGCGATCACCTCCCGACCAAAAGCCCGGGCCAGACCAATGACGGCCGTGGTCAGGGCCAGATCATCCTTGTCGCTGAGGATGTCGCGGACAAATGATTTGTCGATCTTGATGGTTTGCGTGCGCAGACGCTTGAGGTAACTCAGCGAAAAGTGACCGGTGCCAAAATCGCCAAGAGAGAACTGCACTCCCAACGCCTGGCACGCCTCAAGACACGTACTGACATGCTGGATGTTCTCGATGGCTACCGACTCGACTATTTCCAGGTCGAGCAGCTGTGGTGCCACCCGGGCATGACGCTCGAGCACGCCCTTGAGCCGCTCGACAAAGTCCGCCCGCTGAAAATGCCGGGCAGCGATGTTGATGCTGACTGGCCAGCTCTGTCCCACCAATTGCCATTGATACAATTGCGTCATGACTTGATCCATCACCCATTCGCCGATGTCGATGATCAGATCCGTTTCCATCACCAGCGGCAAAAACTCCTTGGGCGGCACCATCCCGCTTTGTGGATGTTCCCAGCGCAACAACGCCTCGAAACCGACGACGGAACCGCGGCGCATATTGACCTTGGGTTGAAAGTGCAAACACAGCTCCCCCCTGGCCAGTGCCTGACGCACCCGCTCGACGGTCTGATGGGTCACCTTGACCTCCCTGTCGCGGGACACGTCGAACAAGTGGAACTGATTTCGCCCCCCCTGCTTGGCCACGTACATGGCCTGATCGGCATGACGCAAGAGGGTTTCTGCATCTTCGTTGTCGGCGGGGAATAGCGTGACGCCGATGCTGGCGAACACCTTGATCTCTTTGTCGAGTATCGAATAAGGCGTGGATATCGCTCCCAGCACTCGATTCAATGCAGCGCGTAATTCAGGGATATCGCGCACGTAGCGCAAAATCAGCACGAACTCGTCACCCGCCAACCGCGCCACCACATCCTCACCGCGAATGATCGTGCGCAATCGCTTCGCCACCTCCACCAACAACAAATCACCGCTGGCGTGGCCGTAACCATCGTTGACGGCCTTGAAGCCGTCGAGGTCGAGCATGCATACCGCCAGCGGAATATTCTCCAGCCGGGAATAAGCCAGCGCCTGATCGAGCAGGTCGGACAGGAAGGCACGATTGGGCAGACCGGTCAGCACATCATGGCCAACCCGCCATTGCAGAGAATGCAGGAGCTGACGTTTCTCGCTGATGTCGAAACGAATCGACACATACCTTTGCACCCGCCCGGTCTCATCGTCGAGTAACGGCACCACGGTGCTGTCGACCCAATACAGCGTACCGTCCTTGGCGCGGTTACAAATCTCGCCTTTCCAGACCTTGCCCAGGGCAATGGTGCGCCACATCGAGGTAAAAAAATCGGCAGGATGCAGTCCCGAACTGAGCATCCGGTGGTTTTCGCCCAGCAACTCCTCTCGGCTGTACCCGGAGATCAGACAAAACTGGTCATTGACATGGGTGATCCGCCCCGCAAGGTCAGTTTCGGAGAAAATGGCGGCTGCATCCACAGCCCTACGGTATCGCTCATCCATGAGTCAGGCTCGCTGTCGCTAGCGGTTGAACCGCTCGACCAGGGCGAACCCGGAGGAGATGCTTTCAGGCTCAGTGCCAAGGCCATTGCAATCGGTGGCGAAAAAAAGCCGCAGCGGATCCGCAAGAGCCTGTTTAACAGAAGGGAATGGCCAATTCAGACGCACGTTAAAACTCCATAGACAACATTCGATATGCCCTGCCCCAGACTTGACTGGCGACCGGATGATTCGCGTCTTTCCCTGACGGCGCAGTACAACCGGGTTGATCGCCCGGTTACCTGCAACACAGCGTTTTATACGGCGTTTCCACTTTGGATCGGTGAAGATCAACCAGGATTAAATCAGGCAAGGCTGGAGCGCGCAGTGTCGGCAACGATTGACGAAGCCCTTTCGCCTCTGCCGGGTCCCTGGTTTAAAGGCACAACGCAAATGCAACGAGTTCCTGTTCCATAAACCCGCCTTCTGGAACCAGATCACCAAACACCCGTCTTAAGTGTCAATTCTACGAAATACATCACATTTTGCAAAGCAAGGTGATGAATCATGGCGTTGTACAATGCAAGGATTTATCGTTAAGTTCTTGATTCTAAATGGGAATTGAGCAATGCACATTTCAAGTTTGGGTCCAGCCATCAGGCGCTACCGCAAGGTAGCAGGGCTTACTCAGGCTGAACTAGGCGAGAAAACCGGTTTTGATCCTAAAACCATCAGCCGCTTCGAAACCGGCACCTATACCCCCAGCGTGGAAGCCCTGTTCCTGCTCGCCGATGTGCTGGGGGTAAAGCTGAAAGCCTTTTTCGCGGATTTAGGCGACGAAGACGAACAGCGAGCTTATTTGTTCGGTGTCATTCACAAAGCCACCCCGAAGGATCTGGGAAAGCTGATAGCAGCGGTAGACCTAGCCTTGTCCAAGCCTTGAGAGCCGAGCAACAAAAAAGAGGAGGCAGACTTATCGATCCCGATAAATCCGCCTCCTCTTTTGCTAATGACTCCTGACAGGAACTGACAGCGCGCAGCACTAAACTTGAGCGCACTGCATAACCCCAATCAGGACAAGGGAGTCACCATGAACGCCAGTCACTATCTTCTGCTTTACGTCGACAGCCCCGCGACCAGCGCCAACCTCTACAGTCGCCTGCTGGACAAGCCACCCATCGAACTGTCACCGACCTTCGCGCTCTTTGCTCTGGATTCAGGCCTGAAGCTCGGACTTTGGTCCCGGCATACGGTGGAGCCGGCAACCCAGGCTGCGGGCGGTGGTGGTGAACTGGCGTTTTCGGTTGCCGACAACCAGAGCGTCGACACCTTGTATACAGAGTGGACCATGCAGGGATTGCCCATAATCCAGGCACCGATTGCGCTGGATTTCGGTTACACCTTCGTTGCGCTGGATCCGGACGGACATCGCTTGCGGGTATTTGCGCTTGCGCCCGAGTGACGCGTCACTGATCACGAAAAAGGACAAATCAGACAGCGTCAAACACTGATCCAGAAGGATCGATGAGCGTACAGAGAGGAGAAAATCGGGGGGCTGCGCAAAGAAGCCTTGCTGAACGAAGGCTTGACGTCAAGGTGGTAACCCCATCAGCCCCCCCCGACACACAATCTCATCGTTGCGGCTACTCCTGACCAGGCGGTCTTGTAAGCGTGTTAGCCAACTCTCGGAGACTAAAATACGAATGGAACAAGCCGATAACGAACACCCTGCATATACTCTCGATATAAGGGATCGAGAGAAAGATGCGCTTCCTCTCGAAATATTCGCGCGATCAGAAAACAGATAGTTACTGCATAGATAGTGACATTCGCCGGCGATGTATTGGCCAATATATAGCCCGTGTACATCAGACAGTAACTGGCATAGATTGGATGACGCACCACGCGATACATCCACGCAGTCTTGATAACCCGTTTTGCTGCAACGAGTGCAAAGCTGCGATTTAGAGAAATCAAACCCAGCACCTGAATTGTCATGCCCACAACTATCAGAGCACTTGCCGAAGGGAACACACCCCAAGCCTCCGGGCGGAAAAATAACGGGGCAGAAGTCCCAACCACCGCCATCAACCAGTCGACAGGAATGACCGAAACCGTCTTTGGCTCGCTTCGAAAAACGTACAAAACCGCTGTCAGCGTTTCGGAGATACAGAACAAAAGCAGAGTCCACTTATGCGTTTCTTGAAATTGAGTCAAATGAATATAAGCAAAAACACCCCACACCCCCGCGAGGACAACTCCGCTATAAAATCCGACCCGCCTCGACTGCAGTACTGCAGACAATGAACTCATGCCACACACTCCTGCCTGGAAAGCAACCCAAATCCATGTCGAGGCGCCCTGACTTACACGCCCCTGACCCACTGGCATTCTCGATGCTGTGATTGCGTCATCACTGATCATCATAGCCGGGACTGGCGATTAAGCTTCAAGCGCCATCCCGCAAACACTCTAAAAGCAAGATCGAAGGCCGTCCCTGCCTGACTTTCCGGCAAGACAAAATGCTGACACTCTCACGATTTTTCGCTAAATACACACCTATCTTTGTGCTCTGGCGTTTTTATGCTTTACAACTTGATCGAATCAAACATTTGTCGCTAATAACAAATAGGACCAAATAGCAAAGCGCGCAAATATCGAATCTTCATAACAACATGACCAGATATTCGATTTGCCTAAAGTGATTACTCCGGCAAACACAAGAGCAGCAGCAGGAAATTATTCCTGATCGGGCCACCAAGACTCTTGGTCGTGATAAATGGCTACGGTGAATTTACTATCCCCCTCCACTGACTCACGACGCACTCAACGCAAGGCAGTTTGCCAACCCAGGCCAGCAGCGAGAAAGCGTGCAGACATGCCACAGCAAGGAAACTGGAGCGTGCAGAAAATGAGGAGATGCAGTGAGGCTTTGAAGAGTGCGAACGTGAAGCTGACCCGCCTCATATGGTGCACCACTTCGGTGTACCTGAACGTTGTCACACTTTAAGATTTTTTGCTGACAAATCCTTGTAGAATCAAGGATTTAGAGATAGGTGGCGACCCCACCAGCCACACCCCGGCACACAATGTCACCGCTGCGGCTGCTCCCTTCCAGGCCTGACCGGGTTCACGGCTGATCGTTGCGGGGGGACCGATGGGGTCACCATAACGACGCTCGCCAGTGGCGAGCCGCGCCATTGTACCGATCTGACAAGAACTTACAACCGTCGGTTTCAGATAAAAAATATGAGCAAGGTCAAGGACCTGCGTTGCTCTGGAAAAGATCGTCCGAACGCGGCCCGAACCTGCGGCAGCGCCTACACCTGCAACACATCATTCGCCCGGCCACCCTCTTGCTGGATGACCAGATGGATAAAGTGCAATTTGGCTATGACCGGCGGTGGCAGGACAAACGGATAGAAATCCGGCTGCCCCATGCTGCGTGACAGCTCATTGAGCATGCCGGCCAATTCGATCCAGGCGTTGATGAAGGACAGGAATGCCGCGCCACCGGGATGCTGCGGGTCGTAGAGTGTCTCAAGCGCGAATGGCTGGTAGTCGAAATCCATCTCCCGGGCGCTCATGCCGAAGCCCAGAGCGGTGTCGACCGCGTCCATCATGTGCAGGTAGTGAGCCCAGGTTTCCGCCCAGTCTTCCCATGGGTGCATGGTGGCGTAGGCGCTGACATAGCCCTGCTGCCAATCGCCCGGCGCGCCCTGCTGGTAATGCCGCTCCAGCGCCTGGACATAGCTGGCGCGCTCGTCGCCGAACAGGTTGCGGAATGGTTCGAGCCAGTGACGGCTGGCGATCAGCCGGTCCCAGTAGTAATGCCCCGTTTCATGACGAAAATGCCCGAGCAAGGTGCGATACGGTTCGTGCATTTGCACACGGACCTGTTCCCGATAGACGTCATCCGCCTCTTTGACATCGAGGGTGATCAGGCCGTTGGCGTGGCCGGTGGTCGGCGGTTTTCCTTCAAGATCCATACCGACGAAATCAAAGGAAATACCTATATCTTCATCCTGGGTTTTCGGGATGACCTGCAAACCCAGGCCGAGTAACTGCGCGACGAGGCGACGCTTGGCAGTTTCCACCTTGCGCCAGCGCTCATGATTCTCGGGGATCGACAGGTCGGGAATGGTGCGATTCAGACTACAGGCAACACAGTGAACGCCTGCGCTGTGAGCTGGCAGCAGCCAGTTACAGGCTGCCGGCGTATCGAGATTGGCGCAGCGGCGCAACAGCCCTGCTTGCGGTTGCGCATCGAGTTGCCAGGTATCCACTTGCGGCCCGGGTTGCAGCGATGACAAGCGCCCCAGTTCCGGCTGATACCCCAGCGCTGCCAGGCAGGCCAGGCATTGACTGTTGCGAAAGAACAGCGACTGTCCGCAGCGACAATGCCAGACCTTACTGTTGCGGCTGCTCTCCCCCATGAAGGGGGCGGTGATGCGTGAGCTCAGCTGTTCGAAGAAGCGGTACATGGCGATCTCTCCCTGGGGCCTGCCAAGACTGGATCATGTTTAGAACCCGATCATTCCCACGCTCTGCGTGGGAATGCCGCCATGGATGCGCAGCAATCGCCTTCGGCTGTGACGCAGAGCGTCACGGGATGCGTTACCACGCGGAGCGTGGGAACGATCAAAAATCACACGGTGATGTTGTGCTTGCCCAGAAACGCGACAAATGCCTCTTCATCCAGCACCTTCAATCCCAGCTCATTGGCCTTGGCCAGTTTGGAGCCGGCACCCGGCCCGGCCACCACGCAATGGGTTTTCGCCGACACCGAGCCTGCCACCTTGGCGCCCAGGCTTTCGAGCTTGTCCTTGGCGATGTCGCGACTCATCAGCTCCAGGGAGCCGGTCAGCACCCAGGTCTGGCCGGCCAGCGGCAGGCCTTCGACGACCTTCTTTTCGCTCTGCCAATGCATGCCAAAGGCTCTGAGCTGCGTCTCGATCTGCAGCGCACGCTCAGCGTGCCCAGGATGATCGAAGAATTCACGCACCGCTTTCGCCTGCTTCTCGGCAAGCGCCTGACGCATGTCCAGCCAGTCGGCCTTGATGACACCTTCGAGCGAACCGAACTTGTCGGCCAGTTTCTGCGCTCCGCCCGGGCCGACCGAAGGAATATGCAACTTGTCGATCAAGCCTCCCAGGGTCGTGCTGGCAGCGAACTCTGCACCCAGCTCACCCTGGTCCTGAATATCCAGGCCACGCGCCAGCAACTGCTCGATCACCGTGGTGTTGTGCTTGTCCTCGAAGAAGCTGTGAATCTCGTAGGCCACTTCCAGCCCGACATCCGGCAAGTACGTCAGCACTTCCGGCAATGCTTGCTGAACGCGCTCCAGGGACGCCAGCGAGCGAGCGAGCACCTTGGCGGTCTCTTCGCCGACATCGGGAATACCCAGTGCGTAGATGAAGCGAGCGAGGCCCGGTTTTTTACTGTCGGCGATGGCGCCGAGCAGGTTTTTACTGGACAGCTCGGCGAAGCCTTCAAGGTCGACAATCTGTTCGAAGCTCAAGGTGTAGAGATCCGCCGGCGACGTCACCAGCCCCTCATCCACCAGTTGCTCGACACTCTTTTCGCCCAGACCTTCGATGTCCATGGCACGCCGCGAGACGAAATGGATAATTGCCTGCTTGAGCTGTGCTCCACAGGCCAGTCGGCCGACGCAGCGATAGACTGCGCCTTCGCTGACGGTTTCGCGCCCTTTGCTGCGCTTCACAAGCTGCGTGCGCTCGACATGAGAGCCACACACCGGGCAGTGTTCGGGAATCTGCACCGGCCGGGCGTTTTCCGGGCGACGTTCGGTCACCACTTGCACCACTTGCGGGATCACGTCACCTGCGCGACGAATGATCACTGTGTCACCGATCATCAGGCCGAGCCGGGCCACTTCATCCATGTTGTGCAACGTGGCATTGGAGACAGTGACGCCTGCGACCTTGACCGGCTTCAAGCGCGCTACGGGAGTCACGGCACCGGTGCGGCCCACCTGGAATTCCACGTCAAGCAGCTCGGTGAGCTCTTCCATCGCCGGAAATTTATGGGCAATAGCCCACCGTGGTTCGCGAGCCCGAAAACCGAGTTCGCGCTGCGACGCCAAGCTGTTGACCTTGAACACCACCCCGTCGATTTCATAGGGCAGCGCATTACGGCGCTCACCGATATCGCGGTAGTAGTCCAGGCATTCGTCGATACCCGTGGCCAGTTTCAGTTCGCGACTGACCGGCATGCCCCAGGCTTTCAATTGCAGCAGATTGCCAATATGGGTATCGGCAAACTCGACCGACACCTGTCCGAGGCCGTAGCAACAAAACTCCAATGGACGGCTAGCCGTGATCTTCGAGTCCAGCTGCCGCAGACTGCCGGCAGCGGCGTTGCGTGGATTGGCAAAGGTCTTGCCGCCGACTTCCAGTTGCGTGGCGTTGAGCCGCTCGAAACCGGCCTTTGACATATAGACTTCGCCGCGCACTTCCAGAGTCGCCGGCCAGCCACTGCCTTGCAGCTTCAGCGGGATGTTGCGCACGGTTCGCACATTGACACTAATGTCTTCGCCAGTGGTGCCATCGCCACGGGTCGCGCCGCGCACCAGCACGCCATCCTGATACAGCAGGCTGACCGCCAGGCCATCGAGCTTCGGCTCGCAGCTATATTCCACCGCCGCGCCACCACCAAACAAATCGCCGGCTGGCAGGTCGAGGCCTTCGTTCACCCGGCGATCGAACTCGCGCATGTCGGTTTCTTCGAAGGCATTGCCGAGACTGAGCATCGGCACTTCGTGGCGCACCTGAGTGAATGCCAAAAGCGCCGCACTGCCGACTCGCTGGGTCGGCGAGTCACTGGTAACCAGCTCGGGATTCGCCGCTTCCAGCGCCTTGAGTTCATGGAACAGCCGATCGTACTCGGCGTCCGGAATACTCGGCTCGTCGAGGACGTGGTATCGGTAGTTGTGCTGATCCAGCTCAGCGCGCAGTTCCAGGATGCGGTTTTCGACGGCGGTCATGGGTGTTCTCTCATAAAGCAAAAGAGCAGCCGAGGCTGCTCAATCTTCAAAATACGATAGCGTAAGAAGCAAACCCCGTGGCGAGGGGCCTGCTTGGGCCTTAGCGCTTCTGGGTCAGGGCGCGGCGTTCGAATTCGACGATGCGTTGACGGTAGTGCTCGATGGTCTGGGCGGTCAGTACGCTGCGCTGATCGTCCTTGAGTTCGCCATTGAGTTCCTGGGACAGCTTGCGGGCTGCGGCAACCATCACATCGAAAGCCTGCTTTGGATGACGCGGACCTGGCAAACCGAGGAAAAAGCTCACGGCTGGCGTGCTGAAGTGATCGATATCGTCCAGATCGAACACGCCCGGCTTGACCGCGTTCGCCATGGAGAACAGGACTTCGCCATTGCCGGCCATGCTTTCGTGACGGTGGAAGATGTCCATCTCACCAAAACGCAGTCCGCTTTCCAAAATGTTCTGCAACAGCGCCGGACCTTTGAAGCCGCCAGCATCACGGCAGATCACGCTGATCACCAGGACTTCTTCCGCTTGTGGCTGATCTTTTTCTTGAGCCGCACTGGAAGAGCGGGTTTCATTCGGGAAGTCATCGTCACGACTGCTGAAGCTCGGGCCGCCATCCAGGTCGAGGTTGAGATTCAAGTCACCCTGATGCGGTTCACCGCCACGCTTGCCACGCTTGGAACCCGATTCACGGGGTTCACGGGCAGGCATGCTCACCGACGGCAAATCGTGCTCGTCGAGCTGCGGTTCCTTATGGTTATCCAGCACACGCGGCGGGCCCAGCAATTCGGCAGCAGTGTCTTCGTCGGGCAAACTGGACAGGCTCCGGTCCAGACGAAATTTCAGCTTGCCCTTGCCACCGCGCATGCGGCGCCAGCCATCAAAAAGAATACCGGCAATGACCACAATGCCGATGACTATCAGCCACTCGCGCAGACCGATTTCCATGTAATCCCGTGCCTCTATAAAAAATGCTGATGAATAAAGGGCTTAGCAAGCTGCAAACCCCTTTAAAACGTGGCGCCAACTCTATGTTCTGACAGGCGTTTTACCCACGCATACGAAAAATTGACATTAAACTAGCACGACCAAAGATAACTTTACACCGTCTGTCGCAATGGCTTGAGCCAATATGTCGATTGGCCAGCAAGTCGCGGAAAATAAAACCTCCTACAGCCCGTAGAAAATCATATTCCGCACAACGACTTATGCCTCCACCATTGCCATCGCCTCCTCAACATCAACTGCCACAAGGCGTGAACAACCGGGCTCATGCATCGTCACCCCCATCAACTGATCGGCCATTTCCATGGCGATCTTGTTGTGGGTGATATAGATGAATTGCACCGTCTGCGACATCTCTTTCACCAATCGGGCGTAGCGTCCAACGTTAGCGTCATCCAGCGGGGCGTCAACTTCGTCGAGCATGCAGAATGGTGCCGGATTCAATTTGAAGATCGCAAAAACCAGTGCCAGCGCAGTCAGCGCCTTCTCACCACCGGAGAGCAGATGAATGGTGCTGTTCTTCTTTCCGGGTGGACGCGCCATGATCGTTACCCCTGTATCGAGTAGATCTTCGCCCGTCAGTTCCAAATAAGCGCTGCCGCCACCGAAAACTTTTGGAAATAGTGCCTGTAAACCACCATTGATCTGATCAAAGGTATCTTTAAAGCGATTGCGGGTTTCCTTGTCGATCTTGCGAATCACGTTTTCCAGCGTATCGAGGGCTTCGACCAGATCGGCATCCTGAGCATCCAGATAACGCTTGCGCTCGGACTGCTGCTGGTACTCGTCGATGGCCGCGAGGTTGATCGCGCCCAGTCGCTGAATTCGCGCAGCAATACGTTCAAGTTCTTCTTCGGCTTCTTTTTCGTTGGCTTCTGCCACCAGTGTGGCGAGCACTCCGTGCAAGTCGTAGCCATCTTCGAGCAATTGATCCTGCAAGGTCTTGCGGCGCACGGTCAGAGCCTGCCATTCCATGCGCTGCTGCTCGAGCTGACCGCGGATCAACTGCGATTGCTGCTCGGCCTGGCTGCGGCGCTTCTCGGCGTCACGCAATTCGCGGTCGGCATCTTCCAGGGCGATCTGCGCGGTCCTCAGCTCTTCGTCGACGCTCAGGCGCTTGTCGAGCAACTCTTCAAGCTTGAGCCGCAACTCTTCCAGCGGCGCTTCGCCCTCCTCCAGATTAAGGCTGAGCTGTTCGCGCTTTTCCGTCAGGCGCTCGGATTGCAATTCCAGCCGTTCCAGCGCCTGACGGGTTGAATCGTGCTGCGCCTTGAGCGAGCCCAGACGCACCGCCAATTGGTGCGCGTGGTCTTTATGCTGGCGGGCTTCCTGGCGCACTCGGTCGAGACGCTCACGCAAGCTGTCGCGTTGAGCCAGCAGCAACTCGCGCTGCTCGGTGTCGACCGCCATGCTGTCCAGAGCGTCCTGCAATTGCAGACGCGCCTCGCCAACCTGTTCATGCTCCAGAGCGCGCTGTTCGCCCAGCTCACCGAGTTCTTCATCAAGTCGAGTGCGGCGTAACGTCAACTGTTCGGCCTTGGCTTTACCGGCGGACAGCTGAGCTTTCAATTCGCCCTGCTGGCGCGCTTCGTCCTGCAGCAAACGGCGCAGGTGTTCGCGACCGCCCTCTTGCTGACGTTGCTGGGCGCGCAGGTTTTGCAATGTGGTTTCCAGGGTTTGCACTGTGGCTTCGCGCTCTTCGCGTTCAAGCCCCAGACGCTGGATTTCCTGTCCGCGCGCCAACATGCCGCTCTCGGCTTCACTGGCGCGGCGTACCCGCAAAAAGTGCCGCCCAACCCAGTAGCCGTCACGGCTGATCAGGCTTTCGCCGCTCGACAACTGGCCGCGCAGCGTCAACGCCTGTTCGAGGCTGTCCACCGGTTTGACCTGCCCCAGCCACGGCGACAGATCGATCAGCGCCTCAACCTTGTCGAGCAGACTGCCGGGGATCCGCACACTGTCGCTGGCCGGGCTGAGCAAGCGCAGATCGCCCTGGACAAACCCGGACAGATCGAAACCGGCAAAATCGTCGACCAGCACCGCTTGCAGATCGGCACCGAGCACGGTTTCCACCGCCAGCTCCCAACCCGCCTCTACTTTCAAGCCTTCGGCCAGGCGCGGACGCTCGGCCAGATGTTGTTCGCGCAACCACTCGGCGGCGCCGGTGCCCGGATCAAGCGCTGCTTGCTGCAACGCCTCCAGCGAAGCCAGACGGCCGTTAAGTCGTTGCAAGTCGCCCTGCGCCTGCTGCTGGTTTTGCAGAGCCAGTTGCAGCGCTTGACGCAATTGCTCAAGCCGCTCGACCTGCGCTTCTTCGCTGGCCTGCAAATCTTCGAGTGTTGCCTGGCTGGCGGCGAGCTGTTCGCTGAGGTCGAGTATCGCCGCATCTTCCGGGTCCGCCGACAGCAAGTCACGCTCCTCGGCCAAGCGACGTTGACGATCGGCCAGGCGCTCCATGCTGGTTTCCAGCTGCTGGATCCGCGACTGCTGCACTTCGGCCTGGCGACGCGGCTCGGCGGAGCGCAGGTTGAAACTGTCCCACTGCTCCTGCCAGCCATGCATGGTGGTTTCCGACTCTTCCAACGTAGCGGCGGCTTCTTCAGCGGCGGCACTGGTCACTTCCTGCTCGGGCTCGAGCATCTGCAGCTCTTCGCCCAGGGTCGCCAGCAAGGTGCGGTCATGGCCCAGATGGGACTCGGTTTCCAGCCGCGAACGCTCGGCTTCGCGCAAGTCGTCCTGCAACTGACGCAAACGTTGTTGGCCATGCTGAATGCTTTGCTCGACCCGTGCGATATCGCCGCCGACCGAATAGAAACGCCCTTGCACCAGATTGAAGCGCTCGGAGAGGTCGTGATGGCCATCGCGCAACCGCTCGATGCTGGCATCGGCGTTGCGCTGTTCGGCAACCAGGGCTTCGAAACTGATTTCCTGGGTGCCGATAATCGATTCGCGCTGCCCCACCTGCTCGTTCAACGCCTGCCAGCGCAACGCTGACAGTTGAGCCTTGAGCTGACGCTCTTCGCCTTTATATTCCTGATACTTCTCGGCGGCCTGAGCCTGACGGTGCAAACGCTCGAGCTGACGTTCCAGCTCGTCACGCAGGTCGGTCAGGCGGGCGAGGTTTTCGTGAGTGCGGCGGATGCGGTTTTCGGTTTCGCGCCGGCGCTCCTTGTATTTGGAGATCCCCGCCGCTTCTTCGATGAAATTGCGCAGATCCTCGGGCTTGGCCTCGATCAGCTTGGAGATCATCCCCTGCTCGATGATCGAGTAGCTGCGCGGACCCAGGCCGGTGCCAAGGAAGATATCGGTGATGTCTCGACGGCGGCATTTGGCGCCATTGAGGAAGTAGCTGTTCTGGCTGTCGCGGGTGACTTTGCGGCGGATGGAAATCTCCGCATACGCCGCGTATTCCCCGACCAGCGTGCTGTCGGAGTTATCGAAGACCAGTTCGATGCTGGCCTGGCTGACGGGCTTACGACTGGTGGAGCCGTTGAAAATGACGTCGGTCATCGACTCGCCACGCAGGTTTTTTGCCGAGCTCTCGCCCATCACCCAGCGCACGGCGTCGATGATGTTCGACTTGCCGCAACCGTTGGGCCCGACCACCGCCGCCATGTTACTGGGGAAGTTCACCGTGGTCGGGTCGACGAATGATTTGAACCCCGCCAGTTTGATGCACTTGAGCCGCACGTTCAGGCAACCGTCAACGCTGACAGCACCAGATCGCAACTACGCTGGGCATAAGCCGAGAGCACTACGCGAATCTGCGGCAAGTCACGGGCCAGCACGGCAGCCAGCAGTTGCTCGAACAGGTCCAGGAACCCGCTCATCTCAGCCTTGCGTTGTTCCAGCGCGAGGAAATACGCGCGGCTCATGGCCGGCTGCAGATTTTCGACAGTTTCCTGCAAATACGGGTTATTGGCGAAGGGGTACGCAGCACGCATCACATTGAAGCTGTCTTCGACAAACGTGCGGATGTCCTGACGTTCGTAACTGTCGACCAGCCGCTGCTGGATTTGCAGGAACGGCGCCATATCAGCCTGAACCGCCCAACCGTTGGCAACCGAATTGCCAAGCAGGATGTACAGCTCGCTCATTAGCGTGCACAGGCTCTGCACCTTGTGTCCGGTGAGTTCGGTCACGTGGGCGCCGCGACGCGGCAGGATCGCAACCAGGTGGCGGCGCTCGAGGATCAGCAACGCTTCGCGCACCGATCCGCGGCTGACATTGAGGGCCTGCGTAACCTTCTGTTCCTGGATGCGCTCCCCGGGCTTGAGATCCCCGCGAATGATACGTTCGGCGAGGTAGTGGGCGATTTGCTCGGCGAGGCTGTCCGGCGCCTTGAACGTCATGGTTTTCCTTCAAAATCTTCGATCGGTACAAGCGGCGCAGTGTAGCGCAATTGCCAGGTCATGGCGCAGGGCGCTGAATGGTAATGACCAGGGCGCTGAATCTGGCACGAAATAAGCTAAAAGCACCGTACCCCGGGAGGGTCAATAATGATTGGAGGGGTCGTTAATCGGTAAAACAGTATTTCCTGACCTTTAAGTCAGAAAATCATTGACCGAAAAGTCAGACATGACTAAATTCGGTACAAATCGGTTAACAACAATAATGAGTCTGCGAGGCCTTCCGTGATCCAGTTTTTACTAAACCAGGAACTCCGTAGCGAGCACTCCCTGGACCCGAACCTGACCGTGCTCAATTATCTGCGCGAGCACGTGGGCAAACCCGGCACAAAAGAAGGTTGCGCCAGCGGTGATTGTGGCGCCTGCACCGTGGTCGTCGGCGAGTTGCAGACGCAAGACGACGGCCGCGAGCACATTCGCTATCGCAGCCTCAACTCGTGCCTGACCTTCGTATCGTCGCTGCATGGCAAACAGCTGATCAGCGTTGAAGACCTCAAACACCAGGGTCAGCTTCACAGCGTGCAAAAAGCCATGGTCGAGTGCCACGGTTCGCAATGCGGTTTCTGCACGCCCGGCTTTGTCATGTCATTGTTCGCGCTGCAAAAGAACAGTGATCAGCCGGACTCCCATAAAGCCCACGAAGCGTTGGCCGGCAACCTCTGTCGTTGCACCGGCTATCGACCGATTCTCGCCGCTGCCGAACAGGCTTGCTGCGGCAAGCCGAGCGACCAATTCGATGCCCGCGAAGCCGAAACCATTGCACGCCTGAAAGCCATCGCGCCGACCGAAACCGGCGAACTCAACAGCGGCGATAAACGTTGCCTGGTGCCCTTGACCGTCGCTGATCTGGCCGACCTTTACGATGCCTACCCGCAAGCACGCTTGCTGGCCGGTGGTACCGACCTGGCGCTGGAAGTGACACAGTTCCACCGTGCCTTGCCAGTAATGATCTATGTCGGCAACGTCGCCGAAATGAAGCGCGTCGAACGCTTTGACGATCGCCTGGAAATCGGCGCCGCCACCTCGCTGTCCGATTGCTATGAAGCACTCAAGGCCGAGTACCCGGACTTCGGCGAACTGCTGCAACGCTTCGCCTCGCTGCAAATCCGCAACCAGGGCACGCTGGGCGGCAACATCGGCAACGCCTCACCGATCGGTGACTCGCCACCGCTGCTGATCGCCCTCGGCGCGCAAATTGTTTTGTGCAAAGGCCAAACCCGCCGCACGCTGATGCTGGAAGACTATTTCATCGATTACCGGGTGACCGCGCGCCAGGAAAGCGAGTTCATCGAAAAGATCATCGTGCCCCGCGCCACAACCCAACAGATGTTCCGCGCCTACAAGGTTTCCAAGCGCCTGGACGACGATATCTCTGCGGTCTGCGCGGCATTCAATCTGCGCATTGAAAATGGCGTGGTCGCTGACGCCCGCGTCGCTTTCGGCGGCATGGCCGCAACGCCAAAACGCGCCAAAAGCTGTGAAGCCGCCCTGCTCGGCTCGCCGTGGAACTCAACTACCGTCGAACGCGCCTGCGTCGCTTTGGGCGAGGACTTCACGCCGCTTTCGGACTTCCGCGCGAGCAAGGAATACCGCCTGCTCAGCGCGCAAAACCTGCTGCGCAAATACTTCATCGAACTGCAAACACCGCACATCGAGACTCGGGTGACCGCTTATGTCTAATCATCACGCCGTAGAAAAGACTCAGGCTGAACTCGCCGAACTGTTTTCCCAGGACCTGACCACCGGCGTCGGCCGCAGCGTCAAGCACGATAGCGCGGACAAACATGTGTCCGGTGAGGCGGTGTACATCGACGACCGCCTGGAGTTCCCGAATCAGCTGCACCTGTACGCGCGGCTGTCCGACCGTGCCCACGCGAAAATCATCAGCATCGACACCGCGCCGTGCTACGCCTTTGAAGGCGTGCGCATCGTCATCACCCATGAAGATGTGCCAGGCCTTAAAGACATCGGGCCGCTGCTGCCCGGCGACCCGTTGCTGGCCATCGATGATGTGCAGTTCGTCGGCCAGGTGGTACTGGCTGTAGCGGCCAGAGATCTGGAAACCGCGCGCAAAGCGGCCATGGCCGCGATCATCGAATATGAAGATCTGGAGCCCGTGCTTGACGTGGTCGAAGCGCTGCGCAAACGCCATTTTGTGCTCGATAGCCATACCCATCAGCGGGGCGATTCGGCAACCGCACTCTCTACCGCAGAGCATCGCATCCAGGGCACGCTGCACATCGGCGGCCAGGAACACTTCTATCTGGAAACCCAGGTCTCTTCGGTAATGCCCACCGAAGACGGCGGCATGATTGTTTACTGCTCGACCCAGAACCCCACCGAAGTGCAGAAACTGGTGGCGGAAGTGCTGGACGTATCGATGAACAAAATCGTCGTCGACATGCGCCGCATGGGCGGTGGTTTCGGCGGCAAGGAAACCCAGGCGGCGAGCCCGGCATGCCTCTGCGCCGTGGTTGCGCACCTGACCGGCCAGCCGACCAAAATGCGTCTGCCGCGGGTCGAAGACATGCTGATGACCGGCAAGCGTCATCCGTTCTACATCGAGTACGACGTCGGCTTCGACAGCACTGGCCGCTTACATGGCATTCAACTGGAACTGGCGGGTAACTGCGGCTGCTCGCCGGACCTTTCGGCCTCGATTGTCGACCGCGCAATGTTCCACGCCGACAACTCCTACTACCTGGGTGACGCGACCATCAACGGTCACCGCTGCAAGACCAATATCGCGTCGAACACCGCCTATCGGGGCTTTGGCGGCCCACAAGGCATGGTCGCCATCGAAGAAGTGATGGACGCCATTGCCCGCCATCTGGCCCTCGATCCTCTGGCGGTGCGCAAGGCCAACTACTATGGCAAGACCGAGCGCAACGTCACCCATTACTACCAGACCGTCGAGCACAACATGCTCGAGGAAATGACCGCTGAACTTGAACAAAGCAGTCAGTACGCCGAGCGGCGTGAAGCGATCCGTCGCTACAACGCCAACAGCCCGATTTTGAAAAAAGGTCTGGCGCTGACACCGGTGAAATTCGGTATTTCCTTCACCGCCAGCTTCCTCAACCAGGCAGGCGCGCTGATCCATATCTACACCGACGGCAGCATCCATCTGAACCACGGCGGCACGGAGATGGGCCAGGGTTTGAACGTCAAAGTCGCGCAGGTTGTGGCCCAGGTGTTCCAGGTCGAGATTGATCGGGTGCAGATCACCGCAACCAATACCGACAAGGTTCCGAACACCTCGCCGACTGCCGCCTCCAGTGGCGCCGACCTGAACGGCAAGGCCGCACAGAACGCCGCTGAAATCATCAAGCAGCGCTTGGTGGAGTTTGCCGCACGGCAATACAAAGTCAGCGAAGAAGACGTTGAATTCCACAACGGCCATGTACGGGTGCGCGATCACATCCTGACCTTCGAAGCGCTGGTCCAGCAGGCGTATTTCGCTCAAGTGTCGTTGTCCAGCACCGGCTTCTACAAGACCCCGAAAATCTATTACGACCGCAGTCAGGCCCGTGGTCGGCCGTTCTACTATTTCGCCTACGGTGCGGCCTGTACCGAAGTGATCGTCGACACCCTGACCGGCGAATACAAGATGCTGCGTACTGACATCCTCCACGACGTCGGCGCCTCGCTGAACCCGGCCATCGATATCGGTCAGGTCGAGGGTGGCTTCATTCAGGGCATGGGCTGGCTGACCATGGAAGAGCTGGTGTGGAATGCCAAGGGCAAACTGATGACCAACGGCCCGGCCAGCTACAAGATCCCGGCGGTCGCGGACATGCCGTTGGACCTGCGAGTGAAACTGGTGGAAAACCGCAAGAATCCGGAAGACACCGTGTTCCATTCCAAGGCCGTCGGCGAACCGCCGTTCATGCTCGGCATCTCCGTCTGGTGCGCGATCAAGGATGCGGTGGCAAGCCTGGGCGATTACCGTCACCAGCCAAAAATCGACGCACCGGCGACCCCGGAGCGGGTGTTATGGGGCTGTGAGCAGATGCGCCAGTTGAAGGCGGCGAAAGCCGTGGAAGCCGAGGCTGAACTGGCTTCTTCGTGATGATCGTTGATCGTTCCCACGCTCTGCGTGGGAATGCAGCCCGTGACGCTCTGCGTCACATTTCAAGAGCGGACGCGGAGCGTCCAGAGATGCATTCCCACGCAGAGCGTGGGAACGATCTGTGAGGTGTGTATGTACAACTGGATCAGCGCACTCGCCGACCTGCAGAACCAGGGCGAACCCTGCGTGTTGGTGACCATCATCGAAGAGCTCGGCTCGACACCGCGTAATGCCGGTTCGAAGATGGTCGTCAGTGCTACGCAGGCTTTCGATACCATCGGCGGCGGGCACCTGGAATACAAGGCAATGCAGGTCGCCCGGGAAATGCTTGCCAGCGGCAAACAGGACACCCACCTGGAGCGCTTCACCCTGGGCGCAAGCCTTGGCCAGTGCTGCGGCGGCGTGACCGTGTTGCTGTTCGAACCGATGGGCCAGGTCCAGGCGCAGATCGCGGTCTTCGGCGCCGGCCATGTTGGTCGGGCGCTGGTACCGCTACTGGCCAGCCTGCCCTGCCGGGTGCGCTGGATCGACTCACGGGAGCAGGAGTTCCCCGAACAGATCCCTCATGGCGTGCTCAAGATCGTCAGCGAAGAGCCGGTGGATGAAATCGACAATCTGCCCGCCGGCAGCTACTGCATCGTCATGACCCATAACCATCAGCTCGATCTGGAATTGACCGCCGCGATCCTCAAGCGCAACGACTTCGCCTACTTCGGCCTGATCGGCTCGAAAACCAAACGGGTCAAGTTCGAACATCGCCTGCGTGACCGCGGTTTCGACAACGCGCTGCTGCAACGCATGCGCTGCCCGATGGGTATCGGCGAAGTCAAAGGCAAGCTGCCTGTGGAAATCGCCATCTCCATCGCCGGCGAAATCATCGCCACCTATAACGCAAATTTCGGCCAGCACACCGCGAAAGCCGAACCCATTGCAAAACTGCTGCCTGCCTCACGCCGCAGCCAAGCCACGAACTGAGAAATCCCATGCCTTTGACTCGCAAAGCCTACCGCGCGGCCATCCTGCACAGTATCGCCGACCCTGCCGTGGTTGGTATCGAAGCCTCTTACGAGTATTTCGAGGACGGCTTGTTGGTGACTGAAAACGGCCAGATCAGCGCCATCGGCCATGCCAGCGAACTACTCGCCAGGCTGCCAGCCGATATCGATGTCACCCATTATCAGGATGCGCTGATCACTCCCGGTTTCATCGATACCCACATCCATTTGCCGCAGACCGGCATGGTCGGTGCCTACGGTGAGCAACTGCTGGACTGGCTCAACACCTACACCTTCCCGTGCGAAAGCCAGTTCGCCGATAAAGCCCACGCCGAAGAAGTCGCGGACATATTCATCAAGGAACTGCTGCGCAACGGCACCACCACCGCGCTGGTATTCGGCAGTGTGCACCCGCAATCGGTGACTTCGTTCTTCCAGGCTGCCGAGCAGCTGAACCTGCGGATGATCGCCGGCAAGGTGATGATGGACCGCAACGCGCCGGACTACCTGACCGACACCGCCGAATCCGGCTACCTCGAAAGCAAAGCGCTGATCGAACGCTGGCACGGCAAGGGCCGCCTGCACTACGCGGTGACCCCGCGCTTCGCGCCAACCAGCACCCCGGAGCAACTGACGCTGGCCGGGCAATTGCTCAGCGAATACCCCGACCTGTACATGCAGACGCACATCAGCGAAAACCTGCAGGAAGTGCAATGGGTCAAGGAATTGTTCCCGCAGCGCAGCGGCTACCTGGACGTGTACGACCACTACAAGCTGCTGGGCGAACGCTCGGTGTTCGCCCACGGCGTGCATCTGTGCGACGACGAATGCGCGCGTCTGGCCGAAACCGGTTCGGCAATCGCCTTCTGCCCGACTTCGAACTTCTTCCTCGGCAGCGGCCTGTTCAACCTGCCGATGGCCGAGAAGCACAAGTTGAATGTCGGACTGGGGACGGATGTCGGCGGCGGCACCAGTTTCTCGTTGCTGCAAACCCTGAACGAAGCGTACAAGGTCATGCAATTGCAGGGTGCACGTCTGAGCCCGTTCAAATCGTTGTACCTGGCCACCCTCGGCGGTGCTCGGGCACTGCGTCTGGAAGACAAAATCGGCACGCTGCAACCGGGTACCGACGCCGACTTCCTGGTACTCGACTACAACGCCACGCCGTTGCTCAGCTATCGCCTGAAACAGGCCAGTAACATCGCCGAGACGTTGTTTGTATTGATGACGCTAGGGGATGACCGGACGGTATTGCAGACCTATGCGGCAGGGAATCTGGTGCATCAGCGCTAGATTTTCCGGACATTGATCGTTCCCATACTCTGCGTGGGAATGCAGCCCGTGACGCTCTGCGTCGCTGGACGCGGAGCGTCCCTAGAGGCGTTCCCACGCGGAGCGTGGGAACGATCAAAGATTCAAATCTTCGCCGCGGAACGCCCTGGTTTCTTGATCTGCAACAGATGCGAGAACACTGCGTGCAAGTCGTCCGAGGCGCCTTCTTCGTCGAGGTTGAGCTTGCTGTCGATGTGATCCATGTGATGCATCATCAGGTCCACCGCAAGCGTCGCGTCGCGAGCCTCGATGGCATCGATCAATTGAGTGTGCTCATCGTAGGAGCAGTGCGAGCGGTTGCCGCTTTCGTACTGGGCGATGATCAATGAAGTCTGGGACACCAGGCTGCGCTGGAAGCTGATCAGCGGTGCATTCTTCGCCGCTTCAGCCAGTTTCAAGTGGAACTCGCCGGAAAGCCGGATACCCGCCCCGCGATCGCCACGCGAGAAGCTGTCGCGCTCCTCGTTGACCATCTGCCGCAGCTCGGTCAATTGCTCGGCCGTCGCATGCTGCACCGCCAGCTCGGTAATCGCCCGCTCGACCAAACGTCGTGCAAGGAATACCTGACGGGCTTCCTCGACGCTCGGGCTGGCGACCACCGCACCGCGATTGGGCCGCAACAACACCACGCCTTCATGGGCCAGACGCGACAAGGCGCGGCGGATGATGGTGCGACTGACCCCGAAAATTTCCCCCAGCGCTTCTTCGCTCAACTTGGTGCCGGGCGCCAGACGCTGTTCGAGGATAGCCTCGAAGATATGTGCGTAGACAATATCGTCCTGGGTTCCGCTGCGGCCGGCCTTGCCTGCGCGCGGTTGTTTCTTGAGGGGTTGCAACTGTTCGTTCATGGGCGCTCGAGTGAGGAAAACTGCGGCGAATTAACCGTGACTGTAATACGACACGGCGGGTCGCGGGCAAGTATCGCGTAAAAAACATGGCACATTGTACACAACCGGCTGTGCTAACACGACTGTACGGCAGTTTACGCCCGCGGCTGTATTGCAATGATCAGATACGTTTGAGTTTAGGCTTGAACATAGAATCTGCGGCAGCTCCTGCGCTCTGGCCACGGATCATCTTGACCAAAACAAGGAACACCGCTCCATGAACGACGCCACTCAAGTGCAGTTACGCCCGTTGGCCGACACTTCGCCGTCAGCCATCGTCGCTGGCTTCATCGCGATGATGACCGGCTACACCAGCTCGCTGGTGCTGATGTTTCAGGCTGGCCAGGCGGCCGGACTGACCAGCGGACAGATCTCGTCCTGGATCTGGGCGATCTCGATCGGCATGGCGGTGTGCAGCATCGGTCTGTCCCTGCGCTATCGCACCCCCATCACCATCGCCTGGTCGACCCCGGGCGCGGCGCTGTTGATCACCAGCCTGGGCGGCGTGACCTACGGCGAAGCCATTGGCGCCTATATAACCTGTGCGGTGCTGGTGACCATCTGCGGGCTGACCGGGAGTTTCGAACGCTTGGTCAAGCGTATTCCCGCCTCGCTGGCCGCGGCGTTGCTGGCCGGGATTCTGTTCAAGATCGGCAGCGAAATTTTCGTCGCCGCGCAACACCGCACGGCACTGGTGCTGGGCATGTTTTTCACCTATCTGGTCATCAAGCGCCTGTCGCCCCGCTATGCGGTGCTTGCCGCGTTACTGATCGGCACTGCGCTCTCCAGCCTGATGGGGCTGCTGGACTTCAGCGGCTTCAGCCTTGAGGCCGCCACGCCGATCTGGACCACGCCGCACTTTTCCCTGGCTGCGACCATCAGCATTGGCATTCCACTCTTCGTAGTGGCGATGACCTCGCAGAACATGCCGGGCATCGCCGTGCTGCGCGCCGACGGTTACAACGTGCCAGCGTCGCCACTGATCACCACCACCGGCATTGCTTCACTGCTGCTGGCCCCGTTCGGCTCCCACGGCATCAACCTCGCGGCGATCAGCGCCGCCATTTGCACCGGGCCGCATGCCCATGAAGACCGCAACAAGCGCTACACCGCTGCGGTCTGGTGCGGAATTTTCTACGGGATTGCCGGGGTATTCGGCGCCACACTGGCGGCGCTGTTCGCTGCGTTGCCGAAAGAACTGGTGCTGTCGATTGCCGCCCTGGCCTTGTTCGGCTCGATCATCAACGGCCTGAGCATCGCCATGTACGAAGTGAAAGAACGCGAAGCAGCGCTGATAACCTTCATGGTCACCGCATCGGGACTGACGCTGTTTTCGATTGGTTCGGCGTTCTGGGGGATTGTGGCGGGGGTGTTGACGCTGGTGATTCTGAACTGGCGTAGGGCGTAGCAGCTGGCGAAGCCTGCGTTCGGCCGCGCAGCGGTCGCAATATGGATATCGCGGTCATTCTGAATAAATGCGCAAACTGATTTTACGACCGCTTCGCGGCCGAACGCAGCCTGGCGGCAGCTGCTACAGAGCAGTATCGAATCAGCGGCCCGGGCGGGCCGCTGATTCATGACATCAGGCTACCGGATTGATTGGTTTTTCCGGGTACCAGACGTCCAGCAGCGGGCTGACTTCAACGCTGGTCAGCTCGGTGCGGGCTTTGAGCCAGGATTCAACCGTGGCGCGTTGCTCTTCGCTGACCGAACCGCGCTTGATCAGGCAAACCAGACCGTAGTCATCGCCGCCAACATAGCCGAGGCCGTTGGCTTCCATCGCTTGATTCAGGAACGCGTCGAGGAAAGCGTCAATAGCTTCATCAGCCAAATCTTCTTTGAAATCCAGGTTCAGCTCGAAACCCAGCTCTTGAAATTCATCGACGCACAGTTTTTTGCGCAGACGCTGGGAACGGTTAGTCGCCATGGAACAATCCTCATAAGTAATAACGGGCGGCACTTTAGCAGTTTAAGCCGCCGATTGCCTGACTCTCTGGGGGCTTGGGCCTACCGCTGGTAAAAAAATAGCGAATTAGGGGGGCAGCCTAAGGCACAAGCCACTCCACCTTGGGGCATAATGCCGACACTTTCATGACCACTGAGGGAATTTATCAACATGCCCTCATCTTTTTCCCCTCGGCTGTAGGGTTTTACTTCACATGATCAAATCTTTGCGTCCATTGCTGCTTGCCAGTCTTCTTTTGCCCCTGGCGCTCCCTGTTTCTGCTGCCCCGATCAATACCGCCCTGTCACCCAACGTTGAAAAGGCCCTCAAGGCCAGCAAGTTGCAGGACAGCGCCTTGTCCCTGGTGATGATCCCGCTCAACGGCCCCGGCACCCCGACCATCTTCAATGCCGACGTCTCGGTCAACCCGGCATCGACCATGAAGCTGGTCACCACCTATGCCGCCCTGGAAATGCTCGGTCCGAACCACCAGTGGAAGACCGAGTTCTACACCGACGGCACCCTCAGTGGCGGCATCCTCAACGGTAACCTGTACCTCAAGGGTGGCGGCGATCCGAAGCTGAACATGGAAAAACTCTGGCTGCTGATGCGTGACCTGCGGGCCAATGGCGTGCAGCAAGTCACCGGCGATCTGGTGCTGGACCGCAATTTCTTCGTGCAACCGCAATTGCCGGAGTTCAATGACGACGGCAATGACGAGAACAAACCGTTTCTGGTCAAACCCGATTCATTGATGGTCAACCTCAAGGCGTTGCGCTTTGTCGCTCGCAATGACTCGGGCAAGGTACTGATTTCCGTCGAACCGCCAATCGCCAGCATTCAAATCGACAATCAGGTCAAAGCCATCAACTCCAAGCAGTGCACCGGTAACGTGCGCTACAACCCGGTAACCCGGGCCGACGGCGGCGTGAACGTGACAGTCAACGGCCAGCTGGGCGACGGCTGCAGTTCGCAGACCTACCTGTCTCTGCTCGACCACGCGACCTACACCGCCGGTGCCGTGCGGGCGATTTGGCAGGAATTGGGCGGCAGCATTCAGGGCAAGGATCGTCTGGCCGCCGTGCCTAAAGATGCCAAGGTTCTGGCCCGGGCGTTCTCGCCGGATCTGGCAGAGATCATCCGCGACATCAACAAATACAGTAACAACACCATGGCCCAGCAACTGTTCCTCAGCCTCGGCGCTCAATACCGCAACGATGCCGACGCAGATGACGCCAAAGCCGCCCAACGCGTAGTTCGCCAGTGGCTGGTGAAGAAAGGCATCACTGCGCCGCATCTGGTCATGGAAAACGGTTCCGGCCTGTCTCGCGCCGAACGGGTCAGCGCCCGGGAAATGGGCGCGCTGCTGCAGGCGGCCTGGAGAAGCCCGTACTCAGCCGAGTTCATCAGTTCGATGCCGATTGCCGGCACGGACGGCACCATGCGCAAACGCCTGAAACGCACAGCCATGGCCGGTGAAGCGCATATAAAGACCGGCACCCTGAATACCGTACGCGCCATCGCCGGCTTCAGCCGTGACAGCAACGGTAACACCTGGGCAGTGGTGGCGATCCTCAATGATCCGAAACCATTTGGCGCGTCCTCGGTGCTCGATCAGGTACTGCTGGATCTTTACCGTCAGCCGAAATCGGCGGCGACGGCTTCGGCGCTTTAACCCTCAAAACCATTGCTGATCGTTCCCACGCTCCCGCGTGGGAACGATCAGCGCATCAGACCTTAAACCAACTCCGTCTCAACCCGATCCCGCCCCGCCTGCTTGGCCGCATACACACCCGAGTCGGCCCGCAGCAGCAACGCATCAGCTCCCTCACCTGACCGCCAACTGGCAATCCCGAAGCTCGCTGTCACTGAACCTACCCCATCGATCGGTAAACTGCGCAGCCCCTGCCAAAGCTCTACCGCAAGGGTATAAGCCTGCCGCGCATCAGTGTCCGGACACAGCACCATGAACTCCTCGCCGCCTAAACGACAGAACACATCGGTACGCCGCAGCCGCTGGCCGATGCGCTGACAGACGCCTTGCAGCACCCGATCACCCACCGCATGACCGTGCTGATCATTGATACGCTTGAAATGGTCGATATCAAGCATGATGACCGCCAGTTCTCCGACACCGCGCGCAACCCGGGCCATTTCGGTTTTAAGGCGCTCCTGGAAATAACGCCGATTGTGAATCCCGGTCAGGGAGTCGGTAACCGAAAGCGCGCGCAGTTCCTCCTCAACCCGCTTCATATCAGAGATATCCGAGACATAGCCGTGCCAAAGCACCCCGCCACCGGGTAACTCTTCCGGCGTCGCCTCACCACGCACCCAGCGCAGCCCACGCTGGGGCAGCTGCACACGGTACTCCTCACGCCACGGGCTAAGCTTCTGGGCAGAGGAGCGAATCGAGGCGCGGACTCTGGTCGAGTCTTGCGGATAGATTCGCTCGAAGATTGCCTCCGCGTTTGTTTGCAGCACATCCGGCTCAATCTCGTAAATGTCACGAATGCCGTCACTGACATAGATGACGCTGAACTTGCCGTCAGCCGCCATCTTGAATTGGTAAATCCCGCCCGGCACATGTGCGCTGAGCTTCTTCAGCAGGCTATCGCGCGCCGCCAGTGCTTCGTGCACCCGCTTACGCTCAGTAATATCGATGCAAATCGCCAGATGCCCGATCCAGAGGCCCAACTCATCGAACACCGGCGCCACCAGCATATTGACCGTCAGACGGGTGCCATCCTCACGCACCAGCGTCCACTCGCGAGCCTCATGCCCACCCTCTTCGCCACCCTCGACGAGCATCGCCTGGCATATCGGGATCGGTTTGCCATAACTCCGACTCAGTTGCTCCGCTCGCGCCTGCAACTCAGTGGCCAGGTGCAGGCTTTCCAGTGTCATGCGTTCCAGCACATCGACACTTCGATAACCGAGCATTTGCTCGGCGCCGGCATTGAAGGTGCTGATCACGCCGCGCAAGTCCGTCGCGATAATCGCCACCTGCGTCGCCGCATTCAACACACTGCGCAGCTGCCCATGGGCACCGCGCAGTTCCTGCTCGCGCAGGCGCAATTCACGGGTGCGTTGTTCGACCAGCGCCAAGGCCCGTTGTCGCTGGCTGACCAGGACATAAAGCAAGGCGCTGAGCAGGACGCTGAGCAAACCGCCGGGCACCGCCAGGCTGATGACCGAAAAATGATTGGCCCGCATAAATGCCGCGCTGGGCCGGATATCCACCTGATAATCGTGATCCGCAAAGCGCAGCGTACGAGACGCCAATAACTCACTTTGCACTGGCCGATTATCCGATTCATAGAGCGTTTCGTGCTTATTCCCGGTGGACAGGTCGAGAATGTGTATCGCCAGGTTGTCATGACTCGCCTCAGGCAAACCGTCAGCCACCAACTGACGGATGCTGATCACTGCCATGACGTAGCCATAGGGTTCAGGCGTCGGGCTTGCGCTGGATGAGTGCATGCTGACCGGTGCGACTAACAAGACGCCGCGAGCATAGGCCGGCTCGATCCCGACCAGGTCCATCGGTTGCGAAACCGCCAGAGATCCGTGGTTGCGTGCGCGCTCCAGGGTCGAGCGACGCAAAGGCTGGGCCAGCAAGTCATAGCCCAACGGTACACCGAGAACACTTTGCGTCTGGCTGAACAACACCGGCACGTACTCATCGCGCTCGGCAGCCAGTTGCAATTGACCCGCAGCATTCAATTCACGAATGGAAAAGCCTGCCAGCCCCTGCGCTCGCACGTTGCGCTCGAACAACGAGCGTTCGACGCCAGTGACTCGCGGCGCCCAAGAGTAGGCTTGAGTTCGAAGTAACAATGGCTTGGCGTAGCCATCAAATTCCTGGCGGGTTACCGAATCGGAGTAGGTAAAAAATCGCCGCAGACTGTCGAGGCGCTGCTCCTGGTCTTCGAAACGCTCCTCAATTCGGCTGTAACGCTCGCTGACCAGCAACTGAAAGCGCTGACGCAATTGTTGCTGATACAGATTGAGCGTCGCCCAGGCCAGCAATCCCGTCAGAATGCCTCCGGCGAGCAATACCAGTATCGCGACCAGCCAGGCCGAAACATCTTCGCTGATGAATCCGAGAATTTTCGGGCGTACGGCATGCAACGACATAAGCAGAACTCAAAACGCCAGCGAGCTTGGGCGTCACATGGGCTTTGACTGAGTTATAGCTATTTGCCACTAATTTGACCAGCGTAAAAAGAGCCAAGAGCCTTTAAAAATCAAGGCTCTATGGATCCAATCACTATTTAGCGGGCGGTAATTTTCCAGGCACGGTGGATTTTTCCGTTACGCGCAAAATCCGGGTCGATAGTTTGTGCGGTGATTTCCTCAACGGCGTAACGCGTTGTGAGGTTTTCCTCAAGCTGGAACTTGCGGAAGTTGTTGGAGAAATACAACACACCGCCTGGGGCAAGACGCGCCATTGCCAGATCGATCAATTGCACCTGATCGCGCTGCACGTCGAAGATCCCTTCCATGCGCTTGGAGTTGGAGAAAGTCGGCGGGTCGATGAAGATCAGATCGAACTCATCGCGGCAGGTATCCAGCCAGGCCATTACGTCGCCCTGCTCCAGACGGTTCTTGTCGGAGAAGCCGTTGAGCGACAGGTTGCGTCGCGCCCAGTCCAGATAGGTTTTCGACAAGTCGACGCTGGTCGTGCTGCGCGCGCCGCCCTTGGCTGCGTGCACGCTGGCCGTCGCGGTGTAGCAATACAGGTTGAGGAAGCGCTTGCCGGCGGCCTCTTTCTGAATCCGCAGGCGCATCGGCCGGTGATCCAGGAACAGCCCGGTGTCGAGGTAGTCGGTCAGGTTGACCAGCAACTTCACGCCGCCTTCGCTGACCTCGGTGAACTTGCCCTGGGCGCTTTGGCGCTCGTACTGCTTGGTGCCGCTCTGGCGCTCGCGACGCTTGACGATCACGCGGCTCTTGTCGATGTTCAGCGCCTGCGGAATGGCCGCCAGGGCATCGAACATACGCGCCGAGGCTTTTTCCGGATCGATCGACTTCGGTGCCGCGTATTCCTGAACATGGACCCAGTCGTGATACAGGTCGATGGCCATCGAGTACTCCGGCATATCGGCATCGTAGACGCGGTAGCAGTCGATACCTTCGCGCTTGACCCACTTGCCCATGGCCTTGAGATTCTTTTGCAGGCGGTTGGCAAACATCTGCCCGCCTTCGCTCAGACGTGCCTGTTCAACTACTGGAGCCGGTGCAGGCGTCGGCTTGATCGGATTGCCGTTCTTATTGTACTGACGCTCTTGCGGCTCGGTCGGCGACTGATCGTAGGCCGCCTGTTCACGTTCGGCCTGACGCTGTTCCGGGGTACGACGCTCACCGGTGACGAACTGATCCGGCAGTACCTTGATCAGCAGCAATTTGCACGGCAAGGCGCCGTTCCAGAACGAATACTGTTTGTGGCTGCGGATGCCCATGCGTTTGCCCAGATCCGGCGCGCCGGTAAACACCGCGGCTTCCCAGTTCAGGCAGGCCTGACGCAGACGTTCGCCGAGATTCTGGTAGAGATAGAGCAGGCTCGCCTCATCACCCAGACGCTCGCCATACGGAGGGTTGCAGATCACCAGGCCTTTCTGGTTCTGGTCCGGACGCGGCTCGAAGGTCGCGACTTCACCCTGGTACACCTTGATCCAGTCGCTCAGGCCAGCACGTTCGATGTTGTTGCGGCCCGGCTGAATCAGTCGTGGGTCGGCTTCGTAACCGCGAATCCACAGCGGTGGCTTGGCCAGACCGGCAGCGGCACGTGCCTTGGCTTCTTCATGGAGCTTTTTCCACAGCGCCGGCACATGGCCGAGCCAGGCGGTGAAGCCCCACTGCTCGCGTCGCAGGTTCGGTGCCATGTCCGCGGCGATCATTGCAGCTTCCACCAGGAAGGTGCCCACACCGCACATCGGGTCAGCCAGCGCGCCGCCGTCGGCAGCAATGCGCGGCCAACCGGCACGAATCAGAATCGCTGCCGCGAGGTTTTCCTTCAGCGGTGCCGCACCTTGCTGCAGACGGTAACCGCGCTGGTGGAGGCTGTGGCCAGACAGATCGAGAGACAGAATCGCTTCGCCACGGTCCAGACGCAGGTGAATGCGCAGGTCCGGGTTGATCTTGTCGATGGATGGACGCTCGCCCGACGCAGTGCGCAGCTTGTCGACAATCGCATCCTTGACCTTCAAGGCGCCGAAGTGAGTGTTGTCGATGCCCGAACCGTGACCGCTGAACTCCACGGCCAGGGTGCCATCGTTGAGCATATGGTCCTGCCACTCGACATCCAGCACACCGTGGTAGAGGTCTTCAGCGTCCTTCATCGGGAAGCGCTTGAGGACCAGCAACACCCGGTTGGCCAGACGCGACCACAGACACAGGCGATAAGCCGTCTCCATGCTGGCCATGCCGCGCACGGCGGAGGTGTGCTCGCGCGCTTCCTCAAGGCCAAGCCCGACGGCTTCCTCGATAAGCAGGCCTTCGAGACCTTTAGGGCACGTGAGGAAGAGTTCGTAACGATCCGACATGGGGAGTTCCAGGGCCTTTAAGCAATGAGTGAACGGGCAACGCATTGCCCGCCCGGTTTTCAATCAAGCGCTTTTCTCGAAGAGCGCTCGCGTGGCACGAAGGTGTGCCGTCCCACCCCGGCTGCTCAGCCAACCAAGAGGTTAAATGAGCTTAGATGCAAGGGCAGATAAAAAATTCGTTGCAACAAAATGTCATTTCTCGACCCTTCGTCGAAAAATACCCGACTGCAACAGGCCGACATTTTCGCGAGTGAATTAACCTCCGAATCTGGCAGGAGGCTGATCATAGCGGGCTTTGCTCAAAAAACAGGTCGCGAAACCCGTCCAGCTTATCGCCTTAACATCATTATCGTTACGTCCTTATGACAAAACGATCATTCCCTCGATGTGACGCATTGGTTAGAACTCAATACAGGTTGACGCCGCAATGACGTCAACACCTTGGCTCGCGACGCCGGCAGCGAGCCACCAACGGCAGAGACTTTCTGCCCGGCCTCGATTGAGGCCGACAGGACATTACACAGTCAACATTGAGGGAAACACCCTATGAGAAGACTTAAGCGTGATCCGTTGGAAAGAGCATTTTTACGCGGATATCAATATGGCGTTGGTGGCAAATCCCGTGAGCTTTGCCCATTTACTCTACCGTCAGTACGCCAAGCGTGGATCAATGGCTGGCGAGAAGGACGCGGCGACAACTGGGACGGTATGACTGGCACTGCGGGGATCCACAGACTCAACGAACTTCACGCCGTCGGCTGAACAGGGCACACATTCCGACACCAACACCTGATTACGCAACGACTTAACCACGCACGTCCCATCCGGACGGCGGGCTTCGGCCCAGGGGCTCCTTCACGGAGCCCTTTTTTATGCCTGAAAAAATCACCTTTGTGGCCGGGGGACTTGCCCCTCGCCACAATGGACCGCCCTTACCGCAATGCCGCGATCGCATCCACCGACTGGCGAATCAACGCCGGGCCCTTGTAGATAAAGCCCGAATACAACTGCACCAGGCTCGCGCCAGCGGCGATTTTCTCAGCCGCGTGCTGGCCTTCGGTGATACCGCCCACAGCGATGATCGGCAAGCGACCGGCCAATTCGCCGGCCAGCACCTTGACGGTGTGGGTGCTCTTGTCGCGAACCGGCGCGCCCGACAGACCGCCTGCCTCGTTGCCATGCTCCATGCCTTCGACGCCGACGCGGCTGAGGGTGGTGTTGGTAGCGATCACCGCATCCATCCCCGTCTCGATCAATGCTTGCGCGACCTGTACGGTTTCTTCATCGGTCATGTCCGGGGCTATCTTGATCGCCAGTGGTACACGCTTGCCGTGACGCTGCGTCAGGTCTTCCTGGCGTTGACGCAGCGCTTCGAGCAACTGCTTGAGCGAATCGCCGAATTGCAGGCTGCGCAGGCCTGGAGTGTTCGGTGAGCTGACGTTGACCGTTACATAGCTGGCATGGGCGTACACCTTGTCCAGACAGATCAGGTAATCATCGACCGCACGCTCGACCGGCGTGTCGAAATTCTTGCCGATATTGATACCCAGAATGCCTTTGTACCTGGCCGCTGCCACCCGTGCCAGCAAGTAATCGACGCCGAGGTTGTTGAACCCCATACGGTTGATGATCGCCTCAGCTTGCGGCAAACGGAAAATCCGTGGTTTCGGATTACCCGGTTGTGGACGTGGGGTGATGGTGCCGATCTCGACAAAGCCGAAGCCCAGCTGGGCAAAACCATCAATGGCCGCGCCATTCTTGTCCAGGCCCGCTGCCAGACCGACCGGATTGGGGAAATCCAGCCCCATGACATTCACCGGCAGTTGCAAAGGCGCCTTGCACAGCAAGCCATTGAGACCCAAACGCCCGCCCGCACCGATCAGGTCCAGGGACAGATCGTGGGAGGTTTCCGGGGAGAGTTTGAACAATAGCTGGCGGGCCAGGGTATACATGGGCGGGCTTGACTCGGTTGGCGGCGAAATGAGGCGGCGATTATAGCCGGGCAACGGTGCCGCAAGCGAGGCACGCGATGAAATCAATGGAGAGTGGCATATGCCTTGCACCATCGATTGCATCAGCTCTCATGCCAACAGCGGGATGAGTCGAAGGACAACGGCGTCGTCACCCGGCTTTGCTTTGGCAAGGGACCTGGGTACGACGCTTTTTTATGGAAGGTGCACACCTGATGAATGAGTTTCCAGCCAATCCACTGGCCTGGGTCAATGGCAGCGATGCCCCGGAAAAGAGTGCGATCAATCTGGGCTTCATGGCCCTGAGCGATTGCGCCTCGGTGGTGGTCGCCGCCACCCAGGGCTTCGCCCAGCCCTATGGGCTGACCTTGAACCTCAAGCGCCAGTCATCCTGGGCCAACCTGCGGGACAAACTGGTCAGCGGCGAGCTGGATGCCGCTCACAGCCTGTATGGCTTGATCTACGCCGTGCACCTGGGCATCGGCGGCATCGCGGCCAGCGACATGGCGGTGCTCATGGGTCTGAACCAGAACGGTCAAAGCATCAATCTGTCCCACGGCCTGCAAGCCCTTGGCGTGACCAGTCCTGAAGCGCTTCATCTGCACGTGCACCAAAGTCGCGCAAAGCTGACCTTCGCCCAGACGTTCCCCACCGGCACCCACGCCATGTGGCTCTATTACTGGCTCGCCAGCCAAGGCATCCATCCGCTGCAGGATGTCGACAGCGTGGTGGTGCCGCCGCCGCAAATGGTCGCGCATTTGCAGGCCGGGCGCATCGACGGCTTTTGTGTCGGCGAGCCGTGGAGCGCCAGTGCAGTGAAGCAGGATCTGGGGTTCACCATGGCCACCAGCCAAACCATCTGGCCCGATCACCCGGAGAAAGTGCTGGGCTGCACCCGCGCATTTGTCGAACAGTACCCCAACACCGCCCGCGCACTGGTCATGGCGATCCTCGAAGCCAGTCGCTTTATCGAACAGAGCACCGAGAACCGTCAAAGCACCGCGCAACTGTTGAGCGGTCGAGAATATCTGGACACGCCCGTAGACTGCATCCAGCCACGCTTGCTCGGCGACTATGCCGATGGCCTCGGCAATCGCTGGCAAGACCCCCATGCACTGCGCTTCCACGGCGCGGGCGAGGTCAACCTGCCATACTTTACAGATGGCATGTGGTTCATGACCCAATTCCGCCGCTGGGGCTTGTTGCGGGACGACCCGGATTACCTCGGCGTCGCTCGCCAGGTTCAGCAACTGGACCTGTACCGCGAGGCGGCCACCGCAGTAGGCGTGAGCCACTCTGGCGAGGCAATGCGCAGCAGCCAATTGATCGACGGCAAGATCTGGGACGGTTCGGACCCGGCCGGTTATGCCCGCAGCTTCACCCTGCACGCCATGAACGCCCCCTCCGCCCTTCTTGCCAGCCGCTGACAGGAGCCTGCGAACATGTTGCGTATCCTGCTGATCAACGACACTGCAAAAAAAGTCGGACGGCTCAAAGCCGCCCTGACCGAGGCCGGGTTTGAAGTTATCGATGAATCCGGCCTGACCATCGACCTGCCGGCGCGCGTCGAAACGGTGCGCCCGGATGTGATTTTGATCGATACCGAGTCACCGAGCCGCGATGTGATGGAACAAGTGGTACTGGTCAGCCGCGACCAGCCACGGCCAATCGTGATGTTTACCGATGAACATGACCCGGACGTGATGCGTCAGGCCATCAAGTCCGGGGTCAGTGCCTACATCGTCGAAGGTATCCTCGCCTCGCGCCTGCAACCGATCCTCGACGTGGCCATGGCCCGCTTTGAAAGCGACCAGGCCTTGCGCGCGCAGCTACTGGCCCGCGACCAGCAACTGGCCGAGCGCAAGCGCATCGAACTGGCCAAGGGCTTACTGATGAAGATGAAGGACTGCAAGGAAGAAGAGGCCTACACCCTGATGCGCCGCCAGGCCATGAGCCGCCAACAGAAGCTGATTCAGGTGGCTGAGCAGATCATCGCCATGAGCGAGTTGCTGGGCTAACAGGATCGCCCCCACGCAGAGCGTGGGAACGATCATCTTGATCCTGGCGCGGCTCTTGCTAGGTAATCCATACAGGTAACCAACGGCGGTTGCCCCACCTACGACAAAGACGTCGCACACCCTACTCGCCCACGCAGCGAATCGGGTTGCGGCGTTTTTTCGTTTTTGGCCCCACAGCCCGGGGCCGGTGGTGCGGCCGTTATGGGCCCCCACCTGAAAGCTCATGACTCCTTTCGAGACTCTTCACAGCTGAGGTGCGCGATGAATTCAAGCTTCTGGAAATCCGGCCATACCCCGACATTGTTCTCGGCCTTCCTCTATTTTGACCTGAGCTTCATGGTCTGGTACCTGCTCGGCCCTTTGGCGGTGCAAATCGCTGCCGACCTGCAACTGACTACCCAGCAACGCGGGCTGGTGGTCGCCACGCCGATTCTGGCCGGTGCGTTTCTGCGCTTTGTGATGGGCTTGCTGGCGGATCGCCTGTCACCGAAAACCGCCGGGCTGATCGGCCAGGTCATCGTGATCTGCGCGCTGTTCGGCGCCTGGAAGCTGGGCATTCACAGCTACGAACAGGCACTGGTGCTTGGCCTGTTTCTCGGTATGGCCGGCGCCTCGTTCGCCGTCGCTCTGCCTCTGGCCTCCCAGTGGTATCCACCGCAGCATCAAGGCAAGGCCATGGGCATTGCCGGTGCGGGCAACTCCGGTACGGTGTTCGCGGCGTTGATCGCCCCGATGCTGGCGGCGGCGTTTGGCTGGAGCAATGTGTTCGGTTTTGCGCTGATTCCCCTGGCCCTGACCCTGATCGTCTTTGCCTGGCTGGCGAAAAATGCCCCGGAGCGGCCAAAAACAAAATCCATGGCTGACTACTTCAAGGCTCTGGGCGACCGCGATAGCTGGTGGTTCATGTTTTTCTACTGCGTGACCTTCGGTGGCTTTATCGGTCTGGCCAGCGCGCTGCCCGGCTACTTCAACGACCAGTACGGCCTGAGTCCGGTCACCGCTGGCTACTACACCGCCGCCTGCGTATTCGGTGGCAGCCTGATGCGCCCGTTGGGTGGCGCCCTGGCGGATCGCTTCGGTGGCATTCGCACCTTGCTCGGCATGTACACCGTGGCGGCAATCTGCATGACTGTGGTGGGTTTCAATCTGCCGAGCTCCTACGCCGCCCTCGCCCTGTTCGTCTGCACCATGCTTGGTCTTGGTGCCGGTAATGGCGCGGTCTTCCAATTGGTACCGCAGCGTTTTCGCCGGGAGATCGGCGTGATGACCGGCCTGATCGGCATGGCTGGCGGCATTGGCGGCTTTGCCCTCGCCGCAGGCATGGGGGCGATCAAGCAGAGCACCGGCAGCTATCAGCTTGCGCTATGGTTATTCGCCAGCCTCGGTGTGTTGGCCTGGTTCGGTCTGCACGGGGTCAAACGCCGTTGGAGAACCACTTGGGGTTCGGCAGCCGTGACCGCGGCAAGGGTCTGACACATCAATGAGCCTGCAACTGAGCTTCGCCCAAGCCAGCGCCATCGGCCCACGCGATGAAAATCAGGACGCCTTGCGTCTGGTCACACCGACCCCGGCGCTGGCGGCCAGCAAGGGCAATCTGTTCGCCATCGCAGACGGCGTCAGCCAGTGCGCCGACGGTGGCCTCGCCGCTCGTTCGACCTTGCAGGCATTGGCGCTGGACTACTACGCCACACCGGAAACCTGGGGCGTGGCGCAAGCCCTCGATCGGTTGCTGCTGGCGCAGAATCGCTGGCTGCAAGCCAACGGTGGCGGGCAGCCATTGCTCACCACCGTCAGCGCACTGGTGCTGCGTGGCCGGCGCTTTACCCTGGCCCATGTCGGCGATTGCCGGGTCTATCGCTGGTACGCCGAGGGGTTGCAGCGCATCACGGATGATCATGTCTGGGAACAACCGGGCATGCAGCATGTACTCAAGCGTGCATTGGGTCTGGATCAACATCTGGTGCTGGACTTTCTCGACGGTGAACTGCGTCAGGGCGAGAGCTTCGTGCTGCTCAGCGACGGCATCTGGGCGGTTCTTGGTGACACGGCGATCACCTCGATCCTGCGTGACCAGCCCGACCTCGACAGCGCCGCGCAGACGCTGGTCAACGCCGCGCATCTGGCAGGCAGTCAGGATAATGCCAGCGCGTTACTGGTGCGGGTCGACGCCCTTGGTGAGGCGACCATCGGTGATGCGCTGATCCATTTACAGCAATGGCCGTTACCGCCCCCCTTGAAACCAGGTCAGTCGTTCGAAGGCTGGCAAGTCGAGACACTGCTCGGGCAGAGCCAGCAGTCCCTGCTCTATCGCGTTCGCGACGCCCAGCAGCAACCCTGGCTGCTGAAAACCTTGCCAGCCCACTTGCATGACGATAACCAGGCCGGGCAAGGCCTGCTGTCTGAAGAGTGGTTTCTGCGGCGGGTCGCCGGTCGACACTTCCCCGAAGTGCATGCCGCCAGTCAGCGTCAGCATTTGTATTACGTGATGCGCGAGTACCCAGGCGCGACCCTGGCCGAACTGTTCGCACAAAACGGCCCGCTGCCATTGGCTCAATGGCAGGAACTGGCCGAGCGCCTGCTGCGGGCGGTGGGCATGCTGCATCGGCGGCAGATCCTGCACCGGGATATCAAACCGGAAAACCTGCTGCTGGGTGAAGACGGCGAATTGCGCCTGCTGGATTTTGGTTTGGCCTATTGCCCTGGCCTCTCGGAGGACCTGGCACACCTGCTTCCGGGAACGCCAAGTTACATCGCCCCGGAAGCCTTCAATGGCGACGCACCCACGGCGCAACAGGATCTGTATGCGGTGGGCGTGACTCTGTATTTCCTGCTGACGGGCCAATATCCCTATGGGGAAATAGAAGCCTTTCAACGACCGCGCTTCGGGATGCCAGTCAGCGCCAACCGCTATCGGCCGGACCTGCCGGACTGGCTGGAGCAAAGCCTGGAGCGCTCGGTTTCAGTCAATCCTGCTCAACGCTTTGAAACAGCGGAGGAATGGTTGCTGCTATTGGAACAGGGCGAACGCCGCAGCTTGAACGTTCGACCCAGGCCGCTGCTGGAGCGAGAGCCGCTGAAGGTTTGGCGGACCTTGGCGCTGGTGTCGTTGCTGATCAATCTGGTGCTGCTGTATTGGGTGTTTCATGGCTGACGATCTGTTTGCGTAGCAGCTGGCGAAGCCTGCGTTCGACTCGGTCCGTGCTCGGGCGCAGCAGTCGCAATTCATACAACCAACCCATGGCCAAAAATGCGGTACGCCCATTTACGACTGCTTCGCAGCCGAACGCAGCCTTCGGCAGCTGCTACAGGGATTTGCGCTCCACTAGTGTGCGCAGCGCCTTGAATCGGTGCATAAAACTCAAGCCAAACGCCAAATCATGGCTCAAAGCTCAATAAAACCACGCTCCGTACAACTTGGCACAACCGCTGCATTAGCTCCTGCAACAGACATAAAGCCCAGCCTTCAACGATGAAGGTTGCGCTTCCCGAGAGAACGGGATCAGGACAAAGGCGTCCTCGCTAGGTAACTAGCGGGACGCCTTTTTTTGTTTGCGCAAAATTTGTCGAGCCAGCCCGACCGCCCTGATGAGGCAGGCCTGAGCTCCCAGGAGATTTTTATGAAAAAACTCAAACTGGTGATGATCGGCAACGGCATGGCCGGGGTTCGCACCCTGGAAGAGCTGCTCAAGCTGAGTAACGAGCTGTACGACATCACGGTCTTCGGCGCCGAACCCCATACCAACTACAACCGCATTCTGCTGTCGCCAGTGCTCGCCGGTGAGCAGACGTTCGAAGAGATCGTGCTCAACGATTTGAGTTGGTACCTGGAAAACAACATCAAGTTGCTGCTCAACCGCAAAGTGGTGCAGATCGACCGGGTCAAACGCCGGGTGATCGCCGAGGACGGCACCGAAGCCGAATACGACCGCCTGCTGATCGCCACTGGCTCGACGCCGTTCATTCTGCCGATTCCTGGCAATACCTTGCAGGGCGTGATCGGCTACCGCGACATCGCCGACACCCAGGCCATGATCGACACCGCCAAGACCCACAAACACGCGGTGGTCATCGGCGGCGGCCTGCTGGGCCTTGAAGCCGCCAACGGCCTGATGCTGCGCGGCATGCACGTGACCGTGGTGCACATCGGCGAATGGCTGCTGGAGCGGCAATTGGACAAAACCAGTGGCGAGCTGCTGCAAAGCGCCCTGGAAAGCCGTGGTCTGAACTTTCGTCTGTGCGAACAGACCCAGGCCTTGCACGACGCCGGCAACGGTCGGGTCGGCTCGGTGCAGTTCAAGAACGGTGACGTGATTCCTGCCGACCTGGTGGTAATGGCCGCCGGTATTCGGCCGAACACCGAACTCGCGGAAAAATCCGGCATTCCCTGCAATCGCGGGATCCTGGTCAACGACACGCTACAAACCTACGACCCGCGTATCTATGCCATCGGCGAATGCGCCAGCCACCGGGGCATTGCCTACGGCCTGGTCGCGCCGTTGTTCGAGCAGGCGAAAGTCTGCGCCAACCACCTCGCGCAACTGGGTTTCGCCCGCTATCAAGGTTCGGTCACCTCGACCAAGTTGAAAGTCACCGGCATCGACCTGTTCTCCGCCGGTGATTTCATGGGCGGCGAAGGCACCGAAACCATCACCCTTTCCGACCCCATCGGCGGTGTCTACAAGAAACTGGTGATCAAGGATGACGTGCTGGTCGGTGCCTGCCTGTATGGCGACACTGCCGACGGCGGCTGGTATTTCCGGCAGATCCGCGAGAACCATGGCATCAGCGAAATCCGCGACCACCTGATGTTCGGCGAAAACGCACTCGGCGACGTCGGCCACCAGGGTCAGGACAAAGCCATGAGCATGGCTGACACCGCGGAAGTCTGCGGTTGCAACGGCGTGTGCAAAGGCACCATCGTCAAAGCGATTCAGGAACACGGTCTGTTCAGCGTCGATGAGGTCAAGAAGCACACCAAGGCTGCCAGCTCCTGCGGTTCCTGCGCCGGGTTGGTAGAGCAGATCCTGATCAATACCGTCGGTGGCGCGGCCGACGTCAAACCGAAAAGCGAAAAAGCCATCTGCGGCTGTAGCGATCTCAACCACGGGCAGATCCGTCAGGCCATCCGCGAACAGCACTTGCTGACTATCGCTGGCACCATGAGCTACCTGAACTGGCGCACCCCGAACGGCTGCGCCACCTGCCGTCCGGCGCTGAACTACTACCTGATTTCCACCTGGCCAGGGGAAGCCACGGACGATCCGCAGTCGCGCCTGATCAACGAGCGGGCCCACGCCAACATCCAGAAAGACGGCACCTATTCAGTGGTGCCACGGATGTGGGGCGGCGTGACCAACCCTGCCGAGTTACGGCGCATCGCGGATGTGGCGGACAAGTACAACGTACCAATGGTCAAGGTCACTGGCGGACAGCGCATCGACTTGCTGGGGATCAAGAAGCAAGACTTGCCGGGCGTCTGGAAAGACCTCGATATGCCATCCGGCCACGCCTACGGCAAATCCATCCGCACCGTGAAGACCTGTGTCGGCAGCGAGTTCTGCCGCTTCGGCACGCAAAACTCCACCCAACTGGGCATCGAGCTGGAGCATGACCTGTTCAACATGTGGTCACCGCACAAGGTCAAACTGGCGGTCTCCGGTTGCCCGCGCAATTGCTCGGAAGCCGGGATCAAAGACGTCGGCATCATCGGCGTGGATTCGGGCTGGGAGATGTACATCGGCGGTAACGGCGGGATTAAAACCGAGGTCGCGGAGTTCTTCGTCAAACTGAAAACCGCCGAAGAAGTGCGCGAGTACAACGGCGCTTTCCTGCAGCTTTACCGCGAAGAAGCCTTCTACCTGGAGCGCACCGTGCACTACCTGCAACGGGTCGGCATGGAGCACATCAAGAAGGCAGTGCTGGAAGACCCGCAACGGCGCAAGGCACTCAATGATCGCCTGCAATTCTCCCTGTCGTTCGAGCAGGACCCCTGGAAGGAGCGTCTGGAGCAACCGCTGCTGAAGAAGGAGTTCGACACCATCGCCGTGAAACAACTGGAGGTGCCGGCATGAACTGGCTGGATATCTGCGCACTGGAAGAAATCAACGCCCTGGGTTCACGCATCATCAACGGCCCAAAAGGCGATATCGCGATCTTTCGTACCAGTGACGATGAAGTCTTCGCCCTCGACGACCGCTGTCCGCACAAGGGTGGTCCTCTCTCTCAAGGGTTGATCTATGGCAAACGGGTCGCCTGCCCGCTGCACAACTGGCAGATCGACCTCGAAACCGGCGAAGCCCAGGCCCCGGACATTGGCTGCGTGCACCACCATCTGGCGCGCGTGGAGAATGGCCGGGTCATGCTGGCACTACGGGATGCGAGCTGATGAACCGCCAGACGACCGCCTCGACCTGCTGTTATTGCGGGGTCGGTTGCGGTGTGCTGATCGAGCATGACGGCGAGCACATTCTCGGCGTCAGCGGCGACCCGACACACCCGGCCAACTTCGGCAAACTGTGCAGCAAAGGAGCCAGTCTGCACCTGACTGGCGACCTCGCGGCACGGGCGCTGTACCCGGAACTGCGGCTGGGCAAAAGCCTGGCCCGCAGCCGCACCGATTGGGATACCGCACTGGATCACGCGGCCAATGTGTTTGCCGACACCATCACCGAACACGGCCCGGACAGCGTTGCGTTTTACATCTCCGGGCAACTGCTGACCGAGGACTACTACGCCTTCAACAAGCTGGCACGAGCACTGGTCGGCACCAACAATATCGACAGCAATTCACGGCTGTGCATGTCCTCGGCGGTGGTCGGCTACAAACGCAGCCTCGGTGCCGACGCCCCACCGTGCAGCTATGAAGACCTTGAGCTGAGCGACTGCGTGATGATCGTCGGCAGTAACATGGCCTACGCCCACCCGGTACTGTTTCGTCGACTGGAAGAAGCCAAAAGCCGCCGACCTCAGATGAAAGTCATCGTCATCGACCCTCGGCGCACCGATACCTGCGATCTCGCGGATATGCATATGGCGATTCTGCCAGGCACTGATGTCGCGCTGTTTCATGGGATTCTGCATCTGCTGCTGTGGGAAGACTGGGTCGACCGTGACTTCATCAAAGCCCACACAGAAGGCCTGGCTGAACTGAAAAACCTGGTGCGCGATTACACCCCGCAAATGGTTGCCCAACTGTGCGGGATCAGTGTCGAGCAACTGCAGCAATGCGCGGAGTGGATCGGCACCTCACCGAGCTTCCTGTCACTGTGGTGCATGGGGCTCAACCAGTCCACGGCCGGCAGCGCAAAAAACAGCGCGCTGATCAACCTGCACCTGGCCACCGGGCAAATCGGTCGGCCGGGTGCCGGACCGTTCTCCCTGACGGGTCAGCCCAACGCCATGGGCGGTCGCGAGACCGGCAGCCTGTCGAACCTGTTGCCGGGCCACCGCGAGGCCATCAACCCGGAACACCGAGCAGAAGTCGCCGCCTATTGGGGTGTCGAACGCTTGCCCGAAAGTGCCGGGCTGACAGCCATCGAGCTGTTCGAGCACCTCCAGAGCGGCAAGATCAAAGCCCTGTGGATCGCTTGCACCAACCCGGCGCAATCGCTTCCGGATCAGAATGCGGTGCGCGAAGCCTTGAACGCGTGTCCGTTCGTGGTACTGCAGGAAGCCTTTCGCACCACCGAAACCGCGCCGTTTGCCGACCTGTTGTTGCCCGCCGCCAGTTGGGGAGAGAAGGAAGGCACGGTGACCAATTCGGAGCGGCGTATTTCCCACGTTCGCCGCGCCATTGCCGCCCCGGGAGAAGCACGGGCTGACTGGGCGATCACAGTAGACTTCGCTCAGCGCCTGGAGCAGCGCCTGCGCCCGGCACAGCCAAGCCTGTTCGCCTTCAACAATCCGGCGCAGGTATTCGATGAATACAAAGAGCTGACCCGCGACCGCGACCTCGACCTGTCCGGCATCAGCCATGCCCTGCTCGACGAAATCGGTCCACAACAGTGGCCCTTCCCCCATGGGGCACAAATCGGCACGGCGCGCTTGTACGGCGACGGCATATTCCCGACACCCAGCGGCCGGGCGAACTTCGTTGCTGATCCCTACCGCGCCGCCAAAGAGCAACGTGACGCTCGCTTCCCGTTGACCCTGATCACCGGGCGTCTGCGCGATCAATGGCACGGTATGAGCCGCACCGGCACTGCCGCACAACTGTTCGGGCATGTCAGCGAAGCCGTTTTGAGCCTGCACCCCGATGAACTGCATCGGCATCGGCTGCAATCCGGTGATCTGGTCAGCCTCAAAAGCCGTCGCGGTCACGTGATCGTTGCAGTGGGTAGCGATGACAGCGTGCGCCCGGGCCAGGCCTTCTTGCCGATGCACTGGGGCGATCGTTTCCTCAAGGGTGGCATCAATGCCGTCACGCAACCGGCGTTCGACCCCTTGTCCAAACAACCGGAGCTCAAACACAGCGGCGTACGCATCGAGCCGGTGCAGTTGCCCTGGCAGTTGTTTGCCTTGATCGAAGGCGATGTGCAGCAGCATTTCGAGGCCCTGAGACCGCTCTGCGAGGGCTTTGCCTACGTCAGCCTCAGTCTGGCCGGCCGCGAGCGTCCGGCGCTGTTGATTCGCGCCGCCAGCGCTCAGGCGCCGGATCCGCAGTTGCTCAGGGACATTGATCAACTGTTGAGGCTCAACGATGGGCCGGTATTGGCCTATGACGACCCTCGGCGCTCCATCGGTAAACGGGTCCGGATCGAGAACGGGCGAATCACGGCCATACGCCTGGCCGGTGAAACCCTGGCCCGGCATTGGTTACAAAACCTGTGGCTCGAAGGTCGCGCCGACGAGCAATTGCGTCGCTGGCTGCTGGCGCCATTGAGCGCCCCACCAGGCAACGCCGCAAGCCATACCTCCAGTAGCAAAACCTTATGCAACTGCAAAAACGTCAGCGAAAGCGCGGTCTGCGCCGGCATCAGTCGCGGTCTGGATTTGAAGGGGTTGAAACAAGAACTGGGCTGCGGCACTCAATGCGGCTCCTGCGTACCGGAAATCAAGCGTCTGTTGGCTGTCACTGCCCAACCGATAGCAATCACTTCGTGAGGAATTGAACATGAGCGCAAAAGTCTGGCTGGTAGGCGCAGGTCCTGGCGATCCTGAATTGCTGACCCTCAAAGCGGTACGGGCACTGGGCGAAGCCGATGTGGTGCTGATCGATGATCTGGTGAACGAGGCCGTTCTGGTTCACTGCCCGACAGCTCGCATCATCCCGGTGGGCAAACGCGGGGGTTGTCGCTCCACGCCGCAAGAGTTCATTCATCGCTTGATGCTGCGCTATGCCCGCCAGGGCAAATGCGTGGTGCGGCTCAAGGGCGGCGATCCGTGCATTTTCGGGCGTGGCGGTGAAGAGGCACAGTGGCTCAGAGTCCATGGGATTGAAGTCGAAATGGTCAATGGCATCACAGCAGGTCTTGCCGGTGCGACGCAATGCGATATCCCGTTGACACTGCGTGGCATCAGTCGTGGCGTGACCCTGGTGACCGCCCACACTCAGGACGATAGCAGCCTGAACTGGCAGGCCCTGGCCCAAAGCGGCACGACGCTGGTGATTTACATGGGCGTCGCCAAGCTGAGCGAAATTCGCGATCAATTGCTGGCCGGCGGCCTTGCCGCTGACACACCAGTGGCGATGATCGAAAACGCTTCGCTACCCCAGCAAAGGGAATGCCGGAGCGATCTGACAGCCATGCAGGAAGATGCCCTCGTCTTCCAGCTGAAAAGCCCGGCCATTCTGGTGATTGGCGCGGTCGCAGCACGTGAACAAACGTCAAAAGATTGCAGCCTGCGGCAGCGCCTACAGGAACGCGCTTGAGCGCATTCTCGCGCAGGAGTTGCTGAAGCCGCCGATATCTTCAATGCCATTGCAAATCTTCGCTCGACACCAAATCCAGGACAAAGAAAAGCCCGGCCTAAGCCGGGCTTTTCCGAACTACAAAGCTAATTACTTAGCGGTAGCTTCAACCTGCGCTTCTACGCGACGGTTCATAGCACGACCAGCTTCAGTTGCGTTGTCAGCAATTGGGCGGGACTTGCCATAACCAACCGAGTGAACGCGGTTAGTGTCAACACCATCCTTGACCAGGACTTGTTTAACAGCGTCGGCACGACGCTGGGACAGTTTCTGGTTGTAAGCGTCAGGACCGACGTTGTCAGTGTGACCTTCAACAACGGTGGTGGTGTTCGGGTACTGCTTCATGAAGTCAGCCAGGTTCTTCACGTCGCCGTAGCTGTTTGGCTTGACAACAGCCTTGTTGAAGTCGAACTTCACGTCCAGCTGAACACGAACTACTTCAGCAACCGGAGTTTCTGGAGCTGGCTCAGCTACTGGAGCTGCAACTGGAACTGGTGCCGGGGCAGGCTTGGAGCCGCCACCGAAGTTAACACCCAGACCGATCACAGGAGCGTAGTCCCAACGACCGTTGTCCAGCTTGTAGTCGGCTTCAACGCCGGCACGAGCGTACAGGTTGTCGGTGATGTACCACTTGGCGCCAGCGCCAGTGGTCAGGAAGGTGGACTTGTCACGACCAGTGTGGCCATCAGCAGCGACGTTGGTCATGCTGCCGTGGGAAACACCGCCTTCAACGTAAGGGCGCACTGGGCTGCCAACTGGCAGGAAGTGGTACTGGGCCTTCAGACCGAAGTGATCGCCTTTGATCTTCTGGCCGCCAGTGTTGTTGTTCGAACGAGTGTAATCGTCTTTCTCGTAAGTAGCGTTGACCGAAACGTCGTCGGTCAGGAAGTAACCGATCGAAACGCCTGGACGGCGACCGTCTTCAACGTCGTTGATGCTGTCGTTGTACTGCTTCTTGTAGAAAGCCTCACCCTCGACCGCGCCTTGGCCTTGTGCCAGAGCGCCGAACGAAGTAGCGGCAATAAGAGAACCAATGGCCAAGCCCAAGGTGTTTTTCAGTTTCATCCGTTAAATCCCCATCTGGTGATTGTAAAGCAGTCCCGCAAACCGGGGGACAACTCGGCGGCAAGTCTAACAGAACTTGCCTGCACGTAAGAGATATTTGCGCCGAACTAAGTTTCAGCAATGCCTGCAAATTTCTCACGCAATTTATCAAGAGCACGCTTGTACCGCATTTTTGTTGCGCTCAAACCCATGTGCATTATGTCTGCGATCTCCTGAAACTCCAGCTCTGCGACAAATCGTAGCACCAGAATTTCCCGATCGATCGGGTTCACGTACACCAACCAGCGATCAAGTCCACCTTTATCCTCAGGTTTCGGCATCTTCTCTTCAGATGCTTCCTCAAGGGGGTCGAGACTCAAGGCATCCATCAAGCGACGCTTTCGCCGCTCCTTGCGATACTGCGTGATGCACTCGTTGTATGTGATGCTGTACAACCATGTCTTGAACTTCGATTTGCCCTCGAAGTTCTTCAAACCGTACAACACCTTCAACATCACTTCCTGACAGACATCATCTGCATCACGATCGTTCCCTAAATAACGTGCACAAACGTTAAATAGGGTTCTCTGATAGCGCCGCATCAATTCTTCATAGGCGCGCGTTACGTGAAACAGCTCCCCGTGCGAACGCTCAACCAACTCCTCATCGGAGAGCTCTCGGGGGTCGTAGCGCATGGTTAGCGATTGGGTTTTATTCAAAACGAGTCGTGCCGACAGTCAGGTCAATGTCCGCCGCAACCCGTGTGAGCGGGCATTTTGCGGCGGCATACATTAGCAGGGTTTGCCGGGTTAGCGGCTACTAACATGCTGTTCCAGCAGTATCCGATTGGAGAGAGAGACTAGCTCACCCTCATCGGTCAGCAATGTAGTTTTAACCGTGCCGATCTCTTCGATCTGGCCTTCGACCTCACCAACACGTACTTGTTGCCCAACCTCATACAACTCACGCACATAAATTCCCGCAAGAATTTGCCCGGCAATTTCCCGGCTTCCCAACCCCATGGCCAAGGCAACCGCCAGACCAACGGTTATCAGTACAATCACGATCACATGGTTGAGCAGGTCTGTTTTGACCTCCAACTGGCTGATCGCGACCGAAATACTGATGATGATCACCAGGCCCTGAGCAATACGCCCAAGACCGGCGGCGTAATCCAGGCCTACGCCTTCTGCCGCGCCACGTACCAGCCCATTGGCCAGCTGCGCCAGCAACACCCCTACCAGCAACACCAGCGCCGCACCGAATACTTTCGGCACATACAGCGCCAGCATGTCGAGCGTAGCCGAAACCCGCTCAAGGCCGAGTGATTCTGCAGCAGAAACCAGAAAAATCAGCAAAATGAACCAATAAACGATCTTGCCGATCAAGGTCGAGATCGGAACCTGCAGGCCCGCGCGAGACAGCAACTTGGTCAAACCGGTACCGCCCATCAGGCGATCCAGGCCCAGTTTGGCCAGCAATTTGGAGAGCAAGGTGTCGAGCAGCTTGGCCACGACAAAACCCAACAGCAACACAACCAGTGCGCCGAACAGGTTCGGAATGAAGTTCGCTACCTTGGTCCACAACGCAGTCATCGCAGTGACGAGGCTCTGAGTCCAGAGATCAAGTTCCATATTCAATCAGCCTTATCAGCAGTGCGAGCAATAGGTTTACGACGGGAAACCGGCGAGACGTGGGCCGAGCCGTTATTGAGGGCAATCATCAGCGCCGGCAACCAACGCCCCAGCAAACTGAACAGATCACCCGCCCCCACCTGACGGTTGGCGGTTTTCAGTACACGGCCCAGGCAAGCAGCGTCGTCACGGGTGGACGGCGTCGCTTTAAGCATGTCACGCAGAGACTGTTCGAACGGATCGTGCATACGCACCTCTCGAGATGTCTGTGAAAGACGCGATCAAAATTCCTCGGGTCACATGCCCAAACATCAGACCCAACGTAAACGCCGGAACAACCACCATTGACCCAGAGCCACGGAAACCATCATCAGGCAGGCAATGAGGAAGCCATATGGGTTCCCCGAGAAGGGCAATCCACCGACATTTATCCCCAGCAAACCGGTCAGAAAACTCATCGGCAGAAAGATCCAGGTGATAAATCCGAAGCGGTACATCGTGCGATTCATCCGCACGTTCAAACGTCGCTCATCGGTATCCAGCACAAGCCCCACGCGCTCCCGGGTCAATTCCAGCTCTTCCAGATAGCGCGTCAGGCTGTTGTTCAATTCGTTCCAGTAGTCGCCATCGTCATTGACGAACCACGGCAATTTGATCCGGGTAAGCTGACCGAAAATATCCCGCTGCGGAGCGAGGAAACGTTTCAGCCCGGCAGCCCGCCGACGGATCTGCAAAACGGATCCATGCTCCGGCGAATACCGTTCGTCGGAATCCAGCTTTTCTTCTTCATTGTCGACAATTTCCGAGAGATCGCTGACCAGATCCTGGACCTTGTTCGTCAGATACTGAGCCAGATAAAGGATCAGTTCCGAGGCGCTTTTCGGCCCCTTGCCTTCGGTGAGCTGCACCAATAACTCATCGGTGGCTCGCAATGGCCGCAAGCGCAATGAAATGACGCGCTGGGCGGAAGCGAAGATCCGCACTGAAACCATGTCTTCCGGCTCAGCGCCAGGATTGAGGTTAATCCCGCGCAAAAACAGCAGCAGTTCGCTGTCCGGCAGCGCCAGCAGGCGTGGTCGGGTATTTTCTTCAAGCAACAGATCGCAGCTGAACTCACTCAGACCACTGGATTTACGCAGCCAGGTCTGGGTTTGCGGGTGACTGCGATCCCAGTGCAGCCAGAGGCTTTCGTGAGATTGCAGTTGCAGGTCATCCAGTTCAGTCCGGGCTATCGAACGCGCACCGCCTTTACCATCCAGCACCAGGGCATGAACCAGCCCCCACTGCGCGTTTTCTTCCTCGAACATCCTCACCCCTTCTGTAACTCGATATTTTATTCAGGCATCTTCAGCGGACTTGGCGAGATGATCACGCCGTTGTTATCCGCATAGATGTATTCGCCCGGACGGAACGTCACGCCGGCAAAGGTCACAGCAACGTTGAGATCGCCAATGCCACGCTTGTCGGTCTTCATCGGGTGACTGGCGAGCGCCTGTACGCCCAGATCGGTTTGCGCGATGACGTCGACATCACGGATACAGCCATAGATGACCAGCCCTTCCCAACCGTTTTTCGCGGCTTTCTCGGCCAGCACGTCGCCCAACAACGCACGGCGCAGTGAACCACCGCCATCGACCACCAGTACCTTGCCATTCCCTTTGAGCTCGACCTGCTCCTTGACCAGCGAGTTGTCTTCGAAGCACTTGATGGTAACGATTTCGCCGCCGAAGGAATCACGACCGCCAAAATTGCTGAACATCGGTTCGAGCACCTGCACCAGTTCCGGGTAGGCGTCGCACAGATCGGGAGTAAGGTAATGGTTCATCGAGAAACTCCTGTAAGAGAAAAAACACGAACGGGTGTCAAAAACTACAGAGATACGCTGTTAAAGCGAGCATCGGCGCTGGATCTTCAAAACATCACCTTATACGTCGATACCGATACGGTCACCTTCATACGCCAGTTTCAACATGTTCAGGCCAGGGCAGGACGGCTGCAAGGCAAGCCCGCCGGGCAACTGGAACTCCATGCCATGCCGCGCGCAACGCAACACATTGCCCACCACCGTGCCGGCAGACAACGGCGCGCCTCGATGCGGACAGCTGTCCTCAATCAGCAACGGCTGATTGTCCAGCACCAAGAGCAACAGGCTACGCCCGCCGACCTGAAAAGTTCGTCGGTAACCTTCATCCAGATTGATCAGACGCTCAAGCGGCACGAACATAAATGCTGACTCAGTAACTGAATGTGACCAAAACAGCCCAACGCGTCATATCTTAGCCGTAAGCCGACCAGAGCGAAATGCCCTTGTCAGAGCGCACCGCTCAGACCGCAGCGGCGAGATTCGACTCCTGGGTCAGCAACGGAGTTTCCTGATCTTTCAACCAGCGCTCCACCAATGGCCAGACCTCAGTCTGGGCATTTTTACTGACCAGCATCTCCACATGGCCAAAATTGTCGCTAAAGCCCTGCTCCCGTCCCAGGCAAACGAACTGCCGCAAATCGGAGCCAAACTGATCGAAAAGTTTACGGCAGGCCCACGTTGGGTCTTGATGATCACCCGCTGCGCTCACGCCCAACACCGGCACCTGACTCTCAGCCAGCCCCGCCCACCAGTCCTTCTCCGAGTCACCAAAACGACCGAACAGCCCGTACCAGCGCATGCCTTCCAGGGCCAGCCCAATCGGCTCATCCTCGGGTCCGCGCTTGAGCCGGGAACCCGATATCCGGGCAAATCGCTTCAAAATGAATCGCCCGCTCCACTCCACCGGCGGGATTTTCAATGGCCAGTAAGTACGACTGACCTGGGTGCCGAAAAACGCTGCAGACGCAACGGCAGGCGCGCCCAGATACTGGCCGCCCAACGCCGCCGCCAGCGTGATGCCGCCCAGCGAATGTCCCAACCAATGGGGAATCTGGCCACTTTGCTCACGCACGAACGCGGCAATCGCTGGCAGATCGTAGCGGGCATAGTCGGCGACGCGGTTCTTGCTGTAGTCCTGATTGCGCCGGGACAAGCCGTGACCGCGCATCTCCGGAATCCACACATCAAAACCGGCCCGCGCCAGATAAGCGCCCAGCCCCAGACCTTTGGGCGAGTACCAGAATCGCCGGTTGGAAAAACTGCCATGAAGCAGCACCACCGGGACGCCGCGAACCTCAGGCGCATCCGCCATGCCCAAGCGGGTGACCGCCAGCTCAACGGTGCCATCAGGACTATTGCCAGGCTTCAAACGGTAGACGTCTTCGCTCAGATCACCGCGCCGCTCGGCGCTGATCAAGGCGACAGGAAATAGATTGCTGCTGCTTTGCATAATGCCTTGCACAAAAAAGGGCGGCATTCAGATGGATGCCCGCCCTACTTGAATATCTAAAAAGGCCAATCAATGACCGCAATGTCGATCTGTGTAGGAGCGAGCAAGCTCGCTCCTACAACAACACCATCAGGCCGAGGCCTGACCTTCAGCCAGGAAGAACCAGGTTTCCAGTACGGAATCGGGGTTCAACGAGACGCTTTCGATGCCCTGCTCCATCAGCCATTTGGCCAGATCAGGGTGGTCGGAAGGGCCCTGACCGCAAATACCAATGTATTTGCCAGCCTTGTTGCACGCCTGGATGGCATTGGCCAACAGTTTCTTGACCGCTGGATTTCGCTCGTCGAACAGGTGCGCGATGATCCCGGAGTCACGGTCCAGGCCCAGGGTCAGCTGGGTCAGGTCGTTGGAACCGATGGAGAAGCCGTCGAAGTACTCGAGGAACTCTTCGGCCAGGATGGCGTTGGATGGCAGTTCGCACATCATGATGATGCGCAGACCGTTTTCACCCCGTGCCAGACCGTTTTCCGCCAGTAGATCGACAACCTGGCTGGCTTCGCCCAGGGTACGGACGAACGGCACCATGATTTCGACGTTAGTCAGGCCCATCTCGTTGCGAACACGCTTGAGAGCGCGGCATTCGAGCTCGAAGCAGTCACGGAACGATTCGCTGATGTAACGCGATGCGCCACGGAAACCCAGCATCGGGTTCTCTTCTTCCGGTTCGTAGAGCTTGCCGCCGATCAGGTTCGCGTATTCATTGGACTTGAAGTCCGACAGACGCACGATGACCTTTTTCGGCCAGAACGCAGCCGCCAGGGTACTGATGCCTTCGACCAGTTTCTCGACGTAGAAGCCGACCGGGTCGTCGTAGCCGGCGATGCGCTTGTCGACGCTTTCCTTGATCTCCTGCGGCAACCCGGCGTAGTTCAGCAGTGCCTTGGGGTGCACACCGATCATGCGGTTGATGATGAATTCCAGACGGGCCAGACCCACACCGGCGTTCGGCAACTGGGAGAAATCGAAGGCACGATCCGGGTTACCGACGTTCATCATGATCTTGAACGGCAGATCAGGCATGGCGTCGACGGAGTTCTTCTTGATATCGAAGCCCAGCTGGCCTTCGAAGATGAAACCAGTGTCGCCTTCAGCGCAGGACACGGTAACGCCCTGGCCGTCTTTCAACAGTTGGGTGGCATTGCCGCAACCCACCACGGCCGGGATGCCCAGCTCGCGAGCGATGATCGCCGCGTGGCACGTACGCCCGCCACGGTTGGTGACGATGGCGCTGGCGCGCTTCATGACCGGTTCCCAGTCCGGATCGGTCATGTCGGACACCAGAACGTCGCCCGGCTGAACCTTGTCCATCTCGGAAACGTCTCTGATGATCCGCACCTTGCCGGCGCCGATGCGCTGACCGATGGCGCGACCTTCTACCAGCACGGTGCCGGTTTCTTTCAACAGGTAACGTTCCATGACGTTCGCCTGGGTGCGGCTCTTCACGGTTTCAGGGCGGGCCTGAACGATGTACAGCTTGCCGTCGTCACCGTCTTTGGCCCATTCGATGTCCATCGGGCACTTGTAGTGCTTCTCGATGATCATCGCCTGCTTGGCCAGTTCGCTGACTTCGGCGTCGGTCAGGCAGAAGCGCGCGCGTTCGGCCTTGTCGACATCGACAGTCTTGACCGAACGACCGGCCTTGGCTTCGTCGCCGTAGATCATCTTGATGGCTTTACTGCCCAGGTTGCGGCGCAGGATTGCCGGGCGACCGGCTGCCAGCGTGCCTTTGTGGACGTAGAACTCATCCGGGTTCACCGCGCCTTGTACGACGGTTTCGCCCAGGCCGTAGGCGCCGGTGATGAACACCACGTCACGGAAGCCCGACTCGGTATCCAGGGTGAACATCACGCCGGCGGTGCCGGTTTCCGAGCGCACCATGCGCTGCACGCCAGCGGACAGGGCGACCAGCTTGTGGTCGAAACCCTGGTGTACACGGTAGGAAATGGCGCGATCGTTGAACAGGGAAGCAAACACTTCCTTGGCAGCGCGAATGACGTTCTCGACGCCACGGATGTTCAGGAAGGTTTCCTGCTGACCGGCGAAAGAGGCGTCCGGCAAGTCTTCGGCGGTCGCCGAGGAGCGCACGGCCACCGCCATGTCGGGGTTGCCGGCCGACAGCGTGGCGAACGCGGTGCGGATTTCGGCGTTGAGCTTCTCCGGAAACTCGGCCTCCATGATCCATTGACGGATTTGCGCGCCGGTTTTGGCCAGGGCATTCACGTCATCGACGTCCAGCGCATCAAGGGCGGCGTGGATCTGGTTGTTCAGACCACTTAACTCAAGGAAGTCACGGTAAGCCTGAGCCGTTGTAGCAAAGCCACCGGGAACCGATACACCGGCACCCGCAAGGTTACTGATCATCTCGCCCAGGGATGCGTTCTTGCCCCCCACATGCTCTACATCATGGACGCCGAGCTTATCGAGGGAAACTACGTACTCTACCAAGGTGATCTCTCCACTAGCTGTGTTGGAAAAGCTCAGAACACCGGTTGCTCAATGGGAGCGTTTGCCGGCGATATGGCCTGGACCTGGAAAATAAGTGAGAATGCGGGCCATCCGAGGCCGACAAACCGCGCCTATCATATCCAAGAATCGTCACCAGCTTAAGGCCCAAGGCGCAAATGAAACGATCTGCTTTCTTTATCTCCGATGGCACGGGCATTACAGCCGAAACCCTGGGTCAAAGCCTGTTGGCGCAGTTCGAAAACATTACCTTCAGCAAAGCCATACGGCCGTACATCGACAGCGTGGATAAAGCGCGGGCCATGGTGCAACAAATCAACAATGCCGCCGAAAAGGACGGATTTCGCCCGATCATCTTCGATACCATCGTCAATCAGGATATTCGTGAGATCCTCGCGACCTCCAATGGTTTCATGATTGACATTTTCTCGACCTTCCTCGCGCCACTGGAGCAGGAGTTGAGCGAGCATTCGTCGTATTCGGTCGGCAAGTCTCATTCCATTGGCCACAACTCCAACTATATGGAACGCATCGAGGCGGTGAACTTCGCCCTCGACAACGACGACGGCGCCCGAACCCACTATTACGACAAGGCCGATCTGATCCTGGTGGGTGTCTCGCGCTGCGGCAAAACCCCGACCTGCCTGTACATGGCCATGCAATTCGGCATCCGCGCGGCCAACTACCCGCTGACCGAAGACGACATGGAGCGTCTGCAACTGCCCGCCGCCCTACGCGCCCATCAGCACAAACTGTTCGGCCTGACCATCGACCCGGACCGCCTCACTGCGATCCGCAACGAGCGCAAGCCTAACAGCCGCTATTCGAGTTATGCCCAGTGCGAATTCGAAGTACGGGAAGTGGAGAATCTGTTCCGCCGCGAGAACATCGCGCATATCAACTCCACACATTTTTCGGTGGAAGAGATTTCGGCGAAGATTCTGGTGGAGAAAGGCGTGGAGCGGCGGTTCAAGTAATTGTTGTATCGCCTGTCAGACCGCTATCGCGAGCAAGCCCGCTCCCACACTAGATCGTGTACTTCCTGTAGGAGCGAGCTTGCTCGCGATGAACGATAACGCGGTGTTATTTCAAGCGCTTAGCCCACTCATTCCCCAGCCCTGAAGCCGTCGCCAGTGCCTTGCTCAAACTGCTGATCAAGATCGTGCGTTCCGGGGCGTGCAGGCGTCAGACCACGAACATATCAACAAAGCGGTTGACCGGGGTCGCTTCAAGTGCAGCCTGGTCCTTGCACAGGGCAAAGATTTCAGCGGTGCGTTGCGCGGTGAACCGGGTTGCCAGGTTGGTCTTGAACTTGTCCTCCAGCAATGGAATGCCGTCGGCGCGGCGACGGCGGTGGCCAATCGGGTACTCAACCACGACCTGTTCGGTTTTCGAGCCGTCCTTGAAGAACACTTGCAGGGCGTTGGCGATGGAACGCTTGTCGGCTTCCAGGTATTCGCGGGTGTAACGCGGGTCTTCGACGACGACCATCTTCTCGCGCAGTTCATCGATAATCGGATGGCCGGCGTGAAAATCGTCTTCGTATTGCTCGGCCACCAGGTTACCAAAGGCCAACGGTACGGCAGTCATGTACTGAATGCAGTGGTCGCGGTCAGCGGCGTTGGCCAGCTTGCCGACCTTGGAAATGATGCGGATCGCCGACTCGTGAGTGGTGATGACGATCTTGTCGATGTCGTGCAGGCGATCCTTGACCTGAGCGTGCAGGGTCACGGCAGCTTCACAGGCAGTTTGCGCGTGAAACTCGGCCGGGAAGCTGATTTTGAACAGCACGTTCTCCATCACGTAGGTGCCGAATTTCTGCGAGAAGCAGAAGGAACGCTTGTCTTCAGGTTTGAGCGCCAGATCCTTGTTGGTATGGCTGAACAGCACGTCGTAGAACCCCCACTGTTTTGCTGTCAGCACACCCGGAATGCCCATTTCGCCGCGCATGGCAATGTCCGCCAGACGCACGCCACGGCTGGACGCATCGCCCGCCGCCCAGGATTTACGCGAACCGGCGTTCGGCGCGTGACGGTAGGTGCGCAGCGCCTGACCATCGGCGAACGCGTGGGACAACGCGGACAACAGTTGCTCGCGGTTGGCACCCATCAGTTTCGCGGTGACAGCGGTCGAGGCCACTTTTACCAGGATTACGTGGTCCAGACCTACGCGATTGAAGGAGTTTTCCAGTGCGATCACGCCCTGTATCTCGTGGGCCATGATCATCGCTTCCAGCACGGCGCGAATGGTCAGGGGCGCGTCGCCATTGGCCACACGCTTCTGCGACAGGTAGTCAGCCACGGCCAGGATGCCGCCGAGGTTGTCGGATGGATGACCCCACTCGGCGGCCAGCCAGGTGTCGTTGTAGTCGAGCCAACGAACGATGCAGCCAATGTCCCAGGCAGCCTTGACCGGATCAAGGCGAAAACTGGTGCCTGGTACCCGAGCGCCAAACGGTACGACAGTGCCCTCCACGATCGGCCCCAGGTGCTTGGTGCACTCCGGAAAACGCAGGGCCAGCAGGCCGCAGCCGAGGGTGTCCATCAGGCAGTTGCGGGCAGTGTCCAGCGCTTCTTTGGACTTGATCTTGAAGTTCAGGACGTAGTCGGCAATGTCCTGCAGGACGGTGTCGTAGTCGGGGCGATAGTTCAGGTCGACATTGGCGCTCATGTTTGATTCCCTCTGTTAAGTGTGGGAACACCTGTCTTGGTCCACCTGAAAGAACGGGTCGCCGCCATCGCGAGCAAGCCTGCTCCCACAGGTTTCACCTATATCAGAAAGCATCACCCGGTACGCGCACCCAGCCTTCCATCAGCACACGGGCGCTGCGGCTCATGATGGCCTTGTTCACAGTCCACTCGCCGTTGACCTGGCTGGCCTCCGCGCCTACGCGCAGGGTGCCCGAGGGATGACCGAAGCGCACCGCGCTGTGCGCACTGCCGCCGGCAGCGAGGCTCACCAGCGTGCCCGGAATTGCCGCGGCGGTGCCGATGGCCACAGCGGCTGTGCCCATCATGGCGTGGTGCAGCTTGCCCATGGACAGCGCGCGTACGAGCAGGTCCACGTCACCCGCGCAAACCAACTTGCCGCTGGAGGCAAGGTAATCGGCCGGCCTGGCGACGAAGGCGACCTTGGGCGTGTGCTGACGCTTGGCGGCTTCATCAATGTGCTGGATGAGGCCCATGCGCAGTGCGCCGTGTGCACGAATCGTCTCGAACATCGCCAGCGCCTTCGCGTCACCGTTGATGTCGCCCTGCAACTCGGTGCCAGTGTAGCCGATGGCATCCGCGTTGACGAAGATGGTCGGGATCCCGGCATTGATCATCGTCACCTTGAGCGTGCCAAGGCCTGGCACCTGCAGGTCATCGACCAGATTGCCGGTGGGGAACATCGAGCCGCCCGCACCCTCCTCCTCGGCGGCCGGGTCCATGAACTCGAGCTGGACTTCGGCGGCAGGAAAGGTCACGCCGTCGAGCTCGAAATCACCGGTTTCCTGCACCGCGCCGTCAGTGATGGGCACATGGGCGATGATGGTCTTGCCGATATTGGCCTGCCAGATGCGCACCGTGGCCACACCGTTTTGGGGGATGCGGCTGGCGTCCACCAGGCCGCTGCTGATGGCAAATGCGCCGACCGCCGCAGAGAGGTTGCCGCAGTTGCCGCTCCAGTCGACGAAGGGCTTGTCGATGGAGACCTGACCGAACAGGTAATCGACGTCGTGGTCGGGCCTTGTGCTCCTGGACAGGATGACCGTCTTGCTGGTGCTCGAGGTCGCAGCCCCCATGCCATCGATCTGCTTGTCATACGGATCCGGGCTACCAATCACCCGTAGCAACAGTGCATCGCGTGCAGCGCCCGGGACCTGGGCAGATTCGGGAAGGTCTTGCAGGCTGAAGAACACGCCTTTGCTGGTGCCGCCTCGCATGTAGGTGGCGGGAATCTTGATTTGCGGTACGTGAGCCATGTTTTTCCTTATAGGCCGGGGCGGGACTTCGACGTCCCGCTCCAGCTCGTCGTATTAGACGGCAACCGCCGACTCGAGGAAGTCCTGGGCGAAACGTTGCAGCACACCACCGGCCTCGTAGATCGAGACTTCTTCGGCGGTATCGAGGCGGCAAGTGACCGGCACCTCGAGGCACTCACCGTTCTTGCGGTTAATCAGCAGGGTTAGCGTGGCACGCGGGGTACGCTCGCCGATCACGTCGAAGGTTTCGCTGCCGTCGATACCCAGCGTCTTGCGATCTACGCCCGGTTTGAATTCCAGCGGCAGCACACCCATGCCGACCAGGTTGGTACGGTGGATGCGCTCGAAACCTTCGGCGGCGATGGCTTCCACGCCGGCCAGACGCACGCCCTTGGCCGCCCAGTCACGGGAAGAACCCTGACCGTAATCGGCGCCGGCGATGATGATCAGCGGCTGCTTGCGCTCCATGTAGGTCTCGATGGCTTCCCACATGCGCATGACCTTGCCTTCCGGTTCGACGCGAGCCAGGGAACCCTGTTTGACCGCTCCGTTTTCCTTGACCATTTCGTTGAACAGTTTCGGATTGGCGAAGGTTGCGCGCTGCGCGGTCAAGTGATCGCCACGGTGGGTGGCGTAGGAGTTGAAGTCCTCCTCCGGCAGGCCCATTTTCGCCAGGTACTCACCGGCGGCGCTGTCGAGCATGATCGCGTTGGACGGCGACAGGTGATCGGTAGTGATGTTATCCGGCAGCACGGCCAATGGACGCATGCCCTTGAGCGGACGCTCACCGGCCAGCGCACCTTCCCAGTACGGCGGACGGCGGATGTAGGTGCTCATCTCGCGCCAGTCGTACAGCGGCTCGACCTTGGGACCTGTGTCTTCGTGAATCGCGAACATCGGGATATACACCTTGCGGAACTGCTCCGGCTTGACCGACGCCTTGACCACTGCATCGATCTCTTCGTCGCTGGGCCAGATGTCTTTGAGGCGGATTTCCTTGCCATCGGCGGTCAGGCCCAGCACGTCTTTTTCGATGTCGAAACGGATGGTCCCGGCAATGGCGTAAGCCACCACCAGCGGCGGCGAAGCGAGGAACGCCTGCTTGGCGTAGGGGTGAATACGCCCGTCGAAGTTGCGGTTACCCGACAACACGGCGGTGGCGTACAGATCGCGGTCGATGATCTCTTGCTGGATCACCGGGTCCAGCGCGCCAGACATGCCATTGCAGGTAGTGCAGGCGAACGCCACCACGCCGAATCCCAGTTGCTCCAGCTCTTGAGTCAGGCCAGCTTCGTCCAGGTACAGCGCAACGGTCTTGGAACCCGGGGCCAGAGACGACTTGACCCACGGCTTGCGGGTCAGCCCCAGCTTGTTGGCGTTACGCGCCATCAGGCCGGCGGCGATGACGTTGCGCGGGTTGCTGGTGTTGGTGCAGCTGGTGATGGCGGCAATGATCACCGCGCCATCGGGCATCTGCCCCGGCACATTGTCCCACTGACCGGCAATGCCCTTGGCCGCGAGGTCCGTGGTGGCCACCCGCGCATGGGGATTGCTCGGACCGGCCATATTGCGCACCACCGAAGACAGATCGAAGCGCAGCCCACGCTCATATTGCGCCTGCTTCAGGCTGTCGGCCCAAAGACCGGTCTGTTTGGCGTAGAGCTCTACCAGTTGCACCTGCTGGTCTTCACGGCCGGTGAGTTTCAGGTAGTCGATGGTTTGCTGGTCGATGTAGAACATCGCCGCGGTGGCACCGTATTCCGGGGCCATGTTGGAAATGGTCGCGCGGTCGCCCAAGGTCAGCGCCGAAGCGCCTTCGCCGAAGAATTCCAGCCATGCACCGACGACTTTTTGTTTACGCAAGAACTCGGTCAGCGCCAGCACCATGTCGGTGGCGGTGATGCCCGGTTGCAGCTTGCCCGTCAGCTCGACGCCGACACTTTCCGGCAGGCGCATCCACGAGGCGCGGCCGAGCATCACGCTCTCGGCTTCCAGGCCACCGACGCCGATGGCGATCACGCCAAGGGCATCCACGTGCGGGGTGTGGCTGTCGGTGCCGACGCAGGTATCCGGGAACGCCACGCCGTCGCGCACCTGAATCACCGGAGACATTTTCTCCAGATTGATCTGGTGCATGATCCCGTTACCCGGCGGAATCACGTCGACGTTCTTGAACGCCTTCTTGGTCCAGTTGATGAAGTGGAAACGGTCTTCGTTGCGTCGATCTTCGATCGCACGGTTCTTGGTGAACGCGTCCGGGTCGAAGCCACCGCACTCCACAGCCAGCGAGTGATCGACGATCAGTTGGGTCGGCACCACCGGGTTGACCAAGGCCGGGTCGCCACCTTGCAGGGCGATGGCATCACGCAAGCCGGCGAGGTCGACCAGCGCGGTCTGGCCGAGAATGTCATGACACACCACACGGGCCGGGAACCACGGGAAGTCCAGATCGCGCTTGCGTTCGATGAGCTGCTTCAGGGAGTCGGTGAGGGTCGCAGGATCGCAGCGACGTACCAGGTTCTCGGCCAGCACACGGGAGGTGTAAGGCAGTGTGTCGTAGGCACCGGGCTGGATGCCGTCGACAGCCGCGTGGACGTCGAAGTAATCCAGATGGCTGCCGGGCAGCGGTTTGCGAAATTCAGTGTTCATGGGCGTCAGGACTCGATCACGGTAGTTTCAGAGGGAGGCGCCTGGCACCGGGCTTGAAATGAACGCGATCCACTTTAGGAGCGAGCTTGCTCGCGATGACGGACTGACATTCAACATTGATGTCGACAGTTACACCGCTATCGCGAGCAAGCTCGGCTCCTACACAGGGTTCTTCGTTTCATTCAGCAACCGACGCCGATGCCCACCGGTCAGCGTTGCTCGATTGGCACGAACTTGCGCTGTTCGACGCCGACGTACTCGGCACTCGGGCGGATGATGCGGTTGTGGGCGCGCTGCTCGAACACGTGAGCGGCCCAGCCGGTCAGGCGTGAGCAGACAAAAATCGGCGTGAACAGCTTGGTCGGGATGCCCATGAAGTGGTACGTCGAGGCATGGTAGAAGTCGGCGTTGGGGAACAGTTTCTTTTGCTCCCACATGGTCTTGTCGATGGCTTCAGAGACCGGGAACAACACCTTGTCTCCCACTTCGTCGGCGAGCTTTTTCGACCAGCCCTTGATCACTTCATTACGCGGGTCGTTGTCTTTATAGATCGCGTGACCAAAACCCATGATCTTTTCTTTGCGCTCGAGCATGCCGAGGGTCCCCTTGATCGCCTCTTCGGGGGACTTGAAGCGCTCGATCATTTCCATTGCCGCTTCGTTGGCGCCGCCGTGCAGCGGGCCGCGCAAGGAGCCGATGGCCGCGGTGATGCAGGAATACAGGTCGGACAAGGTCGACGCGCAGACTCGAGCGGTAAAGGTCGATGCGTTGAACTCGTGTTCCGCGTAAAGGATCAGCGAAACGTTCATGACCTTGACGTGCAACTCGCTCGGCTTCTTATCGTGCAGCAAGTGCAGGAAATGCCCGCCGATGGATTCTTCATCGGTCACGCAGTTAATGCGTTTGCCGTCGTGGCTGAAGCGATACCAGTAGCACATGATCGCCGGGAACGCGGCCAGCAGCCGGTCGGTGGCATCATGTTGTTCAGAGAAGTCTTTCTCCGGTTCGATGTTGCCCAGGAACGAGCATCCGGTGCGCATCACGTCCATCGGGTGAACGTCCGCCGGAATGCGCTCGAGCACCTCCTTCAGCGCTTGCGGCAGGTCACGCAGCTTGCTCAGTTTGCTGATGTAGGCCGCCAGCTGCGCCTTGGTCGGCAGCTCGCCGTACAGCAGCAGGTAGGCCACTTCTTCGAACTGTGCGTCGGCGGCCAGTTCGCGAACGTCATAGCCGCGATAGGTCAGGCCCGCGCCCTCCAGTCCCACGGTGGACAATGCGGTTTGCCCGGCCACCTGGCCCCGTAGCCCGGCGCCACTCAATACTTTTGCTTCGGCCATTGCTTTCTCCAATCTTGAATTTGTTAGGGAATCGGCACGTTTCTAAACGGCTATCTCACTTTCGTAGCAGCTGTCGAGCCTGCGAGGCTGCGTCCGGCTGCGCAGCAGTCGTAAACCCCGACGACGCGGTTCATCTGGAAAACTGCGTCGTCTGACTGGCGAGTCCTTCGGCCTCGAACGCAGCCTCGCAGGCTCGGCAGCTGCTACGGGTCCTACTATTTCTTCGACGCAAACAACGCATCAAGCTTCTGCTCGAAAACGTGGTAATCGATGGCGTCGTACAGCTCCATACGGGTTTGCATGGTGTCGATGACGTTCTGCTGCGTGCCGTCGCGGCGAATGGCGGTGTAGACGTTTTCTGCCGCCTTGTTCATGGCACGGAATGCCGACAGCGGGTACAGCACCAGCGAAACATCGGCGGCTTTCAATTGCTCGACGGTGTACAGCGGCGTCGCGCCGAATTCCGTGATATTGGCCAGAATCGGCGCTTTCACGCGGCTGGCAAACAATTTGTACATTTCAAGTTCGGTAATGGCTTCCGGGAAAACCATATCGGCGCCGGCCTCGATGCAGGCTGCGGCGCGATCGAGCGCCGACTCCAGGCCTTCCACCGCCAGTGCATCGGTACGCGCCATGATGACGAAGCTGTCATCGGTGCGCGCATCGACGGCGGCCTTGATGCGGTCGACCATTTCCTGTTGAGAAACGATTTCCTTGTTCGGACGGTGGCCGCAGCGCTTGGCGCCGACCTGGTCTTCGATGTGAATCGCCGCGGCGCCGAACTTGATCATCGACTTGACGGTACGCGCCACGTTGAACGCCGAGGAGCCGAAACCGGTGTCCACGTCCACCAGCAGCGGCAGGTCGCAGACGTCAGTGATCCGGCGTACGTCGGTCAACACGTCATCCAGACCGGTAATGCCCAGGTCCGGCACACCGAGGGAGCCGGCAGCCACCCCGCCACCGGACAGGTAGATCGCCTTGAAACCGGCGCGTTTGGCCAGCAAGGCGTGGTTGGCGTTGATCGCGCCGACCACTTGCAGCGGCTGTTCACTGGCGACCGCATCGCGGAAACGCTGGCCTGGAGTGCTCTTGTTGGAACTCATGACTCACCTCGTGGAGTGGCTGTCTGGTTGGCGCTGTCCTGGTAATGACGCGCGATATTGCGTTTGGAAGCGCCGATGTGGCGGCGCATCAACAACTCGGCCAGTTCACCGTCGCGATCAGCAATCGCGTCGAGAATCCGGTGATGTTCGGCGAACGCCTGGCGCGGGCGGTTAGGCGTAGCGGAAAACTGTATGCGGTACATGCGAACCAACTGGTACAGCTCACCGCAGAGCATCTGGGTCAGGGTGCGGTTGCCCGCGCCCTGAATGATCCGGTAGTGAAAGTCGAAATCGCCTTCCTGCTGGTAATAACCGACACCGGCCTGGAACGCCGCATCGCGCTCATGGGTCTCGAGAACCCGGCGCAGCTCGTCGATTTCTTCGACGCTCATGCGCTCGGCGGCCAGACGACAAGCCATGCCTTCCAGGGATTCGCGGATTTCATAGAGTTCGATCAGCTCGGCATGGCTGAGGGAAACCACCCGTGCGCCGACATGGGGAATGCGCACCAGCAGCCGCTGCCCTTCCAGACGGTGGATCGCCTCACGCAATGGCCCGCGGCTGATGCCATAGGTGCGCGCCAGCTCCGGCTCGGAAATCTTGCTGCCCGGGGCGATATCGCCTTTGACAATGGCCGCCTGGATATGCCGGAAGACATTCTCGGAGAGGGTCTCCGAATCATCCTGCATCAGAACTGGGGGATCGAGTTGATCCAGCATATTGTCGACACCTTTAAATCCAATGCGACAAAAACTAGCTAATTACCTACAAACAGTCAAAGGAAAAATAGGTATTGTCGACAATCGTCTAATAACCATCTGCACCATAACGATGCAGAACCCCTGCCTATAGCCAACCTGGAGCGCTGGCGCCATAAAACCAGCATGCTAGAATGCCGCCTGCATTTGCCTGTCATCTTTTTATGCCAGGCACACGAGGTTGCGCAGCAATGCCAGTCGCCTTGAACCGAAGATCGCATTGCGACGCTCCAGGATTTATGAGACTCAAGCCCTTCCCTACATTGCTTTGCCTACTCTGCCTGCCCGGTGTGAGCGCTGCCGCCGAGAAAACCGTTTATGGCCTGAATGAATACGCAAAGCTTGCCGGGATCGATCTGGAAGTCGCGGCCAAACTCGACACAGGCGCCAAAACCGCCTCCCTCAGTGCTCGCGATATCAAACGTTTCAAACGTAACGGCGAGTCCTGGGTACGCTTCTACCTGGCCATTGACACCGCCCACTCACACCCGATTGAACGTCCACTGGCGCGGGTCAGCAAGATCAAGCGCCGCGCGGGCGACTACGATCCCTATGAAGACAAGACCTACACCGCCCGCCCGGTGATTGCCCTGGATATCTGCATGGGCAGCGCTTTGCGCAGTATTGAAGTTAACCTGACCGACCGAAGTGCATTCCAATACCCGCTTTTGATCGGATCCGAAGCGCTCAAGCGCTTTGATGCGCTGGTCGACCCCAGTCTCAAATACGCTGCTGGCAAACCCGCCTGCGCCGCCGACGCTCATACCGCAGAGTAATTTCAATGCGCGCTCTTACCCTCCATCTGAAAATCCTGATCGCCATCCTGGTGGTGCTGGGTATTTCAGTCACGGCCTACCAGATTTTCGTGCTCGGCATTCCCGTGACCGAAGACGCCACCGACGACTTGTGGAACATCGACGCCAAGGTTCAGTTCGTCGCCAGTGCCAAGGACCCGATCAAGATTCAGATGTTCGTGCCACCACTGAGCCGCGACTATGTCAGCCTCAACGAGAGCTTTATCTCCAATAACTACGGTGTGGCCGTCAACCGCGTCGACGGCAACCGCAAGGTCACCTGGTCCGCCCGTCGCGCCAAGGGCAATCAGACCCTCTACTACCGTCTGGTGCTGACCAAGCGCTACAGCGGTGAAAAATCCAAGATCAAAGGCCCGACTTTCCGCGACAGTATCCCGGTCGAAGGCCCGGAAAAAATCGCTGCTGAAGCCCTGCTCGCCCCGATTCGCCAGCACTCGGCGGACGTCGAAACCTTCATCGGCGAAGCCATCAAACGTGTCAACAACCTCAATGACGACAACGTCAAACTGCTGCTGGGTGGCGATCCGTCGACGCCGCACAAGGCAAAGATCGTCGAGCTGTTGCTGTCTATCGCCCATGTACCGATGGAAAAAGTCCACACCATTCGCCTGGTGGCGGACCAGCCGCAAACTCCGGAACTGTGGCTGCGCAGCTTCAACGGCACCGACTGGCTGTACTTCAACCCGGATACCGGCGAGCAAGGCCTGCCCACCGACCGCCTGCTGTGGTGGACCGGTGATGACAACCTGATTACCGTCGATGGCGGCAAGAAAGCCACCGTCACCTTCAGCATGAACAACAGCGAAATGAACGCCATACGCCTGGCCAAGCTGACCGACGAAAACTCCGACGCCAACTTCCTCGGATATTCGCTCTACGGTCTGCCGCTGCAAACCCAGCAGACGTTCATGGTCATGGTGATGATCCCGATCGGCGTGCTGGTAATTCTGATCCTGCGCAACCTGATCGGCCTGCAGACCCTGGGCACATTCACCCCGGTACTGATTGCCCTGGCCTTTCGCGAGACGCAGCTGGGCTTCGGTATCGTGCTGTTCACCATCATCACCGCGCTGGGCTTGTCGCTACGCTCGTACCTTGAACACTTGAAACTGCAAATGCTGCCCAGGCTGTCGGTGGTACTGACCTTTGTCGTGGTGCTGATCGCTGCGATCAGCCTCTTCAGCCACAAACTGGGTCTGGAACGCGGCCTGTCGGTAGCGTTGTTCCCGATGGTGATTCTGACCATGACCATCGAACGCCTGTCGATCACCTGGGAAGAGCGTGGTGCCGGCCATGCGATGAAAGTCGCCATTGGTACGCTGTTCGCCGCCTCCCTGGCACACCTGATCATGAGCGTGCCGGAGCTGATCTACTTCGTGTTCACCTTCCCGGCGATTCTGTTCATTATGGTGGGCTTCATGCTGGCCATGGGGCGCTATCGTGGCTACCGCCTCACCGAGCTGGTGCGGTTCAAAGCCTTCCTCAAGGCTGATTCGTAATGTTTGGCCTCTGGAAGACCTGGAAGGCCCTGCAAGCCCGGGGTGTCATGGGGATCAATCGGCGTAACGCAGACTACGTGCTCAAGTACAACAAGCGCAGCCTGTACCCGATTGTCGATGACAAAATCATCACCAAGGAACGTGCGATCAAGGCCGGCATTCAGGTGCCGGAAATGTACGGAGTGATCTCCACCGAAAAGGAAATCGACAAGCTCGACGAGATCATCGGCGGGCGCAGCGACTTCGTCATCAAGCCGGCCCAGGGGGCTGGCGGTGACGGCATCCTGGTGATCGCCGACCGCTTCGAGGGCCGCTATCGCACGGTGTCCGGGAAAATCATCACCCATGAGGAAATCGAACATCAGATTTCCAGCATTCTGACTGGCCTGTATTCCCTGGGCGGTCATCGTGATCGGGCATTGATCGAATACCGCGTAACCCCGGACCAGATCTTCAAAAGTATCAGCTACGAAGGCGTGCCCGATATCCGCGTCATCGTACTGATGGGCTATCCGGTGATGGCCATGTTGCGCTTGCCAACCCGTCAGTCGAATGGCAAGGCCAACCTGCACCAGGGCGCCATCGGCGTCGGTGTCGACATGGCCACCGGCCTGACCCTGCGCGGTACCTGGCTGAACAGCATCATCGCCAAACACCCGGACACCAACAATGCGGTGGACGGCGTGCAGCTGCCTTATTGGGACGGCTTCATGAAGCTGGCGGCCGGTTGCCATGAACTCTGCGGACTGGGCTATATCGGCGTCGATATGGTGCTGGACCAGGAAAAAGGCCCGTTGATTCTCGAACTCAACGCCCGCCCCGGCCTGAACATCCAGATTGCCAACGATTGCGGCCTGACCCTGCGCACCCATGCCGTGGAAGCGCGCCTGGAAGAACTCAAGGCCAGAGGCATCAAGGAAACGCCGGAGGAACGTGTGCGCTTTGCTCAACAACTGTTCGGACATGTACCAGCGGTTGAAGCGCACAACGAGCACTCCTCACACAAGGTCAGGGAATACACCCCGTGACCGCAACCCTGTAGGCGCTGCCGAAGGACGCGGCTACAGCGTTCTTGCGGCGTAAAAAGTGCCATCCCCGACATCCCCTCTAGGAGCAAATCCTGCAGGGGACTACAATCGCCAGCCGCGCACCGATGACTGATCTGCCCCGCATGTTGACCTGCTCCGTACACCCGCTCCCTTATCGCGCCAACCCCGCCGAGTATTTCGCGGCGATTCGGCATGCCCCCGGCGCCGTGCTGCTCGACAGCGGTCGCCCGAGCGCCGAACGCGGACGCTATGACCTGCTCAGTGCCTGGCCGCTGGAGCAGCTAACAGTATTACCGGACGAAAGCGGTGCCCATTTCCTGCAACGGCTACGAAACAACCTGACCCGCCTTGGCAACGCTGCGCTGCCGCAACCGTATCAACTGCCCTTCGTCGGCGGCCTGATCGGCTACCTCAGCTACGACTTTGGCCGCCATCTGGAAACCCTGCCGAACCAGGCCCGCGATGACTTGCGGTTACCCGATGCGCACCTGGGTCTGTACAACTGGGCGCTGATCAGCGATCACTTGTCGGGCACCAGTCAACTGGTGTTTCACCCAAGCCTGGCCGATACCGAACGTCAGCGCCTGATCGAGCTGTTCAGCCAGCCAGCGCACTCGACACCCGAAGCCTTCACGCTAAACGGTCCGATGAGCCCTGACCTCAGTCCCGGCGACTATCAGCAAGCTTTCCTGCGCATCCAGCATTACATTCAGGCCGGCGACTGTTATCAGGTCAACTTTGCCCAACGCTTCCGCGCGCGATGCCAGGGCGACCCGTGGACGGCGTACTGCGCGCTGCGGGCAGCGTGCCCGACGCCCTTCTCCGGTTTCCAGAGCCTGCCCGACGGCGGCGCGGTGCTGAGCCTGTCTCCAGAACGCTTCGTGAAAGTCAGTGACGGCCACGTGGAAACCCGTCCGATCAAAGGCACCCGGCCGCGCGGCAAGGACGCTTTTGAAGACGCGGCCAATGCCACCGAGCTGCTGGCCAGCGCCAAGGATCGTGCGGAAAACCTGATGATCGTCGACCTGCTGCGCAACGATCTGGGCCGCACCTGCCGTATCGGCTCGGTGCGGGTGCCAGAGTTGTTCAGCCTGGAAAGCTACCCGAACGTACATCACCTGGTCAGCAGCGTCACCGGCGAGTTGGCGGATGATAAAGATGCCCTGGACCTGATCGCCGGCAGTTTCCCCGGCGGCTCGATCACCGGCGCACCGAAAATCCGGGCGATGCAAATCATCGACGAGCTGGAACCGACCCGGCGCGGGTTATATTGCGGCTCGTTGCTGTATCTGGATGTACGCGGGGAAATGGACAGTTCTATCGCCATCCGCAGCTTGCTGGTCAAGGATGAGCAAGTCTGCTGCTGGGGCGGTGGCGGAATCGTCGCGGACTCGGACTGGCAGGCCGAATATCAGGAGTCCATCACCAAGGTGAAGGTGCTGCTGGAAACCTTGCAGGGATTGTGACAGTCGATCGTTCCCATGCTCTGCGTGGGAATGCAGTTCGTGACGCTCTGCGTCACTGTCGAAGCGGATGCAGAGCGTCCAGTGAGGCATTCCCACGCGGAGCGTGGGAACGATCAACACTCAACACCTGCCATCCGATTACAGGCTCAACTCCCGACTCGAAGCTTTCAAGAACTCCTGCTTGAGCTCGGCAAAGGTGTGCACTGCCGGAAACTGCGGGAACTCGCGAATCACGTTTTCCGGCGCATGAAACAGAATCCCCGCGTCGGCCTCGCCCAGCATCGTGGTGTCGTTGTATGAATCACCGGCCGCGATCACTCGGTAGTACAGGCTCTTGAACGCCAGCACCGACTGGCGCTTGGGGTCTTTCTGGCGCAGTTGATAGCCGATTACCCGATCCGTTTCGTCAGTGATCAACCGATGGCAAAGCAGCGTCGGGAAACCCAGTTGACGCATCAGCGGCTGGGAGAACTCATAGAAAGTGTCCGAAAGAATCACCACCTGAAACCGCTCGCGCAGCCAGTTGACGAACTCAATGGCACCGTCCAGCGGCTTGAGGGTCGCGATCACTTCCTGGATATCGGACAGCTTCAAGCCGTGCTCATCAAGAATCCGCAGGCGCTGCTTCATCAGCACGTCGTAATCGGGAATATCCCGAGTGGTTGCCTTGAGGGATTCAATACCGGTTTTTTCGGCAAAGGCGATCCAGATTTCCGGGACCAGCACACCTTCCAGGTCGAGACAGGCAATTTCCACAAGACACTCCCATTTGTATTGATTATTGAGTCGAGGCGAGTAAAAGGACAGCCGAACTCTAGCGACTCGCACTGACCGACGCAACGCAGAGGAGCGAGCCAGCCACCACAGGTTTTTGTTACCATCGCCAGTATATAGAGCGCTTAGCGCCACCGACCTGTAGGAAACCACCCTGATGAGCCAATCATTCGACGTCGCTGAACTCGCTGCAACCTATGCCAACAAGTCCGCCCAGGACATTCTTAAACTGGCCTTCGCCCAGTTCGGCGACGACTTGTGGATTTCCTTCAGCGGCGCGGAAGACGTGGTGCTGGTGGACATGGCCTGGAAGCTGAACAAAAACGTCAAGGTCTTCAGCCTGGACACCGGCCGTCTGCATCCGGAAACCTACCGGTTCATCGAGCAGGTTCGCGAGCACTACAAGATCCAGATCGAGCTGGTATCGCCGGATCAAAGCAAGCTTGAACCCTTCGTGAAGGAAAAAGGCCTGTTCAGCTTCTACAAGGATGGTCATGGCGAATGCTGCGGCATCCGCAAGATCGAACCACTGCGCCGCAAACTCTCCACCGTCAGCGCCTGGGCTACCGGCCAACGCCGCGACCAGAGCCCCGGCACCCGCAGCCAGGTTGCCGTGCTGGAAATCGACAGTGCCTTCTCCACTCCTGAACGTACCCTCTACAAATTCAACCCGCTGGCACAAATGACCAGCGAAGAGATCTGGGGTTACATCCGCATGCTTGAGCTGCCTTACAACAGCCTGCACGAACGCGGTTTTATCAGCATCGGCTGCGAGCCGTGCACCCGCCCTGTCCTGCCGAACCAACACGAGCGCGAAGGCCGCTGGTGGTGGGAAGAAGCCACGCAGAAAGAATGCGGGCTGCACGCCGGGAATATCATCAGCAAAGCGTAAAGATCGCAACCTGCGGCAGCTCCTGGTTGATGTACACACATCCAATGCAGGAGCTGGCGAAATCTCGGGCCGCGTTCATCGATCTTTTGATGTCCAGCCAGTCAAGACCTGTCCCGCGAAGAACATGTGTACAAGAATGTCACCATAGGTGCCATTTCCGTGTGCACTTTACCTGTCAGCGCCCCAAAAAGTTACATCCTCCCTTCTGAGCTACTGCTCGCCTGTGCAAGCCTGGACACCCTCAAGAAATAAATACCTGTTCAATCGGTCAATTAATATTGATTTTATTTCAGTAACTTACCTTCAAAATATATAAAAACGAAATTAAACACAGAATTCATAGACAGAAATCTGGCATAGAAGTGGCTTAAGAAGACTTGTGTTTTGTATACAATAACTTCAAAACATACACACACTTTATATCCGCACACCTGCCACGGTTAATTCTCCGTCAGGCTGCAGATGCCCAGAACCCAGTGATTCCCGGAACCGTCGGCGAAGATTGCCGAGCCTTGCGCTCATGCACAGTCACCGTCAACCCGGGATCAGGAGCCTGCCGGAATGCGTACAAGTCTCTCTAATAACATCGCACTGGATTTGCCCTCCTCCACCCACAACCACTCTCAATCCAACACCAGTCAAACACTTGGAGCGACGCCACCGCTGAGCCTAAGCCCACGACTGCACAACAAGGACCTGGCACCCACCAAAATCGAAGGCCGACGCTGGGGTCGTTACAGCATCTTTGCGTTGTGGACCAATGACGTGCACAACATCGCCAACTACTCCTTCGCCATCGGCCTGTACGCCCTGGGCCTGGGCGGTTGGCAAATTCTGCTGTCGCTGGGGATTGGCGCGGCGCTGGTGTACTTCTTCATGAACCTGTCCGGCTACATGGGCCAGAAGACCGGCGTGCCATTCCCGGTCATCAGCCGGATCAGTTTCGGTATCCATGGCGCACAAATTCCGGCGCTGATCCGCGCCGTCATCGCCATTGCCTGGTTCGGTATCCAGACGTACCTTGCCTCCGTGGTGTTTCGCGTGCTGCTGACCGCAGTCCACCCAGGCTTTGCCGAGTACGATCACAACTCGATCCTCGGGTTGTCGAGCCTGGGCTGGGTATGTTTCGTGGCGATCTGGTTCGTGCAACTGGCGATTCTCGCCTACGGCATGGAGATGGTTCGGCGCTATGAAGCGTTTGCCGGGCCGGTGATTCTGCTGACCGTCGCCGCCCTGGCGGCGTGGATGTACACCCAGGCCAATGCGACCATCGCCTGGTCGATCCGCGAACCACTGACCGGGGCCCAGATGTGGCGCAACATTTTCGCCGGCGGCGCCTTGTGGCTGTCGATCTACGGCACGCTGATCCTCAACTTCTGCGATTTCGCCCGATCTTCACCGTGCCGCAAGACCATCAAGGTCGGCAACTTCTGGGGCCTTCCGGTGAATATTCTGGTGTTCGCCAGCATCACCGTGCTGCTTTGCGGTGCGCAGTTCCAGATCAACGGACGGATCATCGAAAGCCCGACCGAAATCATCGCCTCGATTCCCAATACGTTTTTTCTGGTACTCGGCTGCCTGGCATTCCTGATCGTCACCGTGGCAGTGAACATCATGGCCAACTTCGTCGCCCCCGCCTTCGTCCTCAGCAACCTGGCGCCCAAGTACCTGAACTTTCGCCGCGCCGGGTTGATCAGCGCGACCATTGCGGTGCTGATCCTGCCGTGGAATCTCTATAACAGCCCGCTGGTGATCGTGTACTTCCTGTCCGGGCTCGGCGCGCTATTGGGACCGCTGTACGGGGTGATCATGGTCGACTACTGGCTGGTGCGCAAAGGCCAGGTCAATGTGCCCGAGCTCTACAGCGAAGATCCAAAGGGCGCTTATTACTACAGCGCCGGTGTGAATTTGCGGGCCGTTGCAGCCTTTGTTCCTGCGGCGCTGATTGCCATCACCCTGGCACTGGTTCCGGGCTTTGCCAGCGTATCGCCGTTCTCCTGGCTGTTTGGAGCCGGTATCGCAGGTCTTCTTTATCTGATCATCGCCAAGCGGCAACCGCACTACGCGGATGTCAGCGGTGAAGCCATTGCGGTTGATAACGTCAGCCACTAACTCCAGTGCGGCCCGTTCAACCCGGGCCGTCAAATGACTCTGCTATAAGGACAACCCATGCGAATTCTTGTGGTCAACGTCAACACCACCGAGTCCATCACCCAGGCCATCGCCAGACAGGCGCAAGCTGTGGCCTCGCCCGGCACTGAAATCATCGGTCTGACGCCCTTTTTCGGCGCAGAGTCCATCGAAGGCAATTTCGAAAGCTATCTGGCCGCGATCGCCGTCATGGACCGCGTGCTGTCATACGACCAACCCTATGACGCGGTGATCCAGGCCGGCTACGGGGAGCATGGCCGTGAAGGTCTGCAGGAGTTGCTCAACGTGCCAGTGGTGGACATCACCGATGCAGGCGCGAGCACCGCAATGTTTCTTGGCCACGCCTATTCGGTGGTCACCACACTGGACCGCACCGTGCCGCTGATCGAGGACCGCCTCAAGCTTTCCGGCCTTTATGAACGCTGCGCGTCGGTTCGAGCCAGTGGCCTGGCGGTGCTGGAACTGGAAGAAGACCCAGAGCGCGCTATGGAGGCCATCGTCCGCCAGGCGGAGTTGGCGGTGAGTGAGGACAAGGCTGAAGTGATCTGTCTGGGTTGTGGCGGTATGGCCGGGCTGGATGAACACATTCGTCGGCGTACCGGCGTGCCAGTGGTGGATGGGGTGAGCGCGGCGGTGACCATTGCTGAATCGCTGGTGCGATTGGGGCTTTCCACGTCCAAGGTGCGGACCTATGCCACGCCTCGGCCGAAGACCATTATTGGTTGGCCAGGGCGGTTTGGGCGCTGAGCCATGCTCTGAGACCGAGTCGCAGCCATCGCGAGCAAGCCCGCTCCCACATTGGATTTTCTGTTTGCACAAAATTTGTGCCCGACGCTGATCTAGTGTGGGAGCGGGCTTGCTCGCGATGAACGATGACTCGGTCCATAGTCGAACCTAGATGGCACTAAACCGCTGCCCCAATTGCTGCTCGGCAAACTGCTCGATGATGAAGTCGACAAACGCCCGGGTCTTGCCCGGCAACAACTTATGCTCGGCGTAATAGATCGAAATATTGCCGTCGTCGACATACCAATCTGGCAACACCCGCTGCAAGATACCCGCGCTCAAGTAGTTCACGGCGAATGGCAGGCTGACCAAGGCGATACCCAAACCCTGCGTGGCACTGACGCAGGCGGCTTCTGAATCGCTCATGGTCATCCGCGCCGCAAGCGCCAATGGGCTGTGTTGCCGGGTGCGACTGGTCAGTTGCCAAGAGCGCACGCGCCCGGTTTGCGGTGAGCGAATCAGAATTCCGTCGCAATGGCGCAAGTCATCTGGTTCGACAATCGCCTCGCGCCGCTTCAGATAATCCTCGGAGGCCACCAGCACCCTATGGGCCGGCGTCAGTTTGCGCGCTACCACCCCTTGCGGCAGTTCAAAGCCACCGCCAATCGCAGCATCGAAACCTTGGCCGATCAGGTCGACCTGGCGGTTATCAAAATGCCAGTCCGGGTTGATCGCCGGAAAGCGCCGTAGAAACTCCCCCAGCAACGGCACGATGTACAACCGCCCGAACGCCGTGCCCATGCTGACTTTCAGTGTCCCCGCCGGGCGTCCTTGCGCGCTGGCCAGATTAGCCACGGCGTTTTGAATGGTCTGAAGACTGGTACTGACCTCACCGAGAAACAGCTGGCCGGCCTCGGTCAAAGTCAGGTTGCGGGTACTGCGCTGAAACAATCGCACACCGAGCCGGGCCTCGAGCTTGGCGACACTTTTACCCACCGCAGCCGGGGTCAGACTCAAGCGCCGCGCAGCCTCGGCAAAGCTGCCGACCTCTGCGCTACGGACGAAGCATTCGATACTGCTGAAGGTTTCCATGGTCGCCACTATAAACTTTTGGTTTACACAGACTATAGCAATCACCCTCTACTCAGCCGGTAATCCGAGGTCGATACTCGACTCCAACAACAAGGCAGCCCGCCTTGAACTTTTGGAGAACGACATGACCACTCAAAACCTCAGCGGTAAAGTAGCCCTGATCCAGGGCGGCTCTCGCGGCATCGGTGCCGCCATCGTCAAACGCCTGGCGGCTCAAGGCGCAGCCGTTGCCTTCACCTATGTCAGCTCGGCTGCCAAGGCTGAAGAATTACAGAACAGCATCACCTCCACCGGTGGCAAAGCCCTGGCCATCAAGGCTGACAGCGCCGACGCCGTCGCCATCCGCAACGCCGTCAACAGTACCGTCGAAACCTTCGGCAGGCTGGACATCCTGGTCAACAATGCCGGCGTGCTGGCTATCGCGCCGCTGGAAGACTTCAAACTGGAAGACTTCGATCAAACCCTGGCCATCAACGTGCGCAGCGTGTTCATCGCCACTCAGGAAGCCGCCAGACACATGACCGAAGGCGGTCGCATCATCAACATTGGCAGCACCAACGCTGATCGCATGCCCTTCGCCGGTGGTGGCCCGTATGCGATGAGCAAAGCCGCGCTGGTCGGACTGACCAAAGGCCTGGCCCGCGACCTTGGCCCACGGGGTATCACCATCAACAACGTGCAGCCCGGCCCGGTCGACACCGACATGAACCCGGCTCACGGTGATTTCGCCGATAGCCTGATCCCGCTGATGGCGGTAGGTCGTTACGGCAAGGTCGAGGAAATCGCCAGCTTCGTTGCCTACCTGGCAAGTCCGGAAGCCGGCTACATCACCGGTGCCAGCCTGACCATCGACGGCGGCTTCGGCGCCTGATTCGCGGCCATAAAAAACGCCGGGCAACGGTAGTAACGTTGCCCGGCGTTTTGCCATGTAGATGTTACCGGCTCTTCGGTAGCCGCTGTCGCAGGCTGCGGCTACCGAGAACTCATGCCCATTCGAGCACCGGCAACCCACACGCCCCCGGCTGAAACGCCTTCAAGGTTCGAATAATCCCATCTGCATGGGCAAACTTTGCGTCCGCCATCGCCGCATCAGGTACTGCAATCGCCGTCATGCCAGCAGCTTTTGCTGCCGTGACACCAAATGGCGAATCTTCGAACACCAGGCAATCCTTCGGTGCAACCCCCAACCGTTGCGCAGCCGTCAGGAAGATGTCCGGTGCCGGCTTGGCGGCGCCCACTTGCGGATCGTCCGCCGTGACGATGGTGTCGAACAGCGCGAACCAGTCGCCGTGCAACGTGGTTTTCTGTCCAAAAGATTGCCGCGAAGAGCTGGTCCCCACCGCAATCGGGACGTTATTGGCTTTCAAATGTCGGACCAGCTCCTGCGCGCCCGGCATCGCCAATGCACGCGGAAAACGCTCACGCATCAACGGCTCGCGCACCCGCAGAAACTCCTCGGCGGTGATCGGCAAGTCCAGCGCCTCGACAACATACCGCGCCAGATCACCTGCCCCACGGCCGATGATGTTCTGCTTGATGCTCCAGTCGAAGGTCCGGCCATAACGGTCGGCAATGATCTGCGTGACCTCGGTGTAGATCCCCTCGGTGTCCAGCAACAAACCGTCCATATCGAAAATCACGGCCTTGATCGGGCCGAACTCATCCAACTGTGCATTCATCGCATCTGATCCGTTAGCAAAATACATCCCAGGGGCGGCTCAGGTACGGCCGGTGTGTTGATCGATTAACGGGCTCAGCAGGATAGCGAGCCCGGTCCACATGCAGCAACAGTTTGAGACGGCCGAGTTTCGGGAGTCGCCTAGGGTTTGTCATGAGTGCAGCGAAAGCCAAGCGTTTTCGTCCCGATCACTTATAGAAAAATAAAAACCCATTGCAAACCTTATAAAAGACTTATTACCATCCCATGAATCAAATCAACTGGACCAGAAAAGCCGTGAAGCAGTTGCTGAGGTTGCATACCCAGCACCAGGTTCACATCCGCGATGCTGTCACCGAGCTAAAACGCATGCCCGACGTGACCAACGTCAAGGCGCTAGCGAATCACGCTCGTGGATACCGTCAGCGAGTGGGCAATTACAGAGTCCTTTTCGACTGGGACGGCATGATCCAGGTCGTCAGCATTCAAGAGGTAAAAAAACGTGACGAACGCACCTACTGACGTACAAATCATCAACGGCCCGGACGGTAAACCGGCCTTTGTCGTCATTCCCTATGAGCAATACAAGGCTCAACAAGTCGAAGCCGACCTGATCCCGCACGAAGTGGTCAGCCGCATTGTCGATGGCGCCACCCCGATCCGCGCCTGGCGTGAACACTTGAACCTCACCCAGGAAGAAGTGGCAAAACGCATGGGGATTTCACAGCCGGCGTTTGCGCAACAGGAAGCAGTGAACAAACCGCGCCGGGCCACACGGGAGAAAATTGCCCAGGCATTCGGGATCAAGGCAGATCAGCTGGAGCTGTAATCCGGGTAGGCGATCCCTGTACTGCACAGATCAATGACTAACAGAATCAGCCACACAGGCCAGTGTCGCTTAAACAGGCTGCAATGGCATGGTCAGTTCGACCCGCAGGCCGTCGGGTCGGCTGTCGAAATGCAGGACGCAGCCGCAGCGCTGAACAATCGCCTGAACAATCGCAAGGCCAAGACCGCAACCGGTGCTCTTGCTATTGCGCCAGAACCTTTGGGTCAGGTGTTGCAGGTCTTCTTGCGCAATACCCGGGCCATGGTCGCGCACCTGGAAACGCACGCGATTGCCGATGGTTTCCAGCGTCAGCTCGACCGAAGTATCGCCCGGGGTGTGCCGCAGAGCGTTGTCCAACAGGTTGCGCAAAGCGGCAATCGACAGCACGGACGGCATTTGGACCGGTGCCGAAGAAAAATCATCCGGCAAACGCAACTGGATGCGCTGGCGATCGCCACTGGCCGCATCCTGAATGGCCAGACGCGCCACCTGCTCGGCGTTGCACTGCACCCCGTCATCGAACGACAGGCGGCCTTCGACCCGAGCCAGCAGCAACAGTTGCTCCAGGGTTCGATGCAAACGGTCAGCACCTTCTTCGGCCCGCACCAAAGACTGCTCCCGTGCTGCGCCTTCGGTCATTCTTGCCACTTGCAGGTGGGTCTTGATCGCCGTCAGCGGGCTGCGCAGTTCGTGGGCAGCATCGCCGGTCAGGCGACGCTCGCGTTCGATGGTTTTGCCGATCCGCTTCAACAGCTGATTCTGGGTATCGAGCAAGGGTTGCAGCTCGCTGGGCAACGGCTGGATCTGCAAGGGTTCGAGGGAGTCGGCACTGCGCCGCATCAAGGCATCGCGCATGCGGTTCAGCGGCGCCAGGCCCTGACCGATGCCCAGCCAGAGCAGGCACAGGCAGCCCATCAACGCCACGCCCACTGGTACCGACGCCGCCAGCAGCACCGAGAGGTTCAGTGCCTCTCGCTCGACCTGGCGGTCCGCGGTGGTGATACGCAAGTCGCCTCTGGCCAGGGTGAAACTGCGCCAGCGTGCGCCGTCGATCATCTGGTCATGGAAACCCATCTTCTCGGCTTCCAGCTTTTGGTCCGGGGTACTGTGGCTACGGGCGAGAATTTCGCCGCGCAAAGAGCTGACCTGGCAGGCCATGCCCCCAGGGATATTAAGTTGTTCAGCACTGAAATGTGTGCCCTCGCCTTTGCTCGGCAACGCCGGCAGTTGTTCCAGCAGCCCGGCGACCATACGTGCCGAGGCCACCAGACGCTGATCGAGGGAAAACATCATCTGATTGCGCAGGTCACTGAGCATCCAGGCGGCAGCCAGGGCCCAGATCAGGGCGAAGGCTACCCCGAGGGTCAGGCTCAAGCGCAAACGCAAACTCATCACGGCTATTGCTCCTCGCCGTCCGCCGGCCCAAGGCGATAGCCCAGACCGCGTACGGTTTCGACGATACCATTGCCGAGTTTGCGCCGCAGGTGGTGGATATGCACGTTAAGGGCGTTGCTTTCCAATTCATCGTTGAAGCCGTAGACGCTGTCTTTCAACTGCTCGCTGGACAGTACCCGACCACGATTGTGCAATAACGCCTGCAACAGCGATTGTTCACGCCGCGACAGGTCCACCGGCTGGCCGGCCAGAAAGGTCTCCCGGCTGCTGGGATTGTAAGTCAGGCGCCCATGTTCGATCAGATTGACGCTGCGCCCGGCCACCCGACGCAGCAGAGTATGCAGGCGAGCGGCCAGCTCACGCAGATCGAACGGTTTGAGCAGGTAGTCATCGGCGCCAGCCTGTAAACCGTCGACGCGGTCAGTCACCGAGTCGCGTGCGGTCAGGATCAGCACCGGCAGCTCCAGCCCTTGATGGCGCAACTGCTGCAACAGCCTCAGGCCGTCCTCGTCCGGCAAGCCGAGGTCAAGCACCATGACGTCGAACTCGGCTACCTTCAGCATTGCCCGGGCAGCTGACGCCGTGGCGACGTGTTCTACCGTCAGGCCCTGGGCCGTGAGACCGGCGACAATACCGCTGGCGATCAGTTCATCATCTTCACAGACAAGTACGTGCATGGTGAGACCTGTAGAAAAGCGCTGATTAAGACGGTACCGGATTAAGCGGACATTATGCCCTGAGCCCGGCAAGCATCAGGAACAGTCCTACAGCCCGACGATAGACGGGTTAATCACCGGTTAATCGCCAACACCCATTGTGCTCATCAACTGCACCGATCCAAGGCTTTATTTCATGCGTCGATTGTTTGTTTTCTTTTTTATGCTTATCTCGGGCCTGGCTCAAGCGGGACCGAATCCGTTCGAGACCAAACCCGATTTTCTGCCAGTTGGAAAAGCCTTCGTATTCACCTCTGAAAAACTTGCTTCGGGTGAAACCCAACTCTTTTGGCAAATTGCCGACGGCTATTACCTGTACCGGCAACGCATGAAGTTCGATGGTCTACCCGACGCGCAAAAGCCGCCGATGCCTGAGGGCGAAGCCCACAGCGATGAGTTCTTCGGCGAACAACAGGTCTATCGCCAGGGCCTGGAACTGCGGATCCCGGCCGGAGCCAGTGGCCAGATCAAGGTCGGTTTTCAGGGCTGCGCCGATGCCGGCTTGTGTTATCCGCCGCAAACCGGGATCGTCGATCTGGGTAACAGCACGACGCTGGCAAACACTACGCAAGCAGCGGATCAAGCGCTTGCCAGCGGCCTGCAACAACGGGCGCTGGGCTGGAGTTTGCTGGTGTTCTTCGGCCTGGGCCTGCTGCTGGCGTTCACCCCGTGTTCTCTGCCAATGTTGCCGATTCTCGCCGGTTTGATTGTCGGCAGTGGCGCCAGTCCCAAACGCGGTTTTGCCCTTGCCGGCAGTTACGTGGTCAGCATGGCGCTGGTGTACGCCGCGATGGGTGTTCTCGCAGCGATGCTTGGCGCAAACCTGCCGGCGCTGTTGCAGCAACCGTGGTTGCTGGGCGGTTTCGCCGCGGTGTTCGTGCTGCTGTCCTTGCCGATGTTCGGTTTCTTTGAACTGCAATTGCCTGTTGCGGTGCGTGATCGTCTGGAGAACGTCGGGCGCACGCGCCGCGGTGGCAGCCTGGTCGGTGCCGGGGTGCTGGGTGCCTTGTCCGGGCTGCTGGTGGGGCCGTGCATGACCGCGCCACTGGCCGGTGCCTTGCTGTACATCGCCCAGAGCGGCAATGCGCTGCATGGCGGGTTGATCCTGTTCGCCATGGGCATGGGCATCGGTGTGCCGCTGTTGCTGCTGGTCACCGTCGGCAATCGCTTCCTGCCCAAGCCCGGAACCTGGATGAACCTGCTCAAGGGCATCTTCGGCTTCCTGTTTCTTGGCACCGCCATCCTGATGATTCGCCCGGTGCTCGATGAGTCGCTGTGGATCGGTTTGTGGGGCGCGTTGTTGCTGGTCATGGCCTATGCCGGCTGGCGGCAAACCGGCGGCTACGGCCGCGCAGCCCATGTGTTTGGCGCAAGTTCGGTGCTGTTTGGGCTGTGGGGCAGCGTATTGTTGATCGGTGCCGCTGGCGGCAGCGAAGACCTGTGGAAACCGTTGCAGGTCTATAGCCCTTCGCGTTCTGTCAGTGTCGCCGGTCTGACGCCACATGAGGCCTTTATCACCGTCAAAAATCCCGCAGCCCTGCAAGACGAACTGAACACCGCCAAGGCGCAAGGCCAATGGGTGTTGCTCGATTACTACGCGGACTGGTGTGTGTCGTGCAAAATCATGGAAAAACAGGTATTTGCCAAGACTCATGTGTTGCAAGCGCTGAAAGATGTCCGTCTACTGCGCCTGGACGTCACCGCCGACAACGCCGCCAGCCGCGAACTGCTCAGCCGTTATAAAGTGCCGGGGCCACCGAGCCTGTTATGGATCGGCCCGGATGGCGAAGAACGCCGCAGCCAGCGCATTACTGGCGAAGTCGATGCCGCTGGCTTTGTGCAACGCTGGAATATCACCCGGGATACCCGTTGATGCTGACTTTTACTATCGGCACTTTTGCTATCGCGCTCAATCACCTGCTGCTGATCAGTGCCCTGGCACTGGCCATGCTGGTCGGTTGGCGAGTCGCCAGGCGTGGTGGTGAAAATCCCGAGTCAGTGCTGTTCAGCCTGTTTCTGTTGGGGATGTTGGCGGCCCGGGTGGGGTTCGTTCTCGTCTACTGGACCCACTACCGCGATGACCCGTGGCAGATCATCGATCTTCGCGACGGTGGTTTCCTGGCCTGGCCTGGCGTTATCGTCCTGCTGCTCAGCGCAGTGGCTTGGTGCTGGCGACGGCCAGCACTTCGGCGTCCACTGGGCGCAAGTGTCGGCACCGGCCTGCTGTTCTGGCTGCTGGCAAGCCTGTCCCTGAGCCTCTACGAGCAAGGCACCCGGTTGCCCGACGTCGCCCTGCGCAATGCCGCTGGGGCAACCGTGCAACTCACCGACTATCACGGTGGGCCATTGGTGATCAACCTTTGGGCCACCTGGTGCCCGCCCTGCCGGCGGGAAATGCCGGTGCTGGAGCGCGCACAGCAGCAACGCCCGGACCTGACCTTTCTGTTCGTCAACCAGTCGGAAAGCATACAAAGCGTCAGCACCTTCCTGGCGACCCAAGGCCTGAGCCTGACTAACGTACTGTTCGATGGCGGCGGCCGACTAGGCCAGGCCGTTGGCTCCATGGCGTTGCCGACGACGCTGTTCTACAGCGCCGACGGTCGCCTGCTCGCCAGCCATTTGGGCGAGTTGTCGGAAGCCAGCCTGGCTCGTGCGCTGGAAAGTTTTGATACCCCGAATTTGACCTCGGCCACGCAGGCCACCCCCTCAAGGAAACTGCCATGCCCCGCATCCGCAACCTGCTGACCCTGACGCTGGGCGCAGCCCTGCTGCAAATCCCGCTGCTTCAGGCCGAGGAGCTGCCGGCAGCAATCCGCAAGATCGAAGAAAAAGGCGCAAAGATCATCGGCAGCTTCGACGCCCCCGATGGCTTGCGTGGCTATGCCGCGCAATACCAGAACCGTGGCATGGCGTTGTACCTGACCCCGGATGGCAAGCATGTGGTGGTCGGCAATCTGTACGACGCCGACGGCAAAGACTTGAGCCAGGCGCCGCTGCAAAAGCTGGTCTACGCGCCGATGGCCAAAGAAGTCTGGACCAGGATGGAAGCCAGCAACTGGATCGCCGACGGCAGCAAGGATGCACCGCGCATCGTCTACCTGTTCAGCGACCCGAACTGCCCTTACTGCAACATGTTCTGGGAACAGGCCAGGCCTTGGGTGAAAGCCGGCAAGGTCCAGCTGCGACACATCATGGTTGGCATCATCCGCGAAGACAGCCCGGGAAAATCCGCCGCCCTGTTGGCCAGTAAAGACCCGCGCAAAGCCCTGGAAGACCACGAGAAAGCCGGCAAAGAGAGTGCGCTGAAACCTCTGACCACCGTCCCTGCTGCAATCCAGGCCAAGCTCGCCGCCAACATGCAATTGATGGAAGATCTTGAGCTGTCTGCAACGCCGGCGATTTTTTACATGGACGACAAGGGCGAATTGCAACAGCAACAAGGAGCGCCGTCGCCGGACAAACTGCTGAAGATTCTTGGGCCTAAATGAAATACAGATCAAAATAGTCATCGCCTGAGCGGGCGCTATCGTGAGCAAGCGAACGTCGCCCCGCCCCTCCCACACACCTGATCAGCAGTACCCGCATACAGGTGATGAGCGCGACTTCCGCGCTCTTGCCTCGTTCACGAAGCGCGTCATAGCGTGCCTTGAAGTCAGCCTGAATCCAGCTGGCAATAATTAGTCCTCATCCCCCGACAAAAGCCTCGGGCCAATGCCCGTCAGCAAGCCCCACCCCACGCTGCATAGACGGTTAATAATTCTACCTATCATTTGACAATCATTATCATTAAGCTTGGTTTGTCACTCGATGTGTAGGGCAGCTCTGACCCCTGGCCGCCCATTAACTTCTTTGCAGCAAGGTGATTTCCATGACGGAAAAAGTATCCACAGGCAAGTGCGATTCACCGTTACTTCAGGCATTCGTCGATAACCGCCTGATCCTGGTCAAGATCGCGGCCCGTATAACCGGCTGCCGATCGCGCGCTGAAGACGTAGTGCAGGACGCGTTTTTCCGACTGCAGTCGGCACCGCAGATCACATCGTCATTCAAGGCCCGGCTCAGCTATCTGTTCCAGATCGTGCGCAACCTGGCGATTGATCACTACCGCAAGCAGGCTCTGGAGCAGAGGTACTCGGGTACAGAAGAGGAAGGCTTGAATGTGGTCATTCACGGCGCTTCACCAGAAACATCGCACATCAATTTTTCAACGCTGGAAAACATCGCGGTCGCGCTGACCGAACTCCCTGACCGCACCCGCTATGCCTTTGAAATGTATCGCCTGCACGGCGTGCCGCAAAAGGACATCGCCAAGGATCTTGGCGTCTCGCCAACCCTGGTGAACTTCATGATTCGCGATGCCCTGGTGCATTGCCGCAAGGTTTCGGGCAGCCGTAGCGATACGTTTGCCCGACATTGATTGCCGAGAGGTTAGCTGTGGCGAAGCGGCTTGCCCTCGCCACAGAACGCCTTCACTTCAACATTTCTCGCCCCCCTGATCCTTATTCGGGACGGGACAGATGCAAGCCAAAAAGCCGGTTTGAGACTCTATTTCAGGTTTTCGGCACTGGCAGGACGGCGATCTTGTACGGATCGAAAATCTTCAGCATCTCGCCGTTTTCCCGCAGACGCTGAAGCAGCTTGCCGAACGCCTCACCGGAAATCGGCGCCGTCGGACGAATCAGCGCGTAGTGGTGATAAACCTGATCAATACGCTCGGAGACCAGCAACTGATCCGCCACCTTTTTATTGCGCAGCAGGTAGTCGCTCAAATATGAACGAGTCACCAGCGCAATATCCGCCCTGCCGCGAAGCACCATCAGAAGATTGCTGTCATGGGAATAGGTCAGTGTGGCGTTGTAGTTGTCGGCGAGGAACTTGGGATCGGCATTGAAGTTGGCAAAGGCGTAGTGATAAGCGCTGAACAGTGCCAGGCGCTTGCCCTTCAAATCGGTGAAATAGTTCTGCTGACGATCGGGTTCGCGTTGTGCGACAAAAACCTCGGCGTCTTCCAGGCCCATGTCGACGCTGGTATGAGCGATATCCTTCCAGCCCCAGTCCGGGTTCTCGAAAATCGCCATATCGGTCCGGCCTTCTTTGAAGTCAGCGAAACGTCGAGGAACCGAAGTGGGCACCAGAGAGAATCGATAGTCACTTTGCAGTTTGTTCAGGGCCTCCACCAATTGCGGCAGCAAGCCTGTATCGTCGCCCTTCTCCGGGCGGACGGTGTACGGTGGAAAATGCGCGGCACCCACCTTGACCTCGAGCGGGTCCGCAGCCCAGGTCGGCAGAACGAAAAGCGCACCGAGCGCCACCAGTAACATCCGCGAAGCCTTCCGCATTGGCGAGGACATCAAGGCAACACACCTCTGCAAATACAATTAATACAACCAAGCTAGGCGGTTTCGCCCACTTAGACAATGTTGTGCAGCGTAATTAAATTAGTTGCGTTAAAGCCGCTGATGGTCTTCAAGCACCAGAATCAACGCCTCATCCGCCAATTGATCGAGGCTCATGGTGCCCTCGGCGCGAAACCAGGTGGTGGTCCAGGACAAAGCTCCGGTCAAGAAGCGCCGGGTGATAAAGACATCGCCCCTGATATAGCCGGCATCCTTGGCCTCACCCAACACTTGCAGCCAGATCTGCTCATAGATATCGCGCAGCGCCAGCACCTGAGCCTGGCCTTCTTCGGACAACGAGCGCCACTCATACACCAGCACCGCCATGGCCTCGCCGCTGCCGCCCATGATCGATTGCAGTTCACAACGGATCAGCGCCAGCACCCGCTCGCGCACGCCGGCCGCCTCAGCCAGCGCCGCGCTCATCAATGCGGTGTTGTAGCGGATGGTTTCCTCCATGACCGCGCGCAGAATCTCATCCTTGCTCTTGAAGTGATGAAAAATACTTCCGGACTGAATGCCCACGGCACTGGCCAGATCACGCACGGTGGTGCGCTCATAGCCCTTGTTGCGAAACAGGTGAGCGGCCATTTGCAGCAGTTTGCCGCGGGCACTGTCCGGGTCGGTCAGTTGACCGCTGTCGACCAGCTCGCGCATTACCAGCAGGGCTTTTTGCTCGTCCACGCGTTCTCTCCTGAATTCGCTTTAATCAAGTGTGCTGCCAAACCGGTAAATCGGAGGTTGCGCGGGCAATTTAAGCTGGCGAGGAACACCAAGCAAGCGCTTGGGGAGAAGATAGTCTCGGCATTTACAAACCAAGCGCTTGCTTGGTAGTCTCGATTCACTTCTGTCGGAGGCTGCCATGAGTAAAACGGTTCGCATCGGTTGCGCCAGCGCGTTCTGGGGCGACACTTCTAGCGCCGCCGGGCAGTTGGTGGAAGGTGGCCGTCTGGACTATCTGGTGTTCGACTATTTGGCTGAAATCACCATGTCGCTATTGGCCGCAGCGCGAATGAAAGATCCCCAGGCCGGTTACGCTACCGATTTCGTCGAAGTCCTCAGCCCGTTACTGGCAGACATTTCCCGGCAAAATATCCGCGTCATCAGTAATGCCGGCGGGATCAATCCGTGCGCCTGCGCCGCAGCCTTGCAAACGGCCTGCGATAAAGCCGGAGTCCAACTGAAGATTGCCGTACTGCTCGGTGACGACCTGCAACCGCAGTTCAAACAGCTGAGCAGTCGCGGTATTCATGAAATGTTCAACGGTGCACCATTGCCTTCGATGTGCGTCTCGACCAATGCCTATCTCGGCGCTCCGGGTATTGTCGAAGCGTTACGTCTGGGGGCGGATATCGTCATCACCGGGCGGGTGGTCGACAGCGCCGTGGTCAGCGCTGCGCTGGTGCATGAGTTCGGCTGGTCCTGGCTGGACTACGACAAGTTGGCCCAAGCCGCACTGGCCGGGCATATCATCGAATGCGGCGCCCACTGCACCGGCGGCAACTTCACCGACTGGCGCGATGTACCGGACTACGAGCACATCGGCTTCCCTATCGTCGAAGTCAGCGCCAACAGCCAGTTCATCGTCAGCAAACCCGAAGGCTCCGGCGGGCTGGTCACGCCGCTGACTGTAGGCGAACAATTGCTCTACGAAATCGGTGACCCACGAGCCTATCTGTTGCCCGATGTGGTCTGCGATTTCACCCAGGTCAAACTCCAGCAACAAGGCAAAAACGTCGTGCAGGTTCACGGCGCAAAAGGCTTGCCGCCCACCGACCAGTACAAAGTCAGCGCCACGTATCCGGATGGCTTTCGCTGTACCGCCAGTTGCCTGATTGCCGGGATCGATGCGGTCGCCAAGGCGCGGCGGGTCAGCCAGGCGATCATCGACAAAACCTCGGAAATGTTCAGCCAGCGCGGGTGGGCACCTTACAGTGAAGTAAATATCGAACTGCTAGGCAGCGAGGCAACCTACGGTCCTCATGGCCAACGCCAGGACAGTCGCGAAGTGGTGATCAAACTGGCGGTGCGTCATCCGAGTAAACAGGCACTGATCCTGTTCTCGCGAGAGATCGCCCAGGCCGCCACCGGCATGGCGCCGGGGTTGACCGGGATAGTCGGCGGGCGGCCAACGGTGTATCCGCTGATCCGGCTGTTCTCGTTCCTGATCGACAAATCCGCCTGCGAGCTCAAAATCAAGGTATCCGGGCAACATCATGTCGGCGCCCTGCCTGAGCTCGCCCACCTCGACTTTGCCGACCTCCCCGTCCCCTTCGAGCCCCCCAAGGCCGAGGGTCGCGCCGACGCCAGCGTGGCGTTGGTCAAGCTGGCGGTCGCACGCTCCGGCGACAAGGGCAATCACAGCAATATCGGGGTTATGGCGCGCAAGCAGGAATACCTGCCCTGGATCGCCGAAGCGCTGACCCCGGAAGTGATCGTCGACTGGATGAGTCACGTCCTCGACCCGGTACACGGACGTGTCGAGCGCTGGTATTTACCAGGGACTCACAGCCTGAATTTTTTACTGGAAAACGCCCTCGGCGGCGGCGGTGTCGCCAGCTTGCGGATCGATCCGCAAGGCAAGGCCTTCGCCCAGCAACTGCTGGAAATCCAGATTCCGGTGCCGCAGAACATCGCGGACCTTGTCAACTAGAGGACTGTCGCCATGGCCTATAACTCCATTTTCAAAGCCGATTTGTTCGCCGGACAAACCATCATTGTCACCGGCGGCGGCAGCGGTATCGGCCGTTGCACCGCCCACGAACTGGCAGCCCTTGGCGCTCTTGTACTGTTGGTCGGACGCAAGGCAGACAAGCTGAAAACCGTCGCGGCGGAAATTCTCGAAGACGGCGGTAAAGCCAGTTACCAGACCTGCGATATCCGTGACGAAGACGCGGTCACCATTCTGATCAGGCAACTTATCAGCAAGCACGGACCGATTCACGGGCTGGTCAACAATGCCGGCGGCCAGTACCCGTCACCGCTGGCATCGATCAATCAGAAGGGCTTCGAAACCATACTGCGGACCAATCTGGTGGGCGGTTTTCTGATGGCCCGGGAAGTGTTCAATCAGTCCATGAGCCAACACGGAGGCGCCATCGTCAATATGATCGCCGACATGTGGGGCGGCATGCCCGGCATGGGCCACTCCGGGGCCGCGCGTTCAGGCATGGACAACCTGACCAAGACCGCCGCCTTCGAGTGGGGTTATGCCGGGGTACGGGTCAATGCCGTGGCACCGGGCTGGGTCGCCTCAAGCAGTATGGACACCTATGAAGGCGCATACAGAGCAGTGATTCCGACCTTGCGCGAACATGTGCCGCTCAAGCGCATCGGCACAGAGTCGGAGGTCAGCGCGGCGATTGTCTTCCTGCTCAGTCCGGCGGCGGCCTTCATCAGCGGCAGCACATTACGCATCGACGGTGCAGCCAGCCTCGGCGGACGTGCATGGCCAATACACAAGGCGAAAAACAGTGAATCCTTCAATGGATTTCACCGTTCTCATTTGCCGGAAGTGCTCAAGGATAAGGAATAACCCATGCCGGTGATTCAATCTCGGCTCGACCCGCACAGCGCGCAGTTCGCGCAGAACCGCGAGGCGATGCTGGTCAGTGTCGCCCAGGTTCGCCAGCTGGAGCAAAACCTGTTGGCCAAGGCAGCCGAGGCCAAACCGAAGTTCGACAAACGCGGGCAGCTGTTACCCCGCGAACGTCTGAACCTGCTGCTTGACCCCGGCGCGCCGTTTCTCGAACTGGCAAGCCTGGCCGGTTACAAGTTGCACGACGACAAGGACGGCAGCCAGGCCGGTGGCGGATTGATCGCCGGGATTGGTTATGTAGCCGGGGTGCGGGTGTTGGTGGTCGCCAACAACAGCGCGATCAAGGGCGGGACCATCTCCCCCAGCGGTCTGAAAAAGTCCCTGCGTCTGCAGCAGGTTGCGATGGAAAACAAACTGCCGATCGTGACGCTGGCGGAAAGCGGCGGTGCCAACCTTAATTACGCAGCGGAGATTTTCGTCGAGGGCGCCCGCAGCTTTGCCAACCAGGCGCGGATGTCGGCCATGGGCCTGCCACAGATCACGGTGGTGCACGGCTCGGCGACAGCTGGCGGCGCATATCAACCAGGGCTGTCGGACTACGTGGTGGTGGTGCGCGGCAAGGCCAAGCTGTTTCTCGCAGGCCCCCCGCTGCTCAAGGCGGCCACCGGCGAAGTGGCCACCGACGAAGAACTGGGTGGCGCCCAGATGCACGCGCAAATCGCCGGCACCGCCGAGTACCTGGCCGAGAGCGATGCCGACGGTCTGCGCATCGCCCGTGAGATTGTCAGCCTGCTGGCGTGGAATGCGCAGTTGCCTGGGCAGTCGGCCAGGACCTGGGCCGAGCCGCTGTACCCGATCGATGAGTTACTCGGCTTGATCCCCGACGATACGAAAAAAACCTACGACGTTCGGGAGATCATCGCCCGGGTGGCGGACGGTTCGAGCTTTCTGGAGTTCAAGGGTGAATTCGATCACCAAACCATTTGCGGACACGTGCAGATCCAGGGCCGACCCTGCGGTTTTATCGGCAACAACGGCCCAATCACGCCTAAAGGTGCGAGCAAGGCCGCGCAGTTTATTCAACTCTGCGATCAGAGCCAGACGCCGCTGCTGTTCTTCCACAACACCACAGGATTCATGGTCGGCACCGAGTCAGAACAACACGGCGTGATCAAACACGGCGCGAAGATGATCCAGGCAGTGGCCAATGCCCGCGTAGCTAAACTGACCATCGTCGTCGGCGGCTCCTACGGCGCCGGCAATTACGCGATGTGTGGCCGCGGCCTGGACCCGCGCTTCATCTTTGCCTGGCCTAACAGCCGTACCGCAGTGATGGGCGGCACCCAGGCCGGCAAGGTGCTGCGCATCGTCACCGAAGCCAGGCAGGTCAAGGATGGCTCGATCACCGACCCGAAGATGCTCGACATGCTCGAACAGGCCGCCGCGCAGAAACTCGACAGCCAGTCCACCGCGCTGTACGGCAGCGCCAACTTGTGGGACGACGGCCTTATCGATCCACGGGATACACGAATTTTGTTGGGTTACTTGTTGGATATTTGCCACGAGGCGCAAGTGCGTCATCTACAACCCAATAGTTTTGGGATCGCGCGCTTTTGATGATCGTTCCCACGCTCCGCGTGGGAATGCAGCCCGTGACGCTCTGCGTCACAAAAGCGGACGCAGAGCGTCCAGAGAGGCGTTACCACGCAGACGGTTCGACGCCTCGACGTGGGAACGATCGGAGCTTGAGGAGAACAATAAAAATGATCTTCACCCGGGAACACGAAGAACTGCGTCGCACGATACGTAATTTTGTCGATCGCCAGATCAATCCTCACGTCGAAGAATGGGAAAAGGCCGGGCGCTTTCCCATTCATGAGATTTTCCGCAAGGCCGGCGAGTTGGGGCTGTTAGGTATTTCCAAGCCGGAAAAATTTGGCGGCATGGGGCTGGACTACGGCTACTCGATCGTCGCCGCCGAAGAGTTCGGCACCATTCATTGCGGCGGTATACCGATGTCCATCGGTGTGCAGACCGACATGTGCACGCCCGCGCTGGCGCGCTTCGGCTCTGATGAACTGCGCGAAGAATTTCTGCGTCCTGCCATCAGCGGCGAATACGTCGGCTGCATCGGAGTCTCCGAAGTCGGCGCCGGCTCCGACGTCGCCGGGCTGAAAACCACCGCCCGCAAAGACGGCGACGACTATGTGATCAACGGCAGCAAGATGTGGATCACCAACTCGCCAAGCGCCGATTTCATCTGCCTGCTGGCCAACACCTCGGACGACAAACCCCACGTCAACAAATCGCTGATCATCGTGCCGATGAACAGCCCCGGCGTCAGCCTCGGCCCGCATCTGGACAAGCTCGGCATGCGCAGTTCGGAAACCGCCCAGGTGTTTTTCGACAATGTGCGCGTGCCGAAGCGTTACCGTATCGGCCATGAAGGCGCAGGGTTCATGATGCAGATGCTGCAGTTTCAGGAAGAACGCCTGTTCGGTGCTGCGAACATGCTCAAGGGCCTGGAATACTGCGTCGACAGCACCATCGAGTACTGCAAGGAGCGCAAGACGTTCGGCAACGCACTGATCGACAACCAGGTGATTCATTTCCGTCTGGCCGAGTTGCAAACCGAAATCGAATGCCTGCGCGCGCTGGTCTATCAGGCCACCGAGCAATACATCAAAGGTCAGGACGTCACGCGCCTCGCCTCCATGGCCAAGCTCAAGGCCGGGCGTCTGGGCCGGGAAGTCAGCGACAGCTGCCTGCAATATTGGGGCGGCATGGGCTTCATGTGGGACAACCCGGTAGCCCGTGCCTATCGCGATGTGCGGCTGGTCTCGATTGGCGGAGGCGCCGACGAAATCATGCTGGGCATCATCTGCAAACTGATGGGCATCCTGCCCGGGAAAAAACCATGAGCCCGCTACCCGCCTGCGAAACGCTGCTGCTGGAGCCCCACAGCGGCGTGTTGCATATCACCTTGAACCGACCTGAAAGCCGCAACGCCATGAGTTTACAAATGGTCGCGGAGCTGCGCGCAGTGCTGGCGGCGGTGCATGATGACCGGCAGATCCGTGCGCTGGTCATTGGCGGCGCCGACGGCCACTTCTCGGCCGGTGGTGATTTGAAAGACATGGCCAACGCCCGCGCCCAAGGGCCGACGGCTTATCGTGAGCTGAACCGCGCCTTCGGCGCCCTGCTGGAAGAGACTGAACAAGCGCCGCAAGTGGTGATCGCCCTGTTACAAGGCGCGGTTCTGGGCGGTGGTTTCGGTCTGGCCTGTGTCAGCGATATCGCGATAGCCGATCATCAAGCGCAATTCGGCATGCCGGAAACCAGCCTTGGTTTGCTGCCGGCGCAAATCGCGCCGTTCGTGGTCAAGCGCATCGGTTTGACCCAGGCTCGCCGGCTGGCCCTGACCGCGGCACGCTTTGACGGCAACGAAGCTGAGCGTCTGGGTCTGGTGCATTTTGTCGAAAACGATCCGCAAGCCCTGGCCGAACGTCTCGACGAGGTGCTTGCGCATGTCTTGTGTTGCGCACCGGGTGCCAATGCCGCAACCAAAGCCCTGCTGCTGGCCAGTGCCGAACAACCTCAGGGGGCATTGCTGGATCAGGCTGCCGATTGGTTCAGCGCTGCCGTGACCGGGCCGGAAGGTATCGAGGGGACCACCGCTTTCCTACAGAAACGCCCACCGGTTTGGGCGCCCTGAAACGGCCTTGTAGGAGCGTCGACCGGCTGCTCCTACAGCGATGACGGCAGCACAAACAACACAGATCCCAAGGAACCGCCCCATGCCCGCCTTGCGCAAAATCCTGATCGCCAATCGCGGTGAAATCGCCTGTCGCATCCAGAGCACGGCCCAGGCGCTGGGTTACCGTACAGTCGCGGTATTCAGTGACGCCGATGCCGACGCACGCCATGTTCGCCTGGCCGACGAAGCGGTGAACATTGGCCCGCCACCCGTGCAGCAGTCCTACCTGAACATCGCCGCCATCATCGACGCGGCACAGCGCAGCGGCGCCGATGCGATCCATCCCGGTTACGGTTTTTTATCGGAAAACGCCGCATTCGCCACGGCCTGCAAACGTGCCGGGATCACCTTTATCGGTCCCGGCCCCGAAGCCATTGATCTGATGGGCAGCAAACGGCTGTCCAAAGTCGCCATGCTCGCCGCGGGCGTGCCGTGCATCGGCGGTTATCAAGGCAAGGAACAGGACGATGCCACCCTGAGTCGCGAAGCCGAACGCATCGGTTATCCATTGATGATCAAGGCCAGTGCCGGTGGTGGCGGGCGCGGCATGCGCCTGGTGCATGAGGCCCGCGAATTGCTGGAGCAAATCCGCACCGCGCGCTCCGAAGCCCTGCACGCATTTGGCAGCGACGAGCTGATTCTGGAACACGCACTGATCGAACCGCGACACGTGGAAATCCAACTGTTCGGCGACCAGCACGGCAACCTGATCTACCTTGGCGAGCGCGATTGCTCGATCCAGCGCCGTCATCAGAAAATCATCGAAGAAGCGCCCTGCCCGGTGATGACCGCCGAGTTGCGCCAGGCCATGGGCGAAGCAGCACTCAAGGCCGGTCGCGCGGTGAACTACGTCGGTGCCGGTACGGTGGAGTTTCTGCTGGATCAGCGCGGGCAGTTTTACTTTCTGGAGATGAACACCCGCTTGCAGGTCGAGCATCCGGTGACTGAACTGATTACCGGCCTGGACCTGGTGGCCTGGCAACTGAACGTCGCCGCCGGACTGCCGCTGCCATTGCGTCAGGAGCAGGTCGAACTCAAGGGCCATGCCATTGAAGTGCGGCTGTACGCCGAAGACCCGGCAGAGGATTTTCTGCCACAGGCAGGTCAGGTCGCGCGCTGGGAACCGGCACTGCAGGACCGCGTGCGCTTCGACCATGGCCTACTCGAGGGCCAGACTATCAGCCCGTTCTATGACCCGCTGCTGGGCAAGATCATCGCCCATGGCGCCACTCGGGAAGAGGCGCGACGCAAGTTACTGCGAGCGGTCGAGGACTGCGTGTTACTGGGCCTGCAGAGCAATCAACGCTTGCTGGCCAATCTGCTTGAACACCCGCAGTTCATTGCCGGTGAGTTCAGTACGGCATTCATTGCCCAGCACTTCGCCGACGACCCCAGCTTGCGCCCGCACACACCAACCTTTGAGGAACTGGCCATCGCCGCCGCGTTGTTCTATCAGCATTCGGCCAGTCTCCATTCAACCGAGCTGGCGGGTTGGCGCAACAGCGCCAGTGTTGCGCAGCATTACCGGATCGGCCTGGATGATGTGCAGTGGCCGCTGGAACTGACCGCTTTGGCTTCCAGACAGTTTCAGGTTCAGCAAGCAGGGAAAACACTCGAACTGAAGTTGCTCGATGGCGACGACCGCTGGGTCAATCTTGAAATCAATGGCATCCGCCGCCGTTACGCCTATCGGCTCGACGCCGGGCACTTGTGGTTGTTCACCCGTCCCGGCAGCCTGCACTTGCGCGATCAAACCCGGGTGCTGGTCGGCAGTCAGGCCTGCGTCAGCTCCGGCACCCTGAAAGCACCAATGGATGGCGCCATCATCGACGTCCTGGTCAGAGAAGGCAGCCAGGTCACTAAAGGCCAGCTACTGCTGGTGCTCGAAGCGATGAAGATGGAGCATCCGCTCAAAGCAGGGATCGACGGGGTGATCAAACGAATACAAGTCAGCCTGGGCGATCAAGTAAAAAACCGACAAATACTACTCGAGGTCATCTAGTGGCCTGTACGGTTGGTTCGTTAGTTCAAATTCGGATGCCAGAAGTCCCTGGCCAAGGCGCTGTGACGAGTCATAGCCCGCTATGGCGAGGAACAGCAACGCAGGATAGGGGCTTGTGGCGCCGAAGTTGACTAACAGAACCAACCACACAGGCCACTAGGCGGATCCGTCGGGTTTGGCTACGCTCAAGCCTCATAAGGACGCGGATATCAGGAAGCCTGCGATGCCTCACTGGCTGGTAATAGACCTTGAAGCGACAACAGATGAAGGAGGCTGGCCTGTGGCCGAGATGGAAATCATCGAAATCGGCGCCACACTGGTGAACCGCGAAGGCCGGGAGCTGGATAGCTTTCAGCGATTCGTGCGCCCGTTGCGTCGGCCACTGCTGACGCCCTTCTGTCGCGAGTTGACGCATATCACCCAGGCCAATATCGACGCCGCCCAGCCCTTGACCGAGGTCTGGCCGCTGTTTGAGCGCTGGCTCGGCCAGCATCAATCGCGTCTCGACGGCTGGGCCAGTTGGGGGGATTACGATCGCAAGCAACTGGAACAGGAATGGCAGCGACTGCAGTTGCACAGTGCGCTGAGCCAGGTGCCCCACATTAACCTCAAGCAGCGCTTTGCCAAGGCCCGTCGACTGGAGCGCCCGCTGGGGCTTAATGGTGCGCTGCAATTGGCCGGGATGCAGTTCAATGGTCAACAGCATCGGGCACTGGAGGATGCACGCAATACCGCACGCCTGTTACCGCTGAGTCTTCCGATCTAAAGCTGAAATACCGCGTCGTAGCAGCTGCCGAGCCTGCGAGGCTGCGTTCGACTGCGAAGCGGTCGTTAAATCAGGCAATGGGTTCCTTCAAGCAAACCGCATACACCGGATTGGCGAGGACTTCGGTCGAGCGCGACCCCGGCTCGAACGCAGCCTCGCAGGCTCGGCAGCTGCTACGATGCGCGTAACACAGCACGCTTATTACCGCTGATTCTTCCGGTCTAGAGGGGTGACGAGCTATTTAGGCTTGTGCATACTGGCCAGCCTTTTTAGCCCATTTCGAGGAATCTCCCATGTTTAAAGTCAACGAGTACTTCGACGGCACCGTCAAGTCGATTGCCTTCGGAACCGCCGAAGGTCCGGCAACTATCGGCGTCATGGCACCGGGCGAATACGAATTCGGCACCAGCCAGCGGGAAATCATGCACGTGGTCTCCGGCGCACTGACCGTCAAACTGCCTGAGAGCAGTGACTGGGAAACTTTCGCCGCTGGCAGCCAGTTCAATGTCCCGGCCAACAGCAAGTTCCAACTGAAAGTCGCAGTCGACACTGCTTACCTGTGCGAATACCGCGGCTAAAACCGATCTGAAACCCGGTTTTTTTTGCGGCGAATACAAAAATGCCCGTATCAAGCGATACGGGCATTTTTCATTCAGGACCGTTCATTATTCGACAATCGTCACCGGCATACCGACTTCAAGCCGGCCATTGCCGTCGTTGACCAGGTTCTGGCCGAACATTGCGCCACCTTCTTGCGCCCGGTATTTTTGAAGCGTGGCCAAGGGCTCACGATCCTCACTGCGCGCACCCGTCTGCGGGTCGATGGTGGTCAGGATGCAGCGCGAGCAAGGCTTGACCACCCGGAACTCGACGTCGCCGATGCGAATCCGCTTCCAGCCATCCTCGGCAAAGGCTTCACTGCCTTCGATCACCAGGTTGGGGCGAAAACGCAGCATTTCCAGCGGGCGGCCGACGCGGCTCGACAAGTCGTCAAGCGAAGCCTGACCGATCAGCAACAGCGGAAAGCCATCGGCAAACGCGACTTGATCGTCGTCTCTACCATAGCCAGCCTGAGTGGTGCGCGCACGCTCGAGCGGCACCTGCACCAGCCGTGTAGGTTTGCCAATGAACTCACTCAGCCAGGCACCCGCCTGATCGCCCGCATCCGGAACCCGCAAGGTGTCGCGCCAGATGGTCACACCGCGCAGTTCAGCGTGGTCGTCGGGTAAAGAGACGTCGATGGGGGAACGGCCTGGAGCACTGAGGGTCAGGCCGCCAGCCGCATTCCACAAGGCCGAGAGCTGGCTCATTTGCGGTACCGCACGCTGGGTCAGGAAATGTCCGCTGGCCTCATCCACCAACATCCAGCGTCGATCCCCGTCCAGCCCCAGTTTATCCAGGGTGATCTGTTGCAACGGTTCGCCCTTGCCGGACTTGAGTGGGTAACGATAAAGCGCGCTGAGACGCAGCATGAGCCAGCTCCCTGTTGGGCCAAAACGCCACCCTATACGAGCTCGATCGCTGAATCAAAGGCAGACTGCGCTGTGCCCCTGTAGGAGCAGCCGATCGACGCTCGATTGGTCCGGGCGGCGTTCCGACGATGGACTCAAGGGCGGCGCGTTTATTCAGCAAGCGCGCGTTATCGTTAACGTCCATCGCGAGCAAGCTCGGCTCCTACAGGTCTGTTTTAGAGGTTCTCAGGCGGGGACTTCGTCCAGCATCAAACGCTGACGGACCACGTCGACCAGTTTGTCCGGCTGGAATTTGGACAAGAAGTTGTCGCAACCAACCTTTTTCACCATCGAATCGTTGAAGCTGCCGGATAACGAGGTGTGAAGTACCACATACAAACCGCGCAGGCGCGGGTCGTTACGGATTTCAGTGGTCAGACGGTAGCCATCCATCTCTGGCATTTCCGCATCGGTGAAGATCATCAGCAGCTTGTCAGTCATGACCACACCGGTGTCGGCCCAGGCCTTGAGCATGTTCAGCGCCTTGAGACCGTCGCTGGCGATGTGCATCTTCACCCCAAGCTGGCCCAGGGTATCGCGCAATTGCGACAAGGCCACCTTGGAATCATCGACCAACAACATTTCGCGACCGCGGGCACGCGCCAGCACTGGGTGATCGAGCTTGTCGCGAGACACCTTGGCGTTGTACGGCACGATTTCGGCCAGTACTTTTTCCACGTCAATGATCTCGACCAGTTGATCGTCGACCTTGCTGATGGCGGTCAGGTAATGCTGGCGACCGGCGCTGGTCGGCGGTGGCAGAATCGCTTCCCAGTTCATGTTGACGATGCGATCGACCCCACCCACCAGGAACGCCTGCACAGAACGGTTGTACTCGGTCACGATGATCGTGCTATCAGGTCCTGGCACCAGAGGTCGCATGCCGATCGCCTGGGACAGATCAATTACCGGCAGTGTCTGGCCGCGCAGATTGACCACGCCGCAAACAAACGGATGGCGCTGAGGCATCAGCGTCAACTTGGGCAACTGCAACACTTCCTGCACCTTGAAGACGTTGATCGCAAAAAGCTGCCGACCGGCCAGACGGAACATGAGAATTTCCAGGCGATTCTCACCCACCAGCTGCGTGCGTTGATCTACCGTGTCGAGAATGCCAGCCATTAATGACTCCTGGGCGTGTTCTGATGAATTCACTAAAGAGAGTTATCGGCGGATTGCGCCGGACCTTGACCCTCAAACAAAATGACATGCAACAACACCGATATCATACTGACATCATGCTCTACTGGCTTCGTCATTCAATCAGCTGCATTTCCCATCACGTGACCTCGGTGTCTACACAAGGTCCCCTTATCTAAGGGAATCCCCTACTGACAATCAGGTCCGACCTGATACTCGCAGTATCAAATAGCCATTAATGTGATGTCATTCTCATAGCATGAATGGAGTCAGGCTTTTGTCAGTGATTACAGGACCGCGGCCAGGCGCCATTTCCCGTTTACTTGCCTGTGCCATTCGGCCCCTACGGCTGGCTATCTCCAGCCAGTTAAAGATTGCCTCTTCAGGCTTGTTGAATGATTCGCCGAGAACAAACACACTGCTTATCTCAGACCAGCAACAATCAGAAATAGACTACAGACACCGCTCAAAAGTCTGCATTAGATTATGGTCATTCGCCCCACCTGACATGATGTTGTGGAGAAAAGCATGCTGAACGGCGGAAAAGAGTGGCCTCAAAGACTTCCCGAGTTTCTCCTCGAAGCTGAATCGCTACTGGCCAAGTCAGAGGAATGCCTGAGTCATCTGCAACTGATCAGCAATGACAAGGACGCCATCGACTGCATGCTGAGTACTCTGCTCAGGCTTGCCAACAAGGCTGATGCACTGGCAATCCAGGCAGTTTCCGAATTCTCGCGGCATATTCATGGTTTGCTAACCCACGCGCGAAACCATATGGACCTGCACGATCAGGCTCTGGATGCCTTGAAAGACTGCTTTACCTTGATGGCCTGGCAACTCGAACTCATCGATCTTAATACCGGCAAGCTCGGTCTGGATGACAGTGAACAAGTCTCTCTGATCAATGCATTTGCCTTCCAGGTGGGGCAGAGTCAGTCTGGCCCGTCATATCATCCCAAGCCGTTTACGCTGGTTTCTCTCGCAGAGCGCCAAGTGTGAGTGCGTAAAAGATCCGGATATTCAGTGTCAAGGGATCGCCCTGCAACTTGAGCATTACCCGGCAATATCGCCATTGAAGACTTCATATCCATGACCGACAAACACAACTGACTGGCTACTCACTTTCTCAGCCGAGTCTTTGGTGAATGCCCGACAAGAACGGCTACCAACGTCCAAAGAATCTTGAAATCCTGACGCTTTGGACCTGTATCCAGAACGCGGCCAACGGTATCTCAGGTGGTATTATGCCGCCCCTTGGATGACTCACGTCCTTAGTTGACTCACTTAATGGCCAAACCCGCTCAAGGTCCACTTGGCGGGTTTTTTTGTTGGCTGACATAACTAGCTTTCGGAGTTGCAGTCGTTCGGACCCTGCATCCAAATCAAGGAAGGTCGTTGTTGAACGGTTGCAAAGGTCCCTGACTGAGTGTGCGACCTTCTGCGCCGACGGGTTTAATCACCACTAGCGCATCTGCCGCCCGCTGGGTCGTTGCCGTGAGATCAGCCGCCTGTGCGGTCACGCTGTTTTCGTCACCCACTGCGCCTTGCGGAATGAACAGCTCCGGATGATCGAATGGAGCTCGTTCCCATGCGACCCGCGGGTCGGTCAACCCGACCTCCATGAATTTGACCAGTGCGTCAATGTCAGTGGAGGACAGGCTCAGGGGTTTTATATCCGGACTGAGGTTCGAGGCGTTGTGCTGATTTACGCTGGGATGGTCGAATCCGCTGGTGTTGTTCGCATCCTGGCCGCGCTGGTCGCCGCCTCGGTTGTAGAACTCCACGACCTGTTGCAGGGTCGCCCGGCTGCCATTGTGGAAATACGGCCCGGTCAAAGCGATGTTGCGCAGCGTCGGTGTCTTGAAGGTCCCATCGACAGAATCGCGGAAGCCGACTTTGGGCGTGAGCGTCGGGTCACAGGGTATCGCCGAGCTCAATGGCACGTCGAATGTGCAAACGTTGACAGTAAAAGGGTCAGGCACTTTTCCGCCTTGCAGCATGGTGTTGTATTCGCGGGTGAAAGACAGCGGGTTACCAAATGGGTCCGTACCGCCAGCCCCCAAGTCCTCCGAAGTCGGGCGCACACCTGTGTTGAAGAAGCCTCTGTCAAGGAGCGTCGTCAGGTTGTCAGCCATCGTAATACGGTTGACGCGCCCACCGGCCAGGAGCCGCAAACTGCTGGCTGCGTTCGTCAATTCCGGTCCAGCATGGCATTTAACGCACTTGCCCTTGCCAGTGAAAATACCCATGCCAGTGACTTGCTGGGCATTCAATGCCTGACGATTACCGTTCAAGTAGTCATCCAGCGGCGCCTGATCAGAGACCAGGGTGGATTCGTACATCTGGATCGCGAGCCCGAAGAAGAGTGGGAAATTGGCCTCTATCTGGCTATACGGCGTGCTGCCTAGCGAAACCTGCTGAGTCGCGTTCCACAGCCGTGGCTGGAAGACCTTCTGGACCATGTCACGGTAGGTGGGTCGATTTGCGCCGGAAAAAGCGCCCAGTACCGAATCGGTTGGTGCGATCTTCTGTTGGGTGAGCAACTGCCTGTCGAGCATGCGTCGGCCGATGTCCGCGAAGGTGCGCCCGCCGCAGGACATTTCGACTGCGCTGCCGGGAGGTCCTACGGCCTGCGAGGCGGCAGAGGCATCGTTGAGTGCTAGCCGCACCTTGGCCGCAATCCCGCTGGCATCGTTGGTGACGAAGATGCCAGCATCAGGATCGCGATTGCCGAACGGCGAGAAGCCATTGAAGACGTTGTTGGCCCGACCATCCCAGAAATTGCGCACGTTGAAGGCGGCGTTGATCACTGTAGGTGCGTTGCGCCCGGTAGTACGACGGACATTGATGGCACCCACATGGAAAATGCCGTCCGGCAGCTGCGTGCAATTGTCGAAACGCGATTGAGACGCCATGATGAACTTGGCGTCGAACACACCTTGTGAGCCGGTCACATCGTCGGTCGAGTAGAGGATCGTCGAATTGTGATCGAGCGGATTAGCCAGCACATGGGTCGGGAAGTCGGCTTTCTTGAGCGTGTAGTTCGGGCCGCCCTTGCCACCGGATTTGGTTGTGAATGAGGCCACGTCGCCAGGAATGCTGGACGCTGCGAACGGCTTGTTGAAGAGCGACGCGACGTTCGCATCGGTGTTACTCAGGCCGGGATTGAGCTGGTTGGTGATCCGGTGATCGACCCCGGCGTGAAAGTGGCAAGTCGCGCAAGCGGTGGAGCCATCGCTGCCGATGTTCATGTCCCAGAAAAGGGCCTTGCCCAATTGGATCGCCGCTGCGCGATTTTGCACGTAGTCAGTCATCAGATCGACCTTGCGTCCGCCCTCGGTTCCCGACGGGTCGGGCGGCGTCATGCCGCGTAGCGACTGCAGTTTGTTTAATGGCAGCTCGGTTGCTGGCTGTGGCGCTGTTACTGGCGCTGGCGCTTTAGCGGCGAGGGCAATCTTGTAGGGCGGACTGACTGCAACCAGTCCGCCTGCGACCGCGCAGGTCAAGCTGATAGTTCGAAGGATGCTCAAGTGTTTCTTCATGATGACATTACTCGATTCAGTTTGGGGTTGCCGAGTTCGGGGACTTTCCTTTTGCGAGATGAATTCCTGGCCAGAAATATTTCTGTTCGCGCGAGTTATCACGTCGACTCGAAGTTGGCTGGCGTGAAGCGTAGTCAAATTAGGCGAAGCGCTATTTTGTATGCTGAATTGAAATGCCCTCCTGTCACAGTGTGGCGGCTACCTAGATTCACTCTAGCTGCAATGGAAAATTTTAGTAGTCAATTTTTTTAAAATCTTGTGTGTCGAGCGAGTCATTCGTTAGTTTAAAATCCTGCCGGGCGGAGATGAGCAGCGACGGGCAGAAAGAGCGGTCACACACTCCCCCAACTTCGGTATACCCCCCCCACTAATGGGTGCCATTACCCAGCAGTATTCGCGTTTTGATGAACCCATCACTTCAGGCTCAAGCCAGTGTTTACGGGGCTTTCAGGCTGTCACGCATATTTCGTCAGAATGCTGGCAGAGTAATTGCTGAGTGAGTTTGTCCCGTTCATGAAAGGTGGAGAGTCGGGGAGTTGTAAGTGCCCCATTGAGTGATTACATATAACCATCGGCATGAATCATGAAGTACCTCTGTCAACTCAATAGACGTGTTGCGGTCACCCTCTGCAATCGTCTTGGGGAAACTTTCATGAACCACCATAAACACACGTTATTGCAGGTAGCGCTGCACTTGTTATTGGCTTTTATTATTCTATGGATGATGTGCGCCGGCTCTTTCGCGGCCTTATTCAAGGTACCGGAGAATGTCAGGCTAAGCATTATCGACTTGAATATTTCGCTGACGGTATTGTTCATGCCGCTTTTCGTGGTGCGTGCAGGTTTGCGCTTTAACCCTATACGCAAACACTCGCCCAGGCACAGACCTTTAGTTCGCCGTTTTTTGTGCTTTCTAGCCGGCCTGCTGACGGTAACGCTGGTTGCGGCCGACGAACCTCAGGGCAATGACAATCAAGGTAATGAAAAGTGGCTGGAGCCGGCACGCTCCAAGCTCATGCATGTGAATGGCGGTATGCCGTTCTTTCCGCATCGGGCCAATACCACTGGCAACCTGGTTTTGAATGTGAAGGACTTCGACAATGCCCAGATATGTGGCGCTTGCCATACGGAGATCTACAAGCAGTGGCGCTCGTCGATGATGTCCCAAGCCTGGGATGAACCCATCTATCGGGCCTTGCTCAAGCGTGCGAGCTCGGCCACCGAGGGCAAGGTCGATAACTTCTGCACCGGCTGCCATACCCCGATCGGTCTCACGACCGGGCAGATCAATTCGGAACTCAACCGCTCCTCGATTGAAGACAGCGCGAAGAATCATCCGATGCCTGGGGTCGATTGCGAGACCTGCCACAACATCAGTGCCCGCACGGGCCTCGATAACGGCGCCTATGTCTTGAGCCCTCGAGCGCACGGTAAACCGACTAAGTTCGGCCCGCGTAAAGACGCCGTTTCGCCCTATCACGACACCGTGTATTCCCCTCTGCACACGCGCTCGGACTTTTGCGCCACCTGCCACAACGTCACGCACCCGTTCAGCAGTGTGGCGGTCGAGCGCACCTATGACGAATGGCAGGAGAGCTCTTACAGCCTTGACGATAAAACCTGCCAGAGCTGCCATATGTCGAGTTTTGCGGGTAAGGCCGCGATCATGGGGCCAGACCGCGAACAGGTCGCCTCACATTGGTTCAGCGGAGCCAACTCTATGGTGCTCAAGCATCTCGGTCAGGAAGAGGGCGCGCAACACTCGCGCGACATGCTCGCGCGCGCAGGGGAAATAAAGTTCCAGCAACTGCCGGCAGCCATCATTCCCGGGCAATACACCTCGGTAGCTGTCAAAGTTGCCAATGTCGGCGCCGGGCACAAGCTGCCGACCGGCTTTCCGGAGGGACGGGAGATGTGGATCGATTTCCGGGTGCTCGATGCCAGTGGTCGCGAGCTCTATCGGCTGGGCTCGATCAAGGACGGTAAGACCGAGGACGACACGCGAAACTTCAAAGTGCACCTGGGCGACAAGGACGGCAAAGAGTTGGACGTCGATGTCTGGAGTGCCACGCAAATTCTCTCGGATAACCGCATTCTGCCCAAGGGCTACGATATTCGGGCGTTCTCCTTCATGGTGCCGACCGACGCCGTCGGGCCGCTCACCTTGACTGCCGAACTGAACTACTGGCCGTTTTCGCAGAAGCTGGCCGACGACCTGCTCGGCAAGGATAAGTTGCAGGTGGAAATCACCCAGATGGCCAAAGTCACGCAGAGCGTCCCCCTGTCGACAAGCCTGCCAGCCGTCGGGCCAGAAACTGCGCACTTTTAGCTGTGCAGTGTCGACCGGGCCCCGATCACCGCGCGTGCTTCGTCTATTTATGCCTTACCGGGGCGCGCGCGGGGCGTTCGACGAAGGTTTGCTGCGCAGCCAGCACCCTTCGCCTGGTGGCACTGAATCTGGCCGCATTGACCAGCGTCTGGGTCCAGCATCGTCACTCGCTGAAATCGATCAAGTTTCAGCCCCAGGAACTGGTCGAGCGTCTGTTGGAAGTTAAGGAAAACTCAGGGCCTGGCACTGTTCATCAGCGACGACGGACGGGGCTTTTCTCCGGCACTGAATCCAGGCCAGGAAGGGCAGCGCGCAATGGCTGGCAGGTCGGAGCGGATCGATCATCAGCCTCGATGACTAACCGATTATTGATCATCCCGACAGCTATCGAATCAAGCCGCCCATCCTCCGGTAAATTTTCTGACAGCACACTGCGAATCGGCTTAATTGACCTGAATGAGGTAATCGAAGAACGTTCGTGAGCCATTGTTTTTCGCGCGAACGACGCCTCACACAAGGAAGTGCATGGACATGAACAATGAGAAGCTCTCAAGGGGCTCAAACCCGAGTATCGATCAGCTGCAGAGGAGCGCGTTACCCAGCGATGTAAACGCCCGCCGCATGGTTGCTCGCCCGGAATATATGCACGACGGTCTCGATAAATCGCCTGGCAACGCTAAATCCATCAAGGGCATGCTCGCCTGCTCGGCTGTAGCAGCAGCGCTGCTGATGCTGATTACTCTTCTGGCCTGGATTTCCAACAGCCGTTTCGGTCAACTTCTGCAAGCGCTGATCCGCTAGCCCGCTCCAGACTATTACTGCGCCCGGCCCTGTTCAGGCCGGGCCCGGTTGAGCCGCCAAGGCTCACCCCAGCACTTCACTCAACGGAATGAAGTTCACCCAGTCGCCCTCAGCCAGCGTGCGCCCCTCCAGCACTTCAACCAATCCCTCGGCCCAGGCCGCACTGCGTAATACCCCGGAGCTCTGATTTTTATAGATGATTGCTCGCCCATGTTCCAGGCGCCCTCGCAGGTACTCTCGACGGTTGCCCGGCTTGGGCCAGACAAACCCTGCTGGCACCTGGAACTGCAACGGCTGCACCTCCACCACCCCCTGTCGGCGCAACAGATAAGGCCGGGCCAACAACGCAAACGTCACCAGGGTCGACGCAGGATTGCCCGGCAAACCGATCACCGGCACGCCTCTAAAGTGTCCAAAAGTCAGCGGTTTTCCGGGTTTGATAGCCAGTTTCCAAAGCGCCAGCTCACCTTCTTCACGCAGGGCGACACCGAGGAAATCCGCTTCTCCCACCGATACACCACCCGTGGAAAGGATCAGGTCAACATCTGCCAACTCAGCGAGTCGATTACGGGTGGTCGGTAGATCATCAGGCAAGATTCCGGCATCAACCACTTCGCAACCCAGGCGCTGCAACCAGCTGCACAGCAGCACGCGATTACTGTTGTAGATCTGCCCTGGCCCAAGCGGTTGTCCTGGTTCGATCAGCTCGTCACCAGTAGACAGCACGGCCACCCGCACCCGGCGAATCACATTCAGCTGCGCGCAGCCCAGGGAAGCAGCCAAACCTTGCTCGATCGGTCCCAGGCGAGTGCCCGCCGACAACACCTGTTCACCGACAGTAGTTTCCTGGCCTTGTGGACGAATATTCTGTCCCGCGCGCAGTGTTTCAGTGAAGCGCACGCATCCATCGGCCAGCACTTCAGCATTTTCCTGCATCTCGACGCAGTCGGCCCCTGCGGGCACGGGAGCGCCCGTGAAGATCCTCGCACAGGTGCCCGGTGCCAACGGCTCTGGTGCCTGACCTGCGAATATCCGCTGGCTGACCGCCAGCGCGTCTCCGTTCCAGTCGGCAAGGCGCAACGCATAGCCATCCATCGCGCTGTTAGGCCAGGGCGGGAGATCCAGGGTCGAATTCAAATCGTCAGCCAAAACCCGGCCTTGAACCTGTGCCAATGGCAGCTGCTCGCACTCGCGAATCGGCGAGGCTTGAGCCATGGCCAGCAAGCGCGCCAACGCGTCTTCGACCGGCATCAAGGCTCCGGTCTTGCCCGGCTTACCCACGGGATTCACAGGGTGCGGCCTGCTTCAGATGCGGGACGAAGTTGCACGGCCGATGCCGCGAGTCCAGTTGCTCTGCGAGGATCCCGTCCCATCCGGTGCGAACTGCATTGGTCGAACCTGGCAGGCAACACACCAGCGTGCCATTGGCCAATCCGGCCAAGGCCCGCGATTGCACGGTTGAAGTGCCAATGTCCGCGACCGAAATCTGCCGGAACAACTCGCCGAAACCATCAACCTGTTTATCGAGCAGGCAACTGACCGCTTCCGGCGTGCTATCGCGGCCAGTAAACCCGGTACCGCCGGTAATCAACACCACCTGCACGACGTCTTCGGCTATCCAGGTCGCGACTTGCGCGCGGATTTTGTAGAGATCATCTTTAAGCAGAACCCGCGCGGCCAGGTTATGGCCAGCGGCGCTCAGACGGTCGACGAAGACCTGTCCGGAAGTATCGGTTTCCAGGGTGCGGGTGTCGCTGACAGTCAACACCGCGATGTTCAACGGTGCAAAAGGTACATCAGCCTTGGCTTTCATAGGCTCGATCCAGTTGTAGGAGAAACAGCCCGGTGTTATATCACAGCGTCCTGTTTCGCTGCCCCTGCGGAGACGCTTCATGAATTCGAATACTCAACTGCCGCCCTGCTCCATTCTCCTCCTGGCGGGCGGGCGCGGGCAACGCATGGGCGGTCAGGACAAGGGTTTGCTGGAGTGGCAGGGCCAGCCATTGATTGCTCATCTGCACCGCAAGACGCGCGGGTTGAGTGATGATCTGATCATCTCCTGCAACCGCAACCAGGATAAATACGCGCCCTTTGCCGACCAATTGGTCCAGGACGACAGCGACGAGTTCCCTGGCCCACTGGCCGGTATTCGCGCAGGGCTGGCGGTTGCTCGACATACTCATCTGCTGGTATTGCCCTGCGACGTACCGCAAATTGATGCCAGTCTGCTGAACGCAATGCGCGAAACCGCCAGTCAGCATCCGGACAAACCGCTGATGCTGCGCCATGGGGAGCACTGGGAACCACTGCTGTGCATTATCCCGACGGCGCTTGCGGCTGCTTTCCAAAGCGCTTGGGATGACGGTGAACGCAGCCCGGGCAGACTCATGCGCAGGCTGGGTGCCAACGCCTTGCAGTGCCCCGAAAACGATCACCGCCTGGCCAATTTGAATACCCCTGAGCTGTTACGCCAGCACAACAGCGTGTCGGATTGACGCTAGCCAAGGAGCTTGCGCGCGTTGTATACGTCTCAAATCAGTAATCAAAAATATTCAATTCGGAGACACCAAATGATTCAACGGACACTCGCCACCCTGATGCTTGCACTGGGTCTCGCCACGCTCGCCGGTTGCGCATCGCCCGCTGTGATCACTCTGAATGACGGCCGTGAAATCCAGTCTGTCGACACACCCAGATTCGATAAGGATTCGGGTTTCTACGAGTTCGAACAGCTTGACGGCAAACACACCCGCATCAACAAAAATCAGGTTCGTACCGTTAAAGACCTGTAAGCCCAACGGCGACTGTCAGATATAGATAAAACCCGCCTTGTGCGGGTTTTATCGTTTTTACGGGGAGAAGTCCCGATTAGCGCCTCAATAACCTGACGCAACCGTTACCGGGAATCACCACTGCAAGGTGATTTCGCTTTCAAAATGACGCCCCTGCCCCGTCAGCGGGTCGATAAAGCGCAAACCTTGAGCCAGCAGCTTCAGCGGGTTCGCATAGTCATCTTCGGCATCCTTGAGAACATCGGGATAGAACGGGTCATTACAAATACCCGCCCCCAACGCACTCATGTGCACCCGCAACTGGTGTTTTTTACCTGTGACGGGAGACAACGCGTAACGCCAAAGCTCACCATTTTTCTCGCTGACCGCGACAGCCGTTTCGGTGTTGCTGACCCCAGGGCCTTCCTGCATGCGGAAGAAGGGTTCGCCATCGACCAATCGGCTTTTGTGAACCAATGGGAATGACAACTCCGGCAAAGCTCGGGCAATAGCCTCGTAGCGTTTCTCGATTTTGCGGGTAGGAAACAACGACTGATAAGCCGAACGGCTCTCGGGATTGGCCGAAAACAACACAAGCCCCGCCGTATGCCGGTCGATTCGATGCAACGGCACCAAATGCGGGTTATCCAGACGACGGATCAGACGTCGCAGCAAGGTCTGTTCAACATACTCACCCGCCGGGGTGACCGGTAGAAAGTGCGGTTTATCCGCTACGACCAGATGCTCATCGGCATAGAGAATCGACTCCAGCACCGGGATCGGTTTTTCGTCAGGCACCTCACGAAAATAATGTATCCGCAGACCTTCCCTGTATGGCAAGCCAACGGTAATCGCTACACCATTGCCGTCCAGAACGCGCCCACGAGCGATCCGGTCCAGCCATTGCTCGCGGCTGATAGCACTAAAGTGTTCACACAGGCACTCGAGCACGGTCGGCCATGAGCCCGGAGGCAGATACAACGTACTCGCTTGATTCTGTGCAGCGTTAAAAGATGGCGTAGACATACAAGGGCTCTGAGCATTAGTGCAGGCAGGCATTATCCAGCAAGGGCGCAAGTGAACCTAGGAGAGTTTCGGGCACAGGCAACTCACGGCCCTCAGGCATGAGTCATCCCGGGTTGCGCCGCGGCTTCGGTAAACTCTTTGAGCCAGCGCAGTACATCAACAGCCTCCCAGCGTCCTGGATCATAAAGCGCATACAACACCCCCTGATAACCCACCACATCCAGCTGCCGGTGGTAACCCGCGCGCTGAAACAAGGCTTCGATTTCAGCGAAGCAGGTATTGAAGTGCAGCTTGTTGAAGGGAGTTTTCCCTTCCGTGACCAGACCATCCAGACGCAATTCGAGCACGGCCTCGCGGACGACGTCAGCGGACATCCGGTTCACGCTGCTCTTCAATTGTTCGACATTGACCATGGGATTTCCCTCTGTTTTCTTGATTCGCCAGCTGAGAGACATGGCAGAACACTCGATAGCTGTATAGACATACAGTAACCGAATATTACGTCTCTCGCCAACGGATTACAGAAGGATCGACAAGCGCAGAGCCAGTATTGATCAACGCAAAAAAGCTACGACCTGCTCGGCATCGAAGGGCCAATCCAGTTCGGCACCGGTATCGATACGTCGCAGGACCGGGATACGCAAGCCGTAGTCTTCGACCCATGCTTCGTTTTCGGCAATGTCGACCAGTTCCACCAACAAACCGCGCTCGACCAAGGGCATCACTTCGGCTTCGGCAAGTTCACAGAGATGGCAACCAAGGGTGCCGAATAGCTGGCATTCAGAAGGCATGACAAACAGACCACCAAGGAATAGGCATTCATTCTAGGCCCGACGGGAAAACACGTCGAGCCAAGGGATTTACCTGACCGGACATAACCATCAGCCGCCGACATCAGGTAGCTCCACACAAGAATGACGCAGATCATTCTCCCTCAGAGCCGATTGCGCGATGCTCGCGGCTTCTTTGCCTCTACGCTCTGCTAGTCAACGCCCCTGACCGGAGACTTCTGTGTTCGCAAACCTGTTGATCATCCTCGCCTCGTCACTGGTGGTGATTGCACTGTTCCGGCGCCTGCAACTGCCACCGGTGTTGGGCTATCTGTGCGTCGGCCTGCTGGTGGGGCCAACTGCATTCGGCTGGGTGAATGACAGCGAAGAGTTACCGGACCTGGCCGAGCTGGGCGTGGTCTTCCTGCTTTTTTCACTGGGGCTTGAATTCTCCCTGTCTAAAATGCTCGCGTTACGTCACGTGGTCTTCGGTCTGGGCAGCCTGCAGGTGCTGGTTACAGGTGTACTGCTGGGCGGCGTGTTGTTGCTGTCCGGAGTGCCGACTACCTCAGCCTTGTTACTCGGGGCCGGCCTGGCACTGTCTTCGACCGCCATCGTCAGCAAAGAATTGACCGGTCTGGGCGAGATCTTCAGCAGCCACGGCCAGAATGCAATCGGCGTGCTGTTGTTCCAGGATGTGGTCGCGGTGCTCTTGCTGACACTGGTTCCAGTGTTTGCCGGCAGCAGTGATCAGGCCTGGTATTGGGCGCTGCCGACCACCCTGGGGAAAACTGTCGTGCTGTTTGTCGGCCTGCTTTTGGCCAGTCGCTGGTTGCTGCCACGACTGTTCCATGAAGTCGCCGCGTCCCATTCCGCCGAGTTGTTCGTGCTGCTGGCATTGGTCATCGTGCTACTGACCGCCTGGTTGACTCATCTGCTGGGGCTCTCTCCTGCCCTGGGTGCCTTTCTAGCCGGCATGCTGCTGGGGGAAAGCCATTACCGGCATCAGATCGAAGCCGATATCCGGCCGTTCCGCGATATTTTGCTGGGGTTGTTCTTCGTCAGTATCGGCATGTTGATCGACCTGCAGTTATTCGCCAGCCACGGTGTATATATCCTGGGTCTGACGCTGGCGCTGTTGCTGATCAAGGGCGCCGTGGTGACGGCTCTGGTCAAATGGCGCGGTAGCGACGGCGAAACAGCCTGGCGTAGCGGACTGGCACTGGCTCAAGGAGGCGAATTCTGTTTTGCGCTAATGGCGCAGATGCAACAGAGCAATTTGATGCCCACCGACATGAGCGGTCCTCTGCTGGCGGCAACCTTCTGTTCGATGCTGTTGACGCCGCTGCTATTGCGCGCAGCCCCAGGCATCGCCGCCCGCTTGCATCGCAAACCCAATGAGGAGGCGAAACTGGAAGAAATCACCGAGCTGAATGCCGAATTGCACGGGCATGTGGTGATCTGCGGTTATGGTCGTGTGGGCCAGTCCATCGGCCGTTTTCTGCGGCGCGAACAACAGCGATTCATCGCGCTCGATGACGACCCGGTGCGAGTCCAGGAAGCCGCGGCCGGTGAAAGTTGCGTGCACTATGGCGACTCACGTCGCGGCGAGTTGCTCGCGGCCGTCGGACTCGAGCGGGCACGGTTGCTGGTGATTGCCGTGGACAAGACTGACATCGCCTTGATCGTGCTCAAGGAAGCCCGCCGAATCAACGCTGACGTCCCGATTCTGGTTCGAACCCGGGATGACAGCCAATTGGCTGAGTTGAAAGCCGCAGGCGCCAACGAGGTTGTCCCGGAGTTGCTCGAGTCAAGCCTGATGCTGGCCTCTCATGCGCTGATCATGCTCGGATTACCCGAACAACAGGTCCAGGCCAACGTCGACGAAGTCCGGCACAACCGCTATCGCCTTCTGCATGGTTTTTATCACGGCGCGCAGAGCAACCTGCTGGACAACCGGGGGCAGCCCAAGGTGTTGATGCATGCAGTCAATCTCGGTACCGGCGCCCATGCCTGCGGCTTGCCGCTGAACGATCTGGCGCTGGAGCAGCTGGGCGTGGACGTGCAGGCCGTGCAGCGCGGTGGCAACGAACTGGCAACTGACGCTGTCACCCACCTGCAGGCAGGTGACACAGTACTGATGTCCGGCACCTTGTCAGCCCTCGAGGCCTGTGAAGCACGATTGCTGGGCGGGTAATAAAGCGGATGGAAGGGAAGCACAAGGCCTGTAGGAGCCGAGCTTGCTCGCGATGCAGGCGGCGCGGTGCATCAGGCAAGCCTCGCCATCGTTCATCGCGAGCAAGCTCGGCTCCTGCAGGTAAAGCAATTTCAGATTCGCACAATCAATCCAGGCTCACTGCGCCGATCTTGTGCACGGACAAATCAGCCCCGTAATACTCCTCTTCCTGGCTCAACCGCAGACCATGGAAATACTTGATCGCGCCATACACCGCAAAGCCCCCGGCAAAGGCTATGACGATACCCACAGAGGTTCCAATCAACTGGCTGATCAAACTGACTCCGCCCAGACCTCCCAAAGCGCTCTGACCGAAAATTCCGCAAGCAATCCCGCCCCAGACGCCGCAAAGCCCATGCAACGGCCAGACACCCAACACATCATCAATCTTCCATTTCCCTTGCGCGGCGGTGAAGCACCACACGAACAAAGCCCCGGCAATGGCGCCGGTTACCAGTGCGCCGACCGGGTGCATCAAGTCGGAACCTGCGCAAATCGCCACCAGCCCGGCCAATGGGCCGTTATGCAGGAAGCCCGGGTCATTGCGACCGACGATCAGAGCCGCCACGGTGCCGCCGACCATCGCCATCAACGAGTTGACCGCGACCAGGCCACTGAGCCCTTGCAGCGTTTGCGCACTCATCACGTTGAAGCCGAACCAGCCGACAATCAGGATCCACGACCCCAACGCCAGAAACGGAATGCTCGACGGTGCGAAGGCCACCAATCGTCCATCGCGGTAACGGCCCTGCCGCGGCCCCAACAACAGTACCGCCGCAAGCGCCAGCCAACCGCCCATGGCGTGCACCACCACCGATCCTGCGAAGTCATGGAAACTCGCGCCAAAGCGCGCCAGCAACCAGGCTTGCAGACCAAAATTGCCGTTCCACACCAAGCCTTCAAAGAAAGGATAAATGAACGCCACGATCAGCGCCGTCGCACAGAGCTGCGGGGCAAATCTGGCTCGCTCGGCAATCCCCCCGGAGATGATCGCCGGAATCGCCGCAGCAAAGGTCAGCAGGAAGAAAAACTTCACCAGCCCATAACCATGATCGGCACTGATCACCGCCGCTGGCTGCATGAAACTGACGCCATAGGAAATCCAATAGCCTATAAAGAAGTAGGCCAAGGTCGAAATGGCGAAATCGCTGAGGATCTTCGATAACGCGTTGACCTGGTTTTTTTGCCTGACCGTACCCACTTCAAGGAAGGCGAAACCGGCATGCATGGCCAGGACCATGACCGCGCCCATCAGAATGAACAGCGTGTTGGAGCTATGGACCAGACTGTCCACAGCACTTTGCAAATTTTCCATGGAGATGGCAGACCTGAATGCAGGAAAAAGCACCAAAGCAGTTCAAGAACTCCTTTTGCGCACCAAATTGGCACCCGCCTTGGCAACGGCTTTTGTATGGGTGAACCGCTTTGGCGCAGGAATTGCGAACAGGCAATCGCCGCTAGGGGTTTTTCGCGGGTTTTAATTATTTAGGTTAAGGTTTTCATGGCTCGCGCCACATTTACGCCCAGCTTCAGCGCAACATCGCTCGCCTGCGCACCATGACAAAGCAAAAGCTGTACCAGGCAATTGCGCTGAACCTTCCGGCAAGCCTCATACTCGAAACATTCAGAAGCCACCTACGGAGATAACCATGGCCAGCAAAACAGCAAAGACTGCTCAAGAAATACTGATGGCGGATTTTCAAACGCTGGTCAATGACACCGAGAGGTTGCTGGAGCACACCGCGACACTGGCCGGTGATCAAGCTGATGAACTGCGCAGCCAGATCCACGACAGTCTGTTGCGCGCCCGCGAAACCCTGCAACTGACCGAAGACTCCCTGCGCGAACGCAGCAAAGCTGCGGTCACCGCCACCGAAGACTACGTACAGGCCAACCCATGGCAGTCGGTGGGAATTGCCGCCGGGGTAGGCTTTCTGATCGGCCTGCTGGCGACGCGGCGCTAATATGCCTATTGACGAATCCGGCTCGTCCGCAACGGGCCCAAGCACCTCATCCCGGCGCTTGGGTGCCGCTTTCCTGGGTTTGTTGCACAGCCATGTCGAGTTGTTCGGTATCGAGTTGCAAGAGCAAAAATCACGGACCGTAAGCCTGTTGTTGTTCGCAGGTCTGGCACTGGTTTTTGCCTTGCTGTTATTGGTTGGGCTCTCGGTATTGGTATTGATCCTGCTCTGGGACACTTATCGCCTGGCCGCAATTATCGGCCTGTGTGTCTTCTATACGCTCGCCGCACTCTTTTGCGCGCTGCGTATGAAAGCGGCAATCTTCGACGAGTCATCACCCTTCAGTGCCACGCTTGAAGAGTTGGCCAACGACAGGGAGCGCCTGCTGCCATGAGCCCGCCTGAGATACCCCAACTCCATACCCGGCACGAGATGCGCAAGGCCTTGATCCGGTTGCGCATGGAAATGCATCGCCAGGAAATCCGCCATGAATCCCAGAACCTGCTGCGACCCTTACAGCGTGTGCGAGGGATGACACAAAACATGAAGGACGGCTTCGGCATCAAGCACGCGCCACTCTGGGGCGTTGCCGCAGTGACCTTGCTGGGGTTTCTGACCGGCAAAGGCGCCAAGGGCGGTGGCATCAGCAGTCTCACCCGGCTGGTCAGTCTCGGCACCAGCCTGTTGCCGCTGATCAAGCTGGCGATGCAAGGCTCCTCTGGCAAAAGCTAGTCTGGCTGCATTCTTGCAAAGCTCATGGATCAGACCTCTTTATCGCGGGGTCTGGTCCTGCCTGTCTACCCGATAGCCGAGGCACATCCCCAACAAGACCTTACTAAGGAGGCTCTGTGATCGACGGGCAACCGCTTGCCTGCTTTCAGCCATTCATCGACACCGCAACCGGTCGCATTGCCGGAGTCGAAGCCCTGGGCCGCCTGCGTCAGGCCGATGGTCAATTGACCTCGGTCGGGCCGTTGTTTGCAGATCCGCGAACACCTTCTGCCTCGTTACGACGCCTTGATCGCCTGGTCCGCGACAACGCTTTGAGTCGCCTGCATGAGGCCCCTCAAGACTGGTTCCTGAGCCTGAATATGTCACCTCGCTGGATCAGCCGCTTACGCTCTGGCCAGGCGCTGCCGAGCCTCAAACAATTGCAGCGGCATGGCGTTGATCCTCGACGCATCGTATTCGAGATCACTGAACTGGGCGGAAACGTCCAGCGTTTGTCTGAGGTTGTGGAGCGTTATCGACAGGCAGGTGCGCGCATCGCGATCGATGATTTCGGTGCCGGCTATTCTCAGCTGGATCGTGTACTGGCGTTACAACCAGACATTCTCAAACTGGATATGCGCTTGTTCCAGGCTGCGGCTCGCGGCGGGCCCAGCAGTGATGTAGTCAAAGCGCTGGCGCAGATGGCAGAAAAAACCGGGTGCTGGATCATCGCTGAAGGTGTGGAAACCGAGGCCGAACTGAATTTCGCCCTGGAATGCGGATCACGCTATGTCCAGGGCTATCTGTTCGCCAAAGCCGAGGTCGGGCTCTTCCCCACCGATGCGTTCGTCGAACGCTTTGCCCGACTGCGCGAACGTTATGTTCAACAAAAACTGACCGAGCGGGCCCGCTTGATGGTGATGCGCCAACAGCTCGGCGAACTGATGGGCATTCTGCAAGCATGGGCACAGGCTCAAGCGCCACTCAGCCAACTACCCCAACTGCACGCCTTCCCATGGTTGCTGCGCTTTTATCAATGTGACCGCCATGGCACGCAACTCACCCCCAATCTTGAATGGCGCAACAATGCCTGGCAGGCAGACAGCAGTTACCTGGGCCACAACTGGTCCTGGCGGCCGTACTTCTATCACTTGCTGGCAGAGGGCTGGGATGAACGCAGACTGACGCTGTCCAACACCTACCGCGACGCCACCAGCAACCAGTATTGCCTCACCGCTGGCCAATTCTTCGACAACGGTCAGCGCTTACTGCTGATCGATATTGACGCGCTGGGGCTCTAGTTCCACTTGCAGCGAGGTGCGCGAACCGGGAAGCTAGGGTCTGTTGACACTCGCCGGAGAGAACCAGCCTTGGATTGGCAAACCCTGCTTACCCGCGAACGACTCGGAAAGCCGTTGCACAGCCCGGAAGAACTCGGCCGCAGTCCGTTCCATAAAGACCACGACCGCATCATCTTCTCTGGCGCCTTCCGCCGCCTGGGCCGCAAGACTCAGGTGCATCCGGTTTCCAGTAACGATCATATCCATACGCGTCTGACCCACTCCCTGGAAGTAAGCTGTGTGGGTCGCTCACTGGGCATGCGCGTGGGAGAAACGATCCGCAGCGCCCTGCCTGACTGGTGCGAACCCAGCGACTTGGGCATGGTGGTGCAATCGGCCTGCCTGGCTCACGACATCGGCAACCCACCGTTCGGTCACTCGGGCGAAGATGCGATCCGCCATTGGTTCCAGCAGGCCGCAGGCCGCGGCTGGCTTGACGACATGACCGAAGTCGAGCGCAATGACTTCCTCAATTTCGAAGGTAATGCTCAAGGTTTTCGAGTGCTCACCCAACTGGAATACCACCAGTTCGACGGCGGTACGCGGCTGACCTACGCGACACTCGGCACCTACCTGAAATACCCGTGGACCGCCCGTCACGCGGACTCATTGGGCTACAAGAAGCACAAGTTCGGTTGCTATCAGAGCGAGCTGGCGCTGCTGGAGCAGATTGCTCATAAACTCGGCCTGCCTCAGCTTGAGGAACAACGCTGGGCTCGTCATCCTCTGGTCTACCTGATGGAGGCCGCCGACGACATCTGCTACGCCTTGATCGACCTTGAGGACGGCCTGGAGATGGAGCTTCTGGAATATGCCGAAGTCGAGTCTTTGCTGCTGGGGCTGGTCGGTGATGATCTACCGGAAACCTATCGCCTGCTCGGGCCGCAGGATTCGCGTCGGCGCAAGCTCGCGATCCTGCGCGGCAAAGCTATTGAGCACCTGACCAATGCCGCCGCACGAGCGTTTGTTGAACAACAGGATGCGCTATTGGCCGGCACACTCCATGGCGACCTGGTCGAACATATGCACGGTCCAGCCAAGCGTTGCGTTTTGAATGCCAAAGACATGGCACGCAAGAAAATTTTCCAGGACAAGCGCAAGACCTTGCATGAAATCGGGGCTTACACCACGCTGGAAATTCTGCTGAATGCCTTTTGCGGTGCCGCCCTGGAACAGCATGGAGGTCGTACGCCATCCTTCAAAAACCGTCGCATCCTCGACCTGCTGGGTAACAATGCCCCCGACCCGAGCCGGCCTTTGCACGCATCCTTCCTGCGCATGATCGATTTCATTGCTGGCATGACAGACAGTTACGCCAGCGAGATGGCGCGAGAGATGACCGGACGCTCCAGTCCGCAGTAAAAACTATCGGTCAGCCGTGTCAGAAATTCCCTCTGCGGCTGACCGAATTTTCTCAAACTTCGGGTACATCCCAGCACCCAGAGAATCCCCCTACAGTACGTGCTGAGCAAACTGATCGAATTTATCTGCATATTCGCGAAATAATCGCCCTCCATCCTGTACGACATAATGAACCGACCCCATCGTCCACGGACCGTCAATAAAGCAATCCCGAGGCTGGCGAACCATTGCCCGGTCGTTGAACTCGACCAGGATGGGCTCTTGCGCATGGAAAACGATATGCTCAAACACGACGTGCGCATCCTGCTGGTGGAGGACCATCCTTTTCAGCTGACAGCAACCCAATGTCTACTTAACAGTTATGGCTTCCACCAGTTGACCCCGGCCCACAATGCCGAAAGCGCATTAAGGCTAATGCAACAGGCACAAATGCCATTCGAAATTCTCCTGTGTGATCAGTGCTTGCCAGACCTTCTGGGTCTTGAACTGATTGACCTGGCAAGCCGTCAAGGTTTTATACACAGAGCCATCATTTTAAGCAGCCTCACTCTGAATGAACTGAACGAGCTGAAAAACCAGGCGAGTGAGCGCGGCCTGCCACTACTCGGTTACTTGACCAAACCGCTGAACCACCGGGAACTGAAAACGCTACTGGTCTGCGCAGCAATAAATAGCGAACCCACAACAAGCGGCGGCTCACGTGTTTAAGAAACTAGCCACACTTCGAGTAGGAATATTTACGAGCCCCCAGTGAAAAACACCATATTTTAAATCACTTCCACTTACATATCGGTTAAAAATTGAGTCACCATTCCACCAAACCTTGCCCAAGGGTAATCCATCGCCTTTTCTCATGTAGGACTCATCCTATATTGCACCAGCAGACCAGTCAGTTCATGCCTGTGCGCCCCCATCTGAGCTAAGGTGCGCGCTTTATTTGCGCTCGCATGGGATTTGATTATGAACTCGGTTTTTATTGTCGACGACCACCCCGTTATCCGCCTTGCAGTCCGTATATTGTTAGAGCATGAAGGCTATAGAGTAGTCGGTGAGACGGATAATGGAGTTGATGCCATGCAAATGGTCCGGGAATGTATGCCGGACCTGATCATCCTCGACATCAGCATTCCTAAACTCGACGGACTGGAAGTTCTCTCGCGTTTTAATGCAATGAGTACGCCCCTGAAAACGTTGGTTCTGACGGCACAATCACCCTCCCTTTTTGCCATCCGCTGCATGCAATCCGGAGCCTCCGGTTATGTCTGCAAGCAGGAGGACTTGAGCGAATTGATAAGTGCCATCAAAGCGGTCCTCTCCGGTTACAACTACTTTCCGAGTCAGGCCTTGAACCCTGCTCGACTGGATGACAAATCATCTATCGAGCTGGACTTATTTAAATCGGTCAATGACCGAGAGCTCATGGTACTGCAACTATTTGCTCAAGGCCGTACAAACAAGGAAATTGCCAATGGAATGTTTCTTAGCAACAAGACCGTCAGCACCTATAAAAAAAGACTCATGCAAAAGCTCAAAGCCAAGTCCATGGTAGAACTTATCGAGATGGCAAAACGTAATGCGCTAGTGTGAGAAACAGGATGCCCTGGCGTTTAAAGGACTATTTAATATTATTGAGCGCAGGTTTTTGCCTGAGCACCTCTGTGTCCGCTACACAAAACGGCATCGAGCACTACACGCTGCTCAGTCGCTCAGGCGGCGGTCACATGGAAGTCCAACTGGACAGAACACAACTGCTGCCGGTCCAAAACAAGCGCGAACTGGTCCTGGGCACTTCCGCTGCGGATTACCCTCCCTTTGACTTGACCACCAGCGGTCATGACTACGAAGGGCTCACGGCAGATTACGCAGGTATCCTCGCAAAAACGCTGGCCCTGCCCATGAGGGTGCAACGTTTTGCCTCAAGGGAGGCAGCCATAGAGGCACTTGAGAAGGGATACATCGACCTGCTCGGTACCGCTAACGGCTTTGAGGCCAATAACCCGAACCTATTGCTTTCAACGCCCTACGCCGTGGACCAGCCGGTCCTGGTGACTCGAAAAAGAGAAAACCGCTCGCTGACCGATGGCCTCGCGAACATGCGCCTGAGTATGGTCTATCACTACCTGCCGCTGGATGAAATAAAGGCGCTATACCCCAAGGCCATCATCACCACCTTCCCCTCGTATCAGAATGCGATCAACGCCGTTGCCTTTGATCAGGCGGATGTCTTCCTCGGCGACACCATTTCGACTCATTACATGATCAACAAGGGTTATCTGAAAAACATCCAGATGGCCAACTTCGGCAAACACGAGGCCAATGGCTTCGGCTTTGCGGTGCGCAAAGATGACCAGAACCTGCTCACTGTTATCAATGCGATCCTCAAGGCCGTACCACCCGGTGAGCGAGAAAATATCGCTAAACGCTGGAGCGCCGGAAGCGACATTCTTCTCACTGACCACAAACTGCAACTGACCTCTGCAGAAGAGCGCTGGCTGACACAGCATCCGATTGTTCGCGTCGTAGTGAACGAGGCCTTCGCCCCACTCACCTTCTTCGACGCCGATAACAACTTGCGCGGCATCACCGCGGACCTGCTGGAACTGATCAGGCTGCGCACCGGCTTGCGTTTCGAGATTCAGCGTAGCCGCGGTGTCAGCGAAATGATCAAGCAGATTGAAGAGAACAAAGCTGACATCATAGCTGCCATCCCGCCCGGCAATGAACGGGAGAGCAAACTCAGCTTCAGCCGCCCTTATCTGGAAACCTCATATGTACTGCTGACTCAAAAAGGCTCCGCAAGCTTCGCCAACCTTGAGCAACTTCAAGGCAAACGTCTGGCAATCACCCGAGGCGATCCTTTGGTGAGTTTTCTGCGCAGTGAGTTTCCACTCATCCGCCTGGTTGAGACCCGTGACACCTTCAGAGCGACCGAGCTGCTAGCCCAAGGCCAGGTCGAAGGTGCCGTGAATTCACTGGTGATAGCCAACTACTTCGTCTCATCGCAGGCGTTCCAGGACAAGCTCCAGATCAGTGCCACTATCGGGACCCGGCAAGCAGCCTTCTCACTGGCTACGGCACGAAGTGCGACGGAACTGAACTCCATCATCGACAAGGCACTTTTGAGCATTGCGCCGGACGAACTCGGAATCATCAACAGTCGCTGGCGTGGCCATACGACGCCTGCCGACAGTTACTGGCGCAGCTATCACCGCCTGTTTTACCAGATTGTTTTGGGTATCGGTCTGCTGTTGCTGATTTCCCTGGCCTGGAATGCCTATATGCGCAGGCAAATCAAACAGCGGCAAATGGCCGAACGGGCACTCAATGATCAGTTTGAATTCATGCGAGCCCTGGTTAACGGAACGCCGCATCCTATTTACGTGCGTGATCGGGAAGGACGTCTACAAAGCTGCAACGACAGCTATCTGGAGGCCTTTTGCACCACGCGAGAAGAGGTCATTGGCAAAAACGTCATGCAAGGGGGGTTGAGCAACGAATTTGAAGCACGCGAATACCAGGCCGATTATCAACGGGTGGTGGCCGAAGGCATTCCTTTGATCCTCGATCGCACGCTGCATATCGGCAAACGAGAACTGACAATCTACCACTGGATTCTCCCCTACCGTGACTCGACAGGAGAGGTCCGGGGCATCATTGGAGGCTGGATCGACATCAGCGAACGCCGCCAACTGTTCGATGAACTGAGGATGGCTAAAGAACAGGCCGATGACGCAAATCGAGCTAAAAGTACATTCCTGGCAACCATGAGTCATGAAATTCGCACACCAATGAATGCAGTGATAGGCATGCTCGAATTAACCTTGAAACGTGCTGACCAGGGTCACCTTGATCGCCCGGCCATTGAAGTAGCGTACAACTCGGCAAAGGATCTGCTGGATCTGATCGGCGATATTCTCGATATCGCCCGCATCGAGTCAGGCCGTTTAAGCCTTGCCCCTGAGCAAGTCAACTTGCGCGCGATCATCGAGTCGGTGATTCGGGTTTTTGACGGACTGGCCAGGCAAAAAAACCTCAACCTGTTACTGGAATTCAATTCGAATGTGCAGGAGACCGATGCACTGATTGATCCTCTGCGTTTCAAACAGATACTGAGCAATCTGGTCAGCAACGCGATCAAGTTTACCGTACACGGTCAAGTCAAGATCCGGGTCGATATACAACCCACCGAAGAACCACAACAGATTCAAATGCAGTTGCAGGTTCAGGACTCGGGAATTGGTATTAGCGAAGATGACCAACAACGCCTGTTCGAACCCTTTGCTCAGGCTGAAAGCCCCAACCATCTGGCCAGGAGTGGTACTGGTCTGGGCCTGGTCATCAGCCGCAGTTTGTGTGAAATGATGGGAGGGCTTTTGACTTTAACCAGCCAGGCCGGGGTAGGTACTCAAGTTCATGTGTCGTTGAAAATGACCAACCTGCCGCCCAAATTGATGATCTACGAGGTCGTTCCTGCTCCTCCTGCCGCGTGTGCCGTATTAAACGTCCTGGTGGTCGACGATCACCCGGCAAACCGTTTGCTCATGTGCCAGCAACTTGGGTTCCTTGGTCATCACTATACGGTCGCTCACCAAGGCGCTGCGGGTTTGCGGGCCTGGGCAGACGGGCACTTCGATCTGGTGATCGCGGACTGCAACATGCCCGTCATGAATGGCTATGAACTCACCCGGGCCATCCGTGAGAACGAACAACAGGGGCAGTTGCCCCCGTGCACAATTCTGGGGTTCACCGCCAACGCCCAGCAGGAGGAAAAGCACCGCTGCAAACAGGCCGGGATGAACGATTGCCTGTTCAAACCCATCAGCCTTACCGCGTTGAATCAACGGCTGGCCGAACTCAAGCCATTACCCTTCAACAACGCCTTCAATCCCGATAGCCTGCACTTGATGACCGGAGGGAATCCACAACTCGTTCTACGCTTGCTCACTGAACTTCTAAGCAGCACCCGTCAGGACCGAAAGACACTGCACGCACTCCAGCATGAGGGTGAGAGGCAATCGCTGATCGATATCGCGCACAAGATCAAGGGCGCAGCTCGAATGGTGCAAGCCTTTTCGCTGACTGATCATTGCGAAGCACTTGAGCAATCCTGTATCGAAAATGCCAGCACGGAGAAGGTCGATGCCTGCGCAAAAGCCATTGAGCACTCCATGCTTGAATTGGAGCGAGCGCTACACAGACAAATCCAGCGGCACACTCAGCCCCCCGGGCCCGAATCTTGAGAATGAAGCAAACGCCTGTCCGAGACAGACATCCTCAGTAAGCTGCTTAAGGACACTCGACAGAACTCTATTGCCGGTGGCCATCACGAAAAAATGGACGGCACCGGTTATCCCGAACAGTTGAAACGCGAGGAGATGAGTCTGCCGGCGCGAATGATGACAATCGCCGATATTTTCGAGGCGCTGACTGCGGCAGACCGCCCCTGCAAGAAGGCCAGGCGCCTGATCAGCAGTCGCTCAAACGCAGGAAAATAGCCGCCAACTGTTCGATGCCCGCCTGGTCCTGCTCGGTAAAACGCGCCAGTTTCGGGCTGTCCAGATCCAGCACACCAATCAACCGACCCTCTTTGACCAGCGGTACCACCAGTTCACTGTTCGACGCACTGTCGCAGGCTATATGCCCGGCAAACGCATGCACATCCTCGACCCGCTGGGTTTGCAGGGTCGCAGCGGCAGCCCCGCAGACACCGCGCCCGAACGGGATTCGCACACAGGCGATCTGGCCCTGAAACGGTCCGAGTACCAGTTCCTCATTGCGATTGAGGTAGAACCCGGCCCAGTTCAGGTCATCCAGCTGGTTGAACAAAAAGGCCGAAAACTGCGCAGCGTTAGCAATGAAGTCACGCTCATCGGCCAGCAACGATTCCAACTGCGCACACAGGAGCGCATAGCCATCGAGTCCTGCGCCACTTTTCTGCAAATCGATCATGCTTTTTGCTCCAACAACTGTAGCCCTACCCAATACCGCGCAAATTGATATGCGCAACGTCCATTGCGATTGCCCCTTCCGGTCGCCCAGCGGACCGCCAGAATATCAAGCTCGTCGGTACGCTGCCACGCAAGACCGGCTTTACGCGCCAGCTCACCGATCCAGTGTTCGACCACATTGAGAAAGTGTTCCTGGGTGAAAGGATAAAAAGACAACCACAGACCAAAACGGTCCGACAAGGCAATCTTGTCTTCCACCGCCTCATTGGGATGGAGTTCACCATCGACCATCTTCCAGTTCTCGTTGTCGCTCTGTTTCTCCGGGACCAGATGTCGGCGGTTAGAAGTCGCGTACAACAGGACGTTGTCCGGAGCCTGTTCCAGCGAGCCGTCGAGTACACTCTTTAGAATGCGATAATCACCCTCGCCCGCCTCGAACGACAAATCATCACAAAACAAAACGAACCGCTGTGGCAGCTTTTGTAATTGCTCGACCACCCGCGGCAAATCCGCCAGGTGATCGCGCTCAATCTCAATCAGACGTAAACCGGCCTTGGCGTGCTCCGCGAGCAAGGCCCGAACAAGCGAAGACTTACCCGTCCCGCGTGAGCCCCAGAGCAATGCGTGGTTGGCCGGCATGCCATCCAGGAACTGTCGGGTATTGCGACCTAACTGCTCACGTTGTTTATCCACCCCGATCAGATCGGACAAACGCATGTCCAGACTGACCTCCAGCGGCAACAGAAAACCACTGCGCCCTTCGCGCTGCCAGCGGGCGGCCAGACACTGAGTCCAGTCGATGGTTTGTCGCGGCGCGGGCAACAAAGGCTCCAAACGAGCCAGAACCGCATCGGCGCGTTCAAGAAAAGCATTCAATCGGGAATCCACGACTTCTCCTCAGGCACGTTCACAGTAATGATGTTATCCAGACAAACGCAGCATCAAGCACCGGTTCGTAGCTGAATGAAAGACTGACGTCAGGTTCTGCCGATAATCACCACTGTTCAGCTATGATTGATCGGCGAAGGGAAACGGAAAAAATTGGCTCAGCACTCCATGGATATCAAGTTCACCAACCGCCTGTCTTACAAACAAGCCAGGCTCACTGTGCTGGTCGGTTTCATTCTGGGAGCCCTGCTCAGTCTGCTGCAAATAGGCATCGATTATGCCAGCGAAGACGCCTCCATCAACCGGGAAATACGCTCTCTTCTGGAAATCAGCCATAACCCGGCCTCGCGGATCGCCTACAACATCGACGCCGAGCTCGCGCAAGAGTTGACCCTTGGCCTGCTCCGCTCTCCGGCGATCATCAGTGCGCAATTGATCGATAACAACAACACGATCCTTGCCAGTGTAAATCGCCCCGGGATGCAAAGCAGATACCGGCTGATCAGCGACTTTCTCTTTGGTGCCAATCGCCAATTTGAAGACCGGCTCTATCTCGATTACCTGCCCGGCGAATCCCTCGGCACCTTGCATTTGGAGGTTGATACCTACTCTTTCGGCAGCCGCTTCCTGCGCAGAGCCGAGGTGACCCTGCTCAACGGCTTCTTCCGCAGTCTGATCCTGACCGCAATTCTACTGGCGCTCTTCTACGTCATGCTGACCAAACCCCTGGTTCGGGTTATCCGCGCACTCAGCGGCAGTGACCCTCGAAGCACCGACCAGACGCGACTGGATTTCCCACTGGGCCACGAAAACGATGAAATCGGCGTATTGGTCAAAGTCGCCAACCAGCAGTTCGAAAACATGGCCACCGAGATTCAGCAGCGACGCAATGCCGAGAACCGCTTGACCGATTATCTCGGGCAACTGGAGAGCATCGTCTCCGCGCGTACCAGCGAACTGAAAGCGATCAACACTCGCTTGAGCCAATCCAACGAAGAACTCGAAATTGCCCGCAGCACGGCACTCGACATGGCGGAGGCGCGCTCGGTGTTCCTGGCCAATATGAGTCATGAAATTCGCACTCCGCTTAACGGCTTGCTGGGAATGATCGCCCTTTCTCTGGACAGCCCCCTGACTGCCGAGCAACTGCAGCAACTGTCGATTGCCCACGACTCTGGCAAGGTATTGGTGGAGTTACTCAACGATATTCTCGACCTGTCGAAGTTCGACGCCGGTCAACTGGAGCTTGAACGCATCCCCTTCGACCTCGGCGTACTGGTCGAAGACACGGCCAACCTGCTATCGCAGAATGCCGCACCGAGCGTTGAACTGGCCTGCCTGATCGACCCGCAGTTTCCGGCATTGGTGCTGGGTGACCCGACACGTGTACGGCAAATCGTCAGCAACCTCTTGTCCAACGCTCTGAAGTTCACCCGCTTCGGCCGCGTCGATGTACGCCTGAGCACACATGAAGACGGCGTCAGAATCGAAGTCTGCGATACAGGTATCGGCATTGCGCAGGACGCGCAGGTCAAAATATTCCAACCCTTCACCCAGGCAGGAGCCGGCATTACCCGGCAGTTCGGCGGTACCGGCCTGGGTCTCGCCCTGACCTACAACCTCTGCGAAGCCATGCAGGGCCGTCTGAGCATCTGTTCGGAAGCGGGTTTCGGCAGCCAGTTCTGCGCCGACCTGCCGTTACCTTGCCATACCCCCGCACCCACTCCGGCGCCACTGCAAGGAAACGTCATGGCGATCACCGCAGCTGGTAGCGGTCTGGCCGAACTGTTGAACAGTTTGCTGCCCGGATGGGGACTGGACTATCAACGACGCAACATCGATGACTCGCTGATCGGGCTCACACCTGATCTGCTGATCACCGACTGCCCTGAATGCCTGTTAGGGATACGTCCCGCCATCCAGACGCCGATTCTGCTGGTGACCGCCTACGGCAGTTTTATGCCAACCGAAGAAGCCAGCGCTCTGGCACCCTTACAGCAGCAGGCTCGACCGCTGGCACGCAACGCGCTTTATCAAACCCTGCGGCGGACCCTGCAAGCACAGACCACCACCATCAACGAAGCACAGCTTGAAACCCTGTCTCCCCAGCGGCGGGCATGCATCCTGTTGGTGGAAGACAACCCGGTCAACCAGCTCGTGGCCAAAGGAATGCTCGGCAAGCTTGGCTGCGAAGTGACCGTTGCAGCACATGGCGCCGAGGCCCTGGACCAGCTTGAGCACAGTAGTTTCGACCTGGTGTTAATGGACTGCAATATGCCGGTCATGGACGGTTATGAAGCCAGCCGGCAGATCCGCCGCAGTGGTCGCTGGCCTGATCTGCCTATCGTCGCACTGACTGCCAATGCCATGCCCGAGGAGCGAGAACGCTGCCGCGCGGCCGGGATGAGCGACTATCTGGCTAAACCGTTTCGGCGCGAAGAGTTGGCTGCCCTGCTCGAACTATGGGTGCCCGTTACGACAGCGCTTTGATCTGCCCCAATAACTGGTCCAGACCGCTGCGCAGCTCACTCAAGCGATCCAGATCCACACCGCTGTCGCACAACAGACGCGCCTTGAGCGGCGCGACCCGCTCGCGCAGGGCCAACCCGGCACCGGACAGACTCAAGTGAACTTCACGCTCATCGCGCGCCGAACGCTGACGCTGCACTAACGTCATCTGCTCAATGCGTTTGAGCAACGGTGTGAGCGTCCCGGAGTCCAGGGCCAACCGCTCGCCAAGGGCTTTCACCGTCGGTTGCTCAGGCGGCGAATCCTGCCATTCCCACAACACCAGCATGACCAGGTATTGCGGGTAGGTCAGCCCCAACTGGTCGAGCATCGGCTTGTAGGCACGAATGACTGCCCGGGAAGCGGCGTACAGCTTGAAGCACAGCTGGCTGTCGAGTTTGAGCGAATCAGCTGACAGACCATTCATTTGAGCAACGCTTCAATCTCGCTCGTCAGATCCTGCGGCTTGGTCGCCGGAGCAAAACGTTTGACGACCTGACCGTCCTTGCCGATGAGGAACTTGGTGAAGTTCCACTTGATGCCTTGAGAGCCGAGCAGGCCCGGAGCGCGTTTTTTCAACTGCACGAACAATGGATGAGCGTCGCTGCCATTGACCTCGATCTTCTTGAACAGCGGGAAGCTGACACCAAAGTTCAGCTCGCAAAACTCGGAAATGGCCCCCTCATTCCCCGGCTCCTGTTTGCCGAACTGGTTACACGGGAAGCCGAGCACCACCAGACCCTCGTCCTTGTAATTCTGCCAAAGCTCCTCCAGACCTTTATATTGCGGCGTGAAACCGCACTTGCTCGCAGTGTTGACCACCAGCACGGCTTTGCCGGCAAAGTCGGCCAGGGTCTTTTGCTCGCCTTTGATGGTGGTGCAGGGGATGTTCAGCAAATTGTCAGTCATGGCGCAGGCTCCTGAAACGGAAATGTGAGACAACCATAGTGAGCAATTGAATTGCGTGCAATTTAATTATCGGCAACGTCACCCGGGATATCACGGCTGGCGCTAACTATATGTAGGAGCCGAGCTTGCTCGCGATGGATTTGAAGCTGACGCGTTTCGTCAGGAAGTACACGTCATCGTTTACGACCATCGCGAGCAAGCTCGGCTCCTACAGGGGGGCGTACAGCCGATCAGCCCCGAGGCACCAGATCCAGGCACACCGAATTGATGCAGTAGCGCAAGCCCGTCGGTGGCGGACCATCAGGGAACACATGCCCCAAATGTGCATCGCATTTGGCGCAGACCACTTCGGTACGAACCATGCCGTGGCTCACATCACGAATCTCGACCATGGCGCTCTCGCCTATCGGCTGATAGAAACTCGGCCAGCCGCAGCCAGAATCAAATTTTGCACTGGAGTCAAACAACGGCTCATTGCAGCAAATGCAGTGATAAACACCATCGGTCCTGGTGCCGTTGTACTTGCCCGAGAACGGTCGTTCGGTGCCTTTGAGGCGACAAACGTTGTACTGCTCCGGATCGAGCATGGCGCGCCATTCTTCAAGGGTTTTTTCCAACTTTTCCATCGTCTTACCTCTGCAACTGAAAAAGCCTGATCTGTATCTTTTCCACGGATCAGGCGGCACGTATGATTGCGCCTCGTCAAACGCCAGTCTGGCAGCCGTGTAACGCGCATTCAAACGGATTTTCACGCTGCGATACCGGTTACAGGCCTGTGTGAGAACGCAGGATTCCCAGTACGGTAGTTCAATGCCGCCTGGATCGTTCATTTTCAGGAACACATCGCCATGCAGGTCAGCAAATCGAACAAGCTCGCCAACGTCTGTTATGACATTCGCGGCCCAGTGCTCAAGCACGCCAAACGTCTGGAAGAGGAAGGCCATCGCATCCTCAAGCTGAATATCGGCAACCCGGCGCCTTTTGGTTTCGAGGCACCGGACGAAATCCTCCAGGACGTCATCCGCAACCTGCCGACCGCGCAAGGCTACAGCGACTCCAAGGGCCTTTTCAGCGCCCGCAAGGCCGTTATGCAGTACTACCAGCAAAAGCAGGTAGAAGGCGTCGGTATTGAAGACATTTACCTGGGCAACGGCGTTTCCGAGCTGATCGTGATGTCGATGCAGGCCCTGCTCAACAACGGTGACGAAGTACTGATCCCGGCACCCGACTATCCGCTGTGGACCGCAGCCGTGACCCTGGCCGGCGGCAATCCGGTGCATTACCTGTGCGACGAGCAAGCCAACTGGTGGCCGGACCTGGCCGACATCAAGGCCAAGATCACCCCGAACACCAAGGCTATGGTGATCATCAACCCGAACAACCCGACCGGCGCGGTGTACTCCAAGGAAGTTCTGTCGGGCATGCTTGAACTTGCCCGCCAGCACAAGCTGGTGGTGTTCTCCGACGAAATCTACGACAAGATTCTCTACGACGATGCCGTGCATGTTTGTACTGCTTCGCTGGCTCCGGATCTGCTCTGCCTGACCTTCAACGGCCTGTCCAAGTCCTACCGTGTAGCGGGTTTCCGTTCCGGCTGGGTCGCCATTTCCGGCCCGAAACACAATGCCCAGAGCTACATCGAAGGCATCGACATGCTGGCCAACATGCGCCTGTGCGCCAACGTGCCTAGCCAGCATGCGATCCAGACCGCCCTCGGTGGCTATCAGAGCATCAATGACCTGGTCTTGCCGGCGGGCCGTCTGCTGGAACAGCGCAACCGTACCTGGGAACTGCTCAACGACATTCCCGGCGTCAGCTGCGTCAAACCGATGGGTGCGCTGTACGCCTTCCCTCGGATCGACCCGAAAATCTGCCCGATCCACAACGATGAAAAATTCGTTCTCGATCTGTTGCTCTCGGAAAAGCTGTTGGTGGTCCAGGGTACCGCCTTCAACTGGCCATGGCCGGACCACTTCCGCGTCGTGACCCTGCCGCGAGTGGATGATCTGGACCAGGCTATTGGCCGGATCGGTAATTTCCTGAAATCTTACCGCCAATAAGCACTGTTACGCTGTGCGACTGTTGCAAAGTCGCACAGCGATTAATTCAGCAACATATCTCCTTTTTCCCTAAACACATGCCCTCCTGTGCCTGTGCTGTTCCCATGGTCTGCCATCGCACCCAACTGCGACGGGACCCTCAGCGCTAAAAGCGCGTGCCTGATCAATGTCGGAAAAACCCTGCAAGGGTCTAAAATCCGACTGTAAGACACAGTTTGAAATAGTCACCTGGTTGAATAGCCCGGTGCCGCACCTTATATACCCCGCAGTACGCTACATATTTAGCATGAGGAGATTTCTACAACCATGATGCGCATATTGCTGTTTTTGGCCACTAACCTGGCGGTCGTGCTGATTGCCAGCATCACCCTGAGCCTTTTCGGCTTCAACGGGTTCATGGCGGCCAACGGGGTTGACCTCAACCTCAATCAGCTGCTGGTTTTCTGTGCGGTCTTTGGTTTCGCGGGTTCCTTGTTCTCGCTGTTCATCTCCAAGTGGATGGCGAAGATGGGCACCAGCACCCAGATCATCAGCCAGCCGCGCACTCGCCATGAACAATGGTTGCTGCAAACCGTCGAGCAGCTGTCCCGCGAAGCCGGGATCAAGATGCCCGAAGTCGGGATTTTTCCGGCTTACGAGGCTAACGCCTTTGCCACTGGCTGGAACAAGAACGACGCACTGGTCGCCGTCAGCCAGGGTCTGCTGGAGCGCTTTTCACCGGATGAAGTGAAAGCGGTGCTGGCCCACGAAATCGGCCATGTAGCCAACGGCGACATGGTGACACTGGCGCTGGTACAAGGCGTGGTGAACACCTTCGTGATGTTTTTCGCGCGAATCATCGGCAACTTCGTCGACAAGGTTATTTTCAAGAACGAAGAAGGCCAGGGCATCGCCTACTACGTGGCGACGATCTTCGCCGAACTGGTACTGGGCTTCCTGGCCAGCGCAATCGTCATGTGGTTCTCGCGCAAACGCGAATTCCGCGCAGACGAAGCCGGCGCCAGCCTGGCCGGCACCAGCGCAATGATCGGCGCCCTGCAGCGCCTGCGTTCGGAGCAAGGCCTGCCGGTACACATGCCGGACACCTTGACTGCCTTCGGTATCAACGGCGGCATCAAGCAGGGCCTGGCTCGCATGTTCATGAGCCACCCACCGCTGGAAGAGCGTATCGACGCACTGCGCCGTCGTGGCTGATAGCCTTCATTGAAGCACCCAAAGGGGCGACGCAAGTCGCCCCTTTTTCGCTTCCAAAGAATTCGACCACTCCAGCGTTTACGACCCGGGTCAGTTCTTCAACAGACGATAAACCCGCTCATCCAGGCGCGTGACACCGCTCTGGAGGAACTTCCAGCTCTCTGCGAGGACGTCTCGTTCTTCTACGACTCGAAGCTGCCAGTAATCGCCAAGCAGGCTTCTTGTTTCAGCATCGACCACCGCAAACGGTGGCCCGGCCATCTGTATCTGGTCGTAGTCCAGAGTAATCAGCAACCCCTTACAACCCGACGGCAGGATCCGGTTCAGATGTGCCGCGTACTGCTCGCGCATTTCCGGTGGCAGGGCAATCAGCGCCGCCCGGTCATACAACGCTGCACAATCAGCCACATGCTCAACTCTCAAGGCAAAGAAGTCCCCGCACCACAACTCTATCGAGCCCACCTGATAGACCGTGAAAGCACCCTGCTGACTGATCTGTGGCTCAAGTTGCTGATCACTGAAGAAATCCGTCACGGCCTTTTCTGACAACTCGACGCCCAGCACCTGATGACCACAACTGGCGAGCCACACAAGGTCCAGACTTTTCCCACACAATGGCACCAGCACCCGCGAGCCTGCCGCCAACCCCAACTTAGGCCACAACCGCGGCAGGTAGGGGTTTACCTCGGACAGATGAAAGCCGATCTGATTGAGCTCCCAACGCTTGTGCCAAAATTCCGGTTGCATAAATCACCCTGAAAATTCGATCAAAAGGCACTAAAACTTATATTAGATTTAGATCAATGATCTGACTGAAGATGATGTCATCTTAACGCTCAGGAACCTCTTATGCTCCCTAGCCTGTTTATCTCCCATGGCTCGCCAATGCTAGCACTGGAACCCGGTGCCAGCGGCCCGGCTCTGGCACGTCTGGCCGCCGAATTACCCAGACCCAAAGCCATCGTGCTGGTTTCAGCCCACTGGGAAAGCCAGGAGCTGCTGGTCAGTGGCAACCCTCAGCCGGAAACCTGGCATGATTTTGGTGGCTTCCCACCCGAGTTGTTTGCCGTACAGTATCCAGCTCCCGGTGAGCCAGAGCTCGCAGCGCAGGTAGTCGACTTACTCAAAGCCGACGGGCTGCATGCCCGGATTGACGCCAAGCGCCCGTTCGACCATGGCGCCTGGGTTCCACTGTCTCTGATGTATCCGCAAGCCGATATTCCGGTGGTACAAGTTTCGCTTCCAAGTCGTCTTGGGCCAGCCCTGCAAACCCGCGTCGGCCATGCGTTGGCCAGCCTGCGCGAACATGGCGTACTGCTGATCGGCTCCGGCAGCATCACCCACAACCTGCGCGAGCTGGACTGGCACGCCGGCCCGGAAAGCGTAGAGCCTTGGGCCAAAGCCTTTCGCGACTGGGTGATCGACAAACTCGCCGCTGACGACGAAGCAGCCCTGCATGACTATCGCCAGCAAGCGCCCTATGCCGTGCGCAGCCATCCCAGCGACGAGCATTTGCTTCCGCTGTATTTCGCCCGTGGTGCCGGCGGCGACTTCAGTATTGCCCATCAAGGCTTCACCATGGGTGCGCTGGGGATGGACATCTATCGGTTTGGCTAAATGATCGTTCCCACGCTCTGCGTGGAAACGATCAGGCATAAAAAATCCCCGAACCAGTCGGGGATTTTTTATGCTCGATTGATCAGCTCAGCGCGGATCAGTCTTCGCGATAACGACGCAGTTTCAACTGCTTGCCGGCAACGCGAGTGTCCTTCAGTTTGGTCAGCAGACGCTCCAGACCATCTTCCGGCAACTCTACCAGGCTGAAGCTGTCACGCACCTGAATGCGACCGATAGCTTCACGCGCCAGACCACCTTCGTTAAGGATGGCGCCCAGCAGGTTCTTGGCAGCGATACCATCACGCGCGCCCAGCGCGGTACGGCAACGAGCACGGCCTTCAGCCAGCGGAACCGGAGCGCGACGCTCACGATCACCACGGTCCGGACGATCACCGGAACGCTCTGGACGATCGCCACGCGGTGCATTGTTCGGCACCAGTGGACGCTCTTTCTCGATGGCAGCCAGGGTCAGTGCTTGAGCGTTGGTAGCCTTGCGCAGCAGAGCAGCGGCCAGTGCACGCGGGGTGCAACCGATGTCGGCAGTCAGACGATCCAGCAGATCACCGTGAGTCGACTCGGCATCAGCAACCAGCGGCGACAGGCTGTTGGTCAGTTTCTTGATGCGTGCATCGAGAACGGCCTGAGCATCCGGCAGGCGGACTTCAGCAACCTTTTGACCGGTTACACGCTCGATCACTTGCAGCATGCGGCGCTCACGCGGAGTCACCAACAGCAGTGCACGACCTTCGCGACCGGCACGGCCAGTACGGCCGATACGGTGAACGTAGGACTCTGGATCGTACGGCATGTCTACGTTGAATACGTGGGTGATACGCGGAACGTCCAGACCACGGGCAGCAACGTCGGTCGCCACAACGATGTCCAGACGGCCATCCTTGAGGGACTCGATCACGCGCTCACGCTGGTTCTGGGCAATGTCACCGTTCAGCGCAGCGGCTTTGTAGCCTTTGGCTTCCAGGGCACTGGCCAGGTCCAGGGTCGCTTGCTTGGTACGCACGAACATGATCAGCGCGTCGAAATCTTCCACTTCCAGCAGGCTCAATACAGCCGAGGTCTTCTGGTCAGCGTGAACCAACAGGTGAGCCTGTTCGATCGCGGTAACGGTCTGAGTCTTGGTCTGGATCTTGATGTGCTTCGGATCGCGCAGATGGCGCTCAGCGATGGCACGGATCGACTGCGGCAAGGTGGCCGAGAACAATACGGTCTGACGGGTTTCCGGCATGGCCTTGAAGATAACTTCCAGGTCGTCCATGAAGCCCAGCTTGAGCATTTCGTCGGCTTCGTCGAGAACCAGGTGGTTCACGGTCGCCAATACTTTTTCGTCGCGACGCAGGTGGTCGCACAGACGACCCGGAGTGGCGACAACGATCTGTGCGCCATTACGGATGGCTTTCAATTGCGGGCCCATCGGCGCACCGCCGTAGACAGCCACAACAGTTACGCCCGGCATTTGCTTGGCGTAGGTTTCGAAAGCGGTTGCAACTTGTAGCGCCAACTCACGAGTTGGGGCCAGGATCAGAGCTTGCGGCTCGCGCTTGGACGGATCAATGCGGTGCAGAATCGGCAGGGCGAACGCAGCGGTTTTACCCGTACCGGTTTGCGCCTGGCCAATCATATCGTGACCGGCGAGAATGATCGGGATCGACTGCTGCTGAATGGCCGAAGGCTCTTCATAGCCGGTAGCGACTACTGCAGCGACAATATTGGGATGAAGTTCAAGAGCGGCGAAGCCGCCGATTTCCTGGGTCATGGGTCTGCCTCTAAGTGCATCCGCAAAGACCCATGCTCCAAAGCTGCGCGTGCCGTGTTGAGACTCAAGAGTCGCCCTGGCAGCTTTGTCGGCGGGGATTTGCGAAAACGTTTGAATGAATGGATCGTCAAGGATAGTCCGCAGAGCGAACAAGCAACCGAAGCTGGCTTCGGGGGAATTGCTATACCTAAACGTGGCCCGGTTAAAGGCCGGCGCGCACTATACCGGAATTACTGAAAAAAGGGAGAAGTTTTTATAAGAAAAAGCAGCTGTACGCCTCTCTGTCACGGGCTTTGCGGATAATCCTCCAAGCGTCTACTTTTCAGAGGCCCGGCCCTATTGGTCATGACGCTTAAACGGTTCATCTTTCAGGCTGAGACCTTCGGTCTGAAACACCCTTTTCCGCCCAAGGATATGTCCCATGAATCAGCTCAATCCAAGTCGCATCAGCCGTGAACAGCGCGGTCATATCCTGTTGATCGGCCTGGACCGCGTTGCCAAACGTAACGCCTTCGACCTCGATCTGCTTAACGAACTCAGCCTGGCCTATGGCGAGTTCGAACGTAATGCCCAGGCTCGGGTAGCCGTGGTGTTCGGTCACGGTGAACACTTTACCGCCGGGCTGGATCTGGCGAATGTCGGTGCCGCTCTGGCCAACGGCTGGCAGGCGCCGACCGGCGGCTGCGATCCATGGGGAGTGTTCGCAGGCCCCAGGGTCAGTAAGCCGGTGATCGTCGCCGTACAAGGCTACTGCCTGACCATCGGCATCGAATTGATGCTGGCTGCCGATATCAACCTGTGCGCCAGCAATACGCGTTTCGCCCAGATGGAAGTCCAGCGCGGGATCTTCCCTTTCGGTGGCGCCACCTTGCGCCTGCATCAAATCGCCGGCTGGGGCAACGCCATGCGCTGGCTGTTGACCGGCGATGAGTTCGACGCTCATGACGCCTTGCGGCTAGGTCTGGTCCAGGAAGTGATGGCCAGCGAAGACCTGTTACCCCGCGCACTGGAGTTGGCCCAACGTATCGCCAGGCAAGCACCCTTGGGCGTTCAGGCGACCTTGATGTCCGCCCGTCAGGCACGCCTTGAAGGCGAAACCGCCGCCGCTCAAGGTTTGCCGCCACTGGTCAAAAAATTGCTGAACAGTGAAGACGCCAAGGAAGGTCTGCGTGCGATGATCGAGAAACGACCCGGTGACTTCAAAGGCTGTTGAGGCTGTGCCTTATGTCGCCGGGCGAATATCCTTGATCAGCGACTGCAGCGAGTACCCCAGACGCGGCGCCAGCGTTTCGGCTCGCGCGATCAGGCCTTCCATATCCAGTTGCTGATCCAGGTCGGATGGAACCATAAGGATCACATTGCCCTCCTTCACCGGCAGCTCCCAATAATGCCGGTGATAAAGACCACGCAGCAAAGCCGCGCCCAATGGCTTGCCGTCATCGGTGGCCCATTGATTGATCACCAACCAGCCACCCGGATTCAGACGTTTCTGACAGTTTGCCAGAAAGCCCCAGGCCAGATGCCCGACGCCCGGACCGACATCAGTGTAGAGGTCGACGAAGATCAGATCCGCGGGCTCGGCAGTGTCGAGCAGCTCCAGGGCATCGCCGACACGGATATAAAGTCGCGGGTCGTCATCCAGACCCAGGTATTCGATGGCCAGGCGCGGAACGTCCGGGCGCAGCTCGATGGCTTCGACATCTTCCAGCGGCAGGAACTTGAGGCAGGCCTGGGTCAGCGTGCCCGCGCCAAGCCCCAGAAACAGTGCACTTTCCGGGGTTTCGTGGCACAGCGCACCGATCAGCATGGCCCGGGTATAGTCGTACTCCAGCCAGCTTGGGTCGGCGGTGAACACGCAACTCTGTTCGATGGCATCGCCAAATTCGAGAAAGCGGTAATCCGCCACTTCCAGCACCCGAATCATGCCAAAGTCATCGTGCACCTCAGCGAGCAGGCGCTCGACGCGCTCCTCAGTCATCTCATCTCCTAACCGCCACCGGGCTCAACCTCGGCAACGCGATAAATCCAGTCGCTCGGCACCGAGCGGGAAAGGCGCGATTGTCCGCGAACCAACGGGAACAGGTCACGCACTAATTACTGATAACATGGATGTCCGACCGTAAAACACTAGAGTCCATGATGAGCCAACCCTGGAGCCCTGACAGCTGGCGCGCCCTGCCGATCCAGCAACAACCCCATTACCCTGACGCTGCGCACTTGTTGCAGGTCGAGCAAAGCCTGGCCAGTTATCCGCCGCTGGTGTTTGCCGGTGAAGCCCGGGAGTTGCGCCGTCAGTTTGCCGAGGTGACTCAGGGTCGGGCATTTCTGCTGCAAGGCGGTGATTGCGCAGAAAGCTTTGCCGAATTCTCTGCAGCAAAAATCCGTGACACCTTTAAAGTATTGCTGCAGATGGCGATTGTCATGACCTTTGCGGCGGGCTGCCCGGTGGTCAAGGTCGGCCGCATGGCCGGGCAATTTGCCAAACCGCGGTCCTCCAACGATGAAACCATCAACGGCGTGACCCTGCCGGCTTACCGTGGCGACATCGTCAACGGCATCGGTTTCGATGAAAAGAGCCGCGTGCCGGATCCGGATCGTTTGCTGCAGGCCTACCATCAGTCCACTGCAACGCTGAACCTGCTGCGCGCCTTTGCTCAGGGCGGTTTTGCCGACCTGCATCAAGTTCATAAATGGAACCTGGATTTTATCGCCAATTCGGCCCTGGCCGAGAAGTACAGCCACCTGGCTGATCGCATTGATGAAACCCTGGCCTTCATGCGCGCCTGTGGCATGGATAGCTCACCACAACTGCGCGAAACCAGCTTTTTCACCGCCCACGAAGCGCTGCTGCTGAACTACGAAGAAGCCTTCGTGCGACGCGACAGCCTGACCAACGATTACTACGACTGCTCGGCGCACATGCTCTGGATCGGCGACCGCACGCGCCAGCTCGACGGCGCCCACGTCGAGTTCCTGCGCGGGGTGAACAACCCGATCGGGGTCAAGGTCGGTCCGAGCATGAACACCGAGGAGTTGATTCGTCTGATCGACATCCTTAACCCGGACAACGATCCCGGCCGCCTCAACCTGATCGTGCGCATGGGCGCGAACAAGGTTGGCGACCATCTGCCGCAGCTGATCCGTTCAGTGGAAAGCGAAGGCAAGAAAGTGCTGTGGAGTTCCGACCCGATGCACGGCAACACGATCAAAGCCAGCAGCGGCTACAAGACCCGCGACTTCGCGCAGATCCTCAATGAAGTGAAACAGTTCTTCCAGGTGCACGAAGCGGAAGGTAGTTATGCCGGCGGTATCCATATCGAAATGACCGGACAGAACGTCACCGAATGTATCGGCGGCGCACGGCCGATTACCGAGGATGGCTTATCGGACCGTTATCACACCCATTGCGACCCACGAATGAATGCCGATCAGTCGCTGGAACTGGCGTTTTTGATTGCCGAGACACTCAAACAGGTTCGCCGTTGAGTCAGTAAGAGCTGATCGTTCCCACGCTCCGCGTGGGAATGCCGCCCTGGACGCTCTGCGTCTGTTCCAAAACGTGATGCGGAGCGTGGGAACGATCATTCCTCCTGCATCAACGCCACCCGCAACCGCGCCGCACTGGCACGCGGGCAGTTCAACTGAATTTCCGGCAAGCCCAGCCAGTCGGCCATCTGTCGCAGATTCTTGGCCAACGCCCGCATCCCCTGCTCATCCAGCCCTGGCTCTTCCTCATGCACAGCATGCACCGCCAGCCTTCCCTGAGCCCGTTCAGCCCGTAAATCGACCCGAGCGGCAATTCGTTCGTTGTAAAGAAACGGCAGCACGTAATAGCCATACACCCGTTTGGACTGAGGCGTGTAGATCTCCAGCCGATAGCGAAAATCGAACAAACGTTCAGTGCGGCTACGCTCCCAGATTAGTGAATCAAACGGCGAGAGCAAGGCGCTGACCTCGACTGCGCGCGGGACTTTCGGCACGGGCAGGCAATAGGCGGGTTGCCGCCAACCCTGAACATCGCAAACCACCAACTCACCCGCCTCGACCAACTCAGCCAGACGCGCGCGGCTGTCGACAGGTGAAAGCCGAAAATAATCGCGCAAGTCCTTGTCAGTACCGACCCCCAGCGCACTCGCGGCATGCACAAGCAGCCCGCGCTGGGCCTCGGCTTCACTGAGTAGCGGTTGCTGAAGAGTCGCTGCTGGAATGACCCGCTCGGGTAAATCATAAAGACGCTCGAAACCACGACGCCCTGAAACAGTCACTTCACCGGCGGCAAACAACCACTCCAGCGCATGCTTCTCGGCACTCCAGTCCCACCAGGGGCCCGCCCGCTCCTGACGCGTCGACAAACTGCCGGCGCCGAGAGCCCCTCGCTCCTCAACCAGGGTCAATACTCGACGAATCGTCTCCTGCTGCTCCCGCCCGAATCGGGCCATTTGTTGATAAATGCCCTCCCCTTGCCTCGCCCGCTGCATGCGCCAGCGCATCAAGGGATACATTGATAGCGGCAGCAAAGACGCCTCATGCCCCCAATACTCGAACAATGTGCGCCGTCGGCCCTGACCCCAGGCAGCCTGATCAAGCAAATCGGATGAATACTGACCGAGGCGCGAGTACAGAGGAAGGTAGTGCGAGCGCACCAGAGCGTTGACCGAATCGATCTGCAGGATGCCCAGACGTTCGATCAACCGGTTGAGTTGAGGCGATTTGACCGTCGCTGGCGGCTGGCGCCCGGAGAAACCTTGGGCGGCCAGCGCCAGACGCCGAGCCTGTTTGAGAGAAAAGGACAGTTCTGCGGGCATGTGTATCTCCATGTCTGCTCGCAAACTACCCCACCACGAAGCCGCTTGTGTAGTTGTCCGATAATCATTTGCGCATCGGGTCGTCCCAGAATGGGCGTACGGCTTCCTGCTCGACATCGGCCCGACTGATCCCGATATCCTTCAACGCCTCGTCGCTCATCCTCGCCAGCAGCGCACGCTCACGATTGAGCTGATGCCAGCGGGCGATTTTCTCCATCAAAGGACGCAGGGAGAAACCATGGAATGAAAATTTTTCGACCAGTAGATAACCTTTTTGACCTTTCATCATGTTGCCCTCCAGTGGGGATGACTAAAGTCTCGTCCTGGAGCTAAGATCAATCCAACGAATGTTTCTTATGCAATACATCTCAGAGATTGATCAATTGGCCAACTACCCAAGCATCGACACCGAAGTCCTGCGCACCTTCGTCGCGATCGCCGACCAAGGTGGCTTTACCCGCGCCGGTGAATTGGTCAATCGCACCCAATCGGCGGTGAGCATGCAGATGAAGCGTCTTGAAGAAGACGTCCTGCAACGCCAGCTGTTTCAGCGTGATGGGCGCCAGGTACGGCTGACCGCCGAGGGTCAGGTGTTGCTCGGTTACGCCCGGCGCATCCTGAAACTGCACAGTGAAGTGTTCAATACGCTGCGCGAACCGCACATGGTCGGCACCGTGCGCATCGGTACGCCCGATGACTATGTGATGCGCTTTTTGCCGGGGATTTTGTCGCGCTTCGCGCAAGCCTATCCCTTGATCCAGATCGAAGTGCATTGCGAGTCATCAAAACAACTTCTGCAACGCCAGGACCTGGACCTGTCCATCGTCACCCGCGAACCGGGCAGCGAGATTGGCCAGTTGCTGCGCAAGGAGCGTTTTGTCTGGGCAGAGGCACAATGCTTCAGCCCCCACGAACAAACGCCGCTGCCGCTGGCGATGTTCAACAGCGATTGTTTCTGCCGGATTTGGGCCTGCAACGCCCTGGATGCTGCCGGGCGCGACTATCGCATCGCCTATAACAGTTCCAGCCTCTCGGCGCTCATGGCGGTGGTCAGCGCCGGCCTGGCGGTCACCGCGCAACTGGAGAGCCTGATCACCTCGGATATGCGCATCCTCGGTGATGCCGAAGAACTGCCGCTCTTGCCTGAAGCCAGCATCATGCTGGTGCGCAACCTGAACGCACCATCGCCCATTACCGAGTGCCTGGCCGAGCACATCGTCGAAGGCTTCAAACTTTAAACGTGAGCATCACCGCACAGAACACCAGGAAGCCGCAAAACAGCCCGCGCAAGAGTCGCTCCGGCATGGCGTGGGCAATTTTCACCCCCCAACTGATGCTCAATAAACCGCCGGCCGCCAAGGGCAAACCAATCATCCAGCTCACCTGGTGATGGAGCGCGTAGGTCACCAACGTGACGCCGGTACTCGGCAAGGCCAAGGCCAGGGACAAGCCTTGGGCAATGACCTGGCTGGTGCCGAACAGGCTGGTCAGCACCGGTGTGGCGACCACTGCCCCGCCGACACCAAACAATCCACCCATGGTCCCGGATGCTGCGCCCAACACGCCCAGCCAGGGCCACGAGTAACGCATCTGCGCCGAGACCGGGGCGCTGGCCATGAACATTCGCGCAAGGTTGTAGACTGACAAGGCGATCAGAAACGCGACGAAGCCAATACGCATCACTCGCGCATCGATGCCCACTGCCCAGATTGAACCCAGCCAGGCGAAGCAAAATCCCATCAAGGCCAGGGGCAACGCGTGGCGCAGCTCAATGCGATTGCGCTGGTGATAGCGCCACAAAGCCAACATCACGTTCGGAACCACCATGACCAACGCCGTGCCTTGAGCAATTTGCTGATCCAGACCAAACAAAACACCGAGCACCGGAATCGCGATCAAGCCGCCGCCGATACCGAACAAACCGCCCACGGTACCCAAGGCTGCGCCAAATGCCAGATACATCACTAACTCAATCACAGGCGATCCCCTCACGTCTGGCTTTGCATGCTACGCAGTCTGTACTGGCGTGGAAACGCACAGAAACGCACAATGGCTATGCCCAATTCGCACAAGCAAACCCCAGGCATGAACCCCAATATCCTCACCGATCAGCTCGGCCTGTTTCTCGATGTACTGGAAACCGGCAGCTTCTCTGCCGCCTCGCGTCGCCATCCGTTGACGCCATCGGCGGTAGCCCGGCGCATCGACAGCCTTGAGAGTGCAGTCGGCAGCCAACTGTTCACCCGTAGCACCCATGCCGTGCGCGCGACACCGGCTGGCCTGGCATTTGCCGAGCGAGCACGACGTATAGTCGCCGAACTACGTCTGGCCCGGGCCGAAGCCGTCTCCCTGAGCAATGCCCCGGAAGGACTGATTCGCGTGGACGCCCCGGCCGCTTTTGGCCGACGCCACCTGGCGCCGGTGATTGCCGACTTCCTGGTGGTCTATCCGGGGCTGGATGTTCAGCTGCACCTGATCGACAGCTTTGTCGATATGCAGGGTTCGAACCTGGGCAAAGTCGATCTGGTGCTGCGGGCCGGGCAAATGGCCGATACCCGATTGGTCGCCACGCCCTTGGCCAGCATGGTGCGGATTGCCTGCGCCAGCCCTGCCTACCTGAAACGCCGCGGCGCGCCGATTCATCCCAAGGAACTGAGCGAGCACGATGGCCTCGACTGGGATGGTCTGGCGCCCCCTTTCGCCTGGCGTTTCGAGCTGGACGGGCAACTGCAACAGCACCGCCCGCAGCGCATGCGCATGAGTGCCAATAATGCCGAAGCGCTGCTCTTCGGCGCGCTTGCAGGGCTGGGCATCGCCCACCTGCCGACCTGGCTGATCAGTGAGCACCTGCTGCGCGGTGAGTTACTACCACTGTTTTGCGAAAGTGGGCTGCCCAAACCGGAAACCACCGGTATTTATGCCTTGCGTCTGGAACAGCAAGCCAACTCCCGCAGTCGGTTGTTGCTGGAGTACCTCAAGGGCCGATTCAGCCCGATCCCGCCTTGGGATCTGGCACTGCAAAGCGATCTCGGTTGGCGCTGACCCAAAAATTATCTAGCGCATTAAAGATTCGCCCGCTAGATTCAGGGCAAGTAATGATCAAGGCCTCAAAATGACTAGCGTTAGCTCCACCCCCGATAACTGCGACCAACTGCTGCTCGACAACCAGCTATGTTTCGCCCTGCATTCCACATCACTGTTGATGACCAAGGTCTACAAGCCGCTATTGCAAGCTTTAGGTCTGACCTATCCGCAATACCTGGCGATGATGGTGCTATGGGAACGCGACGGATTGACCGTAGGCGAGATCAGCACCCGCCTGCTGACGGACCCGGGGTCACTGACACCTCTGCTCAAACGCCTCGAAGCCGAAGGTTTGTTAAGCCGCACCCGCAGCCGTGAAGACGAGCGCGTGGTGATCGTTGAATTGACTGCGCAAGGCCACGCCCTGCGGGACAAGGCGCGGGATATTCCACAATGCATCCTTGGCGCGAGCGGCCAGACCCTGGACCAGATACGCAAGTTGCAGGCCGATTTGCTGGCTTTGCGCAGTCATTTGCAAGACAGCCTGTAAGCGCTCACCCGCGCTTTTGTCACTCCCCCCGCGACTAACGCGAACCTGCGGTGGAATGCGTTGAGCCTGAAATTCCTTAAGCTTACTGGCATCAGGAGCTGGCCGCGAAGGCGCCCTCCCAGCCAAACAAAATTCATCACGACGAAAATTTTCTGAGCGCTACTCAAGCGCTCTAAACCAAGCCTCACGCCGACAGTCATCCTTCAGCTTCTGCGCGCTGAACGTTGCTTGCATAAAAATTATATTGCGCGCTAACTATTTGCGAGCTACATTTATCTCGCACTTACTTAGCGCGCAAACATTTAGCGCATACAGCCATCAAAAAAGAGGCTTACACCATGCAAACTCTCTACACCGCTGTTGCAACTGCTACCGGTGGCCGTGATGGCCGTGCTGTTTCCAGCGACAACATCCTCGACGTCAAGCTCTCCACCCCGAAAGAACTTGGGGGAGCCGGCGGCGAGGCAACCAACCCTGAGCAGCTGTTCGCTGCCGGTTACTCCGCCTGCTTCATCGGCGCACTGAAATTCGTTGCCAGCCAGAGCAAACGCAAAATCCCCGACGACGCCTCGATCACCGCCCATGTCGGCATTGGCCAGATTCCGGGTGGCTTCGGACTGGACATAGACCTGCACATCAACCTGCCCGGCCTGGAGCAAGCTGACGCACAAACCCTGGTCGACGCCGCACACCAGGTCTGCCCTTACTCCAACGCCACTCGCGGTAACGTAGACGTTCGCCTGCACGTCACTGTCTGAGTGCTCGCACCCAACAGACGTGTCTAGTCCTGAAATAGGTTTACACCTGTTTCACCCTAACGCTCGATGACGCTGAACTCGCCTTACGCGACGTTCATGGTCTTGATCGTTCCCACGCTCTGCGTGGGAATGCCGCCCCGGACGCTCTGCGTCCGCTGTAGAGGTGACGCAGAGCGTCACCGGATGCATTCCCACGCGGGAGCGTGGGAGTGCTCGCACCCAACAGACGCGCACAAAAAAGCCCGACTCAATGGTCGGGCTTTTTCTTTCCTGCAAAAACTGCGCTTATTTAGCGCGGCCTTTGTAAGAACCGCCTTCGCGGGTATCGATCTCGATTCTGTCACCGATTTCGATGAAGTCAGCAACTTGCAGCTCAGTACCGTTGCTCAGCTTGGCAGGCTTCATGACCTTGCCGGAAGTGTCGCCACGAGCGGAACCTTCGGTGTAGTCGACTACACGCACGATAGTGGTCGGCAGCTCTACGGAAACCAGACGCTCTTCGAAGAAGATCGCTTCACAAACATCGGTCATGCCTTCTTCGACGAATGGCAGAACAGCTTCGATGTCTTCGGCGTTCAGCTCGTACATGGTGTAGTCAGTGGTGTCCATGAACGTGTAGGTGTCGCCGCTGATGAACGACAGAGTCGCTTCTTTGCGGTCGAGGATTACGTCGTCCAGTTTGTCATCGGCGCTGTAAACGATCTCGGTCTTGTAACCGGTCAGCAGGTTTTTCAGCTTGGTCTTCATGATCGCGCTGTTACGACCGGACTTGGTGAATTCAGCTTTCTGAACCAGCCAAGGGTCGTTTTCGAGACGGATCACCGTACCGGGTTTCAGTTCTTTACCAGTTTTCATTACGAATATCCGAATTTGGATGGGATTTACAAAAATCTAGGCCGCGTATCATATCCAATTTAGGTAAAACTGCACCAGCGCCGCAGCAAGATCCGCTTGCAAGGCCTGTTCCAGACACCATTTTTCGGAATGACTGGCCACTTCCGGCCAGTGCTCAAGCAGGTTTTTCCAGCTTTCGGCCATTTCCGCTCCTGCGTTCCAGGCCTGCCACAGATCATTCACGGCGGCCTTGGCGGCCGGCGACAGGCCTAGTGTATACAGCTCGAGGAAGGCGTCGAGCTTGTCCAGATGAATGTCTTCTTCCTGCCGATAAATGTGCCAGAGCATTGGCCGCCCAGCCCACTGGGCGCGCACGAAAGAGTCCTCGCCGCGTACGGCATTGAAATCACAGCACCACAACAGGCGGTCGTATTCTTCCTGCCGGACGAACGGCAGCACCTGCACCGTCAAGCAATCGCGTACATGTACCGCGCCAGCCGACAACCCCTCGACACCCAGCCACCGCTCAACGTCACCGAGAATCCGCCCCTCGGGCACCAGCAGATGAGTCGGTTGTGAGTCAGCAGCCATGACGTCGAGCCAACTGGCCAGTCCCGCATTTTCATAGGCGAACAACGAGATCAGCCGCGCGCCCGCTACCGGAGCAACGCCGAGCGCCTGCAAGAAATCTCGCTGGGCCTGAGCATTTTTCTGAAACTGGCGACGCTGCTCGAGCAACCCGGCCTCACGCAGCAAGCCGCCCGTACCGGTCTGAAACCCCGGAAAGAAGAAATACTTCTGCACATGCTTGTACTTCACCGATGGCAAGCCATGACAACCGACAATCCAGTCCTCGGCACTCAAGTAGTCAAGGTTGATCCACAGCGGGGTTTTCTCCCGCGCAGTCATTGCGTCCATGTACGCAGTCGGCAATTGACAGGCAAATGCGGCGATCACCACATCGGCGGCGGCCGTCGATTGCCATACGGCGGACCACTGGCACACCTGGACACCCTGCTGCCACTGCTGAGGGGCATTGATGTCGAGTTGCGGACAAATGCGCTCGAAAGCCCGCAGATCATCGACCCACAGCCGCACCGAGCATTGATGCTCAGCCACTAATTGCCGGGCCAGGCGCCACGTCACGCCGATGTCGCCGTAGTTATCGACGACACTGCAGAAAATATCCCAGGTGACTTTCATTCCGGGCTCCGTTTGGCAAAAGCGCCGATTGTCCGCATAAATCGTTCCGCGCAGAAGGGGTGCAGCCGATTAATCTTCCAGGGCCTGTTGACGCTTGATGGCGGCTCGCCACCAACCGTCAACAGGCTCTGGGGGTGTGCGACAATCATCCCCCCTGCCCGATCAACAGCGCCTGCCAGGAAGCCGCCATGCCCTATCGTCCACGTCCGCATCGTCCAATGCACGTCAGCATTAATCCACTGCAGCTGACCGGCAGCATTGCCTTGGGTCTGTGGCTGGGTTTCATGGCTATCGCATTGACCTGCTGGCTGGCTTCACGCTTTGTGTTCAGTCAGCAACTTGCGCCTGTAGCCGAGGCCGTTCAGCACCTCGCCAAACCACCCGTTACCGAACCGGCGGAGCCGAATCGAATGTTCGAGCAATACCAGGACAACCTGAGCAAGAACGAACAACAACAAGGCCTGGACAATGCCCGCAGCAACCTGCGCATTCAGTCCAACCCTAAATGCCAGTTCTGGTTGCAACAAGACCAGACGGCCCCCAGCGACAAGAGCCGGGCGAACGTCCTGCAATTCTGTGATTGACCATGAATAAACACGCCGTCCACAGCCTGATCCTCGAAAAGCTCAAGGTCGATCTCGATATCGCCCAACGCGCCGCGCAAACTGCCTATGAAACCGCGACCCACGAAGAAAACATCGCCGAAAACAAATACGACACGCTAGGCCTGGAAGCCTCCTATCTGGCTGCCGGTCAGGCCAGGCGTGTGGAAGAAATCAGGCAGGCACTGGTGCTTTGCCAAAACCTGATCCTGCGTCCCTATGACGAGCAACACGGCATCCAGATTGGCACGCTGCTGGGTCTTGAAGACGACAACGGTAATCAGCAATGGCTGTTTTTGGGACCAGATGCGGCCGGATTGAAGGTTTATCTGGTGGGGCAACTGATTACCGTCATCACCCCGCGCTCGCCACTGGGCAAAAGCCTGCTGGGAAAATTCGAGGGTGATGAGGTCGAAATCAACGTGGCGGGAACCCGGCAACAGTTTGCTGTTACCGAGGTGAAATGAGTCGCCTTAGTGAACCGGTAGCTCGACGCCGTCGAACAGTTCTTCCAGTTCCTGCTTGTTGTGGCACTGGATGGCCTTGGCCATGACTTCGCGCGTCAGGTGCGGGGCGAACTTCTCGATGAAGTCGCACATGAAACCACGCAGGAACGTGCCACGGCGGAAACCGATCTTGGTCACGCTGGACTCGAACAGTTCGCTGGCATCGAGCACGACCAGGTCGTTGTCGAGCTTGGTGTCGACCGCCATTTTGGCGACGATACCCACGCCCAGACCGAGGCGCACATAAGTCTTGATCACGTCGGCATCGGCTGCGGTGAATACCACTTTCGGGGTCAGGCCGCGATGGCTGAAGGCTTCGTCGAGTTTGGAACGACCGGTGAAACCGAACACGTAGGTCACGATCGGGTATTCAGCCAGGGTTTCCAGGGTCAGCTTCGGCAGCTTGGTCAGCGGGTGCCCCTGGGGAACAACCACGCAACGGTTCCAGCGATAGCACGGCATCATCACCAGATCACCGAACAGCTCCAGTGCTTCGGTGGCGATGGCGAAATCCACAGTGCCGTCGGCAGCCATTTCGGCGATCTGCATCGGCGAGCCCTGATGCATGTGCAAGGCGACATCCGGGTATTGCTTGATGAAGCCGCTGATGACCGGCGGCAACGCATAACGTGCCTGGGTGTGAGTGGTAGCAATCGACAGGGTGCCTTTCTTCTCATTGGAGAACTCCTGAGCGATTTGCTTGATGCTCTCGACCTTGCGCAGGATCTCGCCAGCCGTGGTGATGATTCGCTCACCGGCCGGGGTGACTCGCGTCAAGTGCTTGCCACTGCGTGCGAAAACCTCGACGCCCAACTCGTCCTCGAGCAGACGGATCTGCTTGCTGATACCCGGTTGTGAGGTGTAGAGACTTTGGGCTGTAGCGGAAACGTTGAGGTCGTGGTGCGCCACTTCCCAGATGTAGCGCAATTGTTGAAGCTTCATATGTATCCCTCAAAGCAGTTAGACGCCACGGGCATCAGCGACGGTATATAACTATATTAATGGTTTGAAGAATAAATCTAGAACTTTTTATCAAAACTGCTAATCCGGCCTCAGACGTCCCCATGCCGCCGACGCTGTAACAGCGGCACCAGATACACCGGTACCTGAGCCAATTGCAGAACCCGCGCGGCGGTCCTCCCCAAAGACGCTTCCCCTCCGGCGCCATGGCTGTGACTACCTACGATCAGCAAATCCACCGAGAGTTTCGAAGCCTGATCGAGAATGACCTGTGACGGGTCACCCTGAAACACTCTGACCGATTGAATCAGCGCCAGGTCCTGCTGCCCCTCCCCTAACTCTTCGCGAAAGCTGTCGAGCACCCGTCGTTCGATGTTGGCCATTACGGTAGTCAAACCCTGACTGTGCAGCTCGTTCAAAGCCTGCTCATCGAGATAACTCTGCAGTACCGATTCGGCGAATAATCCCATGGGTTCAACCGCGTGAACGACATACAAGTCAGCATTGAATGTTCGAGCCAGCTCCAGGGCATGCTGCATCACATAAGGTGCGTACAGACCGAGGTCAGTGGCATACAGCATCGAACGAATCATATGACCTCCTCGATTGCCAACATGGCGGAGATTGATTCAGCTTAGCAGTGCCTTGGCGAGTACGACATCCGGCGCAAAACCCTGAACATTTGGCTTAAACCTTTTGCTCATTGCTGATGCCGTGGGGGACGTGACCGGTGGCGACAACCTCACGGGCCAACTCGCAATGACCGGCCTGATCGTCGAAAAATACGTCAGCGGCGAAAGCTTCAAGAAACGCGGATTTCGCCAGACCGCCAAGGAACAAGGACTCATCCAGACGAATGTCCCACTCGCGCAATGTGCGGATCACCCGCTCATGAGCCGGTGCCGAGCGCGCGGTCACCAATGCCGTGCGAATCGGGCAGGCATCGTCGGGAAACTCTCGCTGCAACAGATTGAGTGCCGCCAGGAAGCCTTTGAACGGCCCCCCGCGCAATGGCTCACGAGCCGACTCACGCTCGCTGGCCTGAAACGCTTCCAGGCCACCCGATTGATATACGCGCTCGGACTCATCGGAAAACAGCACCGCGTCGCCGTCGAAGGCGATACGCAGCTCAGCACTGGCCGCTCGACGAGCGCCGCCGGAGAGAATCGTCGCGGCGGCGAAGCCCGCATCCAGCGCACTGCGAACATCCTCGGCGTGGGTCGACAGAAACAGATCGCAGCCGAACGCCGCCAGATAGGGATACGGACTACGCCCGCCGACGAAAGCCGCACGGGAAATATCCAGACCGTAATGCTGGATCGAGTTGAACACCCGCAAACCGGTGTCGGCACTGTTGCGTGAAACCAGTACCACTTCGACCCGGGCCCGGCCGAGACTGACATTGAGACTCAGGAGTTTTTTCACCAGTGGAAACGCATCCCCCGGCTCGAGGAACTCTTCCTCATGCTCGATCTGATACTGGCGATAAGCTTCGACGCCGTGCGCCAGGTAGACCTTATGACTCTCACTTAAATCGAACAGCGCCCGCGAGGAAATTGCCACCACCAGCTTGTCGCCCATTCCCTTCACCATATTGCGTCTCCTGACTGACAGACTCAGCTGTTACGCCGATCGACAAAACTCAATGCCTGGTACAAGGCTTCGATTTTCGGCAGCTCGCAACCTGCGGCCTTGGCGGCAGCCAGAGGTCTGGCATAGATCGCCGACAATTCCAGCGCACGTTTATAAAGATAATCGTGGTACATGCTCGGCCAGTAATCCGGCATTTTTTCCGTCACTTTGAACAGTTGCTCGGCATAACCGGGCGGCATCGTATGACCGCAGGCCAGAGCGCCCTGCACCACCTCGGCCATCAACGCCTGAATCAGCTCGCGACTGCTGACATCGGCCATCAGCGGCGTTGTGCTCGCGCCCAGAAGCACTGACAGACCGTTATACGGTACATTCCAGACCAGTTTTTGCCAGCGTGCCTGCTGCAGATTGGCCATGGCCTGAGAGTCCAGACCGGCCTTGCGAAACAACCCGGCGCCCTCTTCGACGATCGCCTGGCGCGCCTGTTCGTCAACCAGTGCCGGCCCGCTGTGATAACCGATGTTCACCCCACCCAGAGCCTGATGCTCAATTACCCCAGGCGCTGCGCGGTGGACGCAGATAAAGCACAAGCCGCCCAGCAAGTGCAGCGAATCAGGCAACAGTTCGCGCAGGCTGTCTTCGACGTCCAGACCATTCTGCAACAGCAGGACTTTGGCACCAGAAGCCGCAGCCTTGATGATCGCTGGCGCGAGCTCGGCGTTGCTGGTGGTCTTCGTGCCCACCAGCAACCAGTCACAGGGCGGCATGTCTGCTGCCGAGGAATAAGCCTGGGCCGGATTCAGCGTCATCGCGCCATGCACAGCGCTGTTGAGTTTCAGACCATGCCCGGCGACCGCGCAAAATTCGCTGCGCAACAGAAAGTGCACATCAAACCCGGCACGCGCCAGCATCACCCCGTAAAAACCGCCAATCGCCCCGGTCCCGATAATGCCGATACGCGGCGTCTGGACAACTGCCCCCATCATGGCAACTCCTCTGGAATTCGACTCAGCGCCTGACGCAGGCCCTCATTGAGTTCATTACACGTCAACCGCGACTGTAAGGTGCCGTAGAACTCGCCGTCACGCACCACAAACAGCGCCGGCAAATGAAATACCTGATAACGCTCGACTACTCCGCCATTGTTTCCGGCATCGATCCAGCACAGGCGATCGACCGCCAGATCCAACCCGGGCAGTTGCTGTCGGGCCCAACGGCAACTGGCGCAACCGACACTGGTGAATATCACCAACGACACACCGTTCATCGCCAATAAGCGTTGATCGGCATCGAAATCGGTCAGGTCCAATTCGACCACTATACTGGGTGAAACAATGTCAAATAACCGAGACTTGGAGTCCGCGTTCATGAGACGTTTTCTACCTCATCCTGATGATGTTCCCGTCGAGTTAACCTTGCGTAAACACGAATGTATTTCTCGCCAAACGCTGCACACTATCAGCCTCGGCGGCGTAGCTTGCAATTACCACCGCGCCTGGCGACACGGGACGGCGCTGGAAGTGCGCATGCCAACCCTCGGCGAAAGTGCCTGCTACCTGGGCTATGTGGCCTGGTGCCTGAGACGCAAGCGAGGATTCCTGGTCGGGATCGCTTTTATCGACGAACAGACGCTGTTCTGCGCACGCATGGGCGAACAGGTATGCCAAATGGAGCGTTACTGCCGCTTGCACGAACCCCAGACCGAGCAGCAGAGCATCGACGCACTGGCCCTTGAATGGGTCCAGCAACATGCCGACGAATTCTCCCATGACACCGTCCGCCAGGCATTTATGCAGCCGACACAGGATTAAACCCGCGCCTGCCCATTGTCGAGCAACCGCGTAACGCGCTAAGGTTCGGCTCCCCGACGCGCTTAAATCTGCTGTGCTCCGCCGCGCGGGGATCGCTGGCGGCCGGCACCCGTGACCTGACGAGTAACACGATGGCTGATTTACCGATCAATGACCTTAACGTCGCCTCCAACGAGACCCTGATCACTCCCGATCAGCTCAAGCGTGATATTCCTTTGAGCGACGTTGCCCTGCGCACCGTGACCAAAGGCCGCGAGGTGATTCGCAATATTCTCGATGGGACAGACCACCGCCTGTTCGTTGTCATCGGGCCTTGCTCGATCCACGACATCAAGGCTGCGCACGAATATGCCGAGCGCCTCAAGGTGCTCGCCGCCGAAGTGTCCGACACCCTTTATCTGGTGATGCGGGTCTATTTCGAGAAGCCGCGTACCACTGTTGGCTGGAAAGGCTTGATCAACGATCCGTACCTGGATGACTCGTTCAAGATTCAGGACGGACTGCACATCGGTCGTCAGTTGTTGCTGGATCTGGCTGAAATGGGCCTGCCTACCGCAACCGAAGCCCTTGACCCGATCTCGCCGCAGTACTTGCAGGATCTGATCAGCTGGTCGGCAATCGGCGCACGGACCACCGAATCCCAGACTCACCGTGAAATGGCCTCTGGCCTGTCCTCGGCTGTCGGCTTCAAGAACGGCACCGACGGTGGCCTGACCGTCGCGATCAACGCGCTGCAGTCGGTTTCCAGCCCTCACCGCTTCCTGGGTATCAACCAGGAAGGCGGCGTGTCGATCGTCACCACCAAGGGCAACGCCTACGGGCACGTGGTGCTACGCGGTGGCAATGGCAAGCCGAACTATGATTCGGTCAGCGTAGCGCTATGCGAGCAAGCGCTGAACAAGGCGAAAATCAAACCGAACATCATGGTCGATTGCAGCCACGCCAACTCCAACAAGGATCCGGCGCTGCAACCGCTGGTGATGGAGAACGTCGCCAATCAGATCCTCGAAGGCAACCAGTCGATCATCGGTCTGATGGTCGAAAGCCACCTGAACTGGGGCTGCCAGGCGATTCCGAAAGACCTGGCCGAACTGCAATACGGTGTCTCCATTACCGACGCGTGCATCGACTGGGCCAGTACCGAAAAAACCTTGCGCAGCATGCATGCCAAGCTCAAGGACGTACTGCCCAAACGTGATCGCAGCTGATTACCTGGCGGGCAATTGTGGTGTGATACTCGCCGCACAATTCCCTAATCATAAAATCCGGAATCTGTTAAAGATTCCGGATTTTTTTATGCCTGGTGAACCAAATCATCAGATAGCCGTTGCCCCGCCATCCACCGCCAAGGCGTGACCGGTGGTGAAGGCCGCGCCGTCGCTGCACAGATAGAGCACGGCACTGGCGATCTCTTCGACGGTGCCGATGCGACCGACCGGGTGCATGGCGGCGGCGAATTCGGCTTTCTTTGGATCAGCCTCATAGGCACGACGGAACATGTCGGTGTCGATCACTGCCGGGCAAACGGCATTCACGCGGATTTTCTTCTTCGCATATTCGATGGCCGCCGACTTGGTCAGGCCAATCACCGCGTGTTTCGACGCAGCATAGATGCTCATTTTCGGCGCAGCACCGAGGCCCGCCACCGAAGCGGTATTGACGATGGCGCCGCCGCCCTGGGCAAGCATCAACGGCAATTGGTATTTCATGCACAGCCAGACACCCTTGACGTTGACTCCCATGATGGCATCGAACTCATCAAGGGTGCCGTCGGCAAGCTTGCCCTTTTCGATCTCGATCCCGGCATTGTTGAAGGCGTAGTCGACACGACCATAGGCACTCACCGCTTGCTCCATCAGCTCCTTCACATCGGCTTCCAGCGTGACATTGCAGCGAACGAAAACCGCGTTGCCACCCGCCGCGCGAATGAGTTCCACCGTACCCTCGCCTCCCGCTACATCCAGGTCGGCGACCACCACCTTCAAGCCTTCAGCGGCGAACGCCCGGGCCGTTGCGCGACCAATACCGGCCGCTGCGCCAGTGACCAAAGCTACCTGGCCGGAAAACGTCATGCTCATTGTTATGTCCTCGATGGAATGCGGGTGATCGCGTTCTCGCAATCTAGCCACAGCCCCATTGGACGCGGCAGCACTATCAGAAGGCCGGTTAAGCCCTTATGAGTTGCAGTGATGTCCATGCCCTATCAACTATCACCCGATTGGATTGACGCGTATTCGCTGCATCAGCAAACCTTGCGACATCAGCCGCGAGGGTCTATCAATCATGCTCCATTGATCATTGAGTGCCTGCCATGACTGCCCAGACCAATCGCCAATTCCTGCTCGCCAAACGCCCGGTGGGCGCGGCGACTCGTGAAACCTTCAGCTATCAGCAAGTTTCGGTCGGCGAACCGGCGGCAGGTCAGATCCTGGTCAAAAACGAGTATCTGTCACTGGACCCGGCCATGCGTGGCTGGATGAACGAAGGCAAATCCTATATTGCGCCGGTGGGCATTGGCGAAGTGATGCGTGCGCTGGGTGTTGGCAAGGTCGTGGCCTCGAACAACCCGGGCTTTGCCGTCGGCGACTACGTCAACGGTGCCTTGGGTGTGCAGGATTATTTCCTTGGCGAGCCTCGCGGCTTCTACAAAGTCGATCCGAAACTGGCACCGCTGCCACGCTATTTGTCAGCTTTAGGCATGACCGGGATGACCGCGTACTTCGCCCTCCTGGACGTCGGCGCACCCAAGGCCGGCGACACCGTGGTGCTTTCGGGCGCGGCAGGTGCGGTGGGCAGCATTGCCGGGCAAATTGCCAAAATCAAAGGTTGCCGCGTCATCGGCATCGCCGGTGGTCAGGACAAGTGCAAATTCCTTATCGACGAGCTGGGCTTCGATGGCGCCATCGATTACAAAAACGAAGACGTCATCGCCGGCCTAAAGCGCGAATGTCCAAAAGGTGTCGATGTGTATTTCGATAACGTGGGTGGCGATATTCTCGATGCGGTGCTCAGTTGCCTGAACATGAAGGCCCGCGTGGTGATCTGCGGCGCCATCAGCCAGTACAACAACAAAGAAGCGGTGAAGGGCCCGGCCAACTACCTGTCATTACTGGTCAACCGCGCGCGGATGGAAGGCTTTGTGGTGATGGACTATGCCACTCGGTTCGCCGCCGCAGGACAAGAAATGGCCGGCTGGATGGCCAAGGGGCAACTCAAGAGCAAGGAAGATATCGTCGAAGGACTTGAGACGTTCCCGGAAACGCTGATGAAACTGTTCAGCGGCGAGAATTTTGGCAAGTTGGTGTTGAAGGTGTCTTGAGCCTGATGTGATCGTTCCCACGCTCCAGCGTGGGAATGCAGCCCGTGACGCTCCGCGTCACATCAAGAGCGGACGCAGAGCGTCCAGTGAGGTATTCCCACGCAGAGCGTGGGAACGATCACATCAGGCCAGCTCGGCGACTACCGCCGCCAGCGCCTTGGCCGGATCGGCCGCCTGGCTGATCGGACGACCGATCACCAGGTAGTCGGAACCGGCATCCAGCGCCTGACGCGGCGTGAGGATACGACGCTGATCGTCCAGAGCACTGCCCGCCGGGCGAATCCCCGGGGTCACCAATTGCAGGGACGGATGCGCGGTTTTCAAGGCCCGGGCTTCCAGCGCCGAACAGACCAGACCGTCCATCCCGGCTTTTTCCGCCAATGCCGCCAGACGCAGCACTTGCTCCTGAGGCTCGATATCCAGACCGATTCCCGCCAGGTCCTCGCGTTCCATGCTGGTCAGAACGGTCACACCGATCAACAGCGGCTTGGGCCCGCTGCGCTGGTCGAGCACCTCGCGGCAGGCGGCCATCATGCGCAAACCGCCGGAGCAATGGACGTTGACCATCCACACGCCCATTTCTGCGGCAGCCTTGACCGCCATGGCGGTGGTGTTCGGGATGTCGTGGAACTTCAAATCCAGGAACACTTCGAAGCCCTTGTCACGCAAGGTCCCGACAATCTCCGAGGCACAGCTGGTGAACAGTTCCTTGCCAACTTTGACCCGGCACAGTTTCGGGTCCAACTGATCGGCCAGCTTCAGTGCGGCGTCACGGGTGGGGAAATCCAGGGCGACGATGATAGGAGTCTGGCAGGCGGACATGAGTGTGCTCTCAGGCAAGTCGAAATCGGCGCGCATTGTAGCGGAACCAGCGCCACAGCGGGACCCGATGATCGCTAAATCATCCTCAGCGGTGATGCTTGCCTCAGGATAAACTCCATACAATCCGGCGTAAGCGGCAATTATGTCTAAACAGATACATTCCCGACATCCCTGCAACAATCGCCGAGGCTACCCTCCCCAGCCGCAACATCCCCTTACAGCACTTCCAGCCTCACAGCCGGACGCCTATGCTGAAGCCACAACCTCGCGGCCCATCTTTGTGGTTGGCAGCCTACCTGGCAGACGAACGTACGCATGAATAACCCTGCTCCTTTCAACGACGATCAAAAAGCCGCAACGCCTGGCGACGACAAACGCTGGAACATTCGCGCGCTGATCGTCGACGATGATGTACCGATCCGGGAATTGATGATCGACTATCTGGCACGTTTCAATATTCACGCCAGCGGTGTCACCGATGGCGCCGCGATGCGTCTGGCACTCCAGGCAGAGCATTTCGACCTAGTGGTGCTCGATCTGATGTTGCCGGGTGAGGATGGCCTGTCGCTATGCCGCTGGCTACGTGCCGAGTCAGACATTCCGATTCTGATGCTGACCGCCCGCTGCGAACCTACCGACCGCATTATCGGCCTGGAGCTGGGCGCCGATGACTACATGGCCAAACCCTTCGAACCGCGGGAACTGGTGGCGCGGATCCAGACCATCCTGCGCCGGGTGCGCGATGATCGCAGCGAACAACGGGCCAATATCCGTTTTGACAACTGGCGTCTGAACAGCGTGCTGCGCCAGTTGATTGCCGCCGATGGTCTGGTAGTGCCACTGTCCAACGCCGAGTTCCGTTTGCTCTGGGTGTTCATCGAACGTCCTCGGCGCGTGCTCAGCCGCGAGCAGCTTCTGGATGCGGCCCGTGGTCGCTCCATCGAGGCGTTTGATCGCAGCATCGATTTGCTGGTCTCGCGTCTGCGGCAAAAACTCGGCGATGACCCGAAAGCCCCGCAGCTGATCAAGACCGTTCGCGGTGAAGGTTATCTGTTCGACGCGAGAGACATCGGCTGATGCGTTTGCGCGTCGATACGCTATTCGGCCGTCTGTTTGGCGTACTGCTGATCGCGATCGTGCTCGCTCACCTTTTGGCGTTCTTCTGGTTTCACCATTACGGCCCTCCTCCGCCACCACGACCATCAGCGCCAGGTTCCACTTTCGGCGAGCAGCGCCCGCCCATGCCCGAGCGCTTCGAGCCAAGGCCGCCACGGCCCTGGTTCGGTGGCCCTATCGTGCCGCTGACGTTCCAGTTCATCTCCTTGATCATCGCCGCCTGGTACGGCGCCAAGTTGCTGACCCGACCGATCCAGCGACTGAGCGCCGCTGCGGAACAACTGAGCGAAGACCTCAACAGTCCCCCGCTGGATGAGTCCGGACCGAAGGAAGCTCGTCAGGCGGCCTATACCTTCAACCTGATGCAAAAGCGCATTCGTGAACAGGTGCAGCAGCGGGCACGCATGCTCGGCGCGGTATCCCACGACCTGCGCACGCCTCTATCGCGACTCAAGCTGCGTCTGGAACAGATCGACGACAGCAAGTTGCAAGGACAGATGCGCCAGGATCTCGATGACATGATCAGCATGCTCGACGCCACCCTCAGTTACCTGCACGAGCAGCGCACCAGCGAAGCCCCGCAATGGATGGATGTGCAAGCGCTGGTCGAATCCCTCAGCGAAAACGCTCAGGACCAGGGTGCTGACGTCCAGGCCAGCGGCCATTGCGCACCGCTGCAAGTGCAACCCATGGCCCTGCGCTCATGCCTGAACAACCTGCTGGATAACGCCCTGCGCTACGCCGGGCACGCAGCAATCACGTTGCAGGACAGCCGCGAAGAAGTGCTCATCAAGGTCATCGACCATGGGCCGGGCATTGCTGCGGACAAACGGGAAGCGGTGTTCGAGCCGTTCTATCGCCTGGAAGGTTCTCGCAACCGCAACTCCGGCGGCGTCGGCCTGGGCATGACTATCGCTCGGGAGGCGGCGCAGCGACTGGGTGGTCACCTGGGTCTGGAGGAAACCCCGGGCGGCGGTCTGACCGCCGTGGTGCGCTTGCCTCGGGTCTAGTGGCCTGTGTGGCTAGTTCGTTAGCTCAAATTCGGATGCCGGCGGCCCAGAGCCAAGGCGCTGTGACGAGTCATAGCCCGCTATGGCGAGGAACAGCAACGCAGGATATGGGCTGCTGGCGCCGAAGTTGACTAACAGAACTAGCCACACAGGCCACTAGGTACTGCCTTGTGTACCTGTCGGTACAAAACTCACATACCCACGACAACTTCCCCCTTGAGGCTGCATAAGCCGGTGCACCCACCGGTTTTATCCATACGCAAGGAGTGAGCCCATGATTGGTAGCGTCAGCAACTATTCGAGCTATACCAGCACCAGCAGCACCACTGCGACGAACAGCGCCCGCAGTCAGCAATTCCAGAAAGAGCTGTTCGCCAAACTCGACAGCAACGGTGACGGCTCGGTCGATAAGGACGAACTGAAAAGTGCCCTCTCGCAGAAAAGCGATAACGGCGTTCTGGTCAGCCTGACCAAAAACTTCAGCAATCTGGACAGTGACAGCAGCTCCAGCACCTCTAGCGCCTCCAGCAGCACCGACAGCAGCGCGGCGCTGCTCAAAGCACTAGACACTGACAACAGCGGCGGTATCAGCAGCGATGAGCTCAAGACAGCGCTGCAAGCAGGTCGCAGCCAGGACAACAGATCTCAGAGTAACAAGGCCAATATCGCTGAAGCCTTGAGCAAGATGATCGCCAACCTGAGCAAACAATATCAGCTGAACAACGTGGCGACCGTCGGTACAAACCTGAACGTCGCGACGTGAGTCAAAAGCCAGGTAGCGTCGAGCGTCGACCGGCTGCTCCTACATCAGCATCAGCGCTTGTCGTCCACTCGCGCCTGACTGACACTCCAATCCGTCAACAGGCTATAGGCCACAGCCAGCAAGGTCGGGCCGATGAACAGGCCGATAAAACCAAACGCAATCAATCCGCCAAACACCCCGAGCAGCACGATCACCAGCGGCAGCGTGCCGCCGCGGCTGATCAGGTACGGCTTGAGCACGTTGTCCACGCCACTGATGATCAGCGTCCCCCAGATCCCGAGGAACACCGCCATGCCGTACTCGCCTTTCCAGGCCAGCCACGCGGTAGCGGGAATCCACACCAGCGGCGGCCCCATGGGTATCAGGCTGAGCAGGAAGGTGGCAATGCCGAGCACCAATGCACCGGGCACACCGGCAATCAGGAAACCGATCAACGCCAGGATCGCCTGTGCAGCGGCAGTGCCGATAACGCCGTTGACCACCCGCTGCACCGTGCCAGCCACCAGTTCGATGTAGTAACCGGCACGATCACCAATCAGCCGTTCCAGCAAGCGATGGACAAACATCGCCAGTCGCGGCCCGTCTCGATAGAAGAAAAACACGAAGACGATGCTCAAGGTCAGCTCAAGAATCCCGCCCCCGATCTGCGCGCTGCGTGCCAGCAACCAGTTGCCGACCTGCCCCAGATATGGTTTGACCGCGACTATCATGGCCGCGCCCTGTTGGTCGATACTGTTCCAGATTCCTACCAGCCGCCCGCCGACAAGGGGGACAGCCGCCAGCCAGGTGGGCGCCTGAGGAAGACCATCGACCTGCACATCTTTGATAAACGCCACGACGTCGCGCACATGATCCGCCAGATTGAAGCCGAGCCAGACCAGCGGAACCGCCACCAGCAACATCCAGCCCAAGGTCAAAAGAGCAGCGGCCAGGGATTCGCGGCCATTCAACCAACGGGTTAGCAAGCGCATCAGTGGCCAACTGGCAAACGCCAGTACCGCGCCCCAGAACATTGCCGACCAGAACGGCGCCATCACCCAGAAACTGGCACCGAACAGCACCAGGAGCAGGATCTGCACCAGCAGGCGATCGTTATTGACCATGAAATATCTCGTGAAAGATGAACGAATAAGAGAGTAGGCGAACAGCCTGGGGCCGTCCGCCTTGCGGGAGCTTAACGCAGTAATTCGACGTGCAGACCTGCCGCTCGCGCGCTGCCGGTCTCCATCCGCGCCGCTCGCACGCCCTGCCCGATCAGCGCCTGCCGCCAGGCCTCGGCGTTAGGGCCGGAAACACTGACCCGCATCGTCGTATCGAGGTTCAGCCCGCGCGACAGCAAGGTCAACCAGACAGGTAACGGCTCACCGTTCAGCTTCGGAAAATCGAGCTCGCCGGTATCTTTGAGCTGACGCAACAAAGTTGCTGAAGTCGGCATCAACTCGCCAAGCGGTGCACTGGCGTCAAACTGCTCGACATGCAGGTAAGCCCGGCGATTGCCGCGGGTGATGCTGTACAACGCCACCAGCGAGTTGTCCTGAGGCGCCGCCAGACGCAACAGCAGATACGCCTGCTGATCGTCGGTGCCATACAACTTGGCGTTGCGGAAGACTTCGTTGGCCCACAGGTTGCTTTCCCCGCAATCACGGGCCTGGCACCAGAACAACAACTCGGCGCCCTGCTTCTGCAAGGCCTCACGGGCTACGGTGAAGGCTTCGGTTGAAGAATGCTCGGGCGGCAATTCGTAGGTCACCGAGGTGGCTTGCCCGCGAACGCTGACCTGGCCGTCGTAGCGCAGCTGACCACTGATTTTACGGATCGCTCCCAATGGGTAGATCCGCTCCACGTCTGCCGCTGGCCGGTAGTCGACGATCTGCGCATCGGCCAAACGCGGCACCAACGGCAAATCGTGACTCCCGGGCACATCGGCGGCGAACAACAAAGGACTGAAACAGCACAGACCGAAAATACGGATTAAACGCATGGGTACTTTCATCGAATCAACATGGCCTGGGCGCCCTTGACGACACTGGCGTCGTCGATGCGTGGTGGCACCTGCAAGCCGCGCTGCACCGCAGGACGGGCCTCCATGGTTGCCATCCAGCGCTGCAAGGCCGGCAAGCCGTCTACCGAGACACCGGACCACTCATACCCTCGGACCCACGGATACGTCGCGATATCGGCAATGCTGTAATCACCGGCCAGAAATTCGACGGCGTTCAGGCGGGTGTTGAGCACTTCATACAAACGGCGGGTTTCATGTTGATAACGGTCGATGGCGCCTTGAAGTTTTTCCGGGAAATAGCGGAAAAACACATTGGCCTGACCTTGCATCGGGCCGATGCCCCCCATCTGGAACATCAGCCACTGCATGACCACCGAACGCCCCTTGGGGTCTTTGGGCATGAGTTGCCCGCTCAGTTCGGCCAGATAGACAAGAATCGCACCGGATTCAAACACGACGAAATCGCCATTGGCACGGTCGACAATCGCCGGAATCCGGCCATTGGGATTGATCTTGAGAAAGTCTGGAGCCTTTTGCTCCTTTTTGTCGAAACTCAAGGCATGCACCGTGTAGGGCATGCCGAGTTCCTCGAGCACGATAGAGACCTTGTGGCCATTCGGGGTCGCAGCGGTGTAGAGATCTATCATGGTTGTCTCCCATTTCAACCCGCCCAGCCTCGACAGTTGCCCGCTGCAAGTCAAGGAACGGCGAAGAACCGATTGAAACAGTCTGCAACAAGGGCGGCGCCGGGCTCATCATTCAGGTGCAAATGATGGCCGCCGGGCAGCTGTTCACGGCTAAAGGGTAGACGCTCCAGCAATTCTGGATGTTGGGCCAGCATGCCATCCTCGGCGATCACCAGTTGGGTCGGGCAACTGATGCGCTGTACGAAGGCCATTGCCTGTTCTTCTGTCAGACGTAGCGGCGAAGCCAGGGTCAAACGGCTGTCGCTGCGCCAGGTATAGCCCCCAGGCACGGGCATGAGTCCGCGCTGGGCCAGCAACTCCGCAGCTTCGCGGCTGACGGCGACCAGGCCTTTCATTCGCGCTTCGATGGCGCGATCCAGCGTGCTGTAGACCGGTTTGCGTTTGTCTTGCAGATTCAGTTGAGCCTGTAGGGCCATACCCAGGCGTTCGGCGGCGTTTTCGCCTTTGGCGGTCGGAGGAATGACTCCGTCGATCAGCGCCAACTGCGTCACACGCTCAGGTAAAGCGCCAGCCAGCACCAGCGAAACAATCGCCCCCAGTGAGTGCCCGAGCAGGGCAAAGCGTTTCCAGCCAAGTTGCTCGGCGACTTGCAGCACGTCGTAAACGTAGTCCCACAGCGCGTAACCGGCACCCGGCGGTCGATGTCCGGAATGACCGTGCCCGGCCATGTCCAGAGCAACGATGCGCAACCCCTTTAGCTTCGGCGCCAGGCGCGCGAAGCTGTTGGCGTTGTCCAGCCAGCCATGCAAGGCGATCACTGGCACACCGTCCTCGGGGCCAAACAGATGCGCTGCCAGCTCGATATGCGGCAGGCTCAGACGAACTTCTTCAACAGGAGTTTTCATGCGCAACTCCGCTCACTGCGGCCTTCCCAGCGACTGAACAGACTCTTGAGCAGCGTGGCGGTGTCCTGTGGGCGTTCAAGGGGGAACATATGCCCACCGGGCATGGTCAGCGACTCGCCGTGAGGCAACCGCCCCACCGAGCTTGCGTGATGGCGCATCACCACACGGCTCTGGCTTCCGCGAACCACCGCCAGCGGCACTTTCAACTGCCGTGCGCGGCCGGGACTGGTATGCGGGACGCCACGGTAGATGCTGATTTCCGTCGCCGGATCGAAACTCAAGCGCAGACGATCACCGACCTTGTGCAGACCATGTTGCAGGTAAGCGTCGAAACATTCCGGATCAAAGCCGCGAAACAGGGTTTTACCGGCGAAGTAGTGCCGCGCGGACTCCATATCAGCGAATTCTTCCCGCCGTCCCAGGGTTCTCCCGGCCGGGGTCAGCCGGTCGATAAAACCGAAGCGCTTGGCTGCGCGTATCACCCACTGATCAGCGCGGGTCAGCACTGGAGAATCAAGCATCACTACGCCGCGATAGAGCTGCGGGCAACGCAAAGCCGCATGCAGATGCAGGACGCCACCGAAGGAATGTCCGACACCCCACACAGGCGCAGGCTGCTGCTCAAGGTGATGAATCAGCTCATCCACCAGATTCTGCCAGTTATCGTCCACCGGGAACCGTGGGTCATGGGCATGCTGCGGCAAATGCGCGACGTCATATTCCGGCGCCAGCGCAGCGAACAACTTGCCGTACGTGGCCGAAGGGAAACCATTGGCGTGAGCAAAAAACACCTGCTGCGACATACCCGCGCATCCATAAACGAAAACAGGTATTGATTGTCCGCAAGACACTGCTCAACAGCAATGACCGTAACTGCCAGGAATGGTGACACTCAGGCCAACGCTATGGGCTTTTCAGCGGGCTGGAGGTGTTTCACCCAGCGGCACCACGGCCATGGTCAGCCGGGAGACGCAGCTCGCCTTGCCTTCATCGCTGCTCAGGCGGATGTCCCAGACATGAGTGGTGCGGCCGATATGAATCGCTCGCGCTACCGCTGTCACCCGTCCGCTGCGCAACCCGCGCAAGTGGTTGGCGTTGATTTCAAGACCCACGCAATAGAACTTGCTGGCATCGATACACAGGAAACTGGCCATGGAGCCGACCGTTTCGGCCAGCACCACCGAGGCGCCGCCATGCAGCAAGCCATAGGGCTGATGGGTGCGATGGTCGATGACCATGCTTGCAGTCAGGGACTCTTCATCAAAGGATTCGAAACGGATATCCAGTACTTCGCCAATGGTGTTTTTCTGGATCGCGTTCAGTTGTTCAATGTTGGGAGTGGTACGCCATAGACTCATTGCTACATCCTTTATGGGTTTTATATCGTGTCAATCCTGCCACAGCACCGCTTCGCAACGCTCGCTCCACTCCTGGAAGCGCGCGCCATAGGCAGTCTCGATCACGTTGCGTTTGATTTTCAAGGTTGGAGTCAGGAAACCGTTTTCCACCGCCCAACTGTCTTTTACCACCACCAACCGACGCAAGCGTTCGTGTTGATCGAGCACGCCATTGACCTCTTCAAGCAAGGCTTCCAGGCTGGAATGCAAACCACTGCGAGCCGCACTGGCAGCATCTTGAAGGCCGACCGCCGACAGCACACACAGCCCCAGCGGCGCGCTCAAACCGTCACCAACCACACACACCTGCTCGATTCGTGAATGCACCGCCAGACGGTTTTCGATCGGTGCCGGCGCAACATATTTGCCTTTGCTGGTCTTGAAGATTTCCTTGATCCGTCCGGTCAGCCGAAGATTGCCTTCGGCGTCCTCCTCGCCTTTGTCGCCGGTGCGCAGGAAACCATCTTCGGTGATGGTTTCAGCGGTTTTCTGCGGATCCTTGAAGTAACCGAGCATGGTCGCCCCGCTACGCACCAGCACTTCGCCCGACGGATCGATACGCACCTCGACTTCCGGACAAGGTCCACCGATCCAGCCTGGTTTGTGCGAGCCTCCACGACCGACGTGGGAATAGCCGCAATTCTCGGTCATGCCATAGACCTCCAGCACATCCAGACCGAGCCATTGGTACCACTCAAGCAAGGTCTGTGGCACCGGCGCGGCACCGGACAAGGCAATGCGCAAGGCATCGAGCCCCAACCCGACAAGCACTTTGTGTCCTACCCACCGGCCAATGACCGGCAAGCCCAGCAGGAAATCCAGGCGTTTGGCGGGCATTTTGCTGTACACGCCCATCTGGAACCTGGTCCAGATCCGCGGCACACCGAACAGCGCGGTAGGCCGGGCGCGCTTCAGGTCAGTGAGGAAAGTGTCCAGGCTCTCGGCAAAAAATACCGTTTGCCCTGTGTAGATCGACGCCAGTTCGACAAACATTCGTTCGGCCACATGGCACAGCGGCAAGTACGACAGCAGTCGATCCGACGCCCCCAGACCAAACAGTTGCGTGCCGTGGGTGGTGGCGAAACCGAGATTACCGAAGCTATGCATCACACCCTTGGGCAGGCCGGTGGTACCAGAGGTGTAAATGATCGTCGCCAATTGCGAGGCCGTGGGCAGCGGGTCGTCCTGAATGGGTGAACTGCGTTGCAAGTCGGCCCAGCTGAAATCAAACGCCCCTGGCGGACATAGCGGCAGACTGACGGTCGGCAATCCGGGCTTGACCCCGGACGCCATGCCCGGCCAGTCATCCAGCTTGCCGATAAACACCAGCGCCGACTCTGAATGTTCGAGCACCTGGGACACCGAGTCGGCTGTCAGGTTGGGATACAGCGGGACGGACACATGTCCGGCCATCCAGATCGCCAGGTCGGCGACGATCCAGTGCGCGCAGTTTTTTGAAATGATTGCGACGTGACTGGCGGGCGGCAGCTCCCGTGCACGGAGCCAGTGAGCTGCACAGCGGGCCTGATGGCCGACGTCGGACCAGCTCAGGGTTTCGACCTGCCCGCCACCCAGTGGCTGAACCAGAAAACGCTGGCGGGGATGACGAGCTTCACGCTCGTAGAACACTTCCAGCGGCAAACGAAAAGTGCGAGACATACGCCCCCTCCCTTTTGTTTTATGTGGAGGCAAGCGTAGTCAACCAAGCAGTTGCTTGGTTGACTATTTCACAGAGAAGTCAGGGAGCAGAAGTCATGAACCTGTGGCGAGCGGGTTCGACTTTATGCTTACGGATGTTTGACACTCTTGAGAGTCATCAAACCCGCCAGCGGCCAGTCACCTTCGAGTTCGGCGAGGCCAGCGGTGCCCACCCGCTGCAGTTCGCGCCAGTGACCGTGTTGCAGATAGGCAATCAGGTTGCTGACCAGCGGGTTATGGCTGACCAGCAGCACGTTGTCCAACGAGTCGAGCTCATCCACCACCGCCGGCGGATCGTTGTCGGGAGTCAGCCACTTCACGGTGTGGACCTCAGGCTCGAAGCCCAAGGCTTCGCGCACCAATTGCGCGGTCTGCTGCGCCCGAGTGTAAGGGCTGGCGTAGATGGCGCTGATCGGTTGGCCGATCAGCTGCGCAGCGCTGCTCAGCACTTCCTTGCGGCCATTCTCGGTCAGGTTGCGCTCGGCATCGCTGCCGGCGTTGGGCTCGGCTTCACCGTGACGCAGCACCCAGAGTTTCATAGCTTCGGCTCCTCATCCCGTGCCGGATGCGGTGCAGGCGGTACGGCATGCGGCGCTTCGCCTTCGGGTGCGCGGGGGGTCGGCCAATCGGCGAACGGCCAGGGTTTCTGGTCACTGTGGAAACTGCCGAAGCGACCGATCTGCGCCAGGAACTGGCTCAGGCTGTCGCCGAAATTCATCAGGCTGGCACTCGGCGCACCGTAGATCAGCCGGTAAATGAGTTGCACCAGCACCACAGCGCCGAGGATGAATTGTGCCACTTGCCAGACCAGCACATACACCAGCATCCACATCACACGCAGCAAAATGGACTCGTATTTGGCTTCGTTCTTTGGATCGTTCATGTCTCGCTCCTTGTCGTGCTCAATTGAAACCACTGGTGGAGATAAAGTCGACATCGGTTTTCGGCTCGCCGCGCATCAACAACTCGATAATCTGGTTGAGCGTGCGCCCTTCGAACAAAATCGCATGCAACCCGGCGACCAACGGCATGTAGACCCCCAACTCCTGAGCCTTGACCTTGAGCACCTTGAGGGTGTTGACGCCCTCGGCGACTTCGCCCAAACGGGTCACGGCGTCCTCCAGGCTCAAGCCCTGGCCAAGGGCAAAGCCCACTTGATAATTGCGGCTCTTGGGTGACGAGCACGTGACAATCAAGTCGCCAACCCCGGCCAGACCAAGAAAGGTCATGGGGTTTGCGCCCTGACTGACCGCGAAACGGGTCATCTCCGCCAATGCCCGAGTGATCAGCATACTCTTGGTGTTTTCACCCATGCCCAATGCTACGGCCATGCCGGCAATGATCGCGTAGACGTTTTTCAGTGCCCCGCCCAACTCCACACCAAATCGGTCGGCGCTGGCGTAAACGCGGAAAGTACGGCCATGCAGCGCCGCCTGGACGCGCTGGCAGAGTTCTTCGTCTTCACTGGCGACCACCGTAGCGGTCAATGCGTGCTCGGCCACTTCCCGGGCCAGGTTCGGCCCGGACAACACGCCGATTCGTGCTTGCGGAGCGATTTCTTCAAGAATCTCGCTCATCAACTTGAAGGTCTGTGCCTCAATGCCTTTGGTCAGGCTGACCAGCAGTTTGCCGCTCAGGCGCTCGGCATGGGGAGCCAACACCGAGCGCAACGCGCTGGATGGTAACGCCACGAAACACAAATCGCAGTCGGTCAGCGTCGCCAGCAGGTCAGTGACCGGCTCCACCGCAGGGTGAACCTTGATGCCCTTGAGGTAGCGCGGATTCTCGCGGTGCACCCGAATGGCCTCGGCCTGTTCAGGGTCACGCATCCATTGGCGCACCTGGTGACCGTTCTCGGCCAGCAAATTGGCCACGGCGGTACCAAAACTTCCGCCTCCCAGGACCGCAATAGGGCGCTGTTCAGTCATATGCAATCCGTTAATCCATACCAGTGGCGATGCCCGCATTATACGGGGCAGCCTTCAGGCGGCCAGCCCCACAATCAATTACCGCTAGATGCCGGGATCTGACTGTCTCGACCTATGAATGGCGGGGGTTATCGACTGGAAAACCCGCCCAGCTCGGTTAACATGCCCGCCTATTACCTGCTATCAAGGCTGTGCCGTGTACCTTGGCCCTTCCAATCCACCCTCATCACTGGTCCTGGCGCTGATGTTCAGCAACCCGCTGTTGGCCGACGATCCGCTTCTTGACAACCGGCCACTGCCGCAAGTGTTGACCGCTACACGCCTGAAACAGTCGCCAGCGGCAGTTCCCGGCAGTATGACGATAATCGACAGTGAGCTGATCAAGACCAGCGGCGCCCGGGATATCAGCGAACTGTTGCGCCTGGTGCCCGGGATGATGGTCGGCAGTATCAGCGGCAATCAGGCCACGGTGAACTATCACGGTACCAACGCCAGCGAAGCGCGGCGCATGGAGAATTACACCGCTACACAAGCTCCACGCGGGATGCCGACGGAACGGGCTCTGGCCAATCAGGTCCTGGAGCAATGGAAAGGTGGCGCCAGGCAAACCCTGTGCGGCGATATCGACCAAAGCACCCGTGCATCACGCTACGATCTCGAACTGCAGGACACCCTGAGCCTGTCCGATAGCCTGCGGCTGGTCAGCGGGATGAACTATCGTTATGACAAGGCAGACTCCGAGACCTATTTCAATGGCCCCCTCGACGACACCATCTGGCGCTTATTCGATCAGCTTGAGTGGAGAGCAAGCGAGCACTGGCTGCTCCAGGGCGGTGCCATGTTCGAAGACACCCGGTTGACTGGCAGTTCGCTGACTCCGCGGGTGGCGGTCAATTATCTGATCAACCCGCGCCACGGCCTGCGCGCCGTGTATTCAGAAGCCATCCGTTCGCCTGACATGTTCGAGAACAACGTCAACTGGAGTTATCAGGTCACCAACCTGAACCCAAAGCCTACGGACAATCCAGCGCCCAATACTTTGTCAAGACTCGCGGCCCGGGCGATCCCGAAAAAGAACGCATGCGTTCGCGAGAATTGGGTTACAACGGCTTTTTTGCCGATATCGGGCTGACCGTCGACATGAAGCTGTTCTACCACGAAATAACCGGAATGATCAGCGAACCGCTGCGTAACAACCAATACATCGCCAGCAACTCGAACGCCTCACGTTTCTCAGGCACCGAAACCCAGCTCGACTGGCGGATGAGCGCCACGTTCTCTACTTCAGCGCGGAGTTAGAGTTCTAGCATGGATGAACGTCCGTCACAGGAGACACCAGCCCCTGGCCATCTGCTCAGATCAGTGTGCCTGGCCTTTGTCTGCCTGTTCGCAAGCGTTACGGTCCGGGCCGCCGACATTTTGCTGACCGGTGCCGAAGATAGCCCCGGCGTGCAGTCCTTCACCCAAGCCTTGAGCCAACTGCGTCCCAAAGACACAGTGCACTTCAGTTCGCTGACTGAACTGCCTGCGCCGAGCAAACTGCCATCAGGCACACGACTGATCCTGCTCGACCTGCCGAGCCTGGACTGGCGCCTGCAAGACGCCCAGGGACCGGCCACATTGGTACTGCGCATCAGTCGGCTGCAAGCACGGCAACGTCTTGGCAACAGCTTGCCTGCCCGACTCAGTCTGCTGTGGAGCGACCCTCCACTGGACCGGCAACTGCGCCTGGCCCAGAGCATCCTGCCGCAAGCCCGGCGAGTTGGCGTGCTCTATCACAGCCACAGCGAATTTCTCTTGAAAGAACTGCGTCAGGCCGCACAACCGCTGGGGCTGGAAATCGTCGCCGAGCGATGGGACAACACCAGTGACAGCCGCCCGCTTCAGGCATTGCTGAAAGACAGCGACGTGCTACTGGGCCTCGACGATTACGACCTGTACAGCCCGAAAACCGCGAAAAATCTGCTACTCAGCAGTTATACCCGGCAACGGGCGCTGATCGGCCCCAATGCCGGCTTCGTCAAGGCCGGTAGCCTGGCCAGCACCTACAGCGATCAAAACGACTGGCTGGCCACTCTCGACACCCTGCTCGACCGCCCGACCGCCAGCTGGCCGCGCGCACTGTATCCGCAACGATTCAAAGTATTGAGCAACCCGCAAGTGGCACGCTCACTGGGCATCGAACCGATTGACGAACAGTCTGTCACGACCCGGTTGGCCGAAGGAGAAAACCGCCCATGACCTTCCGTCGTCGTTGGGACATCAATACCCGCACCCAGATCATCAGCCTTGGCCCGGCCTTGCTGCTGACATTGCTGCTGATCAGCTTCTTTACCTTCGTGCGGATTCAGGATTTGCGCCAGGAGCTGAACCACACCGGACAACTGATCGCCAACCAACTGGCGCCGGCCACCGAATACGGGGTGATTTCCGGCAACAATGAGGTGCTCGAGAGCTTGTTGAAAGCCACCCTGACGATCTCACATGTGCGTTTTCTGGAAGTACAGGACAGCACCAACAACATACTGGTGTACGTCGAACAGCCCTCGGAAACTGTCAATCGATCGCAACAGGTCGAAGTATTCCAGGCGCCAGTACGCTTGCAACGGATCAAGCTCAACAATGATTTCTTTCAGGACGGCAGTTCACCGGCCATAGCACCTGCCGAGGACTATCTGGGTCGGGTGATCGTCGGTATGTCTAACGATGCCTTCAGTCAGCGCCAGCAGGGAATCCTGCTCAAGGCCGCAATCCTCGCGTTGTTTGCCTTGTTGTTCACCTTCCTGCTCGCCCGCCGCCTGGCCGCACGCCTGTCGCAGCCAATCAGCGCCATGGGTAACGCGGTCAAGGCCATTCAACAGGGCGACTACAGCACCCCGCTGCCGATCGTCGACGATGCCGAACTTGGCAGCCTGTCACGGCATATCAACAACCTCGCCGCCGGTCTCGAGCAAGCCAGCCGCGAACAGCATCAGGCGATGGCCCAACTGATCCAGACCCGCGAAGAAGCGGAAAAGGCCAACAACGCCAAATCCGACTTCCTGGCCATGATGAGCCACGAACTGCGCACGCCAATGAATGGCGTGCTGGGCATGCTGCAATTGCTCGAAACCACCGAGATGACAGAGGAACAGGTCGAATACGCGGCACTTGCCTCAGAGTCCACCGAACACCTGCTCAAGGTGATCAACGACATACTCGACTTCTCGCGCATCGAGCGTGCCGCGCTGGAACTGGAACATATCCCGTTCAACCTTGCCGATCTGATCACCAGTTCCGCCCAGGCATTCCAGCACAGTGCGGTGCAGCGCGGCCTGAGCCTTGAGCTGAGGATCCCGGCCGGCATGGAGTCGCTGCAGGTTCAGGGCGATCCGACGCGAATCCGGCAGATCCTGGTCAACCTGATCGGCAATGCGCTGAAATTCACCGAACAAGGCAGCGTGACAATTGAACCGCAATGGCAATCTCTGGACCATCAGGTGCTGTGGTTTACCTGCAGCGTGCGTGACAGCGGCATCGGTATCCCGGAGCAAAGCCTGGAGCTGATGTTCAATGCGTTTCAACAGGCCGACAGCACGATTTCCCGACGCTATGGCGGCACCGGGCTTGGTCTGCCGATCGCCCGTACACTCGCCGAGCGGATGGGCGGCACTCTGCGCGCCCGGAGCGAGGAGGGACGCGGCTCGGTCTTTACTCTGGAGATACCGTTGGCGCTGTATCAACAAAGCTTGCCGGCACTGACAACGCGGGTACCGTCAGGACATACCCATGGCGAGGGTCGCAATGTGTTGCTGGTCGAGGATAATCCGGTCAACCGGACGGTGATCGAGGCAATGCTGCGCAGTCTGGGCTTTACCGTCAGCGTCGCCACCGACGGCGCACAAGCCATTCGCAGCGCTGAGAGCCTGATATTCGAAGCCATTCTGATGGACTGCCGGCTCCCGCTTATCGACGGCTATGAAGCCACCCGCCAGATCCGCCAACTGCCGGGTTGCGCCGAGCTGCCGATCATCGCCCTGACAGCCAATGCCTTGCAGGGAGACCGTGAAGCCTGTCTTGACGCCGGAATGAATGATTATCTGGCCAAGCCGTTCAAACGTGCTGATTTGCAGCAAATTCTGCAACGCTGGGTGCACTAGGGTCTGTTGACGTTTGGTGACAACCGCGACGGCACCAAACGTCAACAGACCCTGGCACAGAGGTTTCGACGATCTGCGACTGGCGTGAAATGCGAAAGTGCGGCAGTCTTAGGCACCCAAACAGGCCCTGAAACGCGCCTGAATAAAATTTTCAGTGCACAAGTGTACATTCATACCCTTTGTGCTGTGACTTTCACTACAACGCAATAGTCTATGAGTAGGCTGTCGATTCGAGGCATGAACGCTTCGATCGGTCGGGAAGATTTGCCCCACCCTGCCGCATGGGACTATTGAGGAGCTCGCATGACCAAACAAAACGCCTTTACCCGGGAAGATCTGCTGCGCTGCAGTCGCGGTGAGCTATTCGGCCCAGGTAACGCGCAACTGCCCGCCCCGAACATGCTGATGGTGGATCGCATCACCCATATCAGCGCAGAGGGTGGCAAGTACGGCAAAGGTGAATTGGTCGCCGAGCTGGATATCAATCCGGACCTGTGGTTCTTCGCCTGCCACTTCGAAGGTGACCCGGTAATGCCTGGCTGCCTGGGCCTGGATGCCATGTGGCAACTGGTCGGTTTCTTCCTGGGCTGGCAGGACCTGCCAGGCCGTGGTCGCGCATTGGGTTCAGGAGAGGTAAAATTCTTTGGCCAGGTCTTGCCGACTGCCAAGAAAGTTACTTACAACATTCAGATCAAACGCGTCATGCGCGGCAAGCTGAACATGGCCATCGCCGATGGTTCTGTCACCGTCGACGGTCGCGAGATCTACACCGCCGAAGGCCTTCGGGTCGGCGTATTTACTTCCACTGACAACTTCTAAGGGTTATCCGCATGCGCCGCGTCGTTATCACTGGTCTGGGCATCGTTTCGTGCCTGGGCAATGACAAAGAGACCGTCTCCGCTAACCTGCGTGCAAGTCGCCCTGGCATCCGTTTCAATCCGGAATATGCCGAAATGGGTCTGCGTAGCCAGGTTTCCGGCTCCATTGACCTTAACCTCGAAGAGCTGATCGATCGCAAGATCTATCGCTTCGTCGGCCACGCAGCGGCTTACGCTTACCTGGCCATGAAAGATGCCATCGTCGACTCCGGCCTGACCGAGGAGCAAGTCTCCAACCCGCGTACCGGCCTGATCGCCGGTTCCGGCGGCGCGTCGACCCTCAACCAGATGGAAGCGCTGGACATCCTGCGCGAGAAAGGCGTCAAGCGTGTCGGCCCATACCGCGTTACGCGGACCATGAGCAGCACGGTTTCCGCTTGCCTGGCCACACCCTTCAAGATCAAGGGCCTGAACTACTCCATCGCTTCTGCCTGTGCCACCAGTGCTCACTGCATCGGTACTGCCATGGAACAGATCCAGATGGGCAAGCAGGACATCGTTTTTGCCGGCGGCGGTGAAGAAGAACATTGGAGCCAATCGTTCCTGTTCGACGCCATGGGCGCACTGTCCAGCCAGTACAACGACACCCCGGAAAAAGCTTCCCGTGCTTACGATGCCAAGCGTGACGGTTTCGTCATCGCTGGCGGTGGCGGCATGGTCGTGGTTGAAGAGCTGGAACATGCTCTGGCTCGCGGCGCGAAGATCTACGCGGAAATCGTCGGCTACGGCGCGACCTCCGACGGCTACGACATGGTCGCTCCAAGCGGCGAAGGCGCCATCCGCTGCATGCAGATGGCCATGTCCACCGTCGACGCACCGATCGACTACCTGAATACCCACGGCACTTCGACTCCGGTCGGCGACGTCGCGGAAATGAAAGGCGTACGTGAAGTCTTCGGCGACAAGGCTCCAGCCATCAGCTCCACCAAGAGCCTGTCCGGTCACTCCCTGGGCGCCGCTGGCGTTCACGAAGCGATCTACTGCATGCTGATGATGGAAGGCAACTTCATGGCGGGCTCCGCCAACATCGACGAACTGGATCCGGAAGTGGCTGACATGCCAATCCTGACCAAGACTCGCGAAGACGCCACCATCAATACCGTGATGAGCAACAGCTTCGGTTTCGGTGGCACCAACGCCACCTTGGTACTGAAGCGCTGGCAGGGTAAGTAAGCCCTCGCCGTCTCGCCACATAAAAACGCCCCGACTGGTTCGGGGCGTTTTTTATTGGGCGGGTTTTAGCTGTTACTTCAGACTTGACTTATTCCGGCTGCGACGGTCAGGTGCTTGCCAAGGTTTGGTGCACAACCTGGTGCGCTGAACGGAGAATGTGGCGGACGAATCTGTGGACAGAGCGAAAAAAGCTGTTGAGTACAGGAAAAATACGTCTGTGATGCGCAAAAGCGCTTTGAAAAAGTGCAATTCAAAGGGCTGCGTGATTTAAGCGAAGCCAAGATTTTATTTACACTCGGACCGCCGAATGTTGCACCCAAAACGGGGAAGGCATTAACTTTCGCCGGCTAATTCAGACCTTAAAGAATTGTCTCATCCTCCAATGCTATCGAAACGATTAAAAAAACCATAAACAACTCTGACGACAAAAAAGAACGTGACCGTCACTACAGCAAAAAACACCGAAACGAATAAGGTTATTCCATTGTAAAGCGCGTCTAATGCGACAGAAGCGAATACAATCATTGGCAAGGTTGCCACAAAAAAATATAACAACGTTTTTGAGTAAAAAGTCGCAGGAAGTAACGCAAACGTAAAAAGGGATGAGTGAATATAGTCCACCGGCAAATCACGCTGGGTAATGAAAGAGAAGGAGTTGAGTGCCAAAAGAAAAGTAACACTGGCAACCACCCCAATCACCAGCGCAAATAAATAAAGCCCAGTGTTAAACACGTTAACAAAAAATGGATGAAAATCAATCCTGTTTGAAATGAGACAGATGACAAACAATAAAAGCATGACCAAAAGGTAATAGACTTGACACCACCTTAACAGTATTAATACAAGCAAATTGATAGGCCGCACCAGCAAAGTATCAATTCTTCCTCGAGTTAGTTGCCGAAAGAAGCCTGTAATTGCCGAGCTAAAAAAATTTACAAGTAAGCTCCCCAACGCATATGACATGAAAAAAATCAGCAGCCAATTGGCATTTTTTTCTTCAGTGACAACAAATGAGCTTATGACCTCGAAAAAGACGAACTGCAGGCTGTAAAGCGTGAGGAGCGCCAAAACTCCGCCGAACAAGTTAGTCTTGTATCTCAGTTCTTCTTTTGCCGAGTTTTTAATCAGGTTGAATATGTGCATTTAACCTCCCGCTCCCGAATACTTGTTGCTGGCAAACTTAAACGTCACCTTACAGACCACTAGCATGATTGAAAACCAAACAATATAAAGGCATAAAAGCTCCAAACCCAACTCACTACTTGGACGCAATAAAAACTCTGCCGGCCCACTGATTATCAGGCGAAAGGGATTATATTGCATTAAAGGCTGGAGGTAGGCAGGCCAATATGCGATGGGTAAAAGGGTTCCACCAATTACGCTCGCCAGAACAACTTGAAAGCTGAGAGTCATATCAGGTCGAGTCAACCAAAATGTAGACAGCGACATCAAAAAGCCCAGCAAAAAACAAAAGAACAAATTTACCAAGCTCAATACAATGAACCCCAAGGGACCAGACCATCCCGAGCCCGAAAATATAACAAATATAGCGATAATCACTATGGGAATATAATAGAGAATACTTTCACCGAGAAAAAGAAAGAGATTGTATTTAAAATAGCTGATAGGCTTTATAAAAATACCTTCTAATTGTCCTTCATGCACATGGCCGGACACTCGAAGAATAAGATCGTAGGAGTTATTTAAGCGATTGAGCGCTAACACAGCAACATAATAGAGGTATGTTTCTTCCAGGCTGTATTGCGGCAGCGAATCAGTGTTCGCTCCCTCATAGACAAAACTCCAAATTGCAAATTGTATGAAAAAAGGTACACCTGTGGCGATTACAAGATCCGTAATCAACATTGACCTATCTCTATACACCGAGAGCAGACCCGTTTGCACAAGTTTAAAATAAGCTGCACTATTCACGAGTCACTCACCAGACCATGTTTTGAAAAGATTCACGACATTGCTCTCAAAGTCCAGAGGTGAGACCTCTAGATCATAAACACCGCCCTGAAACATATCGAAAACTGAACCTAAATACACCTTGGGGATAAGGTAGGTAGTTTGATTTGACCCATCGTTGAGGATACTTATGTTTTGAAATTCTCTGACGGCCTTTTTGAACACTAGAAGGCCGGCCTCGCTCTGGGTTGCATCCTGAGTACTGACAGTTAACTTTACGTTGGCTTTAAAATTTGCGCTTAATTCACTCATCGAACCATCAAAACGTATTTTGCCTTTATCGATGATAATGGCATCATCACAGCAGGACTCAATATCTCCCAAATCATGACTTGTAAGAAATACGGAAAGGTTGTCTATCTTTCTTTTATAATTTAGGTACTTCCGTATCTCGTATTTGGATGTAACATCAAGCCCGACTGTGGGCTCATCCAAAAAAATTAGTTTTGGGGAATGTAAAAGATTCAATGTAAGCTCGCACTTCACGCGCTCACCTAAACTAAGATTACGTACCGGTTTATGAAGGACTTTGCTGAGATTCAACGCCTCAGTGAGTTCCGCGAGACGCTCACGGTAATCGCTATCTTTAACATTGTAAATTTTACTATACGTGTCGAAGCTTTTTATGACTGGCAGATCCCACCACAGCGATGTTTTATGACCAAACACAACACCTATTTTATTGAGAAAGCCTTTCTCACGAAGGCTTGGATCGTAGCCAAGAACCCTCACGGAGCCTGAGGAAGGCTTTTGTATTCCACACAAGATCTTAATTAAACTAGACTTACCTGCCCCATTAGGTCCAATAAACCCGACAGCGGCGCCTTTTTGAACAGCAAAATCTATCGAGTTAAGTGCCTGGAAAGTCTCATATTCTGGCTTTATTAATTGCTTGCACCACCCCCCAATACCTACTGTCTCCCTGGCCAAAAAATAATTTTTGTTGACTGACGTTACGCTAATCAAACTGTCCATAAGGGGCCTATAGTTTCTTAGTCAAGTATGGTGGCATACACTGCAGATACCATTGCGCATCAAGAAGTGGTTGTGGATATATTGTTACTCTGAGGGGTGACATCTTTAAACATTCCGTTTGCAATCTCATAAAAACGAGTTCCAATATTTTCAATAAATCTAATATCATGAGAAACAACTATCGCTGCTGGATTAAGACGCTGTATTTCGCTTTCCAGCATTTCTTGAGAGCTTATATCCAAATGATTGGTCGGCTCATCTAAAATCAAAAAGTTCGGATTACTTAAGCGCAGTGTCAACATGGCAAGGCGTGCGCGCTCACCGTAGCTAAGCTGCCCAATTTTCTTTTGAGACTCCTGGTAAGAAAAGCCTGAAGAGGCGAGCCTATTAATAGCTTTCTGTTGGTCGAGCTCAAAATTCTCAGTAACAAACTCTAAAATTTTAGCCTCCAGCGGTAATGAAGAAAATTCTTGATCAAGAACACCTATTTTTACAGAAGGGCCAAGTTTGATACTGAGGTTTGTGTTGGAAAAAATTGTTTTGAGCAAAGTACTTTTACCACAACCATTCGCTCCAGAAATAACCAATCGATCACCTCTGTTTACTATCAATGAATTGATAGTAAACAATAAGGCACCCTCAGCTGAATGCAACTTCAACCCGTCGATGTGTATAAGTTTTTTAGCGTTGAATTCTTCAATTTCCAAGGTGATTTCTTTTTTAAGTGACATGTGCTTCTCTGGCACCGCAGCCTCAAGACTTTTAATTCGCCTCTCCATTTGCTTAGCCTTTTGCAACGCCCTATCACTATAGTTATTCACCCCTAACTGACGTTGGAACTGCGCGCTTTTTTTCAATCTGTGAATTTCATTTATGGCTTCAATTCGGGAGTTTGAAGCGGCCTGTTTTTGTTCTAGAAGTAACTTTCTAGCCTGTGTAAATGAGACACTAAAATGAGAAAAGCATCTATCATGGAGAAACAACGTACTTTGGGTTACCGAGTCTAAAAAATCCCGATTGTGACTGATCACCGCAAATGCAGGTATGACATGACTGTCTCTAAGTAGACGAATGATGTTTGCGATATGAGTCTGGTCCAAATGATTTGTGGGTTCGTCTAGTAACAGTAAATCAGGCTCTAGAAGAACCGCCCTGGCAATCATCAGCACTTTTTTCCAGCCACCGCTCAGCTGACTGACAAGCAGAGGCCGAAAGGGCATTGGAAAGTTGAACAACTCAAAGATATATTCCGCTTTCCATTTATCAGTAACAGGGTCAGATAAGCAGTTCTCCAAAATTTCAAAGGCCGTTGATTCATTCCATTGATCGGGAAAGCCCTGCTCTACATACTGACAACGTAGACCTCTTGAGTGGGTAATATTGCCTTCATGATCATCCAACTGCTTTGCAATACAGCGAAGCAATGAGCTTTTTCCTGATCCGTTATCGCCAACAATACCTAAGCTATCGCCACTATTGATGGACAAATTAAGATTCGAAAAAAGCGATTTTCCATTAAAGGACAACGATAGGTTTTCTAGCTTAACCAGTGACATAACTAATTTACTTCCCACTCTCGCACGAGGCTTTTACGTTTATACGATTTTTGCTCGGGCATTGTTTCAAGCTCCTGATGCAACAGTGTAATAGAGTAACCAAACAAGTGAGATAACCGATCTCTTAAATGTTGCAATATTTCCGCCATACTTTTATAGGGCATACCAACATAGTACGTGATCAACTCAATTGTTTCCGCGTCTTTTTGTATTAAACGGAACTTTTCTAATGTCTTGTCTGGTGTAATTAAGATATCGTCGACAGCAGCAAGAATAGACGCACTTGGGACAAGTTTATGTTCGCGAGTACGGAAAGCATCATCTCGTCTACCGTTAATCTCATCGAGTGATGTACAGGCGCTGCCACATTCGCAACTTCCTTGAAGCACGGTTTTTCTGGCGATATCACCATGATCAAATCTTATCAACGGCATGAACTCATTATTGAGATCCGTACAAATGACAGTACCAAAATCTTGCTCATCGGCATTTACAATCTCGAGGTACACACCATCTTCAATGACATGGTAATGACCATGGGCGCATTGTATTGCAATGAGCCCTATTTCTTCAGAGCTGTATTCGTCGAATATAGGAATGCCTAAAGCCTTCGAATAATACGACCGTTCAAGCTGCGTGCTGGATTCAGAGTTGGTTAAAATCGCCTCAACGCCACTCAGTTTTAATTCTGTCTTATGCTGAAGTATTAGTGGGAGATAACTGGGTAATATTATGAGCAGTCTGGGGCGCAGAAAAAGCAGATGTTCGCCCAGCGGTGTGTCCGGGAGTAAATCGGGTAATTGAAAGGTTCTATAATCTCCATGAAGTGACGAAAACGCCAACCCTGAGTGATGAAGTACATAAATCCAGTCGTTTTTTTGCAAGGGGGTTTTCAAGCATGAATTATAAAAACGCATCACCTGAACATGGTCCAGAATTATATCGTCGTCATCGCTGTAAACTGTAAATGGCTTTCCGCTTGAACCGGATGTACGTGATGTATGAGCTTGCTCAAGACGCTCCGGAGCGTTCACTCTGTGGTTTGCGTCAAAACTGTTGAGAAGGGTTTTGTTTATTATGGGGAGTTGCTCAAAGTCCGAGAAGCTTGAGATACCTCCAACTTCGTAACCTGCAGCCCCATAAAGCTCACGGTAAAAAGGAACGTTTCTGTACGCATTATCGACTAGTTTTTTTATTTTCAACAACTGGAATTTTTTTATTTCCATTTCTGACTTGCATAAAAACCCGCTCATCAACTCCGATTTTTTTGACCAAAACTCCAAGGCTTTGCCTTGCAATTTATAACTATCTGTTCGAGGCCTTAACGCTTGTGCTGCCAGTTGCTTTATCAGTGCTATGTTGCCGTCTTCTAGTTGTGAACTATAGATTTTTCCCAAGATTTCAAAATTACTCATTGAAAAGCCTATCTGTATTTAGATTGCGATGATCTATTGCTTGCGACAGTTGACCATATTGAACCAATCGACTGTCGAAACACTTAAAAAGCTCTCGCTTCTGTTTTTAGATGTATCGGAGGATCAGCGCCATCATTGGAGTTAACGTATTTTTTTTAGCTAGCGCGATGTTTCTGGCATGGTATTTTTTCTCAACTTTCCATACGAAAAATTCGAGGAGACATAACTGATCGCTGTAAGGACTCAGAGTCAATAAAGACCGGCCGGTAGCGACTGCTCTCCAGATTTTCTTTCATTTCACTTACTGACAATTTATGAGTGTTAGCGTGCCCGACCAACCACACCCAATCTTGTTCATCGACCTCAAAATAGGTAACATGCTCAAAAACCTCGTTCATTCGCTTCCAGGATTTTTTAAGCGTTTCACATCGCCATAAACATGAGTTTCCTGCTTGCGTAATAAAAGCCCCGGTTGGCGTTAACAAATGTCTTATTTGTGTCCAAAATTCAACTTCATATAGCGCTTGTGTATTAATACCTTCATCGGGTATATCCATTACCACCAGATCGTAGGTGTTGCCTGCATTGATTTCTGACTGAATAAAGCGGTATCCGTCATCAATGATGATCCGGATCGATTCCGTACCCGCGAGATAAAGCTCGACATCTTCCGGCGTATACCCGTAAGGAAGATACTTACTGCAGGCTTTCAGGCAGTCCTCATCGATATCAACATGGATGATCTGTTCGACGCCGGCTTGTTGCAGAATATCAATAGCAACCCCTTCAGAGGAACCTATGACCAGCGCTTTTTTCGGCAATGTCGCCATGCTGAGTAATGCGGGCATTACTTGCCCTTCGTGGTAAGCCAGTTGGCTCAACTCCGAGCTTTGTCTCTCGTTATCACAGAACAGAGTAGCGCCATGGGCAGTATTAACAATTTTCAATGTTTGGTATGCTGTTTTCTGTTCGAAAATGGTTTCATAAATTTCCCATACACGAGATACTCCCTTTGAAATCGGCTCGATATGTAACATAGGTTCGATATTGCTATTCATGTTATATACTCTCCTCATCTGGCGATGACTCCATAGTGTTTGATAATTTATTTCAACCACGAAACTTATTTAGGACGACTGCGCATTCAGGTGTCTTGGAATAACTCTTATATTGAATTCTTTCGCATTCAGGAATTCACAAATGTATCGAAACGCGCGATCAGGATCACATTGCTCACCGCAGGTGAAGATGTCGAGAAATAGAGACCCGCGCTCAGGATAGGAGTGAAATGAGGCGTGGGACTCTTCAAGGAGCAATAGAACGGTTACGCCTTGAGGAATAAACTTCTTTCTGATTTGCCCACAAACGGTTGCTCCCGATTTTTTCACAGCGGTATTGAGTATTTCGGTTAGACGTTCTATATCATCCAGTTGGGAGGGTTCTAGGTTGTGTAACTCACCGAGTAAATGTTTTCCAATGATAGTGTCAGCTTTTTTCATCTATAACCTCTAGAAAGATTGATGGCGAAAGCAAATTTACGGACAGCAGGTATATAAATAAAGTCAAAAAAAGATAAAAAATATTTCAGCCATATTTTGATACTAAGAATTCCTGCTCTCTGATTAAACTCGGGGGTGAATGTACTCAGTGCAGCGACGATAGCGTGCTAGTTATAATGCTGATTAATTGTAGACTCTCAAGTGCCCGCAAAAAAACGAGATGCGTTGTTACCGTAAGTGAACGTTATGATAAGCAGCCCAGATATCACTAATAATCGGGAGCAGGTGCACGCACCTTGTCTTTTAGAAATGAGCGCACCTATGTACACGACTCATGGCTTTATCTCCTCAAGCGCAAACTCACGGACCAACGCCGCTGCCCGAGCAAATATTTTATTGACGGCGTTCTGTTCTTGGGCCGCCAAGTGCGAGGTGACAATCAAACTCTGGGGGGGTAGAGAAAGTAGGCCATGTGGATCATCATGTTGCCCTTTATTATCTACCCATTCATTGTAATAGCCATCAATAAAACAGAACGCCGCTTTGTTTCTCTGGAGATAGTCTTTAAGTGCCGCCGGACAAATTATTTTCGAACTGGACATATTGAAAATCGATAGCGTTGGCGACGCGTTCTTTAGCACAGCCCCGTTAATAAGGTGCCTGGTTTCAGGGCATCCAGTCACATGAATGCATAGCACATCAGCCGTTTTAACAATATCCTTCAGAGAACTGTATCGTAAACCCAGTGACGCCTCCAGATCGACTTTCCGGCTTCTAGACCAGTAATGCATGCTTCTACACCCTCGCATGTGAAGATTGCGAGCCATTTCACTACCAATGGCGCCCATTCCAACAAAACCTATATTCAGGTTCGACAATGAAGGCCTAGGTGTTTGAATCCAGCGGGTACCCTCTTTGACACACTCGACACTTTCAAATACTTTTGCTAAACAGCCAGTGATCATGGCCAGCGTAAACTCTGTCACTGCCTGACAATTCATGTTTGGCGTATTGGCTAATCGAATGCCTTTTTTTGTCGCATGCTCTATGTCCACGAAGCTGGCGATACCGGTTCCCATCACTATTAAGTTCTCTAGCCGAGCGGCGGCGTCAATCAGGCCAGCAGATAAAAACTCCGGCCCACCCAGAATATAGTCTTGCACGCCAGGTAAGATGTCTAGAATTTGCTGCTCATCAACTGGACATCGAATATGAACGAGTTCGAAGCCGCTTGGAAATTCGTTTTCCCCAATATCAAAATCCCCTGTAACCAGAACCTTTCTCATTCTAGAATCTCCGCTAAACACTCTTTTTTTGAAGCCTTGAACGCCTCAAGATCTGTTAACGCTTGTTTTAAACGCGAAATCGAAAAACCGAATTGCGCATCCGGTTTCATGAGAGCAATCCTGATACGGTTATGCCCAGAGACATGATGGCTGTTCCAGTAAAAGTATCTACCTGGCAAGACAGCGACATCATACTTGGCAAGATAATCAGTCAGTTCGAGATCAGAAAGACCCGTTCTCTCGATGTTGAGCCACATGACCGTCATTGTGGAGTCTGGCGCCACCGTCTCAATTGTGACCAAGGAGTTTGCGAGCTCTGACTGTGCGATCTCAATATTTTTAATGACGATTGAATGCATGTAAGAAAGCCCACCATTTTTCAGGGTCGCATCAATAAATGCGATGATCACTCTCAATGAAAAATTTGAGCAACACAGGTACACTTCCTCATAAATATTCCGGATATCACGAGCCAAATCTGCACTATATGAAAGTAGGCTGGCCTTGGTATCCAACGTCGGCCATTGCTTGCCCGTATCTTCCAGAATGACAAATGACAAGCCTTTATCATTAAGAATTGCGTACTCGTCTATGCTAGTCTGGTGGCAGAACCGGAAAGAGGTGTCGAGTATCAAGACCACATCGCGCCGATAGCACATATCAATAATATTCGACATCACGACAGCATCAATAACAAACCCCGTTGGATTATTGGGATTAACCATGAACAAGGCGTCGAGCTGCTTATCCTGGACAAACTCTTCCAGTAAAACCAGATCGGTAAATACAACTTCAGGAATGGCCTCGAGCGCTACTTCCCTACGCCGCAACAACTGAGCAAGGTTATCAAATGTCGGTTCAACGAGCCCGACCTTGTAGTTCATTGACCGCGCCCACGCACCGACGATATCTATGCTATTGGACGCGGTGGGACAAACCGAAAAATACTCGTGTCTCCTCAAACCGTCCAGGGCAAAGTATTCTGCAAATTTATTTTTGAAAAGCTTCTCCATTTCCGGGATGGGAATTTTGACTGCGGAATCCCACAATTCAGGTAACTCCAACAATACAGAATTAAAATGCGTCTTCGCCGAAATATAACTATGGCCATCCGCAAGATTGTATTGGGCAGACAAGCCAAAGACTTCAAGCTCGGTCAAATTATTATTCTTGTGATCAGGTAGAGTTTTCATTTAAGATTATAGCTCCGCTCGGCGGCTTATATCTGGGCTATGCAACGCTCTTCTTATCAAATCATTATTCGACGGATTGAACACAAACATATAAGGATTAGAAATACATAAAAAGAGATTACTGAAAAAAATATTTTCAATTGCTGAACGAATTGTTGAACGCATTCACTCCAAACATTACCCATGGGTTTTTTCCATGCCGTTTGAATTGCTCGAAATCATCGAGGGAAAAAATGCCGTTAAAACAGTCGGTGTGACTCAGGGACGTTAAGATTTCATTATAGTTTTTCGTAGGAGCGTCAGGAAACGCCAGTTTACGGCGCTGCGCTATTTCAGGAGGTAGCACGCTGGTAAAGGCTTGTCTCAAAGGCGCTTTTTCAACCCCGTCAATTATTTTTTCTTTTGCCGATAAACTTATGGCAAGACTTGTGACGCTTCTGTCCAAGAAGGGAAGGCGTACTTCGACGGATGAAGCCATGGACAGTCGATCTTCATGGCAGAGCATAGCTCGGAGGTGATTTTTTATTGAAAATTGTGTAAGTACTTCTAATGGATCTTCATCCGTCGTGTCAGGTAGGTGCTCCTCAATGAGCGTTTTTATTTCTGAATGGGTAAGGATCAGACCCAGTCCCGACTTAATGGCTTTCTCGAAATAATATTCCTGCCATTGATGATTAAGTATCGCGTCGCATTGAGTAGGAAAATCGTAGTGCTGGTTGTAGCCACACCAAAACTCATCTGCCGCCTGACCGTTTAGTGCAACACGCAGCCCCTTTTCTGACACCGTTTTGTAGAGTAAATACTGAGAGATATAAACCTGATCTAAAAGGGGCTCTTCCAAAGAGTAGGTAACTTTAGACAGCAGATTTTTCCCATCATCTTGAGAGACGCAAACTGGCTGTAATGTTGTATTTTTTAGGGTGCTTACCAGTTTTTTTGCACTGGAAAAATCCTCGCTCTCAGTTCCTTGATAATAGGCTGTGAACGCTTTGATGTTGACAGTCTGTTTATCAAGCAGGGTTGTGATTATACTGCTGTCCAATCCACCCGATAAAATCACAGCAGACGGAAATCTAACAGGGATCTGGCTTTTAACCGCGCAAGACAATGCGTTTACAAGGCCCTCGTTGGTATAACAGACCTGAGCAGTGGAATTTATTTTTAAATATTCGACTACTTTCCCGTTCGAATCTACGGCATAAATCATACCGGGCTCAGAATGATGGACATTTTCAAAGTAAGTTTCATCGCGAGGAGCATAAAAACCGAAGATAAAATCTTGCCACACGCGTTTGATATTCGTGTTCAAACAGACACCGGGGATGTGCGAGAGTGCTTTGGACTCCGAACTGATGGCGACCATTCCGCTACTCGTCTGCGTCCAGACCAGTTGCTTTTCTCCATACGGGTCGCGCCCAAATAACAGAACATTCTGTTTGCTGTCGAAAATTACGAATGCATAGCAACCTGTTATTTTACTCAGATAGCTCAGACCAAAATGATATATCGCCTTGATCAGCACCTCACTATCAGAAGTGGTCGCCAGGGTCGCACCCCTTAAAATTAAATCCCGCTTTATCTCTGCTATATTATATACTTCCCCATTATAGGTCATCCTCAAATGCTCAAACTTAATAGGTTGTTGGCTTTTTTGAGGCGTATCAGCAATCGCTAACAGTGTGTGCCCAAGGGCGATTTTTTTATCGTCCGAAATGTAGCTACTATTAAAGTCCGGTCCTCGATGATTTAGCTCTGCAATTGCTTTTTCGATGTAATCGAGTTGTATGTCGGCAGCTGGAGAGTACACAGCGAATATTCCACACATTAGTGTTTTCTCTTTTTAGGGTTTCTCTAGGAGTTGTGCGTATGTAGAATCGTGTTGTGCTCGTCTAGAGACAAGAGTGAAACGAAGCGTCGTTACTCTTCGAATAAAATCAAGATCTCACGACATATCCTGCTGCCTTGCAACATTGTGATTACGTCTAAATATATTAACCGGGTCATATTTCTTCTTTGTCGTGAATAACTTACCTTCATCACTTACAAAAACCAACTTACTATTTTTTTCTTCGCCAGATGTATAGTTCGAATATGAAGAATATCCCCTCCCATATATTATGGAGTCTGCTGCTTCTTTAACCCACCCTATGTACATAGAGTCGTCACTTAAAGACGTCCATCGGGCAGAAAATAGAATGCCATACTCTTTATCCACCAGCGGAATAGAGGTCATGCATTCGATTATAGACCTGCCTCGCCTCTTCATAGGCACAGTCGCCAGGAAATAGAATACTGACATCCTTGTACTTTCTCAAAAGAGATTTTCCAAAGTCACAGTTATTCATCGATACGAGGCCACGCACTAAACTTCCAAAACCCGCATGAACTACTCATCATGTAACTCCTATGCAACCAAATTATGCCTACCCCTTGAATCCTAGTAATCCGATACATCGATGTAAAGCTCATCGAGCCCTGTACTGTCCATCTAAATATTTCCAGCCATACTGCCACCATCCAATAGTGACGTCATTAGTTCCTTGTAGCTGTAGGATTTCCGCCCTAGGCCAATCATCCATACCCCGCATCTAGCTATTTATTATTTCATCACTTTTCGCGCACAACCAATTTTGCCTTTTATGCATAACATAGAGCGTTAGATTACTTTCAAACTATTTCTCCACACCCCCACCCCATCAGCATTTTCAAAATCGTCATATTGAAACAACTTGAACACAGTTATGTAGCCGAGCACGATACCAATGGCACTTTTTGACAGAGCATCTTTAGCGCAAGATAACTACTTTGTTTCAAAAGAGTTTCGTATAGAACATGGCGGGCGCTCCATAGGAACGGACGGGGTCAACGCGAAAAAGTGGAGCGCCTCAAGGAGCAGATGCTCTATAACTGAATACAGCTTCCTGTCGTGCGATCCGCTCTTGGTGCGCGACCTTTCTCACTGCCTATGAGGTTTCCCATGACCGTTACCGTCAATACCGAATCCAGCGAAGGCTTTCGTCACAGCATCCAGATCGACGACCATCAACTTTTCACCGACCTGCCCAAGGCCCAGGGCGGCGAGAGTTCCGCGCCAGAGCCCCACGATTACTTCGACGCCGCGCTGGGTGCCTGTAAAGCCCTGACCCTCAAGTTCTACGCGCAAAAGAAAGGCATCCCGCTGACCGGGGTCACCGTCGAAGTCAAACATGACAACAGCCAGGAACAGAAAGGCAAATACGCCCTGCAGGTCAAACTTACCCTCAAGGGTGTGCTCACCGACGCTCAGCGCGAAGAACTGCATCGTGTGGCTGATCGCTGCCCGGTGCACAAGCTGATGACTACCAGCGAAGTCACCATCGAGACCCTGTTATCGGAAGGCGCTTTCAGCCAGTAGCGGCAGGTGCCGTCGCAGCGGGTTATGCTCTGTCGTATAACCCGCTGAGCCTGGAACGCACCATGAACACACTGATCGTGATCCGCCCGCGTACCGAGGATGTCGAAGGACAACCGATCCTGCGCCCGCTGCCTTCGGCCAAGTGCCGCAGCGTCGGCCCTTTCGTGTTTTTCGACCACATGCTCAAAACCCGCTATCCGGCAGGCAAAGGCATGAACATCCGTCAGCATCCGCATATCGGCCTGTCCACGCTGACCTACCTGTTCGAAGGGGAAATCCAGCACAAGGACAGCCTCGGCTCGGATCAGCGGGTGAAACAGGGTGACGTCAGCTGGATGACTGCCGGCAGCGCCATCGCCCATGTCGAACGCACCCCCGAATCACTCAAGGCCAGCGGCTTCAGCATGCACGGCTTGCAAATCTGGCTGGCCTCCCCGAAAGAACACGAACAAGGTCCGGGCCATTATAGCCATTACCCGGCCGACAGCCTGCCGACCAGCGACAACCTCGGAGTGAAGATCCGGATGATTGCCGGTACAGGCTTTTGCCTGGAATCACCGGTACCGGTGCTCTCCCCTACGCTGTACGCCGAACTGCGCCTGCAAACGGCGACAACCTTGTTGATCCCCAACGAACATGAAGAGCGCGCGCTGTATGTGCTCGACGGTGACGCACAATTGAACGGCGAGCCTGTTGAAAAACACTCACTGGTGGTTTTACCGGTCGGAGAAGTCATGACCCTGTTCGCGGAGAGCGATTGTCATGCGGTGCTGTTTGGCGGCGCCCCAATGGACGGGCCCCGCCGGATCAACTGGAACTTCGTTGCCAGTGACCCGGCCCTGATCGACCAGGCCCGCGCACGCTGGGCGGCCGGGGATTGGCCGACGGTGCCGGGTGAGAGTGAGCGGATTGAGCTGCCCGTGGGGCGGAGCAAACCGACTCCGCTCTGACGATGATGATGAAGATGAAGATCGTTCCCACGCTCTGCGTGGGAATGCCGCCATGGACGCTCCGCGTCCGCTTCTGAAGCTGTGACGCAGAGCGTCACGGGATGCATTCCCACGCGGAGCGTGGGAACGATCAGCGGTTGCCAGGTCAGCCCTTGAACACTTCATCCAGCAAATTGTGCATCGATACAAATGCCCGCCTCGCGGTCTTGGCGTCGTACATCATCTTGCCCGGCACATTGGCATGAGGATCAGTGAAGGAATGCACTGCGCCACCGTAGCTGAGCAGTTGCCAGTCGACGCCGGCTGCATTCATCTCATCTTCGAAAGCTGGCAGTTGCTCTTTGGCCACCAATGGATCGCAGGCGCCGTGAAGCACCAGCACCGAACCTTTGATGTTCTTGGCATCCGCCGGATTCGGCGTATCCAGCGTGCCGTGGAACGACACCGCCGCTTTCAACGGCGCGCCTGTGCGGGCCAGTTCCAGCGAGCAGCAACCACCGAAACAGAAACCGAACGCCGCCAATTTCGAGGCATCAACTGCTGCTTCGCCCTGATATTGCAGAGCCTCGAACGCCGCCTGCATACGCTTGCGCAGCAAGGCCCGGTCATTCTTCAACGGCATCATCGCCGCGCCCGCCTCGTCTGCATTTTTTGGACGAACTGACTGACCATAAAGGTCAGCAATCAACACCACATAACCTTTGGCGGCCACAGACTCGGCAATCTTTTCGGCCCCCGTGCTGACGCCCATCCAGTTCGGCGCCATCAACAGGCCCGGGCGTACGCCGTCATGGCTGGTATCGAACACCAGACGGCTTTCATAGGTTTGGCCATCGACCTGATAGACCACGGAACGAATAGTGACTTGGCTCATTTCAGACTCCCGACAGGAACACCCCCAGAATAAAAAAACCCGCTGCGAAGCGGGTTTTTTTTACAACTTTGTTAAACCGACAGCTCAACCAGCAGCTTGTTTAACCGGCGCACATAGGCGGCCGGGTCTTTCAAGCTGTCACCGGCTGCCAGGGCGGCCTGATCGAAGAGGATGTGCGACAGATCGCCGAAACGCTCTTCGCTCTGCTCGTTGTCGAGCTTGCCGATCAACGGGTGAGTCGGGTTGAATTCGAAGATTGGCTTGGAGTCCGGGACTTTCTGGCCGCTGGCTTCGAGAATCTGACGCATCTGCATGCCCAGGTCCTGCTCACCAATGGCCAGGATCGCCGGGGAATCGGTCAGACGATGGGAAACCCGTACTTCGCTGACAGCTTCGCCCAAAGCGGTTTTGATGCGATCGACCAGACCTTCTTTGGTCTTGGCGACTTCTTCGGCAGCCTTCTTGTCCTCTTCCGAGTCCAGGTTGCCCAGGTCCAGATCACCGCGCGCCACGTCGACAAAGCTCTTGCCGTCGAAATCGCTGAGGTAGCTCATCAGCCACTCATCGATACGGTCGGTGAGCAGCAACACTTCGATGCCTTTCTTGCGGAAGACCTCCAGGTGCGGGCTGTTCTTGACGGCTTCGTACTTCTCACCCGTCAGGTAGTAAATCTTGTCCTGACCTTCCTTGGCGCGAGCCAGGTATTCGGTCAGGGCAACCACTTGCTCGCCGCCTTCTTCTTGAGTCGACGCGAAACGCAACAGACCGGCGATTTTCTCTTTGTTGGCGAAGTCTTCAGCCGGGCCTTCTTTCATGACCTGACCGAAGTTCTTCCAGAAGCCTTTGTATTGCTCGGGCTCGTTCTTCGCCAGTTTGTCCAGCATGTCGAGAACGCGCTTGGTCAGCGCCGACTTCATGGAGTCGATGATCGGGTCTTTCTGCAGGATTTCCCGCGACACGTTCAGCGACAGATCGTTGGAGTCGACCACGCCTTTGATGAAGCGCAGGTACAGCGGCAGGAACGACTCAGCCTGATCCATGACGAATACGCGCTGCACATACAGCTTCAGGCCACGTGGCGCCTCACGCTGATATAGGTCGAACGGAGCACGGCCCGGCACATAAAGCAGTGAGCTGTATTCCAGCTTGCCTTCAACCTTGTTGTGGCTCCAGCTCAGCGGGTTCTCGAAATCGTGGGCAACGTGCTTGTAAAACTCCTGGTATTCCGCCTCCGTAACTTCAGTGCGAGGGCGAGTCCACAGAGCACTGGCGCGGTTGACGGTTTCCCATTCAAGCGCTGGCCGCTCTGCACCATCTAGAGTTTCGCCTTCAGCAGCAGCCTGCTCTTTAGGCAGCTCGATCGGCAAGGCAATGTGGTCGGAGTACTTCTTGACGATGTTGCGCAGACGCCAGCCATCAGCGAATTCGTTTTCACCGGACTTCAGGTGCAACACGATGCGGGTACCGCGGTCGGCTTTCTCGAGGGTAGCGACTTCGAATTCGCCTTCGCCCCTGGACGACCAATGCACGCCTTCGCTGGCAGCGAGGCCGGCACGACGGCTGAACACATCGACTTTATCGGCAACGATGAAGGCGGAGTAGAAACCGACGCCGAACTGACCGATCAGGTGCGAGTCTTTCTTCTGATCGCCCGAGAGGTGTTTCATGAAATCGGCAGTGCCCGACTTGGCGATGGTCCCCAGGTGGGTGATCACATCTTCGCGGCTCATACCGATACCGTTGTCTTCGAGGGTGACGGTTTTCGCGTCCTTGTCGAAGCTCACACGGATTTTCAGTTCGGCGCCGCCTTCCAGCAAGTCAGGCCTGGACAGCGCTTCGAAACGTAATTTGTCGACCGCGTCAGAGGCGTTCGAGATCAATTCGCGAAGGAAAATTTCCTTGTTGGAATACAACGAATGGATCATGAGGTGCAGCAGTTGCTTCACCTCGGTCTGGAAGCCCAGGGTTTCCTTTTGAGTTTCCACGCTCATGGTCATCAAACTCCAATTGGATGGCATTGGCCGCGCCCCGGAGGGTTGGCGGCGGGATGTCATCAAAGTTGGGGGCTAAGACGGAGATTTCAAGGGCGCGGGCGCGACAGAGGAAACAACCAACGTCGCGCCCTGACTTTCTTCAATCTTGAAATGCGCCCGCGCCGTAGCGATAGGCTCTGCCTCAGCGCTTTGCCACGCGGTGATCGCCACGTTGGCCACCCGTCGCCCCTGACGGCAGACCTGGCATTTGGCATAGGTATCGCGAAACTGCCCGGCGCGCAGATAGTCGAGGGAGAAGTCGATAATCTTCGGTACTCCGGGAGACCCGGTGAAGACCAGTAAATGCAACGTCGCGGCCAACTCCATGAAACCGGCAATCACCCCTCCATGAATGGCTGGCAATAATGGGTTACCAATATTGTCTTTGTTGGCCGGCAGGCAAAACAGCAACTCACCGCCCAGGCGCGAGCACTCGACACCGATCAACCTGGCGTAGGGGATCAGCTCCAGCAGCGCGGCGTAATCACCTTGCGCATGAGCCTGCTGCAATTGTGCCTTGAAGTTGTCCGTCATACCGCACCGCCACTGATTGCACCACCAAAGCCTTTTGTTCCTTTGATGCCCTTGCCCATGCGCATAAAGGTCCCCACCACATGGGCAATTGGATGTTCAGGGTCATGCTGATAGGCAAAACCTCGAGCGAATATCACGTCGGTCGTCACTCGATAGCACTGGGCAAAACCATAGACATCCTTATGCGGTTCGGCCGGATGCATATAGTCGATGCGCAGGTCCAGGGTCGGACAGACCTCGAACTCCTGTAACACGCATAAGGTAGCCATGCCACAGGCTGTATCCATCAACGACGTCAATGCCCCGCCGTGAATCACGCCGGTTTGCGGGTTTCCGACAATTTGCGGACTGTAGGGCAATATCAACGTAATGCCGTCCGTCGAGGCGCTGTGAACGCTAAGCCCCAGCACCTGGCAATGACGCAGCGCCGACAGAAAACGCGTCGCGCGCTCAAAAATGGGGTTTTGCGCCATTCGAATAACTCTCTTGTTAGTGTCGAAACGTTGCAATTAATGAACCACGTAAAAGTTCCATAACAAGGGCGCTTAATATATCTGTGTATTTCAAGGAACTTAATCCGTGGAGCGGTGCTCGAAAGGCCAGAAGATATCTTCACTAAGGAGAAACACCCCATGCGTAAGACTTTAGCTATTGCCTTGATGTTGACCGCGACCCTCGGTCTCGCTGCCTGCGGTAAAAAAACCGAGGACAAAGCTCAAGCAACCATCCAACCTGCTGAACAAGCCCAGCAGAAAATGAGCGAAGCTCAGGATAAAGTGAACGAGGCGGCGAAAGAAAACGCCGATGCTGCCAAAAATCAGGCTGATTCCAACAAACCAGCTACCGAAGCGGCCGCTCCGGCAGCGACGCCTAAGACCTACTAATCCGGTTTTAGCGCTTCAAACGTAAAGCCCGCCTGGTGCGGGCTTTACTTTGTCCAAAAAAATTCAAACCAATACAGTGCGAAAGGTCGGACTCAGCATCAATAACAACGAACACACTATCCCGACAAACCAGACCAGACTGCGCTGCCAGGCCTGATCCGCCCAATAGCACAATAAGTAAATGACTCGCGCGATCACAAAGATGATTGCCAACCAGTCGATCAGCCATCCCGCCATCTGCGTGACATGCGCCATCAACACCCCCACCGAAAACAATATGAAGGCTTCAAAACTGTTCTGATGTGCCGCCACTGCGCGTGCACCAAAGCCCGTGAGCTGTGCCTGTTGAGTGCGAGGCAAATGGTTGTTGTAACCGCCCTGCTCTTTCATTGCCCTGGCTACTGGCATACGCGCCACGAAAATCAGCAGCGCACTGATAAACACACACCAGAACGGGATACTCATCAGCTCATCTCCTTGCTCACCTCAGGCAATGGCACCTCTGTAGGGGTATAGACCATGACGTCCAATACGTCGGAATGAAATTCCCGGCGATACAACACCAGCACCACACCGGCACTCATCAACATGAACAGCCAGGGACTGACGAACCAGGCCAGCATGGTCATCCCGAAATAATAAGAACGCAGCCCGAAGTTGAACTGGTTGGCCGCCATGGAAATCACCCGCGCCGCACGCATGGCAAAGGCTTTGCGCTCCAGTTCGGACACATGTCGCTCGCCAATCATCGGCGCCGAGCCGATCAGGATCGCCGCGAAGTTGTACTGACGCATGCACCAGCTGAACGTAAAGAAGGCATAGACAAATACCATCGCCAGGCACAGCAGCTTGATCTCCGACATCCCCTGAGAAGCCTGCTGCACCATCGGAATATCCGCCAGCAGCGACAGCGCTCGCTCGGAAGCGCCGAGCACGGTGAGAATGCCGGCCAGGATGATCAATGTGCTGGAGGCAAAGAACGAGGCGTTGCGCTCCAGATTGCCGATCACACTGGCGTCGGCGATGCGGTTGTCGCGCAATAGCATGCGGCGCATCCAGTCTTCCCGGTACAGGTGCAGCACGCTGGCCAGACACGCTGTATCACGGCCCTTCCAGGTCGCGTAACGGGTGTAGCCGCCCCAGCAGATGACGAACCAGAGCGCGGCGAGGATGTGAATCAAATTGGCTTGAACGAACGACATGCAGGTCCTTGTGAGGTATCGGTAGAAACGAAAACGGCAGGAGCGAGCTTGCTCCGGGCGGCGATCCGACGATAGCGGACTTGTCATCAATATCACTATTGAGTGTTATGCCCTCATCGCGAGCAAGCCCGCTTGCACACTGCTTCGACGTTAGCTCAAGGAAAAAGACACCGCCCCTCGCCCATAAAAAAATGCCCCGTATCGATTGATACAGGGCATTTCCATTTTTTTCAGCGCGCTGCTCAAAGCCCGCTTGTGGCGGGCGCTGGAAACTTAAGCCAAGGCTTCGCTGCGTTTACCCAACAGACGGTCGCAGACCACTGCGGCCACCAGGGTGATCACCGAAGGCACCAGCCACGCCAGACCTTGCTCGCTCAGTGGCAGGTGCGACAGCTGGGTTGGCATCCAGTCAGCCAGGCCTGCGCCTTTCAAGGCGTCGATCATGCCGAACAGGAACGACACCAGCATCACCGGGCCAACGATGCGCCCCTGCTCTTGCCAGAAGTCCTTGCAGAAGCTCAGAGCGACCAAGGCAATGCACGGCGGGTAGATCGCCGTCAGCACCGGGATGGAGAACTGGATCAGCTTGGTCAGGCCCAGGTTAGACACCAGCAACGAGAACGCCGCCAGGATAATCACCAGGGTCTTGTAGGACAGTGGCAGCACCCGGCTGAAGTATTCGGCGCAGGCGCAGGTCAGACCAACCGCCGTTACCAGGCACGCCAGGGAGATCAGCACCGCGAGGAAGCCGCTGCCCAGGGAGCCGAAGGTGTGCTGCACATAAGCATGCAATACCGCCGCGCCATTGGTTGCGCCAGCGGCGACTTCGTGGCTGCCAGAGCCCAGACGGAACAGGCTGATATACACCAGCGCCAGACCCACACCGGCAATCAGGCCGGCAATGATCGCGTAACGGGTGATCAAGCGTGGCGACTCCACGCCACGGGAGCGAATGGCGTTCACGATGACGATACCGAACACCAGAGCGCCCAAGGTGTCCATGGTCAGGTAACCATTGATGAAGCCTTGAGAGAACGGTGCGGCAACATACTCAGGGGTTGCAGTACCGATGTCACCGGCCGGCAAGGCAAAAGCAGCTATGCCCAGCACGGCCAATGCGATGATCTTCAACGGTGCCAGGAAACGCCCCACGGTATCCAGCAGACGGCCTGGATACAGCGAAATGAAGAACACCAACAGGAAATACACCGAGCTGTAGAGGAACAACCCCAGCGGGCTCTCACCAGTCAGCGGCGCCAGACCCACTTCGAAGGACACGGTTGCGGTGCGCGGCGTGGCGAACAATGGACCGACTGCCAGGTAGCACGCGGCGGCCAACAGACCACCGGCGACTTTACCAATCGGGCTGCTCAAAGCATCCATCGCACCACCGACCTTGGCCAGTGCGACGACGGTGATCACCGGCAAACCGACTGCGGTGATCAGAAAACCCAGCGCTGCCATCCAGACATGAGGCCCGGACTGCAAACCGACGATAGGTGGGAAGATGATATTGCCAGCCCCTACGAACAGGGCAAACGTCATAAAACCAAGTGCCAGGATGTCCTGGCCTTTCAACACTTTCATTAAGGAAATACCACACTACTGAATCGGAATTTAGAGAGGGATTTCCCTATGGATGAGGGAAATGCTGTCGGTCCGTATGAGACTGACCCGTTTGGCGTGCAGCTTCCTTGTGGGACGCAGACGCAAAAATGGCTGCTAGCCTAACGAATTTGCACGACAAACGCACTGTTAGGGGGCGAACTATCCGATCTGCGACATTTTCATGTCGCGTTTTTGCATGTAACTGGTTTGTGCCTGCAAGTAGATCGTTCCCACGCTCTGCGTGGGAATGCATCCCGTGACGCTCTGCGTCACATTCAAAGGCGGAAGGAGCGTCCCCGGCGTTCCCACGCGGGAGCGTGGGAACGATCAGACATGCCTGGCGCACAACGACAAAGGCCACCCGAAGGTGGCCTTTGTCTGGTGGAGCGTCAGCTAAGCGCGAGGCTTACTTGACAGCCCAGCCAGTCAGCTCGGCCAAGGCCTTGCCGATGTCTGCCAGCGAACGCACGGTTTTAACGCCAGCGTCTTGCAGAGCAGCGAATTTCTCGTCTGCAGTGCCTTTGCCGCCAGAGATGATTGCGCCAGCATGGCCCATGCGCTTGCCCGCAGGAGCAGTCACACCAGCGATGTAGGAAACAACCGGTTTGGTCACGTGTGCCTTGATGTAGGCAGCCGCTTCTTCTTCAGCCGAACCGCCGATCTCACCGATCATGACGATCGCTTCGGTCTTCGGGTCTTCCTGGAACAGCTTCAGGATGTCGATGAAGTTGGAGCCCGGGATCGGGTCACCACCGATGCCGACGCAAGTCGACTGACCGAAACCGGCGTCAGTAGTCTGCTTCACAGCTTCGTAAGTCAGGGTGCCGGAACGCGAAACGATACCGACCTTGCCTGGCAAGTGAATGTGACCAGGCATGATGCCGATCTTGCATTCGCCTGGAGTGATCACGCCTGGGCAGTTAGGACCGATCAGGATCACACCCAGTTCGTCGCACTTGACCTTGGCATCAAGCATGTCGAGGGTCGGGATGCCTTCGGTGATGCAAACGATCAGCTTGATGCCGCCGAACGCTGCTTCAAGGATGGAATCCTTGCAGAAAGGAGCTGGAACGTAGATCACGCTGGCGGTGGCGCCAGTGGCTGCTACAGCGTCTTTCACAGTGTTGAAGACAGGCAGGTCCAGGTGAGTGGTGCCGCCTTTGCCTGGAGTTACGCCGCCAACCATCTTGGTGCCGTACTCGATGGCTTGCTGGGTGTGGAAACTACCTTGCGAACCGGTAATACCCTGGCAGATAACTTTGGTGTCTTTATTGATCAGGACGCTCATTACTTGCCCTCCGCAGCTTTAACAACTTGTTGAGCAGCGTCGGTCAGGCTGGTAGCAGCGATGATGTTCAAACCGCTTTCTGCCAATACTTTAGCGCCCAGCTCAGCGTTGTTGCCTTCAAGGCGAACAACAACCGGGATTTTCACGCCGACTTCTTTCACTGCGCCGATGATGCCTTCGGCAATCATGTCGCAACGAACGATGCCGCCGAAGATGTTGACCAATACTGCAGCGACGTTAGTGTCGGACAGGATGATCTTGAACGCTTCGGTAACGCGTTCTTTGGTAGCACCGCCGCCCACGTCGAGGAAGTTGGCTGGTTTGCCGCCATGCAGGTTGACGATGTCCATGGTGCCCATGGCCAGGCCAGCACCGTTGACCATGCAACCGATGTTGCCTTCCAGTGCTACGTAGTTCAGTTCGAACTTGGCAGCGTGCGCTTCGCGCGGATCGTCTTGCGACGGATCGTGGAAAGTCTTCAGCTTAGGCTGACGGTACATTGCGTTGGCGTCGATGTTGATCTTGGCATCGAGGCAGTGCAGGTCGCCGTCAGCCTTGATTACCAGCGGGTTCACTTCCAGCAGAGCCAGGTCGTGATCCTTGAACAGCTTGGCCAGACCAACGAAGATCTTGGCGAACTGAGCAACTTGCTTACCTTCCAGACCCAGCTGGAATGCCAGCTCGCGACCCTGGAATGGCTGAGCGCCAACCAGTGGATCGATAGTGGCCTTGAGAATTTTCTCAGGGGTGTCGTGAGCGATTTTCTCGATGTCCACGCCACCTTCGGTGGAAGCCATGAACACGATGCGACGGCTCGAACGGTCAACGACAGCGCCCAGGTACAGCTCTTTAGCGATATCAGTGCACGATTCAACCAGGATCTTGGTGACTGGCTGACCGTTGGCATCAGTCTGGTAAGTCACCAGACGCTTGCCCAACCACTGTTGAGCGAATGCTTTGGCGTCTTCTTTGCTGCGAACCAGCTTGACGCCGCCCGCTTTACCGCGACCACCAGCGTGAACCTGGGCTTTGACAACCCACTCGGTGCCGCCGATTTTGTCGCAAGCTTCTGCTGCCGCTTCCGGAGTGTCTACTGCGAAACCCTGGGATACTGGCAGGCCGTATTCAGCGAACAGCTGCTTACCCTGATACTCATGAAGATTCATGCTTATTACCGTCTTCGTTAGGTACTGCGCATTCGGTGCTGCACTCGTTCAAGTGCCGCACCACCTGTGACTGCTGCTTGCACAGTCTCGACAAACCCCAACCCCGAACGACACTAATGCCGTGCAGGGCCGGTATTGCTGAAACTACGCAAGACTGCGTCCGGCCCAAATTCCGCGGTGAGTCTTGCGCACAAGGCTCACGACGGGCATTGCGCCGTGGTTTCTTATTGTCTTAACGCTTTTTGCGGTTGGCGATGTGAATGGCGCCGCCATTCACTGCCAGCGCTGCTTCGTGCAACGCTTCGGACAGGGTCGGATGGGAGAAAACCATCATGCCCAGGTCCTCGGCACTGGTGCCGAATTCCATGCCGATTGCGCCTTGCTGAACCAGTTCTGCAGCGCTTGGGCCAATCACGTGGACGCCCAATACGCGGTCAGTCTTGGCATCAGCGATGACTTTTACAAAACCGCCGGTATCGTTGGCTGCCATGGCACGACCACTGGCGGCGAACGGGAAGGTGCCGACGTTAACTTCAACGCCTTCAGCTTTCAAGGCCTGCTCGGTTTTACCGACCCACGCGATTTCCGGGTGAGTATAGATAACCGAAGGGATCAGGTCATAGTTCATCTGGGCTTTGTGGCCCTTGATGCGCTCGACAACCATGATGCCTTCTTCCGAAGCCTTGTGCGCCAACATCATGCCGCGAACCACGTCGCCGATCGCGTAAACGCCCGGAACGCTGGTAGCGCACTGGTCGTCAACGAAGATGAAGCCACGTTCGTCGATGGTCACGCCGCAATCGGCAGCCAGCAGATCGGTGGTCACTGGACGGCGACCAACGGCTACGATCAGCTTGTCGAAAGTGATGGTCTGTTCGCCGTTGGCGTCGGTGTAAGTCACCACGACTTCTTCGCCGTTGACTTTGGAACCGGTGACGCGAGCGCCCAGCTTGATATCCAGACCTTGTTTGGTCAGGGTTTTCAGAGCTTCTTTGGCAACGGCGGTGTCAGCAGCCATCAGGAACGTGTCCAGGGCTTCCAGGACAGTCACTTGAGCGCCCAGACGGGACCATACCGAACCCAGCTCCAGACCGATCACGCCAGCGCCGATCACGCCCAGACGCTTTGGAACCGATTGGAATTCCAAAGCACCAGTCGAATCGACGATGACTTTCTGGTCAACCGGAGCCGGTGGAATGTCGATCGGACGCGAGCCCGACGCGAGGATCACGTTTTCGGCTTCGATGATTTCGACAGTGCCGTCAGGCTTGGTCAGTTCGACTTTCTTGCCGGCCAGCAGTTTGCCGTGGCCTTGCAGGGAAGTCACACCGTTAGCCTTGAACAGGGTGGCAACACCGGAGGTCAGGCCTTTGACGATGTTGGCCTTGCGGCCGACCATTGCTGGCACGTCCATGGTCACGCCAGCGTGATTGATGCCGTGGATAGCAAAACCATCCTGGGCTTCGTGGAATTTCCAGGAGCTGTCGAGCAGCGCCTTGGAAGGGATGCAGCCGACGTTCAGGCAAGTACCGCCAAGGGCCAGTTTGCCCTCCTGGTCGGTATATTTCTCGATGCAGGCAGTCTTGAGGCCAAGTTGCGCAGCTTTAATGGCTGCTACATAGCCGCCAGGGCCTGCGCCAATCACTACCACGTCGAATTTCTGAGTCATGTGTCATTCCTTCTCGAATCAAACCGGACGGCCCCTTGCAGGAACCGTCGTGGGACGAAGCTAGGCATTTCAGATGGACCCGCCATCACTGGTGGGCCCAAGCAACGAAATCAGATATCCAGCAGCAGACGAGCCGGATCTTCCAGCAGGTTTTTGATGGTAACCAGGAAAGTCACAGCTTCTTTACCATCGATCAAACGGTGATCGTAGGACAGAGCCAGATACATCATAGGACGGATGACGACCTGACCGTTGATTGCCATCGGGCGCTGCAGGATGTTGTGCATGCCCAGGATAGCCGCTTGCGGCGGGTTGACGATCGGAGTCGACATCATGGAGCCGAAAGTACCACCGTTGGTGATCGTGAACGTACCACCGGTCATCTCGTCCATGGACAGCTTGCCGTCGCGGGCTTTCTTGCCGAAGGTGGCGATGCCGCCTTCGATTTCAGCCAGGCTCATCAGTTCGGCGTTACGCAGAACCGGTACCACCAGACCACGGTCGCTGGATACGGCAACACCGACGTCGGCATAGCCGTGGTAAACGATGTCTGCACCGTCGATCGAGGCGTTGACAGCCGGGAAGCGTTTCAGCGCTTCGGTGGCCGCTTTCACGAAGAACGACATGAAGCCCAGGCGTACGCCGTTGTGGGACTTCTCAAACAGGTCCTTGTACTTCGAACGCAGCGCCATGACTTCGGTCATGTCGACTTCGTTGAACGTAGTCAGCATCGCCATGTTCGACTGGGCTTCTACCAGACGCTTGGCCACGGTGGCCCGCACGCGGGTCATCGGTACGCGCTTCTCGATGCGGTCGCCAGCAGCGAACACAGGAGCAGCGGCAGCCGGAGCAGCGGCCTTGGCAGGTGCGACAGCAGGAGCAGCTTTCTTCGCAGCTACAGCAGCGACCACGTCTTCCTTGGTCACGCGACCGCCTTTACCGGTACCGGCAACACTGGCGATGTTGATGGCGTTTTCTTCTGCCAGCTTGCGGGCAGCTGGAGCTGCGACAGGATCATCTTCGCCAAATGCAGCCGGAGCAGCAGCTTGAGCGGCGGCAGGTGCAGCAGCGGCAGCCGGAGCTGCAGCAGCGCCACCTTCACCGATGGAGCCCAGAACTTCGTCGGACAGAACGGTGTCGCCTTCGTTCTTGACGATAGCGCCCAGCACGCCGTCAGCAGTGGCCAGTACTTCCAGTACGACTTTGTCGGTTTCAATGTCGACGATCAGTTCGTCACGCTTGACGGCGTCGCCCGGTTTTTTGTGCCAGGTGGCAACGGTGCCATCGGCAACCGATTCCGGGAAAGTGGGGGCTTTGATCTCGATAGCCATTATCTGTGGTTCCTTAAATTCGGTTTCAGGTGCGCGAAGGCGTTAAACAGTAAAGGCGTCTTGCAGCAGTTTTTCCTGCTGCTCAGCGTGCATCGATGCGTAACCACAAGCAGGTGCAGCAGAAGCATCACGGCCCGCGTACTCAAGTACGAGAGACTTGTTGTGATTGCCAACGATGCGACGCATGTGGTGTTGACTGCAGTACCAGGCACCCTGGTTCATCGGCTCTTCCTGACACCAAACGATGTGTTTGAGGTTGGTGTAAGGAGCCAGGACTTCGTTCAAGTCGTCCTCAGGGAATGGGTACAGCTGCTCGATACGCACGACGGCGATGTCGTCACGACCTTCGGCACGGCGTTTTTCCAGCAGGTCGTAGTAGACCTTGCCGCTACACAGAACAATGCGCTCGACCTTTTTCGGGTCTTGAACATCGATTTCCGGGATAACGGTCTGGAACGAACCTTCGGCCAGATCCTCCAGAGTCGAGATGGCCAGCTTGTGACGCAGCAGCGACTTCGGAGTCAGGACTACCAGTGGTTTACGCAGCGGGCGAATCACCTGACGGCGCAGCAAGTGGTAGATCTGAGCTGGCGTCGTCGGCAAGCACACCTGAATGTTGTGCTCGGCGCACAGCTGCAGGTAACGCTCCAGACGAGCCGAGGAGTGCTCCGGCCCCTGACCTTCATAACCGTGCGGCAGCAGCATGGTCAGACCGCATAGACGGCCCCACTTGTGCTCGCCACTGGTGATGAACTGGTCGATAACCACTTGGGCACCGTTGGCGAAGTCGCCGAACTGGGCTTCCCAGATAACCAGGGCATTTGGAGTGGTGGTCGAGTAACCGTACTCGAACGCCAGCACCGCTTCTTCGGACAGGAACGAGTCGTACAGGTCAAAACGTGGCTGACCTTCGTACAGGTTCTGCAGTGGAATGTAGCTGCCAGCGTCTTTCTGGTTGTGCAAGACAGCGTGACGGTGCGAGAACGTACCGCGCCCGATGTCCTGACCCGTCATGCGAATCGGGTGACCTTCGAACGCCAGGGTCGCGTACGCCATGGTTTCGGCGTAACCCCAGTTGATCGGCAGGCCGCCGGCTTGCATCTTCTGACGGTCTTCGTAGATCTTGGCAACCTGGCGCTGCACCACAAAGCCTTCCGGAATTTCCAGCAGCTTGGCGGACAGTTCCTGCAAGGTTTTCAGGTCGAAGCGAGTGTCGTGACGCGCGGTCCAGGCGTGGCCCAGGTACGGACGCCAGTCCACGAACAGCTCTTTGTTCGGCTCTTTGACCAGGCTTTTCACTACGTGCAGACCGTTGTCCAGCGCGTTGCGGTATTCGTCGATTTTCGCCTGAACACGCTCTGCGTCCAGCACACCGCTCTGGGTCAGACGATCGGCATACAGCTCACGGGTAGTGCGCTGCTTGGCGATCTGCTGATACATCAGAGGCTGGGTGCCGCTTGGCTCGTCGGCCTCGTTGTGGCCGCGACGACGGTAGCAGAACATGTCGATCACCACGTCGCGCTTGAACTGCATGCGGTAGTCGATGGCCAGCTGGGTCACGAACAATACGGCTTCCGGATCATCACCATTCACATGGAGGATCGGTGCCTGGATCATTTTCGCAACGTCGGTAGCGTACTCGGTGGAGCGGGCATCCAGCGGATTGCTGATGGTGAAACCGACCTGGTTGTTGATCACCAGATGGACCGTGCCGCCAGTCTTGAAGCCGCGGGTCTGCGACATCTGGAAGGTTTCCATGACCACGCCCTGACCTGCGATTGCAGCGTCACCGTGGATGGAAATCGGCAGAACCTTTTCACCGGTAGGGTCGTTACGACGATCCTGACGGGCACGAACCGAACCCTCGACCACCGGAGACACGATTTCCAGGTGGGACGGGTTGAACGCCATCGCCAGGTGAACTTCACCGCCGGTGGTCATGACGTTGGACGAGAAGCCCTGGTGATACTTAACGTCACCGGAACCCAGCTCGACCTTCTTCTTGCCTTCGAACTCGTCGAACAGCTCGCGCGGGTTCTTGCCGAAGGTGTTGACCAGCACGTTCAGACGACCACGGTGGGCCATGCCGATAACGATTTCCTTGGTGCCGTAGGAACCGGAACGCTGGATCAGCTCGTCGAGCAGAGGAATCAGGCTCTCGCCACCTTCCAGACCGAAACGCTTGGTGCCCGGGTATTTGGTGCCCAGGTATTTTTCCAGACCTTCGGCTGCAGTGACACGCTCAAGCAAGTGGCTCTTGATGTCGGCGGAATACGTTGGACGGCCACGCACGCTTTCCAGACGCTGCTGGAACCAGTGACGCTGCTCGGTATCGACGATGTGCGTAAACTCGGCGCCAATGGTGCGGCAATATGTCTGCTGCAACGCTTCGTGAATTTCGCGTAGGCTCGCTTCCTCTTTGCCGATGAACAGGTCGCCGGCACGGAAGGTCGTATCAAGATCGGCATTGGTCAAGCCGTAATGATTGATCGACAGGTCTGCAGGTGCAGGACGCTGCCACAGCCCCAGCGGGTCAAGCTGGGCTGCCTGGTGGCCACGCATACGGTAGGCCTGGATCAATCGCAGCACTTCAACTTGCTTCTTCTCGTGCTCACTGCTCACGCTTCCGGCGGAAACCGGTTGAGCGCGGCGCTGGTTCTTTGCCAGCAAGACGAAATGATCGCGGATTGTCGAGTGCGAAACATCGATGGCAGTGCTGCCGTCGGTAGGCAACTTCTGAAAGTAGGTGCGCCACTCTTCTGGCACAGCGTTAGGGTCGTGCAGGTAGAGCTCGTAGAGCTCTTCCACATAGGCAGCGTTACTACCGGATAGGTAGGCGCTGTTCCACATGCGCTGCATCACGCTTTCTTGCATGCTTGGTCACCCTCGGTTAGGGGAACACCACCGGCGAAGACACCGAGCAAACTTGAAAAAGTCCGAGTGCAGCGACCAAAACAAGCCACTTAGGATCACGCTGATAGTCCGGGTACCAGCCCGGATGCCCCTGCTTGTCTCATTTCTTCAAAATAAGAGCCACAGCTTTTTGAGCTGCCGCTCAGGTTAAAACTACGGCGCCGGTTGAAGCCTGCGCCGCAGCATTTACGGGTACAGCGGTCCTACGGTTACAACAACTGAATCAAATGCCGCTTTGCAGCAGCATGTTACGCACGTGTCCGATGGCCTTAGTCGGGTTCAGGCCTTTCGGACAAACGCTGACGCAGTTCATGATCCCGCGGCAGCGGAATACGCTGAACGGGTCATCCAGCGAAGCCAGACGCTCGGAAGTCCGGGTGTCACGGCTGTCTGCCAGGAAGCGATAAGCTTGCAGCAGCGCAGCTGGACCCAGGAACTTGTCCGGGTTCCACCAGAAGGACGGGCAAGAGGTCGAGCAGCAAGCGCACAGAATGCACTCGTACAGACCATCGAGCTTTTCACGCTCTTCTGGAGACTGCAGACGCTCGATGGCCGGAGCCGGCGTGTCGTTCTGCAGGAATGGCTTAACTTTTTCGTACTGCTTGTAGAAGATGCTCATATCGACGACCAGGTCACGGATAACCGGCAAACCTGGCAGCGGACGAACGATCAACTTGTTGCCTTTTACAACAGCAGACAGCGGCGTGACGCAGGCCAGACCGTTTTTGCCGTTGATGTTCATGCCGTCGGAGCCGCAGACACCTTCACGGCAAGAGCGACGATAGGAGAAACCTTCGTCCTGCTCTTTGATCAGGGCCAGCACGTCCAGCACCATCAGGTCTTTACCGTTGGTATTGACCTGGAATTCCTGCATGAACGGCGCGGCGTCCTGATCAGGGTTGTAACGATAAACACTGACATTCAACATATCGGCCACCCTTAATAAGTCCGAATCATTGGTTCAAAGGTCGGGACTGTTTTTGGCGAGAAGTTCACGGCACGCTTGGCAACGCGCTTCTCACCAGGGAAGTACAGGGTGTGGCACAGCCAGTTGACGTCGTCGCGATCTTCGAAGTCTTCACGGGCGTGAGCACCGCGGGACTCCTTACGGGTTTCTGCTGCAATCGCCGTAGCTTCGGCCACTTCAAGCAGGTTTTGCAGCTCGAGCGCTTCGATACGCGCAGTGTTGAACGCCTGGCTCTTGTCGTTGATCTTGACGTTGGCGATACGGCCACGCAGATCAGCCAGCTGAGCAATACCCTTCTGCATGTATTCACCGGTACGGAATACACCGAAGTAGTTCTGCATGCAGCTTTGCAGCTCTTTACGCAGGGTCGCGACATCTTCGCCTTCGGTACGCGAGTTCAGGCCATCGAGACGCGCCAGAGCAGCGTCGATGTCAGACTGGCGGGCGCGAGTGTAGTCAACGCCTTCTTTCAGGGTTTGTTCCAGGAAGAGACCGGCCGCACGACCGAACACCACCAGATCGAGTAGCGAGTTACCGCCCAGACGGTTCGCACCATGAACCGAAACGCACGCCACTTCACCGACCGCGAACAGGCCAGGGATGATGGTATCGACGCCGCTGGCGTCCTGAGTGATCGCCTGGCCATGAATGTTGGTGGCAACGCCGCCCATCATGTAGTGGCAGGTTGGAACCACTGGAACCGGAGCAACAACCGGATCAACGTGGGCGAACGTCTTGGACAGTTCGCAGATGCCTGGCAGACGGCTGTGCAGTACTTCTTCACCAAGGTGATCGAGTTTCAGCAGTACGTGGTCGCCGTCCGGACCACAACCGTTGCCGGCGATGATCTCTTTAACCATGGAGCGGGCTACAACGTCACGACCAGCAAGGTCTTTGGCGTTCGGAGCATAACGCTCCATGAAACGCTCACCGTGCTTGTTGATCAGGTAACCGCCTTCACCGCGGCAGCCTTCAGTAACCAGTACACCGGCGCCGGCGATGCCGGTTGGGTGGAACTGCCACATTTCGATGTCTTGTACCGGCACGCCAGCACGCAGAGCCATGCCGACGCCGTCACCGGTGTTGATCAGGGCGTTGGTGGTGGACGAATAGATACGACCGGCACCGCCAGTCGCCAATACGGTGGCGTTAGCGCGAATGTAGGAGGTTTCACCGGTTTCGATGCAGATCGCGATGATGCCGACGAAGGCGCCATCCTGGTTTTTCACCAGATCCACTGCATAGTATTCGTTGAGGAATACGGTACCCGCTTTCAGGTTTGCCTGATAAAGAGTGTGCAGCAGTGCGTGACCGGTACGGTCGGCAGCAGCACAGGTACGGGCAGCCTGACCGCCCTTGCCGAAGTCTTTCGACTGACCGCCGAACGGACGCTGATAGATGCGGCCCTGCTCGGTACGGGAGAACGGCAAGCCCATGTGCTCGAGCTCGAAGACCGCTTCCGGACCTACGGAACACATGTATTCGATAGCGTCCTGGTCACCGATGTAGTCGGAACCCTTGACGGTATCGTACATGTGCCAGCGCCAGTCATCGTTCGGATCGGCCGAAGCGATGGCGCAGGTAATGCCACCCTGAGCGGATACGGTGTGCGAACGAGTCGGGAAAACCTTGGTGATAACGGCAGTCTTGTGACCACCTTGTGCCAGCTGCAGCGCAGCGCGCATGCCAGCACCGCCGCCGCCAATGATAATGGCGTCGAACGAAAGCGTATTAACTGTGTTAGCCATGAATCAGATACCCCAAAGAATCTGCACGCCCCAGACGAAGTAAGCGAACATCGCAACGCCGCATACTGCCTGGAAGAGGAAACGTATTGCAGTCGCCGACTTGCCGAACGCCATTGGCGTCAGGTAATCGGTAGCGATGGTCCACATGCCAACCCAGGCATGAGCGCCCAGAGCGACCAGAGCCAGCAGACTGAAGATACGCATCCAGTTGTTTGCGAACAGTTCATGCCATTGGGCGTAGCCAAGGCCTGGGTGCGCAATGATGTATCCGATCAGGAAAATGAAGTAAGCCGCGAGAACGACCGCAGACACACGTTGTGCCATCCAGTCATAGAGGCCCGAACGCGAAAGGTTCGTGACATTAGTTACCATATCCAAACTCCTGCCAGAACGATTACCACCACGGAAACGGCGATAACGATTTTCGAGCCTCGTTGGCCGCCTTCCAGCGTCTCACCGATGCCCATATCCATGATCAAGTGGCGCACACCGGCTACCAGGTGATACAGCAAGGCGGACAGGATGCCCCAAATCACTAGCTTGGCTAGCGGACTGGTCAGACACGCTTTCACCTGACCGAAGCCTTCTTCTGAACTCAGCGACTTGTCCAATGCATAAAGCATGATGGCAAGGCTGACAAAGAGGATGACACCGGATATACGGTGAAGAATGGACGTGTAAGCAGTGACTGGGAGTTTGATGGTCCTTAGGTCTAGGTTTACAGGTCGTTGGCTATTCACGGCTTTTTTTCACACTGAAGAGCCCCTAACAATCAGGGCAAAGTTGTTGGGGAGTGCACTGGTCAGGTACCCACCACCCAGGGAGTGCGACCCCCATTAAAGCAGGCCCAAAAGCCCCTGGAGGTCGGAGGCCGAGTATAGACAGTTAGGTCACTAATGACAACGCAATCACCTTCCCCTAATAGCTCATTGCACAAGTGGAATAAAAGGCGTAAATGGCGGGGAATTTCGAGGAAAAAGTCCGGTTAAAGCCTTCTGGGGCAAGACTTTAGGCAAATTGACATTCAAATTTATCTCACTATAGTGGTGCGGGCCCTGCGTGGGGGGTCTGTCTGATGATTTCAAGCATAAATAGGAGGCCACATGGCTGACAAAAAAGCGCAGTTGATCATCGAGGGCGCAGCCCCCGTCGAGCTGCCCATTTTAACCGGCACCGTTGGTCCCGATGTTATCGATGTTCGGGGCCTGACGGCCACGGGCCGTTTCACCTTTGACCCAGGCTTCATGTCGACTGCCTCTTGCGAGTCGAAGATCACCTATATCGACGGCGACAACGGCATCCTGCTACACCGCGGCTACCCGATCGAACAGCTGGCCGAGAAGTCGGACTACCTGGAGACCTGCTATCTGCTGCTCAACGGCGAACTGCCGACCGCAGAGCAGAAGGCCCAGTTCGTCAGCACCGTGAAAAACCACACCATGGTCCACGAGCAGCTGAAGAGCTTCTTCAACGGCTTCCGTCGTGACGCCCACCCGATGGCCGTCATGTGCGGCGTAGTCGGCGCCCTCTCGGCCTTCTACCACGACTCCCTGGACATCAATAACCCGCAGCATCGCGAAATCTCCGCGATCCGCCTGGTTGCCAAGATGCCAACCATGGCAGCGATGGTTTACAAGTACTCCATGGGCCAGCCCATGATGTACCCGCGCAACGACCTGACGTACGCGGAAAACTTCCTGCACATGATGTTCAACACCCCGTGCGAGATCAAACCGATCAGCCCGGTACTCGCCAAGGCCATGGACCGGATCTTCATCCTCCATGCCGACCACGAGCAGAACGCATCGACTTCTACCGTACGCCTGGCGGGCTCTTCGGGTGCCAACCCGTTTGCCTGTATCGCCGCCGGTATCGCTGCACTCTGGGGCCCGGCTCACGGCGGCGCCAACGAAGCAGTGTTGAGCATGCTCGACGAAATTGGCGATGTATCGAACATCGACAAGTACATCGCCAAGGCCAAAGACAAGAACGATCCGTTCAAGTTGATGGGCTTCGGTCACCGGGTTTACAAAAACCGCGACCCACGCGCAACCGTGATGAAGCAGACCTGCGACGAAGTACTGAAAGAGCTGGGCATCACCAACGATCCACAACTCGAACTGGCCATGCGCCTGGAAGAGATCGCCCTGACCGATCCGTACTTCATCGAGCGCTCGCTGTACCCGAACGTCGACTTCTACTCGGGGATCATCCTCAAGGCGATCGGCATTCCAACCAGCATGTTCACCGTGATCTTCGCCCTGGCGCGGACCGTTGGCTGGATCTCCCACTGGAAAGAAATGCTCTCCAGCCCGTACAAGATCGGTCGCCCGCGCCAGCTGTACACCGGCTACGAGTCGCGTGACATCCCCAATCTGGAAGACCGCAAATAAGACCTGTCTTGCGATAACGTCCTGGATTCAGCGAGTACGGCCTCTTTAATAGAGGCCGTATTTGTTTGTGTGATGCCCTGCCCCGCCCTCCTGGCATTGCCGCGACCGCCCTACCGCTATCGCGAGCAACCCCACAGTAAATCGATATCCCCCCAACCAAACCACAGGCCGGCTGTCAGGTCGCCATCGCGAGCAAGCTCGGCTCCTACAGAAGTCTTATGCACAACCAACAAAAAATGCCCCGATCTCTCGACCGGGGCATTTCTATTTAACGCAGCTTATATATAGAAGCTCATACATGTCTGTACGTTAGTGCGACACCGCCCCACTCGCGCCCAAACCGGTCTGCGAGCGTACGAATTGCGGGAAGAACAGCGCCCGCTCATTGTCAGCCGCAGCGGACTTGTCAGTGATGGAGAAGAACCAGATCCCGACAAAGGCAATGGCCATCGAGAACAGCGCCGGGTACTCATACGGGAAGATCGCCTTCTCGTGCCCCATGATCTGCACCCAAATGGTTGGACCAAGGACCATCAGACCAACGGCACTGATCAGCCCCATCCAGCCACCGACCATCGCACCGCGAGTGGTCAGCTTCTTCCAGTACATGGAAAGCAGCAGCACCGGGAAGTTGCAGCTGGCAGCGATCGAGAACGCCAGACCCACCATGAACGCGATGTTCTGGCTTTCGAACAGAATACCCAGAACGATCGCCAACACGCCCAAGGCGATGGTGGTGATCTTCGAAACACGGATCTCATCCTTCTCGTTAGCCTTGCCCTTCTTGATCACACTGGCGTACAGGTCGTGAGACACCGCCGTGGCCCCGGCCAGGGTCAGACCGGCAACCACCGCCAGAATGGTGGCGAATGCCACCGCTGAAATGAAGCCGAGGAAGATACTGCCGCCCACCGCATTGGCCAGGTGCACCGCCGCCATGTTGTTGCCGCCCAACAGCGCCCCCGCAGCGTCCTTGAAGGCCGGGTTAGTGCTGACCAGCAGGATAGCGCCAAAGCCGATAATGAACGTCAGAATGTAGAAATAGCCGATGAAGCCTGTGGCGTACAACACACTTTTACGGGCTTCTTTAGCGTCACTCACGGTGAAGAAGCGCATCAGAATATGCGGCAGACCTGCAGTACCGAACATCAGCGCCAGACCGAGGGAGAATGCCGAAACCGGATCCTTCACCAGCCCGCCGGGACTCATGATCGCCTCACCTTTAGGGTGAACCTTGACCGCTTCGGAGAACAGCGTGTTGAAATCGAAGTTGACGTGCTTCATCACCATCAGTGCCATGAACGACGCACCGGACAACAACAGCACGGCCTTGATGATCTGCACCCAGGTGGTCGCCAGCATGCCGCCGAACAACACATAGAGGCACATCAGGATCCCCACCATAATCACTGCGACATGGTAATCGAGCCCGAACAGCAGCTGAATCAGCTTGCCGGCGCCGACCATTTGCGCAATCAGGTAGAACGCCACCACCACCAGCGAACCGCAGGCTGACAGGGTGCGAATCTGGGTTTGCCCAAGGCGGTAGGACGCCACGTCGGCAAAGGTGTATTTACCCAGGTTACGCAGACGCTCGGCGATCAGAAACAAAATGATCGGCCAGCCCACCAGGAAGCCGATCGAATAAATCAGACCATCGTAGCCAGAGGCGAACACCAGCGCGGAAATCCCCAGGAAGGACGCCGCCGACATGTAGTCACCGGCAATCGCCAGACCGTTCTGCAAACCGGTGATCTTGCCACCCGCCGCGTAGTAGTCGGCTGCCGACTTGCTGCGCTTGGATGCCCAATAAGTGATGCACAGCGTCGCACCGACGAAGACCACGAACATCAGGATCGCCGAAACGTTGAGCGGTTGTTTGTGTACTTCGCCGGTGAGCGCCTCGGCAGCCCAAACTGCCGGTGCGAAGGCTGCAATGCCTAAAGCTGCCAATAGACGCCGGATCATTGCTGAGCCTCCTTGAGAATCGCATTGTTCAGGTCGTCGAATTCGCCGTTGGCGCGTCGAACGTAGATTGCAGTGAGGACAAAGGCCGAAACAATCAGCCCGACACCAATCGGTATCCCCCAGGTAATCGATGACCCAGGGCTGATTTTCGCCCCCAGTAAATGCGGCCCGTAGGCAATCAAAAGGATGAAGCCCGAGTAAAGCCCAAGCATGATCGCCGAGAGAATCCAGGCGAACCGCTCTCTTTTGCTGACCAGCTCCTTGAAACGCGGGCTGTTTTGAATCGAGAGGTAAATGCTGTCGTTCATTGTTTTTATCCTCGCAGCACAGATTTAGTTAGAACGTATTCCACTCTATGCCGCTGCGGAACGGGTTCCAGACGACCTTAGTATTAGAACGATATTAGCGCTGCCGCCAATGACTCCCCCCCAAAACAAAAACAGGGGCCTCTTGCGAGCCCCTGTTTGAGCTGTATCCGTAGCAGTTGCCGAAGGCTACGTTCGGCTCGCTCCGCGCTCGGACGCAGGCTATGCCAGCTGCTACGGAGCCCGTCCTTATTTGCCGTTGGTCAAGGTGTTGTAGCTGGTCATCAGGTTGCGGTAGTCAGGGATGTGGTTGGAGAACAAGGTGGCCAGCCCTTCCACATCGTTGCGCCAGTCGCGGTGCAGCTCGCAGGCCAGGCCGAACCAGGTCATCAACTGTGCACCGGATGCCGACATGCGATCCCAGGCCGACTGCCGGGTGAGTTCATTGAAGGTGCCGGAAGCATCGGTAACCACAAACACCTCGAAGCCTTCAGCCAGTGCCGAAAGCGCCGGGAATGCCACGCAGACTTCGGTGACTACGCCGGCGATGATCAGTTGTTTTTTGCCGGTGGCCTTGATCGCCTTGACGAAGTCTTCATTGTCCCAGGCGTTGATTTGCCCTGGGCGGGCAATGTATGGCGCCTCCGGGAACAGCGCTTTCAATTCCGGCACCAGCGGACCGTTGGGGCCGGTCTCGAAACTGGTGGTGAGGATCGTCGGCAGCTTGAAGTACTTGGCCAGATCGGCCAGGGCCAGCACGTTGTTCTTGAACCGGTCCGGTTCGATATCGCGAACCAGCGACAGCAGGCCAGCCTGATGATCGACCAACAGAACGGCGGCGTTGTTTTTATCCAGACGTTTGTAAGAGGTAGTCATTGCAGTAGTCCTCGCTTCTTATCGATGCCGAATAGAAGTCGGCGTCGGGTACTCGGTTAGCGCTGGGAATCCAGCACTTCGTGTTCGTTTGCCACTTGCTGAGCCTTGAGGTAGCTTTCGATCAGCAATTGATAATGCGGCATGGCCTGGGCGTAGACGGCAGCCCACTGCTCGGCGTCGGGGCGGTTCCACGAACCTTGCAGCTCAGAAAGCGTTGCCATGATGTCGATCGGCACCACTCCAGCCTGAGACAAACGAGCAATTGTCAGATCAGTGGCAAGTTTGGAGTGGTTGCCCGAGGCATCAACCACTGCGAATACCTTGTAGCCTTCATGCACCGCGGCGATTGATGGAAAGGCCAGGCAGACGCTGGTCAGCGTGCCTGCGATCACCAGGGTTTTCTTGCCGGTGGCTTTCACTGCCGCGTGAAATTCCGGGTTGTCCCAGGCGTTGATTTCGCCTTTGCGGGCGACGTATTGAGCGTGCGGTGCCTCTTGGTGAATCTCCGGGATCAACGGCCCGTTCGGCCCTTGGGGCACCGAAGCTGTGGTGATCACCGGCATTTTCAACAAGGTCGCGGCTTTGGCCAGGGCGATGGCGTTGGCGCGCAGTTGCGGGACGTCTATATCCTTGACGATCTGGAACAGCCCGCTCTGGTGGTCGATCAACAGCAGCGCACTGTCGTTGGGGTCGATGGTCGGTTTCAGGCCATTGAAGTTGGCCGCATTGGTCATGTTCATGAGTGTTTCCTCTTTATTTTTGGCGACAGCCATCCCTGGCCAGTGAACCGACCTACGTGTCCTGTGTAGAGCGGAGTTGTGTATCAGCCGTGCATCTGGCCGAATTGGCCGGACTGGAAGTCGGCAAAGGCCTGATGGATTTGCGCCTCGGTGTTCATCACGAACGGTCCGTGGCCGACGATGGGTTCATCGATCGGCTCGCCACTGAGCAGCAGCACCACGGCATCGTGATTAGCCTCCAGGCTGATCTGATTACCGTTGCGTTCGAACAAGACCAACTGCCCTTCCCGAACCCGCTCCTGACCGTTGACCTGAACCGTGCCGCGCAGCACCACCAACGCCGTATTGCGACCTTCGTGCAGGTCCAGCGTCAGCGCTTTACCGGCATTCAAGCGAATGTCCCAGACATCGATCGGGGTGAAGGTCCGTGCCGGCCCTTTGTGACCGTCGAATTCACCGGCGATCAGCCTCAGGCTGCCGGCCTGGTCCTTGAGCGCCAGGTTCGGAATATCGCCATCGAGAATGGTCTGGTAGCCGGCGTCAGCCATCTTGTCCCGGGCAGGCAGGTTGACCCACAACTGGACCATTTCCAGAGTGCCGCCACTGCGGGCGAAATCTTCAGAATGGAATTCTTCATGCAGGATCCCCGAAGCTGCGGTCATCCACTGCACGTCGCCAGGACCGATCTTGCCGCCGCTGCCGGTGGAGTCACGGTGTTCCAGCTCGCCCTTGTAGACGATGGTCACGGTTTCGAAACCGCGATGCGGGTGTTGACCCACGCCCCGGCGCTGTGTGGTCGGCGCGAATTCAGCAGGGCCGGCGTGATCGAGCAGCAAGAACGGGCTGACGTGTTTGCCCAGGCTGTCATAGGAAAACAATGTGCGAACCGGGAAACCGTCGCCCACCCAATGCGCTCTTGGGCTGGTGTAGATACCGATGATTTTTTTCATGGTGTGCCTCCGAAAGTGGGTGAGTGAAACCATGGACACACCTTAAATCCGACACCTTTGCTACGCTAGACTGCAAAAATCACCCATAGCGTTCTATTTGGAGAACGATAGTGGAAGACCTGAACACCCTTTACTACTTCACTCAAGTCGTGGAACACGGTGGTTTCGCCGCTGCCGGGCGAGCCTTGTACATGCCCAAGTCAAAACTCAGCCGACGTATTTCGCAGCTGGAAGAACGCCTCGGCGTGCGGCTGATTCACCGCACCAGCCGGCACTGTTCGTTGACCGAGATCGGCCAGGAGTACTACCAGCGTTGCCTGGCCATGCGAGTGGAAGCTGAAAGTGCGGCGGAGGTCATCGAGCGCAACCGCTCCGAACCTCAAGGACTGGTGCGTATCAGTTGTCCGACGGCGCTGCTCAATTCATGGGTGGGGCCGATGCTGACCCGTTACATGCTCAAGTACCCGCGGGTGGAACTGTTTATCGAAAGCACCAACCGTCGAGTCGACTTGATCCACGAAGGGTTCGATATCGCCCTGCGGGTGCGATTTCCGCCACTGGAAAGCAGCGATCTGGTGATGAAAGTGTTGGGCAACAGCACTCAATGCCTGGTGGGTAGCCCGAGCTTTCTGACGCACCTGTCGTCCCCCTCCTCCCCCGCCGACCTCAGCGGCCTGCCGAGCCTGCATTGGGGGACGGCGCAGCGCGAATATCACTGGGAACTGTTCGGCCCGAATGCCGCCAGCGCCGTGATCGGCCATCATCCGCGGATGGTCACTGACGACCTCATTGCCCTGCGCCACGCGGTGCTGGCCGGCATCGGCATTGCCCACCTACCCAGCGTGGTGGTGCGCGAAGATCTCGCCGCTGGCAGGCTTATCCAGCTGGTGCCGGGCTGGACGCCAAAATCCGGCATCGTCCACGTCATATTCCCCTCGCGCCGTGGATTGCTGCCATCGGTGCGGACCTTGATCGATTTCCTCGGTGAAGAGTTCAGTCAGAGCGACATTGCCTGATTCCAAAGGCTCGGGGGTAAGGATCGGCTACCCGAACTCATTCGTGACTTGCGGTAAACATTGCTTTGCCATTTCGGCGGTTTTTCCATGCGATGCAGACCGGGATACTCGTGGCCATTCCCACTGCAACCATTGGAGTCATGCATGTCTATTCCCGCGTTCGGTCTCGGTACTTTTCGTCTACAGGGCCAGGTGGTCATCGATTCGGTGAGCAGCGCTCTTGAGTTGGGCTACCGGGTAATCGACACCGCGCAGATCTACGAGAACGAAGCTGAAGTCGGCCAGGCCATCGCTGCCAGCGGTATCCCTCGCGAAGAGCTGTTCATTACCAGCAAGATCTGGGTTGCCAACTTCGCCAAAGACACGCTGATCGAGAGTCTCAAGGAAAGCCTGCGCAAACTGCAGACCGACTACCTGGACCTGACCCTGATTCATTGGCCATCCCCTGAAGACCAGGTGCCGGTCGCCGAATTCATGGGTGCGCTACTGGAGGCCAGACAGCAAGGCCTGACCCGGCAGATCGGCATTTCCAACTTTACCGTCGACCTGATGAAACAAGCCATCGCCGCCGTCGGTGCGGAGAATATAGCCACCAACCAGATCGAACTTCATCCCTACCTGCAAAACCGCACAGTCGTCGGTTTTGCTCAAAGCCAGGGCATCCAGATCACGTCATACATGACCCTGGCCTACGGTGAAGTCCTGAAAGATCCATTGATTCAGCACATTGCCGATCGGCATCAGGCCACCCCAGCGCAAGTCACGCTCGCATGGGCCATGCAGTCCGGATACGCCGTGATTCCGTCCTCCACCAAGCGCGCCAATCTGCAAAGCAACCTGAAGGCCCGTACCTTGACCTTGAGTGCTGCCGACATGGAGCTGATCAGCACCCTTGAACGAGATTACCGCCTGACCAGCCCCAAAGGCATCGCGCCAATTTGGGATTGAGCCACTGACGCGCGTGCTGTGGTCAGTGCTGCGCCAGGAAGTGAGCCAGGCGCTCCATGGCGTGTTGCAAAGCCGCGACCGCGTGCGTCAGTGACGCGGCGTCGCGTTCGCCTATGGCCCTTTCCAGATGTTCGCAACACAGGATCAAGCGGTGCGCATTGACGACCCGAGCGCCGCCCTTGATCCGGTGTGCCAGATCCCTGAGGCCATCACGGTCGCGGTTGGCGTAAAAATCCCGCAGCCGGGCCAGGTCCTTTTCATTGCTGGAGGCCAGTTCACTCAGCAAATCGTTGATCAACATCCGGTCTGCACCGACCCATTGCTCCAGACTGCTCAGGTCAATTTCAGCAGATGTTTGCCCCGTGGCCTGTTCAAGCGGTATCGACGTCGCGCCTGAAGTCCTGGATGCCAGTCGAGCACTCAGGTCTTGCAGGCTGATGGGTTTGAACAGGCAGTCATCCATCCCCGCCTCCATACAACGAACCTTTTCCTCGCGCTGGGCATTAGCGGTAAAACCAAGGATCAAACAGGCTTCAAGACCGTTGGCCTTCTCTTCATCGCGAATGGCGCCGGTCAGTTCGTAGCCGTTCATGGCCGGCATATTGCAATCGGTGATGACCACATCGAATGGATGATTTCGCCACAGTTCAAGGCCCTGCTCACCGTCCTCGGCCTCCTGCGTACAATGACCCAGATAGCTCAACTGCCGGGCCAGCAACAGACGATTGGCCGGATAGTCGTCGACCACCAGAATATTCAGCGGCTCAGTGGGCAACTGCTCGACCGTGGCGGCTGGTGTCGGTTGAGCCAGCGCCTGCAAAGCCAGCACCTCCAGCGTGACCTCAATCTGCGTCCCTTCGCCCAGAACACTGCTCAGCTGCAATTGGCCACCCATCATTTCACATAGCGAACGGCTGATGACCAACCCCAGGCCCGATCCGCTACGCGCTGATTGGGCGGGGTTGTCAGCCTGAGTGAACGGGCTGAACAAGCGTTGCTGATCATGAAGGCTGATACCGATGCCGGTATCCTCGACCCGTATTCGAATGGCCAAATGCTCTTGGTGAGTTCCAGGTTCGACCTGCACGTTCAAGCGCACTTCACCCCGGTGGGTGAACTTGATGGCGTTGCTCAGTACATTGGAAATAATCTGTTTGAAGCGCAACGGGTCGATCAGCACTTCACGGTCACTCTTGAGGTCCAGATCCAGGACCAATCGCAGGTGCTTGTCCCGTGCCAGCCCTTCGAAGACTCTTGCTACAGACACAACCAGTGTGCGCAGATTGACCCGTTCCCGGGTCAACGAAAGATGCCCTGACTCAATCCGCGCGATGTCTAGAATGTCGCCGATCAAGTCCAGCAAATCACGCGCCGCGGCGGAAGCCACCTCAATCGAAGAACGGTCAGTGACGCCCTTCTCGGCACTTTTCATCGCCAGTTCGAGCATGCCGATCAGCGCGTTCATCGGCGTACGGATTTCATGACTCATGGTCGCCAGAAACGTGGTCTTGGCCCGATTGGCATCGTCCGCGACGTCCTTGGCTTCCTGCAGCTGAAGCAGCAGTTGCTGACGCTTGCGGATCAGGCTGCGCTGATAGGCAATCCAGCCCAACGCAAGCAACAGCAAGCCTGCAGCGAACGCAAACCCCTGAATGATCGCCGCACGATTGCGCAACCAGTAACTGTCTTGCACTGTTGCCTCATTGCGCCAACGATTGGTCAGCTCATCCATTTCTACCGGCGGGATGCTCAACAAGGCTTTATTCAGAATCGAATACAACTCGAGGGCGTCGTGGCTGGTGGCAAAGGTAACGCGCGCCGGTTCCGTGCCCACACTACTGGTGATATGCAAACGATCGCGGTATCGCCGGGAAATCATGTAACGCGCACTGATCAGTGAGCTCAGCGCGGCATCGGCCTGTCCATTGGCTACCATTTCCATTGCCTGAGCCTGGTTTTCCACATCAATGAAACGGATGCCGGGAGCCGCCGCACGCACAAATTCTCGCAGCCCGTTGCCTTGAACCAGCGCCAGGCTCTTGTCGACCATGTCGTCCAGCGTGCCGGGACTTGTGGGGTCCGTACTTGTGACTAACACAAACGGGTTGACCAGATACGGTCGTGTGAATAGCAAATCGGCCTCGCGCTCTGTGCTGGGCGTAATAACCGCCAGAAGATCGGCCGTGCCATCTTTGACTTTCTCGATTTGCTTGTTCAACGAGCTGCCTCGCAGCACGTCGAATTTCAGCCCGGTGCGCAGGCTGATCCTGGCCAGAACCTGAGCACTGAGCCCACGGAATTCACCTTTTTCATCAAAAAATGAAAGAGGTACGAAGTCATCGATGATCGCTACTTTCAGCCGCGGATTTTTTTCCAGCCAGCGTTGTTCGCTGGCGCTGAAGTGCAATCCTTGCTGGCCGGTCAGGCTCGTGCTGTCGGCGCTCCAGCGACGCAGGATGGCCATGCGCTCGTCGGTCGGAATCGCCGCCAGGGCCGCGTCGATAATACGCCGCAAGCGCTGGTTGTCGCGGCCCATGGCGAAGGCAAAAGGACTCATCTCCAGTTGGGAGAAGTCCGCCAGCTGGACATTGTTCAGGTAATTATTGTTGATCAGGTAATTGGCGCTGATGGAGTCACCGAGGTACACATCGGCCTGACCAAACGCCACGGCACCAATGGCACTCAGGGTCGAGGGGTAAAGTTGCAGGCTGGCATCAGGGTAGTAGGTGCGAACCACCCAGGGCGGCAGGTAGTGATTGAGCATGGCCAGGCGCTTGCCTGCCAGGTCGGCGGGCAAGTCACTGCTGTCGCCAGTGCGGGTGACCAGGGTCGGCAAGTCGTCGGCGTAAGCTCGGGACATGCTCAACTGCGGGTCGACTGCTTCAAAGCCGTTGGCCGTACCTAACAAGTCCAGCTCCCCGCGTTTCAGCGCGGCAATGACGGCCTCACGAGATTCATAGCGCTGCACTTCGATCTTGATGTGCAGCAACTGGGCGAGCAGATCCGCGTAGTCCGCGGTAATTCCTTCAAAGTCGTGGTTATTGAGGGTCAGGTCGAATGGCGCATAGTCCGGCGACGAGGCGCCGAGCTGCAATACGCCCTTCTCCTTTAGCCAGCGCCAGTCCGCCTCATCCAGCTCGACGCGGTAATCCTGAACCGTCGAGCGCCCCAGCAGATGCAAGGCTTGCATCTGGGCACTGGCGCCCGACGAAAGAAACAGCACCTCGAAATACACCAAGGCTACCAGCCCTTTGCGCAGGAGCGTCTTCATTCAGATCACATGATTACGCCTGGCCAAATCCCTCAAATGAACTGCCGACGTCACATTGAGTTTTTCGATCAAGCGGGTTTTGTACGTGCTGACGGTTTTGTGGCTCAAGAGCATCGACACGGCGATTTCCTTGTTACTTAAACCACGGGCGAGTGCTTGAAAAATCGTCAACTCACGGTCCGACAATTTTTCGATCAATTGCATTTCCGTGCACTGGAGATGGTCCGGGTTCACCGAGCTGGAAGGTAAACGAGGGAAGTAGGTATAACCGGACATCACTGCACCGATCGCTTTGCTCAACTCCTCCAGATCATTGGTTTTTGATATGTAGCCCAACGCGCCGCTTCTCATACAGCGGGCGGAATAGAAAACCGGCTCATGGGAGGTGTACACCAACATCCGGCATGGCGACTCCAGGTCCTTGAGCCGGTTCAAGACTTCCAGACCATCGAGTCCGGGCATGGCGATATCCAGCACGACGAGGTCCGGTTTATGTTCGCGGGCCATTTGCACGGCCTCAACGCCATTGCGGGCCTCCAGAATCGCCTGGAACTTTTCCTTCTGAAGCACCATCTTGACCGCGGCTCGAATGACCGGATGATCATCCACAACCAGTGCTTTACTCATGAAAACTCCTATAAAGCATCCCACCGTCAGGCATCTGCGGTTCAACCGCGAGGGACTGACAGGCTGCGCAGCGCCGCTGCGCCTGCGCTAATACTCTTGCACGCCGGGGTGAGCTCAACTACCTGTAAGAAATGACAGTTCAGACGAACGGTAACGTTCAAACCTGCACGTTCAGGTGCGAAATGACGGACGCCAGGTGGCTTGTTGCTAAAGATTGTAGGCGTCAACCTTGCCATTCGCCGATTCAAAACGAGCGATAACAAATCAGGGACTGACGTCCAAAACCATCGGGGAGCAACGTGAGAAGTGAAGGCTTGAACAGGCTCGCGCCCCTGAGCCTTTAACCCGCTTTGTTCTGATAAACATCGTGCAGCCATGGCAGCACAGGTACCTTGGCTTCATGGGGGTGGAGATCGACTATTTCCATCAATTGCCTGACCCACTCAAAGTCCGGCATTCGCGCCTGGATTACCTGCACCCTCCGAGGTTGGCCAACCTTGCTCGCAGTGATGTGTAGCTGCTGGCCATCGTAGACAATCCCACGATGTATCTGCTGATTGTCCCCACAGAACGTCAGCAAATCGAGGTCGACTCCGGCCGTCAATGATGCGCTGATCATCACCAGATCGAACGGCTCGCCAGCGTACTCCACCAGGGTTAACAGCTCTTCTACGCAATGCACCGGAGCGATGCGGAAATACCCCAGCTGATTCAAAATCCGCTCGATTTTCATTCGATGGAAATGCTGCTCATCGGCGATCAGGATTCGTAACGTTTTATTCAACATTTTGGCAACCATGACAAATGCGTTCCAGCCGACTTGCGTCAGCCAACTTCCGTGAGGGCAGCAGGCTATGCGAGACACGGCCAGTTTTATGTAGGACTTATCTCAAAGAAACCTGCCATTTCCCTACGGATACGCCTTTGTCCCAAGGTGTTGCTGCGAGGCGGATGAAACTGAATGATGGCAGACGTAACTACTCCGTCGTACTCGGACTCCAGAACGCTTGCACCACCAATGTCGAAGTGGAAATACGCGCCACCAATTCATCCAGCTCATCACCATCGACCGAGGTGGTGGCCAGCGTGGCCTCGATCTCCACCTCGTGGGCGCCGAACGCGTGCACATCGACATCGCTCGCCGGGTAATTGCAGCGTTCCAGCTCGGTTTCGAGCAACGACAGCACGGCCTTTTGCTGCGATCGGCGAGCGATAACGTAGACGATATTGGTGACCTCGGCCGAGACCACGTCCAGTGGCTGGCGGTTGATGTTGTTGACTATCGGCCGCAGCAAGGTGTTCGCCGCGAGGACGAACAGCGTGCCGAGCAGCGCTTCAAGGAGCAGATCGGCACCGGCGCAAGCACCGACTGCGGCCGAGGCCCAGAGGGTCGCTGCGGTGTTCAGGCCACGGACGTTGCCCTCCTCTCGCATGATCACCCCGGCACCGAGAAAGCCGATGCCGGAAACCACATACGCGACCACCCGCACGGCCCCTTCGGCGCCACCGAGACGGTTGGCCATGTCGACGAAAATCGCCGCACCCACCGCCACCAGTACGTTGGTCCGCAGCCCTGCTGTGCGCTGGCGGTACTGGCGTTCAAAACCTATCAGTCCACCGAGGATGAACGCCGCACTGAGGCTGACCAGGGTGTCGACCAGAGAGTCCAGGTTGATATTGTTGATCGCTTGCATGAATGCCTTCCTTGATTCTCGTGGCGAGAGGCTTTCGATCGTTCCCACGCGCAGCAAAGGAATGCAGCCCGTGACGCTGCGCGTCACAATTCAGAGCAGACGCAGAGCGTCCAGTGAGGCATTCCCACGCGGGAGCGTGGGAACGATCATCGGTTTATTGCCAGCCGAACCGGCGGATGTAGAAGCCTTTCACCGCCTGGGTCAGTGCCATGTACGCCAGCAGAATCACCGGCAGGAACACGAAGTACAGCGACGGCAACGCCTGCAGTTTGAAGTAGTGCGCCAACGGCCCCATCGGCAGGAAGATCCCAACCGTCATGATGATCCCGGTCATCACCAGCAACGGCGTGGCTGCGCGGCTTTGCAGGAATGGAATCTTCGGTGTACGGATCATGTGCACGATCAGTGTCTGGGTCAACAATCCGACCACGAACCAGCCCGACTGGAACAAGGTTTGGTGATCCGGCGTATTGGCATCAAAGACATACCACATCAAGGCGAAGGTCAGCAGATCAAAGATCGAACTGATGGGCCCGAAGAACAGCATGAAACGCCCGACATCGCCCGGCTGCCAGCGTTGTGGATTTTTCAGCATTTGCTCATCGACGTTATCGAACGGGATGGCGATCTGCGAGATGTCATACAGCAGGTTCTGCACCAGCAGGTGCATCGGCAACATCGGCAGGAACGGAATGAACGCGCTGGCCACCAGCACCGAGAACACGTTGCCGAAATTCGAGCTGGCAGTCATTTTGATGTACTTGAGCATATTGGCGAAGGTCCGACGGCCTTCCAGCACGCCCTCCTCCAGCACCATCAGGCTCTTTTCCAGAAGGATGATGTCGGCCGCTTCCTTGGCGATGTCCACCGCGCTGTCCACCGAAATACCAATGTCGGCGGTGCGTAGCGCCGGCGCATCGTTGATCCCGTCGCCCATGAAACCGACCACATGCCCGTTACCTTTGAGCAGTCGAACGATGCGCTCCTTGTGGGAAGGTGTCAGCTTGGCGAAGACGTTGGTGGTCTCCACCGCGACGGCCAATTGGGCATCGCTCATGCGTTCGATGTCATTGCCCATCAACAGGCCTTGTTGCTCCAGCCCGACTTCACGGCAGATCTTCGCGGTCACCCGTTCGTTGTCGCCGGTCAGCACTTTCACTGCCACGCCGTGGGCTGCCAACGCTTTGAGCGCGGGCGCGGTGCTTTCCTTCGGTGGATCGAGAAACGCTACGTAGCCGATCAGCGTCAGTTCCTGCTCATCCGCCAGGCTATAGATATCGCGCCCGGTTTGCATGGCTCGCGCGGCAACTGCCACCACCCGCAGGCCTTCTTCATTGAGCTCGGCGGTGACCTGACGAATCCGCGCCAGCAACTCATCGGTCAAGGCTTCCTCGGCCTCGCCATGGCGCACACGTTTGCACACCGCCAGCACCTCCTCCACCGCGCCTTTGCAGATCAGCAAATGCGCTTGATCCTGCTCCGCCACCACCACCGACATGCGCCGCCGGGTGAAGTCGAAAGGAATCTCGTCGACCTTCCGGAACGCGGTGCCGACTTTCAGCTCACGGTAGACTTCAACGTGCTCAAGCACCGCCACATCCAGCAGGTTTTTCAGGCCGGTCTGGTAGTAGCTGTTGAGGTAAGCCATTTCCAGCACGTCCTCGGACTCTTTGCCCCAGACGTCGACATGTCGCGCCAAAAAGATCTTGTCCTGGGTCAGGGTGCCGGTCTTGTCGGTGCACAGCACGTCCATGGCGCCGAAGTTCTGGATCGCATCAAGGTGTTTGACGATGACTTTTTTGCGCGACAGAAACACCGCCCCTTTGGCCAGGGTTGAGGTGACGATCATCGGCAGCATTTCCGGGGTCAGGCCCACGGCGATAGACAGCGCGAACAGCAGCGCTTCCATCCAGTCACCTTTAGTGAAACCGTTGATGAACAGCACCAGCGGCGCCATCACGAACATGAAGCGAATCAGCAGCCAGCTGACCTTGTTGACCCCCGTCTGAAACGACGTCGGCGCACGATCAGTGGCACCGACCCGCTGGGCCAGGGCTCCGAAATAAGTGCTGTTGCCGGTGGTCAAAATCACCGCCGTTGCCGCGCCGGAGACCACGTTGGTGCCCATGAACAGGATGTTCGTAAGTTCCAGCGGGTTGCGGGTCTCGCCGTCTTGCTGACGGGGGAACTTCTCTACCGGCATCGATTCGCCGGTCATCGCTGCCTGGCTGACGAACAGGTCCTTGGCGCCGAGCACACGGCAATCAGCGGGGATCATGTCGCCGGCCGAGAGCACGATCAGATCGCCAGGCACCAGTTGTTTGATCGGCAACTCGATGCGCTGCGCGCCTTTGACCGCCACCGAAGCGCCATGGAACCTGCCGAACAACGGCGCAGCTTCAGCGCTGAAATCGCGACGCATCACCGTCGCGGTGTTGCTCACCATCGCCTTGAGGGCATCGGCGGCCTTGTTGGACTTGGCTTCCTGCCAGAAGCGCAGCAGTGTGGAGAGCACGACCATAGAGAAAATGACCGTGGCGGCTTTCATGTCATCGGTCAGCCAGGAGATGACCGCAAGCAACGTCAGCAGCAGGTTGAAGGGGTTTTTGTAGCAGTGCCACAGGTGGGTCCACCATGGCAGGGGTTGCTCGTGCTCGACCTCGTTGAGGCCATATTGCTCACGCAGCGCATTGGCCTCGATATCGCTCAAGCCATCGCTGTGGCTGCCAAGTTTTTCCAGCAATACAGGCGCTTCACTGTTGGCCGCAGCGACCAGGGTTTGCGCCAGAGTCGGCGGTACCTCACGGTTGACGGTGACGTCAGTGAAACTTTCCAACAGCGCCAGTCGGCGGAAGTGCCGGGCAAAGTGCCGGGTCCGCAGGAAGCCGGCAAAGATTTCTTTCAACAGGGTGAGCTTCATGGTGTTACTCCCGCACCGCCTGCGCCTCACCCTCTTTCAGGTGACTACGCAGGCAGCCTTAAATCGGAACAATCAGTCATAATTTTTGTGGTCTCGAGGAAGGGCTTTACGCCCGCAATAATCGCAGTCGTACCGGCAGCGCAGGTCGATGTTGCCGGCGATGAGTCAGAATATTGATGATGCCCATGGCTGTTCCCCCCTAACGGTCAGAGCCAGGAAACCTTCGAGCAGGTATGGCCGACCCGAGGCCTTGCCCGAGTAACAGGCAAAGCGGGTTTGGCCCGCCGGTCAAAAATGACAGGCGCGTCCGTAGCACAGCGATGCGGCTCAAGGCCGGGCATCACGCACTGTTCAGTGTCGATGAGAGAGACGTCGGGATGCAGGCCAGGACTGGCCGCGATCGGAATGCCGCTTCTCGCTTTTCGGCGAGACAACGGCACAGGAGACTGCGCGTTATCTTGCCGAGAATATGCCGGTTACCGAAACCGGCCGACTACTGTCACTCGAACAAGTACCCACTGTGGGTCTCCGCTATTGATGAAAACGCGCGAAGCTTACGCGCCGTTTTCCGGTGAGTAAACCTTCTATACATTTGCGCCTGGTGAATCAGAAAATTCTTCAGGAAGGGTTCAGGTTGGGGGCGAATACGGGTAACCGACTGGCATCAAGGCATGCCGCCGGTGATGATCCTGCAGGTGACTCTTGATCACCCGCAGCACTTTGGCCTCATGCTCATGGATGAAGAAGTGCCCACCCGCCAGCATGTCTATCGAAAAGCTGCCGTGGGTCTCCTTGCTCCAGCCAATCAACTGCTCGGTGCTGGCCCTGTCGGAGGTGCCGCCGAGGACATGCACCGGGCATTTGAGCAGAGGCCGGGCCAGCGGATGGAAACTGCCGCATAACAGAAAGTCCGCGCGCAGGACCGGTAACGCCAGGCTCATCAGTTCTTCATTGGCCAGCACTTCTTCACGGGTCCCTTCAAGGGTGCGCAACTGGTCGATCAGCTGCGCGTCCGTTCTGGGCACGGCCAGTTCCCGATCGTACTCCGCGCGCAGGGTCGGCGCCGCGGTGCCAGAGGCAAACAACGCCACCGGTTCCGAACACCCCAGCGAGCGAAACGCATGGGCCATCTCGTACGCCAGCAAGGCGCCCAGGCTATGGCCGAACAACGCATAGGGCGCCGTCAGGGACGGCTTGCACTCGCTGGCCAGTTGCAGCACCAGCGCGCGCATATCGGTCTGTAATGCTTCGTCAAAACGTGCGCCACGGCCCGGCAATTCCACCGGTTGCAAATGCAGCCACTCAGGCAGTTTGCGCCGCCAGCGGCTGTAGACCATGGCACTGGCCCCGGAATACGGCAGGCACAACAGTGTCAGTTTGGTCACCGCGCTTACCTCAATGGGTTGTCTGTAAAGAGAACGGACGAAGGCACGCGTAAATTAGCGATCCTGAATGACTCAACTGCTCAAACATCGGTAACTCTCTACCGCCACACCCAATACCACCACACCCGCTACCTGCGACTCACCGGAAGTCGATACCTGAAAATCGAAAAAACCCGGCACTGGGCCGGGCTTGAACACGCCAACCAATCAAAACTCAGTCGTGTTTGAAGTTGTGCTTGTGTTTGTGCCTCTTGCCACCGGAATGACTCTTGCCACCGTCGTTGGACAAGTTGCTACCCACTGCGCCACCCGCTGCGCCACCGAGGCCGGCACCGATGGTGGATCCGGTCGACCCGCCCACCTTGTTACCTATGATCGAACCACCCGCCGAGCCGAGACCGCCACCAATGGCGGCGTTAGTCTTGCTGCCCTTGCGAGCGCCTACCGCACTCCCCGCTGCGCCGCCAACACCCGCGCCAATCGCCGCACCGGTGCTGCCCCCCATTTGCCGGCCAACCATATTCCCTAACGCGCCACCAAGACCACCACCAACGGCGGCCGTACCATCGCCCGCCGCCATCGCACCTTGGGCGAGCAAAAGCCCAATAACCAGAGTAGGCAGTGTTAAACGCATGATGTGAACCTCAAGAATGCTGACTATTGGGAAAATGAATATTTTGGATAATGACATGTCCAGCCTCTGGGTCTACCAGACCTGACTAGTTGTGAAGGTTGGACATTTCGTTTAAGGAAAGAGTTTTCACACAGGCAAAAAAAACCTGTTCGCACCCCGCTTGATCACTCGCTCGCAGGTCCCGCTGACGGGTACCAAACGTTGACCACTACTGAGGTTTTTCGCCATTGCCAATGCGCTTGGCAACATCTATCGCCAGGTCCATCGCGCCCTCCATGTCCAGATTATGGATCTCAGGCCTGTAGCCCTCCACGATTGGTTTCCCGTCCGGCGTGTAAGCGGCAACGAGCAACTGCAGGGAGCCGTCCTTCAGGATCTGCGCCTTCACCTCAATCTTGCATCCATTCGAAAGCGTTTCCACGTAATCCACATGGCGCTCAGTCATAACCGCATCCTTCTGAAGTTTAAATCTCAGTAAGGCATACGCCATCCAGTCACGCCACTCCTGACGACGTATCCCCATGCTTACCGGAACAAAGGGGTAGATCTACTTAATCTACCTCCTTTTCCCAGTCCTGAATCACAGACACACCCCCACTACCTCAGACCTTCTTGGCATAGTTACTTGCACCAAACCAATCCACCACCACCACAGTCTCGTCCCCGACCACCCAAGCGTCGTGACCTCTAGGCAGTGACGTGATGTCTCCCGGCCCTGCAATGATCTCAGTACCGTCATCCATGCGAATGGCAAGCTTACCGGCGACGTGATACTGGAAGTGCGGGGCCTGGCAACTAGGTGTCTGTGCCAAAGGTTGAATGTCATTCGACCAGCGCCACCCAGGTTTGAATGTGAAGCGTCCAACCTCTGAATTGCCAATCTTGAGGATTTCCGCTTTTCCGTGTGGAAACTCGCGGGTTTCATCGGGTTCCGAGAAGGATTTATGCTCGGTTATTTGCTCATGAGCGAACATGATATGGGCCCTCAATTGAGTGGCTGGAAAGCCTGCAGGCAGCGCAAAAGCGTCTAACCGCCAACAAGCCATCGGCATCGCCCCCCATTGATGCGCCTGATAATTCTAGTCCTTAAATCGTGGGAAGCTGACGATCGAAATCATTGAAATCCCGTTGATCGGGCCCTCGATACTTTTCCAGACATGCCGGGAAAAATGGCGTTGCATTTCATCGCCACAATATTGACGTCGGCACGCGATAAGCGCGCAATACTTCTTCACCGATTGCCGCCAGGGAAAATCAAAATGGCAAACATCACAGTGTTAGCGGGGGATTTCCTGCAGGGTGATGGAGAATATCGAAATGGCACTTTCACCCTCAGAACCCCCCTCAATCGATGGCCTGGAATCACCCTCCCCCTTTCGGCGCTGAAAACGCTGGAGGTTGCCAATGAGGAATCTATAAAGAAAGTCAAAGACGCCATAGGTCTCGGTATAGCAGGCGCAATGTTGCTCGGTCCCATAGGGGCTATCGCCGGTTTTATGTTGGCGGGCAAAGAGACCGAGGTGACTTTTATAGCGACACTCAAGGACGGTCGAAAGCTGCTGGCTGCTGTTGACAGTACGACCTATCAAGAGATTTCACGGCGAGTTCATGCATAGCGTCTTCCTTTGAAAGCACACCGCACCACTGAGGTGGTGCGGCGTACCTCGCGCCCATTTGAACTTCTGCATTGCGCCAAGGGGTTACTGGCTTGGCAGGGGAACTTCTCGCGGCGCTGGTACCAGTTCGGGTATGGCTGGCAGCGTCACGGGTTTGGCGAGACTTCCTTCAATTTGTCCAGACAGGTAAAAGACCCCCGCCATCACCCCGGAGGTAGGGTTCTCAACAAGCTTAAGCCACGCCTGGTCAAAGGCGACGCTCAGGCTTTTGCGAACCTGCGCTTCAAGGTCCGGCCGTTCGCTCTCCTGGGTGATGGCGTGGACACCTGCCACTCCCATGGAAATCAGCGAGCCTACTACCCGGCCGGCTACCACAGCAATAGCGCCTGCAGCACCCCTGCCGGCGAGCTCAGCCTCCAGTTTTGCGCTGGTCTGTTTCGCCACTGACGTAATACCTGCGTCCGATGCCCCCGCTCCCACCCCTCCGGGGGCATTATGGATCCGATTGATCAGGGCTGCATAAGCCGGCTGCCTGGCGAGCGGATTGGCGTGGACAATCTGATAGAGCGAAGCGCTGTGGTCGGGTGGGGGCGCCAGCACGATCGCTGGAATGCCTTTGAGCCGCTGGTCGAATTGATCCGCAGAAACACCATAGCGCTGCGCTATTTCCTGAAGTTCTTTGCCCAGGACCTGGACGTAGAGTTGCGTTGCCTGCATCAGAATCGTATCGGGATCGATCTCCACGGCGGCAGGGGCCAGCACGCGATCGTGGTACTGCTCCTGCAAATAGGCAGTCAATCGTTTTGCCGAAGGATCTGTCTCGCCCTTTGCGTTCAGCGTGTACCAGGTCACCTTCATGGACAGCCATTCCTGGGTCCAGTAGTTGGTATACCACGGAATGAAGTCCGACTCGGTGCGCTGGTAGACGAGGTCCCTCCAGTGCTCCATGGAGCCGCGAGCATAAGTTTTGGCTTGCTCTGTCGCGGCTTGCGATGCGGCGACGATGTCCCGATCGACTTGCTGCCAGATACTCTCCGTGATCGGAACCGGCGCAGTCACTTCAGGGACGCGATAGGGTGTGGCGCAACTCACCAACGCAACCATCAAGACGACGATCAGGGATCGCAAATTCAAGATCGCAGCCCCCCAAAACAGACTCGACAACGGTAGCCCATCCGCCATCGCAGATGTTTCAACCAAGCCCTTCACGCTGCTCATACCGGTTTATTTGCTCTGCAATCCTCAACGGGCGCTCTCTTCCTCCCAACAAGCTGCAGATGGTGCCTTTGCAGCCTTTCCAGCCCCCCATCCGAACGGAACATTCAGCGCGTCCGTCTACGGTGCATTAAGTATAGGTGGCGAAAAAGGGATCAAAAAAATCCGGCGAGAAGGTACGGTTTCGGCTCACACCCAGGCCAGTCATCCGCTGACGAATGAGGACGGTCCGGACGTCATTGGCATCCTTGAACATGCCCTGAATCCCTGCCGCTGGTCCCAAACCGCCTTTTTTCAGACGACAGAAACCACGAAGCCCCTGACTTTCTCCAGGAAAGTCAGGGGCTTCGCGTGTTTCTAATATGGCGGCGAAGGAGTCCGCCACTTTAGTGTTTCTAGAAGTCCATAGGCGGTTAATTACCTCAATAAAAATTCTATAAAAACATACAGTTGACGAAGATACTTTCTTTTGTGATCCAAGCGTAACTACGGGAAGCCAGGGTCCAAGGTATGGGCTGGAGTATGGGCTGGCATTCATTTAGATTGAGTCGTCAGCCTTTCATAGGAGGTGATCGATGGCATCTCTTACGACCAAAGCGGTAGAAAAAATAGTCAGATCGGGTTTACCCGGAATGACCAACGATGGTGACGGCCTCTACTTAAAACTCGGCCGTACCGGTGGCGCCAGTTGGATCTTCCGCTACAAGCTCGCTGGCAAGAGCCGAGACATGGGACTGGGTAGGCACCCCGAAGTAAGTCTTGCGGTAGCCCGCGAAAAAGCAGCAGAAGCCAGAAAGCTGAGTAAGTCCGGCGTTGATCCGCTTACCTGTCGGGATGAGGAGTTGGAGCGGCAATGGCTGGAAAAAGAAGCTGAACGTTTAGCTCAGGATGCAGCCAGGGCCAGCAAACCCAGAGCATCAACGCCAAAACCGATCGTGCCATCGGTGTATCCCGACTTATAATCCAACATGAAACCTTGCGCCCACTCTTCGGTTTTTGAAGGGGCAGCGGTGCCATCACGGTTGTCGTTATTGAAGTAGTAGTTTTTCACTCCCAAGGTAGCTTTACTATCACGTAGGAAGTCAGCATACGCTTGGGTACTCAGAGCAATACTGCTCAGCGCAAAAATTATAGAAACTTTTTTTCTTATTCACCTATAGCGCTCCGGTTTTTTATTTTAATCAACACAATCAATACAAAAGACAGCCAATCCGCAACAATACAAACAGAGAACTGTCAGACAGCTTTTATCTATATAAAAACATGCAGCACGAAAATTCAAATACTTAAATCTCTACTACCACTTTTCCAGCCATTATTTAACCAGCTCCAAAGCATCGCCTATCAACGCTGATAACGCCAATCACATTAAACATACAGCCCCTGACTAAACGGATCACTCAGCAATAATCATTACTACTTCTACGAGCATGCTTTAGACAGGGGAAATGTTGTTCGGTCAATATGTTTTGCTAGTCGGCGGTTTGAGCCAAATCAGCCACTGACCTATTACGTTGTCGATACAAGACCATCGTTGCCGAGAACCCGCACAACGCTGCGAACATCAACCAATATGCCGGAGACGCCTTGTCACCGGTTGCCTGCACCAGAAAGGTCGACATCGCCGGGGTAAACCCACCAAAAATTGCGGTCGCCAGGCTGAAGGCCAAAGAAAAACCCACCACCCGCACATTCTGTGGCATGACTTCAGTCAACGCCGCGACCATTGCACCGTTGTACACGCCGAAGAAGAATGAGAAGTACAGCAAGACCACCAACAACCGCTCAAAACTGGCGGCCTCAGCAAGCCAATGCATGGCCGGATAAGCTGTAAAAATACACAGCAGCGAGATCGCCAACAGCAGTGGACGACGGCCGATTCGATCTGAAATCGCACCGCCGATGGGCAACCAAATGAAATTGCTGAGGCCCACAAACAACGTCACCACCAGGCTATCAGTGGTGCTCAAGTGCAGCACCGTTCTTCCGAACGTCGGGGTGTATACGGTGATCAGGTAGAAGGTAGTCGTGGTCATCGATGCCAACAGTCCACCCGCCAGCACTGTGCGCCAGTTTTCCCTCATGGAGCGGAACACTTCAGCAGTACTTGGATGATGCGCACGAGCCTTGAACGCTTCGGTTTCCTGCAACGAACGACGAATGATGAAAATGAACGGGATGATCACGCAGCCGATGAAGAACGGAATGCGCCAGCCCCACGCAGCTATCTCGGTTGCATTCAGATAGGCGTTGATCCCATAGCCCAACGCCGCCGCAAGGATGATCGCGATCTGTTGGCTGGCCGACTGCCAACTGGTGTAGAAACCAGTACGGCCCGGCGTTGCGATCTCGGCCAGATAAACCGACACACCGCCCAGTTCTGCGCCAGCCGAGAAGCCCTGAAGCAATCGACCCAACAGCACCAGAATCGGTGCCGCGACTCCAATGCTGGCATACCCCGGTACCAATGCGATCAGAACCGTGCCGCATGCCATGATCGACAGAGTCACAATCAAACCCTTGCGACGACCCACCTTGTCGATGTAAGCGCCAAGCACGATGGCGCCCAATGGACGCATCAGAAAACCCGAACCGAATACGGCGAAGGTCATCATCAGCGAGGCGAACTCACTGCTTGCAGGGAAGAACGTCTGGGATATGTAGGTTGCGTAGAACCCGAACAGAAAGAAGTCGAACTGTTCGAGAAAGTTGCCGCTGGTAACCCTTATGATGGCGCCGAATTTTGACGTCCGGGATCGGGTGTTTTCCGTTTTTATTTTGGTCATGGTTACAGTGATACTCGATATTGTTATTGGAATAGAGGTTGTGACGGTCAGTCACTGCCGGCGTTGATCGGGCTGGGTAGACGTTTTTCGATGGAGTACTTGAGTAGCGCGGCGCTACGGAAGATACCGTGGGCGAATTTGCTGTAGGGCATGGTTAGAAAGAACGCCATAACCAGTCCCAGGTGGATTGCCAGCAGCAGGCCCAAGGCGCTGGTCTCGCGCAAAGCGAGCAATGCCAGGCCGCTGGAACTGACCAGCAACAGCAGCGCGATGAATCCGCGATCCATGGGTTTCTGGTTCTCATCTCCCTGTTCCGGGTTGCGACGCAGATTCATCCATAGCAATCCGGCCGGGCCCACCAACAGGCCGGTACCGCCGAGGATTCCGAGCATCACCGGCAGACTGAAGATTGGGTATGGGGCAGACCAGTCAAGCAGGAGGTGATAGAGCGTGGCCACAGCCGTGGCGGCGAAGCACAGCATGAAGCCGTAGAAGGTGAAGTGGTGGAAGCGACGGCGCCATAAAGTGAATTTGTCATCGTCGTTGTTGCAGCCTTCTGCGTGGCCGCCGTCCAGATACTTGAGCTGTGCGACGTTGGCTGTGGCTTCCAGGGCGGCAGAGGTTTTCAGTGGTAGCGGCGCGTCGGCAGGTGAGACGTTACGCCAGAAGCTTCGTACTCCGATTGTCAGGGCCAGTGCCGCAAAGCCGAACACTGCGCCAAACATTAGGGCCAGTGTGTTGTGCGGGAAAATACCGTAGAAATTGCCACCCGGTATGGCCGTGAACAGATTACCCATCACCACCAGGGTCAAGCACAGAAACAACGCCAACCCGCCACCTGAAGCCAGAGCCAGGGTTAGGCCGTTACGTTGGTAAAGCTTGCCCAACGGCTGCGGCCAAACGTACTCGGCATAAGTGTTCAGACGCACCTTGGCCATTGCTTTAGGCACATTGACTGCAAACTCATGGGGCGCTGCGTACTGGCACGCCGAAAGGCAAGCTCCGCAGTTGTGGCATAGGTTCGCCAGGTAATGGATGTCCGCCTGCGTGAACTCCAGACGCCGGGTCATGGCCGGAAACACCGCACAGAAACCTTCGCAATAGCGACAGGCATTGCAGATGGTCATCTGCCGCTCAACTTCACTTTCCTCCAGATTAAGGACTGGGATCAGTTGGCTGGACGCTTGGGGATCAAACAGTTGCATGACGAGATTCCGATATCACAGTAGAAGGGCCGAAACCCACCGAGGCCGCCGCCTGAACGCCAGCGATACGCCCGAAAGCGGTGCCTATGGCCATGCCGATGCCGGCGGTGTATCCCTTGCCCAGCACGTTGCCCGCCATCATTTCTCCGGCGACAAACAGATTCGGACTGGCTTTACCTTTGAAGTACACAGCAGCAGTTTCGTCGGTGGCCAAGCCCAGGTAGGTGAAGGTCACACCAGGTTTAAGCGGATAGCCATAAAACGGCGGTTTGACCAAAGGCCGTGCCCAGTGTGTCTTGGCAGGTGTCAGGTCATTCGTGTGGCAGTCGTCCAGGGCGGTGTGGTCGAAAGTTCCGACCTGACAGGCACGGTTGTAGTTTTCGATGGTTTGCATGAACTGCGCTTCTGGCAATTCCAGAAGACGCGCGAGCTCTTGCAGTGAGTTGGCCTTGGTACCGGGAAAAACCGGCGGCATGAAGCGGCCGATCGCCTGCTGGTCGATGATCGAATACGCCTGCTGGTTGGGTTGACCAGCCACCAGCCGACCCCAGATTGCATAGCGCTTGGGCCAGAAATCTTCGCCTTCGTCGTAGAAGCGCTCGCCGTCGCGGTTGACCACCACGCCCAACGACACGCAGTCGATGCGGGTGCAGATCCCACCGTCGTAAAGCGGCGCCCGGGCGTCGATGGCGACCATGTGCGCCTGTGTCGGATCGCCTATGATGTCAGCGCCGAGATCCTGCATGCGGCGCAGCAACACCCCGGTATTGAAACGCGTGCCACGGATCAGAAAGTTATCCGACGGCCATTCGCCACGTTCGTTTTGGCCCCAGGCCTCGCGCAGCCATTCGCGGTTGGATTCGAAGCCACCTGCTGCCAGCACGCAGGAGCGGGCTTCAACACGTTCGGCAGGCAAATGCTGTCCATCGACCTCGCGCTCGCCTATGTGTGCGGCGACGAATTTTCCATCTTTCAGCTCGATATCGGTTACTTGAGCGTTGTAGCGAATCTTGACGCCCAGGCGTTCAGCGCTACGAAAGTACGCATTGACCAGTGCCTTGCCTCCGCCCATAAAGAACGCATTGGTGCGCGCTACATGCAACGCGCCGGACAGCGGCGGTTGGAAATGCACCCCGTGGGATCGCATCCAGTCGCGACACGAGGAAGAGGCGCGAATGGCAATGCGTGCCAATTTTTCATTGGTGATGCCGCCGGTAACTTTGAGCAAGTCCTGCCAATATTCTTCTTCCGGATACGCGTCGACCAGCACATCCTGCGGCGCATCATGCATACAGCGCAGGTTGCGCGTGTGTTGTGAATTACCACCGCGCCAGACCTTTGGCGAGCCTTCCAGCAACATCACGCTGGCACCGGCTTCCCGCGCCATCAGCGCCGCGCACAAGGCCGCGTTACCGCCACCTATAACCAAAACATCGACCATCGTTTCTCCTCAATTCGCAAGCAGACGGGAACGAGTTGCTGCTGGCAAGTGGGCGAACAGTAGTGCGACGTCCAAGGGGGCGAAAGGCGGGTTTTTACATGGGGGCTTTAGTTTTGCTAAAGGGGGGAGAAGTGAATTCTCTTCGGGCAGCGGCCCCTTTGATCGCAACAGTATGCGAGGCGAACAACTATTGAGTGGGCGGCATTGCCTGTAAGGCATACGTTCGGTGATATTGTTCTAAGTCTCAAATTTCCTCAATCAAACGCGCTCCGGGCCACTGCCGATCATTGACCAAGTGCCGCACTACATCGGTTATCACGACCCGCGTCGCCAGAGCAGCAGGGGATAGTTCGTCGTCAGCAAGAGTCGCCAGCAAATTCCTACGCCCAACGTGCGCATCAGCGATCTGTACCAGCGACAGTCCCGATGCCCCTTCTAATGCTGCGGCGGCACCTGGTTGAATCGTAGCGGCGTGTCCGGCCCGTACCGCGTTCATCAGCACGACTAGTCCGTCTACCTCCATGATGATGTTAGGCGTCACGCCCGAGCGTTCAAATGCGGTCATCAGAGTCGCACGCAGCCCATGTTGGGAGCTGGGCATCACCAGAGGCAGTTGACCAATATCTGCCAGTTGCACGCTGTCGCCGCGCGGTGCGCCTGGCAGTTCTCGGGAGGTAATCACGAATAGTTTTTCGTCCAGCAACGGCGTCACGCTCCAGCGCTTGCCTCCTTCGAGTTGAAACAGGATTGCCAGATCGATCTGCCGCGCATTGAGCTGCGCCGCGAGGTGCCCGGACAGCATCTCCACCAGGTGCAGCTGGATGTCCGGGTAACGCTCGCGCATTGCATTGATCAACGGCAGCGCTAGAACCGTGGCAGTGGTGGGTGGCAGACCGACACTGACGTATCCACTCATGCGCCCGCGATGTGCTGCCAGGATCGCGTTCTCCGCCTGGCGTAAGGTCAACTGGGCGTGGTGCAGGAAGGCGAACCCGGCGCTGGTCGGAGTCACGCCAGTGCTGGTACGGTTTAGCAGGCGAGTCGACAGTTCACTCTCAAGCTTGCCGATCTGCTGGCTTAGCGCTGAGACGCCGACGTCCAGCTCCAATGCAGCACGGCCAAGGCTGCCATGCTCGACGATCTTCACGAAATAGCGCAGTTGCTTGAGTTCCAAGGGGAAGCGACTCCGGACGAAGGATAAACAAGTAGTCTACCTTTTGCCTGAACTTCGTGTCGGCCATCGGCTGGGTGATTACCAATAGGTCGGCTTTTTCCTTTGTCTTTTATTCGTTTAAGGCTGGGAGGTGTTTAGTATCCTGAGCCGTCTGTGCTGGGTATCTACCTATTTATGTTAGGGCAGTTTTGCCCCAGCAGATGGGCGATTCCGCATCAGCGCCTACACTCTGACTCATTATCTCCCTTCGCATCCCCCCAATCCGGGTGACTCAGCACACTGGCCGCCCGCAATGTCCCCCTGCCCCACCGCCCGTTGATCTTGTCCAGCACCGCCCTAATCCTGCTCGCTTCGTTCGGCTGGGACATTGCGAACAGATCATCGGTGTATTCACCCGGTTGGCAAAGATTGAGTAGCAGAACCTTGGTGTTGGCACCGACTCCGAATTGACCTACGTGCCGACGCAAGACTGACCCAACTCCAATCGGCAGAAATCCAGCACAGGAAATGGTTCACGAGGAATCAGACTGGGTCAGTGGCATCTCGGTAACTGGGTCAATTCGGCGTCGGCGCCAACAGACAATCGCTGGCAAGCGTTCGTGCGTTGATGTCGGTCAAATGATAATCCCGATTACAACGAGGCGAGTCAGATCGATCGATGGACCGCTGCTGGGCTGCACCGCTTAGAAACTGTCGAAAAATCAGCCTTTGGTCGTAAAGCACTGAGCCGTCCAGGGTATGGGCCAAAGTATGGGCTGGATTTTTTTTCAGAAACGCAGAAACGAAAAAGCCCCGAATAATCAGGGCTTTAACGTTTAAATGTGGCGGTGAAGGAGAGATTCGAACTCTCGATACAATTTCTTGTATACACACTTTCCAGGCGTGCTCCTTAAGCCACTCGGACACTTCACCGTATCTCTTCAAACATGTTCTGTCTGTCGAGGCGCGCTAATGTAGTCGAAAGCTTTTCCGATGGCAAATATTTTTTTCAGAATTTTCATGCGCTTAGGCATTTATGTCGCTCGGCGCGATTGGACCTTGTGTTCGGCCATGGCAAACCGGCCAATCTCTGGCCTGGCCTTCACCTCTATATAGAGAGCAATACGCCGCCGGCGTGGCCGGCTACGCTTGCCGGGCGGACAAAGGCTGACTCATCAGTCAGTCACGGCGCTTTACCTGACCTACCGCGGTGGGTAACGTCTGCCCCACTTCATTACAAGGAATAGCGTCATGAGTGAGTTGATTTCTTACCACCTCGAAGACGGTATCGCGACCCTGACCTTGAGCAATGGCAAGGTCAATGCCATTTCCCCGGACGTGATAGCTGCTTTCAATGCTGCGCTGGACCAGGCAGAGAAGGATCGTGCGGTAGTGATCATTACCGGTCAGCCAGGGATTCTGTCGGGCGGTTATGACTTGAAGGTGATGACAGCCGGCCCTAAGGAAGCGGTCAGCCTGGTGACGTCGGGGTCGACCCTGGCTCGTCGCCTGTTGTCTCACCCCTTCCCGGTCATTGTCGCCTGCCCCGGGCACGCGGTGGCCAAGGGTGCCTTTATCCTGTTGTCGGCCGATTACCGGATCGGTGTCGAGGGTCCGTTCAGCATTGGCCTGAACGAAGTTCAGATCGGCATGACCATGCACCACGCCGGTATCGAGCTGGCCCGTGATCGCTTGCGCAAGTCGGCATTCCATCGTTCGGTGATCAACGGCGAGATGTTTGACCCGCAAGGCGCGGTGGATGCGGGCTTCCTCGACAAGGTCGTGGCACCGCAAGAGTTGCAAGCCGCTGCGCTGGCAGCCGCGCGTCAATTGAAGAAGATCAACATGACCGCCCACAAGAACACCAAGCTGAAAGTGCGCAAGGCACTGCTGGAGACGCTGGACAACGCGATCATCCAGGACCAGGAACATTTGGGCTAACGCTCGAGCGCATCAATGAGAAAGCCCGGCCTCTATAGCCGGGCTTTTTCTTGTACCCGCCGTTTAAAGTCCCTCGGCCGCTCTAAACCGCATCTGACGCTATAAGTCGGAAACATGCGCTTAAACATCGGCCATCTCCCACGTCTATACAGGCAATTGCCGAAAACAGTGCACATCCGTACACTGCGCCACCTTTTGTCCCGGCGGGCCTGTAAATGCTGTATTTGTTTCGTATGTTATTGATGAGCCTGCACTTTATCAGCGCTGGCGTGCTCGGGGTATTGCTCGGGCTGTGCCGACCGTTCAATCCGGATAACAGTCGTTTGTGCGCCCGTCTCTACGCCTGGCCGGCCATGTGTATTTTGCGCCTGCGGGTAAAGGCCGAGGTCGGTCCGCTGATGGACAACCCCCCAGGTTGCGTGATCATCGCCAATCACCAGTCCAACTATGATTTGTTCGTGCTCGGCAACATAGTGCCGCGGCGCACAGTGTGCATCGGCAAGAAGAGCCTGAAATGGGTACCGTTATTCGGGCAGTTGTTCTGGCTCGCGGGGAATGTGCTGATCGACCGTGGCAACGCCCACAAGGCCCGTCAATCAATGCTGACCACCACCCACACGTTGCGGCACAAGGACACCTCGATCTGGGTGTTTCCGGAAGGCACGCGCAACCTCGGCGAAGACTTGCTGCCATTCAAGAAAGGCGCATTTCAAATGGCCATTGCCGCCGGAGTGCCGATCGTCCCGGTGTGTGTCAGCAGCTATATCAAGCAAATGCGCCTGAACCGTTGGCGCAGCGGCAAAATCCTGATCCGCTCGTTGCCGGCAATTCCCACCGCCGGGTTGAGCCTGGACGATATGCCGATGTTGATCGCCCAGTGCCGCGAGCAGATGCGCGCGTGCATCGAGTCGATGGATCAGCAGCTACAACCGGCCTGATGCCAAGCCTGCCTCGTGCGGGCTTTTTTTTTGCTTGCGAACTACCGCATTGTTGCTGACTCTGATCAGGTAGAGCACGCTAAGTTGCACCATGCCTGCCACTGCCATTTGATAATAAAAAGCGGACAACCATTATGGGTAGAGTCGTTGCTGCTGCCGTTTACAGCGCTGGTAAGAGAATCACCAACATCACCCTCGATGAAGGCAGTGTCTGGGCCGCAAAACCTGACCATTTCGTCTGGATCGGCCTGGAAGAGCCCACCCCTCAAGAGCTGGCCAGCCTGCAAAAACAGTTCAACCTGCACGAACTGGCCATTGAAGACGCCCTGGAAAAACACAGCCGACCGAAACTGGAAACCTTCGGTGACGCGCTGTTTATCGTGATTTACTCGCCAATTCGCCACGAGGGCAAACTGGAGTTTATCGAGACTCTCATTTTCGCCGGCAAGGGTTACATCATCACCGCCCGCTACGGTCATTCCGCGTCCTACGCCCATGTGCGTCAACGTTGCGAGGCGCGACCGCTGTTGCTCGGTCATGGCGAAGACTTTGTGCTCTACGCCCTGCTCGATTTCGTCATCGAAAACTATCAGCCGGTCAGCGAGGCGATTCATGCCGAAATCAATGAGCTGGAACGCAACGTGCTGAGCAGTTCACTGAATGAACGCGATATCCAGAATCTGCATGGCTTGCGCCAGGATTTGCTGCGCTTGCGCCGGTACGCGGCGCCGATGGTTGAGATCAGCGAAGAACTGCAGAAGCTGACGTTTCCGTTTATCGACAAGAGTATGCGCCCGTACTTCCGCGACGTGCAGATTCATGTGACACGGCAGATGGAAGACCTGGCAACGTTGCGCGATATCGCCAGCCAGACCATCGAGATCGGCGTGTTGCTGGAGGCGTCGCGGCAAAGCGTGGTGCAACGCAAGTTCGCAGCCTGGGCGGCGATTCTGGCGCTCCCGACGGCTATAGCCGGGATTTATGGGATGAACTTCCAGAACATGCCTGAGCTGAGCTGGCACTACGGTTATTTTTCGGTGATGGGGTTTATTGCGGTGGGTTGTGTCGCGTTGTGGGCGAGCTTCAAGCGGTCGGGGTGGCTGTAAGCGCTCTTTTGTAGCCGCTGCCGCAGGCTGCGATCGACCGAGGATCGGGCGTGCTTTTCGAACCGCAAAAGCCCCTACGGGACTTATCGCAGCCTGCGGCAGCGGCTACAGGGGCTTAAGCGGATTCAGCCTTCGGCTTATGGGCAACGAATCGCATCATCCACTCCGCCACAGTGGCGCCGTGGTGTTCATGGGCCAGGCTGGCTACGCCTTTCTGGTAGACCTGCTCGCCAAGGTGCTGCTGACGGATCTCCAGCAACGCGCGCGAATAGTCGTGGATGAACTCAGGGTGGCCCTGGAAACACAGAACCTGATCGTTGATGTGATAGGCGGCGAACGGGCAAAAATCGCTGGAGGCGATCACCGTGGCGTTTTCCGGCAGCGCGGTGACCTGATCCTGATGACTGATCAACAAGGTCAGCTCTTCGACCACCGGACTCATCCACGGCGCTTTGGCAGCCAATGTGTAGCTGTGGGTGCCGACACCCCAGCCCTGGGTCGCGCGCTCGCTCTTGCCGCCCAGCAGCAACGCCAGCAACTGATGGCCGAAGCAGATGCCCAGCAGCTTGTCGCCACGCTCGTAGCGCGCCAACAGGTAAGTCTTGAGGGTTTGAATCCACGGATCAGTGCCAAAGGAATCGGCCTTGCTGCCAGTGACCAGATAGGCATCGAAACTCAAATCATCGCTGGGGTAGTCGCCTTGCATCACGTTGTAGACGGTGAACTCGGCAGCGATCGGTTGCTGTGAGAACAGGCGCTGGAACATCTGCCCATAACCCTGATATTGATCGACCAGTTCTGGACGCAAGATGTCGGTTTCCAGAATGCAGATGCGTAACGACATAAAAAGTACCTGACACGATTAGGCGATAGTGCGCACGTTTGAGCCTGCCTTGAAATGCCGTTGCAAGGCAAGCCCGGAACGTACCGCCGGGCAGTCGGGAACCTTCGGTCAGAACAGCTTCCCTTGAGCCGCTTTCTCCAACAGCAATGCCGGCGGTGCGAAACGTTTGCCATATTGCTCGGCCAGGTACCGGGCGCGGGCAATGAAGTCCTTCAGGCCGTATTGGTTGATGAACTGCAACGCGCCACCGGTCCAGGCCGCGAAGCCTATGCCGAAGATCGAACCGATGTTGGCGTCGGCCGTCGAGTGCAGCACGCCCTCCTCCACACAGCGCACGGTTTCGATTGCCTGCACGAACAGCAAGCGATCTCGTACGTCTTGTGCTGATATCTGAGCGTCGGCTTTTTCGAAGCGCTTTTTCAACTCCGGCCACAGGTGCTTTGGCCCCCCGGCTGGATAGTCGTAGAACCCCCCACCCGCCGCTTTGCCCGGGCGTTTGTAGTCATCGAGCAGTAGATCGATCACGGCAAAGGCCGGATGCTGCGTCAGCGGTTTCCCTTCGGCTTGCAGATCCTTGGCGGTTTGCTGACGGATATGGCTCATCAGGCTCAGGGATACTTCGTCGGAAATCGCCAACGGACCAATAGGCATCCCGGCCTTGCGCGCTTCGGTTTCGATCATCGGTGCCGAAATGCCTTCGCCAAGCATGGCGATGCCTTCGTTGGTGAAGGTGCCGAACACCCGCGAAGTAAAGAACCCACGGCTGTCGTTCACCACAATCGGGGTTTTCTTGATTTGCAGTACGAAATCAAAACCGCGAGCCAGGGTTTCATCACTGGTGTTGACCCCTTTGATGATTTCCACCAGCGGCATTTTTTCTACCGGGCTGAAGAAGTGCAGACCAATAAACTTTTCCTGCTGCGGCACGGCAGCGGCGAGGCCGCTGATGGGTAAGGTAGACGTGTTGGACGCAATGACCGCATCGGCACCGACCACGCGCTGCGCAGCGGACGTAACCCTGGCTTTCAACTCACGATCTTCGAACACCGCTTCGATGATCAGGTCGCAACCGGCCAGGTCAACATCCTGCTCGGTGGTTTTGATTCGCGCCAGGGTGATTTCCCGCTGCTCGGCAGTCAGTTGCCCGCGAGCGAGTTTTTTGTCGAGCAACGCCGCCGAGTGCGCTTTGCCCTTTTCGGCAGCAGCGAGGTTGATGTCCTTGAGTACCACCTCGATACCGGCCACGGCGCTGACGTAGGCAATCCCGGCGCCCATCATGCCCGCGCCGAGGACACCGACTTTGTGTGTCACATAGGGTGCGAAACCTTGTGGCCGGGAGCTACCGGCATTGATCTGGTTGAGTTGGAACCAGAAAGTGCCAATCATGTTTTTCGCCACCTGGCCGGTGGTCAGCTCGGTGAAGTAGCGGGTTTCGATCAATTGCGCAGTGTCGAAATCGACCTGGGCGCCCTCCACCGCCGCACAGAGGATTTTCTCTGGAGCCGGCAGGCAGCCATAGGTTTTGCTGCGCAGGATCGACGGCGCAATGGCCAGCATCTGCGCCACTTCTGGATGGGACGGTGTACCACCGGGAATCTGGTAACCACTCATGTCCCAGCGCTGCTTGACCGCCGGGTTGGCGACGATCCACGCCCGGGCCTTGGCCAACAGTTCATTGCGGTCAGCTGCCAGCTGATCAATCAATCCGGCCTGCAGTGCTTGTTGCGGTGTGACTTTTTTGCCTTCAAGCAGGTACGGCAAGGCTTTTTCCAGCCCCAGCATGCGCACCATGCGCACCACACCGCCGCCGCCCGGTAGCAGGCCGAGAGTCACTTCCGGCAAACCGATCTGCAGCGACTTGCTGTCCAGCGCCACCCGATGATGGCACGCCAGGCAAATCTCCCAACCACCGCCCAGCGCCGCGCCGTTGATCGCGGCAACCACCGGTTTACCCAGGGTCTCCAGCGTGCGCAGTTGACCTTTGAGCGACAGCACCATGTCGTAGAAGGCTTTGGCTTCGGGCTTGCCCACCTTGATCAGTTCATTGAGGTCGCCACCGGCAAAGAAGGTTTTCTTCGCGGAGGTGATGATCACCCCGGCGATCGACTCTCCGTCGGCTACCAGCTGTGCAACGCTGGCGGCCATGGCATCTCGGTAGACTGCGTTCATGGTGTTGGCTGTCTGGCCCGGCAGGTCGATAGTCAGGACGACGATCTGGTCCTGACCTTTTTCGTAACGGATAGCATCAGTCATGAAAGTGCTTCCTTGATGTCAGGGCTCAGAGGCGTTCGATGATGGTGGCAATACCCATGCCGCCGCCGACACAGAGGGTCGCCAGGCCGTAGCGCAGGCGCCGCACTTCCAGTTCATCGAGCAAGGTGCCGAGGATCGCGCAACCGGTCGCGCCAAGCGGGTGGCCCATGGCGATGGAGCCGCCATTGACATTGACCTTGTCCGGGTCGATGGCCATGTCCTTGATGAATTTCAGCACGACCGAAGCAAAGGCCTCGTTGACCTCGAACAGGTCGATGTCTTCGACCCGCAACCCGGCCCTGGCCAGCGCTTTGCGGGTGGCCGGGGCGGGACCGGTAAGCATGATGGTCGGATCGGTACTGATGACCGCCGTGGCGACCACACGCGCGCGCGGCTGCAAACCCAGCTCGCGACCTTTGGATTCAGAGCCAATCAGCATCAGTGCGGCACCGTCGACAATCCCCGAGCTGTTGCCTGGGGTGTGGACATGGTTGATGCGCTCCACATGGCTGTAGACCCGCAACGCCGTAGCGTCGAAGCCCATTTGCCCGATCATTTCAAAACTGGGTTTGAGATTGCCCAGGCCTTCCAGCGTGGAGCCGGCGCGGATGAACTCATCGTGATCGAGCAGGATAATGCCGTTTTGATCCTGCACCGGTATCAACGACTTCTTGAAGGAACCGTCCGCCCTCGCCCGTGCGGCTTTTTGCTGGGAGTGCAGCGCGAAGGTGTCGACATCCTGGCGGCTGAAGCCTTCAAGCGTGGCGATCAGGTCCGCGCCGATGCCCTGGGGCGCGAAATGGCTGTGCATGTTGGTTTGCGGGTCAAGTGCCCAGGCACCGCCGTCGCTGCCCATCGGTACACGCGACATGGACTCGACGCCACCCACCACCACGAGATCCTCGAACCCGGAGCGCACTTTCATGGCGCCGAGATTGACCGCTTCCAGCCCCGAAGCGCAGAAACGGTTGATTTGCAGGCCGGCCACGCTCACCTCCCAATCGGCAACGAAGGCGGCAGTCTTGGCAATATCGGCGCCCTGATCACCGACCGGCGTCACGCAGCCGAGCACAATGTCATCCACCTGGCTGGTATCGAGTTCCGTGCGCTGTTGCAGAGCACTCAGCAACCCGGCCAGCAGGTTCACTGGCTTGACGCTGTGCAAGGCGCCATCGGCCTTGCCTTTGCCACGGGGCGTGCGTAACGCATCGAAAATCAAAGCTTCAGTCATGACGTCCTCGAACCGCAGTACAGGTGAGTAATTGCTGAGTTCTCACATTAGGGTCTGTTGATGTTTGGTGGCGAATCGTCACCAAACATCAACAGACCCTACGCGCAGCAGCGATGGATTCAATGACCGAAGCGCTCACTGACCTTGACGGTCACGCTCAGACGAACGGTAGCGAGCTAATTGAAAACGAGGATTGAGCAACGGAACTGTCTAGCCAAAGGGCGGCCAAGCAACTGGCAATAAACCTCATGCCTTTTTTAAAGCGTTTAGCCAATGGTTGATACGAAATGGATCTAAACCAAGTGCAACGCGGCCCCTAAGGTAAACCGTAGGAGGTGGTCGTCGGGCTTTGCCGAGACCCTCCTCAGAAAGGAAGTACAACGCTTTGCCGTCATGGAGATATGCAGGCAAGCATTTGACGCTCAGGACATAACAAAAAAGGCAGTCAGCCATGTTCAAACAATCGAAAGTACGTCAGGCCGGGCTCATTCTATTCGCCACCACACTGATCCTCATCTTGCCGAACCTCACCAGAGTGATCGGCTAAAGGTGTGGCCGTTTTACAGCGCCGCATTACAATTGTGCCCCGGTTCACTACCGGGGCAGGCGCTTGTGTGCCAACCTTTGGGCAAGATCCGGAAGCTCAAGTGCGCCGTGGTCGATCACGTCTCCCCACCCCAGGACATCCTGCCGGGCGACGAAATTTCTGACGACATTACGGCGATCAATTGAAACCTTTCATTTTGCTTTGGGCCTTGCTGCTCAGCACGCCCCTGTACGCCGCACAACTGGTCCTGGACCTGGGTGCGGGTAGTCGAACCTGGCAAACCGAGGAATTGCTCAAGCACCCTCAAACCCGGACGATCAGAGTTTCTGACGATGTTTCCTACAAGCGAGAGATGAGCTATCGCGCCGTGCCTCTGTCGGCATTGCTGACTGGCATTAACGCTGACGACCATCTGCAAGCAGTAGCGCTTGACGGTTTTGCCGCCGAGCTGGCCGCCGCGCCGTTGCTCAATCGCGACGGTGCTCAGGCCTGGCTCGCGGTGGAAGACCCACAGAAACCCTGGCCGCCATTGGCCGAGGGCAAGCCAAGTGCCGGGCCGTTCTATCTGGTCTGGCTCAACCCGCAAGCCGGCCAGATCAGCCCTGAACAATGGCCCTTCCAGGTTGCCAGTATCAAAAAACTGGCCGCCGTTTCCGAGCGTTTCCCGGCCCTGCGCCCTGATCCGAAGCTGGTGCCCGGTGATCCGGTGAATCAGGGTTTTGCGTTGTTCCAGAAGAACTGTCTGGCCTGCCATCGTCTGAACGGCGCGGGTGACGCGCAGTTTGGTCCTGACCTGAATATCCCGTTCAACCCTACCGAATACTTCGGTGCCGACTTTCTCAAACGCTATATCCGCGATCCGCAAAGCCTGCGCCATTGGCCACAGGCGAAAATGCCCGGCTTCTCCGCAACCGTGCTACCGGATACGGAGCTGGACTTGTTGGTGGGGTATTTGAAGCATATGGCCGGACGTAAGCAGCAGCCATAATGGTTTGAGTCTTGTGTTGCCTGTTCCGGCCTCATCGCGAGCAAGCTCGCTCCTACAAGATAACGCGATGTAGGAGCGAGCTTGCTCGCGATGCGGTATCCCCTTTTATTGCTGCTGAACCGAAATAGTCGGCGTCGGTGAGACGAAGACTTTGGCGTGCATCTGCTCGCAACCACCGCCGCGGCGCATGCCACGTACCGGGCAGGCGTCCAGGTAGTCGAGGCCGACCGCCAGTTTCAAATGACGCTCGGGCCTGGCCAGTTGATTGGTCACATCAAAACTGTACCAGGCATCGTCGAGCCAGGCTTCGGCCCAGGCGTGGCTGGCCAGGTGTTCACTGTTCTCGCTGTACAGATAGCCCGACACATAGCGCGCAGGAATGCCCAGGCTACGCGTGCAGGCGAGAAACGCATGGGTATGGTCCTGACAGACCCCGGCACGTCCGGCGAAGGCCTCCGCGGCGCTGGTTTCGATTTCAGTGGAGCCTGGTGTATAGGTCATGTGCTGGTTAAGGCCGTGCATCAAGCCGATCAACCCGCTGCGATCACGGCGTGTGCGGCATTGCTTTTGGGCAAAGGCACGCAAGGCCTCATCCGCCTCGGTCAAGCGCGTGAAACGCAGGAATGGCAGCGCCGACTGGCTCTCATGTTCGGCTTCACGCTTTTCATCGATGTCCACTTGCCCACGGGCGCCGATGATGATCGCTTCATGCGGCTCGTCCATGGTCAACACATGCAGGATATTGCCGAACGGGTCCAATTGGGCACGCACCGGCCGCGGCAGCTCGAGCTGCCAACTGAGGACGTGCTGACGCTCGCTGTCGTGGGGGGTCAGACGTAAATACTGGATGCTCGCCCGCACCTGATCTTCGTAGTGATAGGTGGTCTCGTGGCTAATGGAAAGTCTCATGCAGCCTCCAGGTAGGAACTGTGAATAGCGTTGCCCAACTGGCGCACCAGCGGGATGAATTCGGTAAGCCAGGTGTGCAGGCCTTCGTCGAGGATTTCGTTGATGCCGGTGTAACGCAGACTCGCGTCTATCTCCGCCGCCAGGCGTTGCGCCGGTCGACCGTTGGTGCCCGGCAGACTGGCGAGGATCTGGTCGATCTCCTCGGTACAGGCACGCAGGGAACGCGGTACATCGGCCCGCAACAGCAACAGCTCGGCAACGTGACGCGCACCGGGCGCGTCGCGGTAGATCTCGGTATAGGCCTCGAACGAGGACAGCGCGCGCAGCAAAGCGCTCCACTGGTAGTAAGCGTGGGCGGTGCCGTCGCTGACCGCTTCGGCCTGATCGCCGGCCATTTCGTAACGAGCATCCAGCAAGCGCAGGGTGTTATCGGCCCGTTCGATAAACGTACCGAGGCGGATAAAACGAAATGCATCGTTACGCATGATGGTGCCGTAGGAAGCACCGCGAAACAGATGGGAACGCTCCTTGATCCACTCGCAAAAACGGCTCATGCCGTAGCGGCTAAGGCCTTGTTCGGCGATACCGCGAATCTCAAGCCAAGTGGCATTGATGTTTTCCCACATGTCGGCGGTGATTCGCCCACGTACCGCATGAGCACTGGCCCGTGCGGCACCCAGGCAGCTGTAGATGCTCGCAGGGTTGGCCGCGTCCAGCGCGAAAAAGTGCAGCAGCCGTTCAGCATGCAACGCACCGTGACGCTCCAGATAGTCATCCAGCGTACCGGTGATCATCAGCGGCATCGCCAGCTCATGCAAACCGTCACCACGGCCGTCCTGCGGCATCAACGACAGCGAATAACTGACATCGAGCATCCGTGCAAGGTTTTCCGCCCGCTCCAGGTAACGCGACATCCAATACAAATCCGAGGCAGTTCTACTTAACATGGCAGGCTTCCTTCAATCCTCGACCACCCAGGTGTCCTTGGTACCGCCACCCTGGGACGAATTCACCACCAGGGATCCTTCGCGCAGTGCGACGCGGGTCAGGCCGCCGGGCACTACCCGGGTTTCCCGGCCAGACAGGACAAACGGGCGCAGGTCGATATGGCGCGGGGCGATGCCGTTTTCGACAAACGTCGGGCAGGTCGACAGGCACAGGGTCGGTTGGGCGATGTAGGCGTGAGGCTTGGCTTTGATCCGCGCGCGGAACGACTCGATTTCCGCCGCCGTCGCCGCGGGCCCCACCAGCATTCCATAACCGCCGGAACCTTGAGTTTCCTTGACTACCAGTTCGGGAAGGTTCGCCAGCACGTGGGACAGCTCCTCGGGTTTGCGGCATTGCCAGGTGGGCACGTTCTTGAGGATCGGCTCCTCGTCCAGATAGAAACGGATCATGTCGGTGACAAACGGATAGACCGACTTGTCGTCTGCCACACCGGTGCCGATGGCATTCGCCAGCACTACATTGCCAGAGCGATAAGAGGACAACAGACCGGGCACGCCGAGCATCGAGTCGGGATTGAACGCCAAGGGGTCGAGGAATGCGTCATCGAGACGACGATAGATCACATCAACGGCCTTCGGCCCGTCGGTAGTGCGCATGAACACACGGTCATCACGCACGAACAGATCAGCCCCCTCGACCAGTTCGACGCCCATCTCCCGAGCCAGAAACGCGTGTTCGAAGAACGCGCTGTTAAAGCGTCCGGGAGTCAATACCACGACGCTGGGGTTCTCCAGCGGGCTGGAGCTTTTCAGGGTGTCGAGCAACAGGTTGGGGTAATGATCGATCGGCGCAATGCGCTGGGCAGCGAACAACTCGGGGAACAACCGCATCATCATCTTGCGGTCTTCGAGCATGTAGCTGACACCGCTGGGCGTGCGCAGGTTGTCTTCGAGCACGTAATAGGTGCCGTCGCCGTCACGCACCAGGTCGACGCCAGAAATATGCGAATAGATATCGCGGTGCAGATACAGCCCTTGCATGGCCAACTGATACTGCTCGTTGGCCAGCACTTGCTCGGCCGGGATGATGCCGGCCTTGATGATGCGCTGCTCGTGATAGAGGTCGGCGAGGAACATGTTCAACGCCTTGACCCGCTGGATGCAGCCACGTTCGACGATCCGCCATTCACTGGCGGGAATACTTCGGGGAATAGTGTCAAAGGGAATCAGGCGCTCTGTCCCCTGCTCATCACCATAGAGTGTGAAAGTAATACCGGCGCGATGAAATAGCAGATCGGCCTCGCGTCGCCGTTGTGCCAAAAGCTCGTCAGGCGTTTCGGCTAACCAACGGGCGAACTCCCGATAATGCGGACGGACCTGGCCGCCGGCATCATACATCTCATCAAAATAGGTGCGGATCATGCCGTACTCCTTGTCACCCGGACACCAAGGCTTCGCAAGGCCCGTGCCAGCGGCATAAACGCTTTAATATCAATCAGTTGGATAATAGCCCGGCAGGTGTCGCACCATTCCCGTGCAGCAAACGCCCCAACTCGATCGCTCCCGCTTCATTGCGAAGCAATGCCTATAGCTATCACCAGCATAGTCAGACTTGATTTCGCTGCACGCGTGAACCTCTGGATAATCCGCGATCTTTTGATCTTCCAACAGCCACAAACGAAATCGGCCGACCCTGAGGTCAGCCGATGCTGAGTGTTGATGCTGTTCATAGGTGTTATGCGAGTAACCCTCGTACCTCCTGCTTCACGCCCCAACCTTCGATAATCCCGCCCAGAGGCTCGACCACCGCCTCGAAATCCTGCTCGAAGTCACCGATGCCGCCGTAGGTGGCATACATCACCTTGCTTAGCTCCAGATGCCAGGCCCCGTCATCACGCACGCTGATCTGAGCATTCAATGACTCACCGCGAAAATGTCCTGCCGCCCTGCGCGCCCGCTCCTCATCCGGGAAAATGGCGTAGAACTCGATGGGATGGAATCGTGAAAAATCAAAACCGCCCTCTTTCATGCGGCGCAGCACGCTGCTGCTGATGTCTTCTTGATAGGCTGTGCTCATGAAACGTCCTCCTCAAATTGATGGATAGACTTTCCGTACTCCCTGCGCTCGCAACCACAATGGTGAAAGCGATACGACAATAAGATTGCCGCCGGGAAACAAGCATGTAGCTGACAAGAGACCAGACCTTAGCGATTCATTCGCTGATCTCGATTGCAGAGTAGCGCGAAGCCAGCCCCTGTGCCAGAGCCTCAAGAAGCCGGGGTGATATCGAGGATTTGAATGCTGTACTGATCTTTCAGGCTTTTGACCGTGGGGTCATCGATACGGCCTTCCAGATCATTGAGATCGAGCTCGGCCGGGACTGGCAGCAACTTTGCAAGTATCAAGTGCGCAGCCTGCTCCATGGTGGGTTCTTGCTCGCAGTCAAACTGCTCGACGGTTTGAACACCATGATCATCAACGAAAGTGACTTCCCACTTTTGCATTGGTGCCTCCTCGATAAAACCCATGGATGGGCTTACATCATCTCGACCTTTAGCAGTGAGCATCGTTCCACCCACAGCACTCAGAGACTTTGCATAAAGAAGGCCGCCAACAGGCGTAATGCCGGTCAGTTAAGGCAGTTGTAGGAGCGAGCTTGCTCCGGGCGGCGTTCCGACGATGGACTTAAGTGCGCCGCGTTTAGCCAGTAAACACGCGTTATCGTTAACGACCATCGCGAGCAAGCTCGCTCCTACAGTGGACCACATTCGCTTAACTGAACTGCATTACGCCAACAGGAGACCTTCTTTCAAAGAGCAACCGGTTCAAGACCTTATGGTTTTTCAGCGCGCTGTTTCAGCGCCTTCAAAGTGTTGAACGGGGCGTCAACGACGAACTTGTTGGCCAGCCACGACGGCACACTGCCGCCCGGTTCGGTGTGAACCTGGTAGGTCACTTCGATCTGATCTGCGCCTTTGGGTACGAACTTCCAGAAGCCTTGGACCTGAGCGACCCGCACGAAACCCTTTTCTTCAGGAATATACGTTGGCACACCTTCCAGTTTGCGGGTCAGGCTGCCATCGGCGCCTTCGACTGTGGTGACGTGCAGTACCGAATCGCGCGGGGTAACCGGCCAGGGCGGACTGAACTGAGTGTAGGTCCAGCTCTGATCGCCTTCGTGCTTGAGCAGTTTCTGCGATTTGCACTCATGAATCCAGGCGCACGCCCCTGAGACATCCTCTTGCAAGGCACGCAGTTTGGCGATGGAGGTCTTCATGATCGTCACGCCGCGATAGGCCTTGTATTGGGAGCCGGCGACTTCACTCAGGGAAATCTTGATCCCGTTTTCATCCTTGGCAGTCTGCCAATCTTCGGCCTGAGCCGTTGCGGCCAGCAGAACAGTCAAACCACACAGCACAGCCATTCGATGCAGCGAACCCATTGTCTTATTCCTTATTGTTGAAGTTCCGTACATTGAAAACACTAAGCCGCCGTCATTTGCTCCCACCAACCCAACAATTTGATAGCTTCTTCACGGCTGCTGCCGCACACCTCGACATCCGCCTGAAAAGCCGCGCAGACCGCCGGCCGCTCGGGCATCCCGAAGATGGCGCACAGGTGCTCGGCAGTAAGGTGCACGCAACGTTCTCCCGCGGCTTTGCCATTGGGCATGCCGGGGATCGGTGAACTGATGGAAGGGGCAATGCAACAGGCGCCACAGCCTTCACGGCAATTCATGACGAACAAACTCCTCGTGACGGCCAAAGTGTTTAATGACGAGCAATAGAGTACCCGCTAAAACAGCCGTTTGAAATTAGCCAGACCGTGGTTTTTTCACTCAAACAGCCGTGACTGACCAGTCTCCGACAAAGCGTCAAGACCGTGGGTCACAGCAAGGTGTTTGTACTTACTGTTTGAACTGGAAATCCAGCGCGGCACCTTCGACCTCGCGACGCTCTTCATTACGTAGCTGCAACCCCATTTCATTGTTGAGCAAGCGACCGTTGAGCTGAAACGGACTGTCCGACTTTGGTTTTGCGCCAAACAACTTTGGCAGTAACGGCTGACGCTTGGTCTGCAGCAGTGCACCCGGGGGCTGCAAATCCCTGACCATATCCTGCGGCAGGCTCAAGTCCAGATTGACCGCAGGCAACGGGGTTTGCACTACTTCACTTGCCGGCTTTGACTTGGAAGCGATGGGCGCACGCTTTTTGACAGGCGCGTGTTTTTTTACCGATGCAGGCTTCTGCGATTTCGCCGTGGAAGCAGCCACAACCGGCTGCTTGTCCTGGCTGGAAGCCGCCATCACCGTCACGTTATTGAAGACACTCAATAAGCAGACTAACAACCAACCAACAGGAAAAATCGCTTTCATAGGCACTACAGCACTAACGGCAGAGAGGGCATATGCTCGCTTGTTGAACGGTCCATGACAAGCTCCCGATAAGCCGACCACTCGACGGGACCTGGCCCCTGTCAGAAACCGCCCGCCGCCTCCTGACAAAGCTGACTTGCGAGCATGCCCAAGGTCATCAGCGTTCGCTCGGCCTCGCGGTTCCACGGAATGCCGCAGTTCAATCGAATGCAGTGATTGAACTGCTCGGTGTTACTGAAAATCAGCCCCGGCGCGATGCTGATGCCCTGTTGCAAGGCGCGCACATGCAGTTCTTGGGTATTGACCCGGCCAGGCAGGCTGACCCAGAGGATGAAGCCGCCGGTGGGTCGGGTCATCTGCGTGCCTTCCGGGAAATACTGCTGCACCGCCAGCTGGAAAGCACTGAGGTTCTTGCGGTACTCCTGACGGATATAGCGCAGATGGCGATCATAACCGCCGTTCTCCAGATAAGACGCGATCCCCATCTGCGTGACGCTGCACGCAGAATGGGTGCTGAAAGTCTGCAAACGCTGGATTTCCTGTTGGTACTTACCGGCGATCATCCAGCCGATCCGTACACCGGGTGACAAGGTCTTGGAAAAGCTCGAGCAGTAGATCACCCGATCCAGCCGGTCGTAGGCCTTCAGTGCCTTGGTACGGCCCTGCTCGAACATCAGTTCGCCGTAAATATCATCCTCGACAACCTGGATATCGAAATCCGATGCCAGACGCAGCAACTGCTTCTGCCGCTCCTCAGGCATGGTGCCGCCCAACGGGTTGCTCAGGCGCGTGGTCAGGACCAGGGCCTTGATCGACCACTGGTTCGCCGCCAATTGCAGCGCTTCAAGGCTCATGCCAATGGCAGGGTCGCTCGGGATCTCGATGACTTTCAGGCCCAGCAGATCGGCCAGTTGCAGCAGTCCGTAATAGGTCGGCGACTCAGCCGCGATCAGATCGCCTGGTCGGGTCAACACCCGCAACGACATCTGCAAGGCGTCGACGCAACCGTGGGTGATCACCACTTCCGATGGATCGACCACCACACCGGCATCACGCATACGAATCGCCACTTGTCGGCGTAACGGTTCAAAACCCGGACTAAACATGTAACTGAAGGCCCGCGGGCTATGAAAGCGCGTGACCTTGGCCAATTGCTGATGCAGAGCACGCACCGGCAGATAGTCGACACTCGGAACGGCGGCCCCCAGCGGAAACACGCCTTCGCGCCGCGACTCGACCAACACCTGCTGAATGATGCTGCTGCGAGTGACCAGACCTGGCCGCTCAACCCGGGCGATATCCGGGGTTGGCGCTGTCAGGGCCGGCGTCTGGTGCACGTAATAACCGGACTGCGGCCTGGCACGAATCAGCCCCTGGTCTTCGAGATTGGCGTAAGCCTGAAGCACCGTCGCATGGCTGACGTTGAGCTGCGAGCTCATCTTGCGTACCGAGGGCACGCGCTCGCCCGGCTGATAGACACCACGACGGATATCCTCAGCCAATTGCTGAGCGATACGTTGATAGAGCAAGAGATTGGTCATGACGCAGCACTCGATTTCACGGGCATTTTATTTTTGTGCAGAACAATACCGGAACAGTTTAGAAGTGTACGGGGACAGTTGCCACAATAGTTGACCGTACAGTGCAGTGTCAGCAAAAACTGTACTGTATTGCGAGCCAATTCGCAGGTACAAAAAAGCCCGGCACCTCAGGTTACCGGGCTTTCAGTGGCGAGGGTCTTAGCGGGAAGCGCCGAGCTGGCCTTTCTCGTCGGAGAACACAATTTCCACGCGGCGATTCTGCGCACGTCCGCGCTCGGAGGCGTTGGCCTCCACCGGATACTCATCGCCGTAGCCTTCGACCTGGATACGCTTGTCCTCGATACCCAGATCAATCAACACGTCGGCAACTGCTTGAGCACGATCGCGAGACAAACTGAGATTGTCCTGCTTGCCGCCGGTGCTGTCGGTATAGCCTTCAATCCGCACTACGCGCTTGGGATTGAGCTGGAGGAACTGAACGATTTTCAGCACCGTGCGATTGGCCGAGTTTTTCAAGTCCGCTTCGCCGGTATCGAACAACACATCCCCCAAGGTCATGACCAGACCGCGATCGGTCTGAGTCGTCGCCAGGCTGATGATCTGCTCTTCCAGCCATTTGCCCTGCTGCTGCACGCTGAGCAGCTTGGCCTCACGCAAGGCCAATTGCAGGCGCTGACGCTCCAGCTCAAGTTTCGCCGTGCGCTCCTGGTTCAGTATCTGTTCGCTGTGTTCTCGGGCAATTTCACTGTAGCGCTGGCTCAGGTAGGCGTAATGCGCTACATCCTTACCGCTGCCCCAGTAGCTCGACAGACGATCGGCGCGAGCCAGAGACTCACCGGCGCGAATCACGTCCTTGGGCGCGACGCGCAGCACATTCGAGTCTTCCTTGACCTTCTGGAAGTCGGCGCTGGCCTGGCGCAAAGCGGCGTCACTGTGCTGGCCGGCACAACCGTACAGGCTCGCGCAACCGGCCAATAGCAGACCACCGAATACTCTGGTCTTCAGGCTCATTGGGCATCTCCCAGTTGCTTGCGCAGGCGAGTGATACGGGTGTTGAGCACCTTCAGTTGTTCCTGGCTTTTCTGGGTCAGGACCCGTGCTTCAGCCAGACGGGCGTCCAGCTCAGCCTGTTCAGCTTGCATGCGCGCGTCCTTGAACGATTGGTGAACCATGTCAGCCTGAGCCTGGGTGAACTTGCCTTCAGCGAGTTTCAGCTCAGCGACGTCTTCAGTTGTCGCGCCCACGGCTTTGGCTTGTTCCAGGGCTTGCCCGGTCAAGCGCATCTGTTCATTCGGCGCCGGATCGGCTGCGCAACCGGCCAGAGCCAGAACGGCCAGGACAGCGAAAAGAGGTCGAATAGTCACTAGAAAATCCCAGGGTGCGTTCTTAATAAAGGGCGGATCGCGTTGATGCTGTGGTCGTGCCAGGCCAGGCGCGGGACGCAGGAAATGCTGTTCGCCTCTTCAAGTCCCGCAACGCAGCATGGCTCGACCACAGCTTCAACCCGAAGGGCCTGGCCCCTATGCTCATTGTTCCTGTCTCACCCCGATTTTGGCGGGGCGATGGCGCGACCGTCATTTATTGAGGACGCACCCTAAAGTTTTGGGCTGACGGGTTGCTGTAACTGTGCCTTCCAGCGCTCTAGATTGCGCTGCAGCACGGCTTCCGTCAGACCGGACGCGGGCAATTCTGTCATCTTTTTAGCCAACTGTCCGCGTAACCATGGGTCGTTGCAGGCAGAGTTATGGGAAACCGCGAGGAACAGGCCCGGTTTATCGATTGGTTGTGGATGGGCCGCCAGATCATTGGCCATCCCCAGAGTCTGGGCCGTCGCCATTCCTGCATAGCGTCCGGCAAGTACGTATTGCACCTCGCCTAAAAGCAGCTTCTGAAAGGCCTCGGTCAGGTTGGGCAGGCGCACAAGGCTCAACTGCGCCTTGGCGAACGCTTCAAACGGCTGGGTCAAACGGGCCTTTTCCGACACAGCGCCAGGATGACCGTGCAAGTCTTTCGCCTCGTTGTAGACCAGCACCGAATCCTTGCGAGTCCAGACCAGATAGTCGTTCTCCACCAACGGTGGATGAATGTAATCCAGCGTTTCCAGTTCATTCACCGTCAACGGTGCATCGGCGAGGATGTCCATACGTCCGCTGCGTACTTCATCCAGGGCTTGCGAGCGCAGGCCTGCGTACAGCAACTCGACCTTGAGCCCCAGCTCTCCCGCGATCTGTTGTAACAGATCGGCGCTGGCACCGATCAAGTGTGTCGGGTCTTGCGGGTCGCGCCACAGATACGGCGGTGCATCCGGGCTGCCGGTCACCACCAGGCGTTCGCATTTGCCTGCTGCGACCGACAGCACAGGCAAAACCGAAAGGCCCACCAGCAATGACAGGCCACTCCAGCGACGCAGATCCATGGCGAATTTCTCCCACTCAAATCAAAGACAATAAAAAGCCCGGCCAAAAGACCGGGCTCCTTATAAGTCAAGCCGCTGGATTAGACCAGCTTCTCAAACTCGGGGATGGCTTCGAACAAGTCCGCCACCAGGCCGTAATCGGCCACCTGGAAGATCGGCGCTTCTTCGTCCTTGTTGATCGCAACGATCACCTTGGAGTCTTTCATGCCGGCCAGGTGCTGGATCGCGCCGGAGATACCGACGGCGATGTACAGCTGTGGTGCAACGATCTTGCCGGTCTGACCGACCTGCATGTCGTTCGGTACGAAACCTGCGTCGACCGCAGCGCGGGAAGCGCCAACAGCAGCGCCCAGCTTGTCGGCCAGGGCGTACAGGTGCTTGAAGTTGTCGCCGTTCTGCATGCCGCGACCGCCGGAAACGACGATCTTGGCAGCGGTCAGTTCCGGACGATCGGACTTGGCCAGTTCTTCGCCAACGAAGCTGGAAGTGCCCGCGTCGTGAGCAGCCGCAACCGCTTCAACGGCAGCCGAACCACCTTCGGCGGCAACCGGGTCGAAACCGGTAGCACGCACGGTGATGACTTTTACCGACGCGTTGGACTGAACGGTAGCGATGGCGTTGCCGGCATAGATTGGGCGCTTGAAGGTGTCAGCGCTTTCAACCGAGATGATCTCGGAGATCTGGTCAACGTCCAGCTGCGCGGCAACGCGCGGCAGGATGTTTTTGCCGTTGGAGGTGGCGGCAGCCAGGATGTGGCTGTAGCCCTTGCCCAACTCCGCTACCAGCGGTGCAACGTTTTCTGGCAGTTGGTGTGCGTAGGCAGCGTTGTCGGCGACCAGCACTTTGGCCACGCCAGCGATTTTGGCGGCAGCTTCAGCTACAGCGCCAACGCCCTGACCGGCAACCAGAACGTGGATGTCACCACCGATTTTGGCGGCAGCCGCCACGGTGTTCAGCGTGGCCGGGGCCACTACTTTGTTGTCGTGTTCGGCGATTACCAAGATAGTCATGATCAGATTACCTTCGCTTCGTTTTTCAGTTTCTCGACCAGTTCAGCCACCGACTTGACCTTGATGCCTGCGCTGCGTGCAGCCGGCGCTTCGACTTTCAGGGTTTTGTTGGTGGAGGCGGTGGAAACGCCCAAAGCGTCAGGAGTCAGCACTTCAAGCGGCTTCTTCTTGGCTTTCATGATGTTTGGCAGGGACGCATAGCGCGGCTCGTTCAAACGCAGGTCGGTGGTGACAATGGCCGGCAGTTTCAGCGAAACGGTCTGTGCACCGCCGTCGATTTCACGGGTCACGGCAACGTTGTCGCCAGTGACTTCGACTTTCGAGGCGAAGGTGCCCTGACCGTAACCGCTCAGTGCAGCGAGCATCTGGCCAGTCTGGTTGTTGTCGCTGTCGATGGCTTGTTTGCCAAGGATCACCAGCTGAGGCTGTTCCTTGTCGACAACAGCCTTGAGCAGCTTGGCAACGGCCAGGGAAGTCAGGTCTTCGGCGGATTCGACGAGGATGGCGCGGTCGGCACCCAGAGCCAGCGCGGTGCGCAGTTGCTCTTGAGCGGTGGACGGGCCGATGGAGACGACGACGATTTCAGTCGCAACACCTTTCTCTTTCAGGCGTACGGCTTCTTCCACTGCGATTTCGCAGAAAGGGTTCATCGACATCTTGACGTTAGCGAGATCGACGCCGGAGTTGTCCGCTTTGACGCGAACCTTGACGTTATAGTCGACCACTCGTTTGACAGCTACAAGAACCTTCATGGATTCCTCGTTACTCTCCGGTGAAAAGAAAGTCGCCTAGGCGAACCTGGCGGTTGATGCTCATCGGGCACAAGGGCACCTCTAAAAACGCCGGCATTTGTAATGGTGACCCAGCTCACGAAGCGTGATGACCGTTCGTCAGTGGTGACTAACGAGTCATTCTGTGTCGCGACGTGTAAACTTCGCGCCAAACCTGCGCTGCGCGTCACCTTGTACTGCCTTCGCCCTGTCTTTAGAGGTGCTCTTGAAACCAACAGTCAGCCTACGGCGAGCGCAAAACCGCCCGTATCTTGACCGGAACACCTATTCCGGTCAATACGCCAAAATGGCCAGTCATAAGCCGCGCTTCTTTGATTTCTCTGGGCTGGAGCAAATTCAAACAAACGTTTGTATTGGACGCTAAGAGTGGTGTAGATATAATGCGCCGCCTAGAGAGAAAGGTGGCTCATCGATTGTCCTCTCCCAGCGTTGTGCAGGGATTCATGGATGCGACACCAAACCTCCAATTAGAAAAAAAACTGTTGAGCCTTGAGTAGGAGATAACCTGTGGAACGCGAATACATGGAATTCGACGTGGTCATCGTCGGTGCCGGCCCCGCTGGTCTTTCCGCCGCCTGCCGATTGAAGCAGAAGGCCACCGAAGCCGGTAAGGAAATTAGCGTCTGCGTGGTCGAAAAAGGCTCCGAAGTCGGCGCTCACATTCTGTCTGGCGCGGTGTTCGAACCTCGGGCGCTGAACGAACTGTTCCCGGACTGGAAAGAACTCGGCGCACCGCTGAACACTCCGGTCACTCGCGATGACATCTTCGTTCTGAAGAACGCCGATGGCGCGATCAAGATTCCAGACCTCTTTGTGCCCAAGACCATGCACAACGAAGGCAACTACATCATCTCCCTGGGCAACCTGTGCCGCTGGTTGGCCCAGCAGGCCGAGAACCTGGGCGTAGAGATCTACCCAGGCTTCGCCGCTCAGGAAGCACTGTTCGACGAAAACGGCGTGGTTCGCGGGATCATCACCGGTGACCTCGGCGTTGACCGTGAAGGCAATCCGAAAGAAGGCCTGTACACCCCCGGCATGGAACTGCGTGGCAAGTACACGCTGTTCGCCGAAGGCTGCCGTGGCCATATCGGCAAGCAACTGATCAAGCGCTTCAACCTCGACACCGATGCCGACGCCCAGCACTACGGCATCGGCCTGAAAGAAATCTGGGAAATCGATCCGGCCAAGCATCAGCCAGGCCTGGTGGTGCACACTGCCGGTTGGCCGCTGGACATCATGGGCACCGAAAACACCGGTGGCTCGTTCCTCTATCACCTGGAAAACAACCAGGTTGTAGTCGGCCTGATCGTCGACCTGTCCTACAGCAACACTTACCTGTCGCCGTTCGACGAGTTCCAGCGCCTCAAGCATCACCCGGTGCTCAAGCAGTACCTGGAAGGTGGCAAGCGCATCAGCTACGGCGCCCGCGCCATCTGCAAAGGCGGCCTGAACTCGCTGCCGAAGATGGTCTTCAAGGGCGGCGCACTGATCGGTTGCGACCTCGGCACCCTGAACTTCGCCAAGATCAAAGGCAGTCACACCGCGATGAAGTCCGGCATGCTCGCCGCTGACGCCGTGGCCGACGCCCTGTTCGCAGGTTCCGAAGGCGCTGATGAACTGAACAGCTACGTTGAATCGTTCAAAGCCAGCTGGCTCTACGAAGAACTGTTCGCCAGCCGCAACTTCGGCCCGGCGATCCACAAGTACGGCGCTATCGTCGGCGGTGGTTTCAACTGGCTCGACCAGAACATCTTCGGCGGCAAACTGCCGTTCACCTTGCACGACACCAAGCCGGACTACGCTTGCCTCAAGCTCGCGGCCGACAGCAAGAAGATCGACTACCCGAAACCGGACGGCAAACTCAGCTTCGACAAACTCAGCTCGGTGTTCATCTCTGGTACTAACCATGAAGAAGAGCAGCCGTGCCATCTGAAGCTGGCCGACCTGAGCATTCCGATCAACAAAAACCTGCCGCTGTACGACGAACCGGCGCAGCGCTACTGCCCGGCCGGCGTCTATGAAGTGATCACCAAGGAAGACGGTGAGAAGCGCTTCCAGATCAACGCCCAGAACTGCGTGCACTGCAAGACCTGTGACATCAAGGACCCTTCGCAGAACATCACCTGGGTTGCGCCGGAAGGCGCGGGTGGGCCGACTTACCCGAATATGTAAGTCAAATGGCCAAACATCAAGGCTCCCGAAATGGGGGCCTTTTTGTTGCCTGGAGAAAACACACCGCCCCTTGTAGCAGCTGGCGAAGCCTGCGTTCGGCGGCGCAGCCGTCGTAAACCCGCCGTACGCGGATTATCTGGAAGACCGAAGTGGCTGATTTCACGACGGCTGCGTCCGAACGCAGCCCGCACCGAACGCAGGCTTCGCCAGCTGCTACGGAGACCTCGCGGCGCCTGAAATCTAAGCCACCCGCTCATCCCCCGGATTACGCTCAAAGTAGCGCTTGTACTCGCGACTGAATTGCGACGTGCTCTGATAACCCACCCGATGCGCAACCTGCGCCACTCCCAGCCCTTCCGACAGCAACAACTGCTGCGCCTTGAGCAAACGCAAGCGCTTCAAATACTGCACCGGCGACAACAAGGTGCTGCGCTTGAAATGCTCATGAAAGGTCGACGTACTCATGTTCGCGCAACTGGCCAGCGTCTCGACGTTCAGCGTCTCGGTGAAGTGCGCATGCAAATGACTCAAGGACGCCGCAATCCGGGCAAATTGTCCCTGTTGCTCGACCAACGCCCGCAGCACATCAGCCTGCGGACCGCGTAACGCCACGAACAACAACTCACGCAACCGCGCCTGCCCCATGACCTGACACTCCAGCGGATCGTGCAGGCAGTGCAACAAGCGCTCGACACAGCCACGCATGCCGTCATCGAGTACCGCCGAGGTCATGGATTCGGGGGTTTGCGCAGGCGTATTGCGCCCATGCACCAACCCCATAGCCAACACCAGTTCGCCCAAAAGCGCGCGGTCGATGGCAATCGAAACCCCGAGCAATGGCGCATCAGCCATGGCAAACGTTTCGCATTCGAAAGGCACCGGCAGTGCCTGAATCAGGTAATGCCCGGCACCGTATTCCAGCGTACGCGCGCCCAGATAGGCGACTTTGCTGCCTTGGGCAATGATCATCAGGCTCGGCTCATAGATCTGCGGGCCACGCGCCACATCGCAACTGGCTCTGAGTACATGCACGCCGGGCAAGCGTGTCGGCACGAAACCATCACGGGTCGCCAACGGCTGAATCAGCGCAACCAACGCGGCATTGGCATCGAGATGACGGGTCAACAACATGGCAAAAACTTCACGAAAAAAGGGATGAAAGCATCATCGCAGGTCTGAGCGCCAATGCGACCTATCCACCGAGGATGCCGGAGGAATAGGCATAAGACGCGGAGGAATCGTCATGGCCGGTGAGGCGGACGGCGCGGAAAATCCCCCACCTCCCCCGTCACTGCTTTTGCGAGGTTCACCATGTATACCGCCATCGGTTACGCCGCCCAGTCAGCCACCACTCCCCTAGCCCCGATGACCTTCGAACGTCGCAGCCCGCGTGCCGACGACGTAGCGATCGAGATTCTCTACTGCGGCGTCTGCCACTCCGACATCCACCAGGCCCGCAACGAATGGGGCATCGCCGTTTACCCACTGATGCCCGGCCACGAAATTGTCGGCAAAGTCACCGCCATCGGCGCCAATGTCACCGCCCACAAGGTGGGTGATCTGGTCGGTGTCGGCTGCATGGTCGACTCGTGCCGTCACTGCGAAGCCTGCCATGCCGACCTCGAGCAATATTGCCTCGAAGGTCCGACCCTGACCTACGCGACCCCGGACCGGGTCGACGGCAGCAACACCATGGGCGGTTACTCCGACAGCATCGTAGTCAGCGAGCACTTCGTCGTACGTATCCCCGAGACACTCGACCCGGCCAGCGCTGCGCCGATTCTCTGCGCGGGCATCACCACCTACTCACCGCTCAAACACTACGGCGTGAAAGCCGGCGACAAAGTGGGGATTCTCGGCATGGGCGGCCTCGGTCACATGGGCATCAAGTTTGCCAAAGCCATGGGCGCTGAAGTGACGTTGTTCACCCGCTCAGCGAGCAAGGCCGAAGAAGGTCGTCGCCAGGGTGCGGACCACGTAATCGTCTCCACCGACGCCGAACAGATGAAGGCCGCAGCCGGACAGTTCAACTTTTTGCTCGACACCATTCCGGTGCAGCACGATCTCAACCCCTACCTCGATACGCTGCGCTTCGACGGCGTGCACATCCTCGTCGGCCTGATCGAGCCGATCGATCCGCCCATCCACGCCGCCAAACTGGTACTGGGTCGTCGAGTGCTGGCCGGCTCGTTGATTGGTGGTATCGCAGAAACCCAGGAAGTGCTGGATTTCTGCGCCGAGCACAACATCACCTGCAACATCGAAATGCTCGACATACGCCAGATCAACGAGGCTTACAGCCGCATGATCGCCGGTGACGTGAAGTACCGCTTCGTCATCGACATGGCGACCTTGAAGGTCTGATCAGACGTTAGCGGCTTATACCTTACCCCCTAACTCTACCGATAGCCGAGCCGTGCCCCCTTTGATCAGGGGAATCAGCTCGGCCATTTTTTCCAGCGGCATGTATGGCACCGTGCTGGCGGTGCTTTGGCTGGGCACGAAGACCTCATCGGCGAAACGGCCCGCTCAAACAACCCACAGGGACGCTGGTCGAGCCGGCCTTCTACGCCGAGCGCAGAGGGGACTATCGTTCACTGCCTTTGATACAGCCGTTTTTTTGAGGGTGCACCAAACGCCTAGACCCAACCACCATCGACGATGAAGTTTTGCGCCGAACACATGGAAGACGCCTCGGAGGCCAGGAAAAGCGCCATGTTTGCTATATGGAAAGGTTCCACGTTACCCGGCAGGCATTGGCTGCGGCTAATCAACTCCCTGGCGGCATCGTCAACCCAGAACGCGAGCTGCTTTTCTGTCATCACCCATCCTGGAACCAGGGTGTTGACCCTGATACGCCATGGCCCCAACTCCCGTGCCAACGCCCTGGTCATGCCGTGGGTTGCCGCTTTACTGGCCGCGTAGACCGGGTATCCACTGGAGGCCATCATCCAGCCAATGGAGCCCAGATTGATGATCGCGCCCTCCCCGGCGGCCTTCATCATGGGGACCACCGCCCGGGCGGCAAAAAAAGCATGCTTCAAATTGACGGAAATCAGTTTGTCGAAAGTCTCCGAGTCAACTTCATCCAAGGTGTGCCTGACATCATTGGCGGCATTGTTCACCAGGACATTCACAGGCCCCAGGGTCTGCGCAAAGCGTCCAATCGCCTCCTTATAAGCGCTCTCGTCAGTGATATCACAGTGAGCGAACTCGACCCTATGGCCCTCAGCCAACAATTGGGCCGCCAACTGCTCACCTTGGCTTTTGGCCATGTCCACGAACGCAACCTTTGCTCCCTGCCGGGCAAAAGCGCAAACCATGGCCTCACCGATCCCCGAGGCACCGCCGGAAATCAATACGGTTTTATCTTTGAGGTCGGTGTACACGGCCGGCACGCCGGCGCCCGTTTCATTAGTCATATGACGGTTACTCCACAGTAGGCACTTCGATTCAAGCAGCGGGACTCATGGTGCGCTCGGGCACTCATGGATCATTTTCGCCAGCCACCAAATTAGTCTTACTTTATATTGCAAAATCAGTCTTTCAGACTATAAATTTACTGCTGTTTCGACAAAATATCGCTAATTAGTAGAACTATTAAACTCAAAACAACAAAAGGACGTTCAACCATGCCGCAATCCCGACACCTGCTTTCCGGCCTCGGCCTTTCCCTGATGATGGCCAGCCTCGGCGTCCAGGCCGGTGGCCTGTCCAGCGAACACAAGGCTTTTGGCAAGACCCATGATGGAACCGCCATCGAGCAATATGTGTTGCGCAACAGCCATGGCATGCAAGCCACGGTCATTACCTACGGCGGCGTCTTGCAATCGTTGAAAGTGCCGGACAAGAACGGCAAGTTCGAAGACGTGGTACTGGGCTTTGACGATGTCCAGGGTTATCAGAGCGGCAAGGCATTCTTCGGCGCGACCATCGGACGCTACGGCAATCGCCTGGCCCAGGGTGCCTTCGAACTGGACGGCAAGCGTTACCAGATGCCGCTCAACGATGGCCCCAACTCGCTGCACGGTGGTGCGCTGGGTTTCGACAAGCGCGTCTGGAAAGCACAACCGGTCAACAGCAACGATTCGGTCGGTGTGACCTTGAGCTACCTGTCGCCAGACGGTGAGATGGGCTTTCCCGGCAACCTGAAGGTCGAGATCACCTACAGCCTCAACGACCATAACGAGCTGCGCATCGAGTACAAGGCCTCCACCGACAAACCCACGGTGCTGAACCTCACCAACCACAGTTACTTCAATCTCGCCGGGGCCGGTAACGGTGACGTGCTCAAACAGCTCGCCACCTTGCACGCCAGCCATTACACACCGGTCAACGGCACCTTGATTCCAACCGGTGAACTGGCCCCGGTAGCCGGCACACCGATGGACTTTCGGCAACCGACCGCCATCGGCCAGCGCATCAAGGATGATCATCCGCAACTCAAATTCGCCGAGCCGAAACAAGGTGGTTTTGACTTCAACTGGGTCCTGGATGCCAAGGGTGATGTCAGCCAACTCGCCGCCGATGTGCGCGACCCGCAATCCGGCCGTCGCTTGCAGCTCTACACCAGCGAACCCGGGGTGCAGTTCTACACCAGCAACTTCCTCGACGGTTCGGTCAAGGGCAAGGCTGGCAAGGCCTACGGACACTGGAGCGCATTCACCCTGGAAACCCAGCACTACCCCGACTCGCCGAACCAGCCGGGCTTCCCTAGCACACGGCTGGATCCAGGCCAGACGTATGCCCAGAACACCGTCCTGAAGTTCTCGGCCGACTGAACCTGACCCTGAACGCCCCTGAACCTGTAGGAGATGTCGAGCCTTGGCGAGGCTGCGATAGCGGCAGTACAGTCAACGTTGATGTTGCCTGACCCACCGCTATCGCAGCCTCGCCAAGGCTCGACAGCTCCTACATACCCCCCTAGTCCCCAGTGAACACATGGAACGCATTGAACATCCCACATTGAACAACCGCGATCAGCGTTGTTTCATGCGGTCGATCACCACGGCCAACAGCAGAATGGAACCCCGAATCACGTACTGGTAAAACGTGTCGATGTTTTTCAGGTTCATCGCATTCTCGATGATCGCCAGAATCAACACCCCGGCAATCACGTGCCGAATCATGCCGATCCCGCCGCTCAACGACACCCCACCCAGCACACAGGCGGAAATCACCGTCAATTCGAAACCCTGGCCGATCATCGGCTGGCCGGAGGTCATGCGCGAAGCCAGGATCACCCCGGCCAAGGCACCGATGACCCCGTGCACGGCGAAGATGATGATCTTGGTCCGGTCGACGTTGACCCCGGCCAGCAGCGCCGCTTCCTGGTTGCCGCCAATGGCCATGGTGTTGCGCCCATAGGTGGTGTAATTGAGCAGCCAACCAAAAAACAGGAAACAGCCGATGGTGATCAGGATCGGCACTGGCACGCCGAACAACTGGCCATTGCCATAGATGAAGAACTGATCCTGGGACACGCCGACTGCCTTGCCGTTGGCAAAGATATAGGCCAGGCCACGCACGATTTGCATGGTCGCCAACGTTGTGATCAGCGCGTTGATCCGCAGCTTGGCAATCACGATCCCGTTGATCAGCCCGACAAGCAGCCCCAGCAGCAGCGCCGCGCCGATACCGAGCAACACGCTGTCGGTGTCGCGCATCACCACCGCGGCAACGACCCCGGCACAGGCAATCACCGAGCCCACCGACAAGTCGAAATGTCCGGACGCCAGGCAATACAACATGGTGCACGCGGCGATGCCCGTGGTGGAAATCGCCAACCCCAGGCCGCGCATGTTCAGGGGCGAGAGGAAGTTGTCGATGAGCAGGGTGCAGAGCACAAAGATCCCCAGTGCCGCCAACAGCATCGCCCAATTATCGAGCAGGGCGCGCACATCCAGGGGTTTGTGCGTCGTCGGCAACGCGTTGTTTTGGGTTGTCATAGTCACCTCTCAGTTCACCTGGCCGTCAGCGCATTGGCGCGGCAAGGCCAGTTGCAGCAAGTTGGATTCATTGGCCTGTTCGCGGTTTTTCTCGCCGCGCATCACGCCTTCGCAAAGCACCAGGACGCGGTCGGAGACGCCCATCACTTCCATCAGGTCGCTGGATACGACGATCACCGCAATCCCGCTGGCGGCCAGGTTATGGATAATCTGGTAAATCTCGGCTTTCGCGCCGATATCGATACCGCGCGTCGGCTCGTCGAGCAGCAGCACCTTCATCGGCATCGACAGCCAGCGACCCAGAATGGCCTTCTGCTGATTGCCCCCCGACAGGTACATGATTTTCTGCGCCGCATGGGGCGTTTTCACTTTCAACGCCTTGATCTGCTTGTCGGCGTTGCTCTTCTCCCAACTGTCGCGCAACAGCCAGCCAAACCGGGAATGAGCGCCGCGTGCGCTGATGTTGATGTTCTCGGCAACGCTCGCAAGCGGCACGATGCCCTCTTTCTTGCGGTCCTCGGGACACAGCAGGACACCGGCGGCAATGGCATCGCGCGGCGAGCGCAGCTTCAGTTCCTCACCGCACAGCCGCAGGCTTCCAGCCGTACTGCGCTCAAGACCGCCAAGCAGGCGCAGCAGCTCGGTGCGCCCGGCACCGACCAGCCCGAACAGGCCGAGAATCTCGCCTTGATACGCCTCGAAACTCACCGCGGAGCGCAAGCCAGGCCCCATCAGACCATCGACCTTGAGCGCCACCTCGCCCCGTTGACGAGGGCGGTAGTCGTAGATGTCCTGAATGTCGCGACCGACCATGCAGGTGACCAACTGATCGTGGGTCAGCTCGCTCATGTCCTCGAACGTGCGCACGTAACGACCGTCCTTGAACACGGTCACCGCATTGCAGATACGGAACACTTCCTCCATGCGATGGGAAACGTACAGCACCACTTTGCCCTCATCCCGCAGTCGCCCGATGATCGCCATCAAGCGCTCGATTTCCCGGGCCGACAGGCTGCTGGTGGGTTCGTCGAAGGCAATCACATGGGCGCCACGGGACAACGCCTTGGCGATCTCCACCAACTGCCGTTGCCCCAGGGACAGACGGCCGAGCTTTTCCAGCGGATCGATTTCATCGGCCAGGCCCTTGAGACAGGCCAGTGCCTGCTCGCGCAACGCACGGCGGTTGATCACACCGAAACGGGTTGGCAAATGCCCGAGAAACAGATTTTCCGCCACGGTCATTTCCGGCACCAGGTGCAACTCCTGGTGGATGACAGCCACTCCGCAGGCAATGCTGTCGGCGGCGCACTTGAAGACCATCGTCTGCTCGCCGATCTGCAGGCTTCCGCTGCTGGGGCTGTAGGCACCGCCGAGGACTTTGAGCAAGGTCGACTTGCCTGCACCGTTTTCGCCCATCAGGGCATGCACCCGCCCCGGGTGGGCAGTAAAGCTGATAGCGTCCAGCGCCTTGACCCCGGGAAAGGTTTTGCCAATGCCGTTGAAGCACAGACTGCCGCTGGCACTGTGCTGTTGTTTGTTCAATTGCGCATGCATAACCACCTCATCACACCGATCAGGCAGCCTTGTCACCAAGGCCGCCGAGGAAAACAACCGACCTCAGTTCCACAGACCGATCTTTTCCAGTTCCTGCTTGAAGTTGTCGCGCGTGATCAGTGTCACCTTGTCCATCGCGGTGTATTTCGCGGGTTCCTTGCCGGTGGTGACCCACTCGAACATCATGCTCGCGGTGTTGTAACCCTCAAGGTGCGGACTGGGCAGCATCGAGCCGAAGAAGCCACTGTTGGGCTTCTTCAATTCGCCGATGGCGTCGGTGCCATTGATACCGATACCAATGACATTGGCTGCGGCAAAACCGGCGCTTTCGGTGGCGCGCACGGCGCCCAGTACGCTGTTGTCGTTCATGCCGCCGACGATCAGTTTTTTCGCCGTACCCGGCAGCTTCACCAGTGCCGAGTTGGTGGCATCCATGCTGCCCGGCACGTCGAGGGTCTTGAGCGGTGCAAACAGGATGTGGTCTTTCGGCAGGCCGGCGTCTTCAAGGGATTTGACTGACCCATCGATACGTTTCTTGCCGGTATCGAGTTCGTTGTAGGTAGTGATCACCGCGTAGGTGTCTTTCCAGTCCCAACCGCGCTTCTTCGCTTCGCCAGCCATGGCGGCGCCCTGCTGCTGGCCCACTTCGAAGGCGGCCATGCCGAGGTAGGGCACATCCTCCATGAACTTGCCGCCGGCATCGACGAAGCGGTCATCCACCGCAATCACTTTCAAATCATTGGCCTTGGCCCTGGCCACGATCGCAGGGCCCAGGGACACATCCGGCGCGCAAATCACGAAGCCCTTGGCGCCGTTGGCGGCGAGGCTGTCGATGGCCGAGAGGGTTTTCTCGCCATCCGGCACGGCGATCTTGATCACGGTAAAGCCCTTGTCCTTACCGGCCTTTTCAGCGAAAGCCCATTCGGTCTGGAACCAGGGCTCCTCCGCTTGCTTGACCAGAAACCCGATCTTCGCGGGCTCGGCGGCCAGCAACAGGCTGCTCATGCTGACGGCCGATGCCGCCAGGGCGATACAGCACAGGGAACGGATTACACGATGACGACGATTCATAAAGTGACTCCTTGTTTTTGTTGTGAGTGCGAGCTGTGAACCAGTGCTGCCTGATGCTTGAAATTTATCCTGCAAATCGGTGACAGATTTTCCCGGCGATATCGACCTCAATGGCCAGCACCGCCCCGTCCAGCGGATGATTGAGCGGGCTTGCGGCGCTGGTGATGTACAAGGTTCGCAGATCCTTGCCACCGAACACGCAACTGGTGGGTCGGCTGACGGGGAGCTCGATCACGCGGTCGACCTCGCCGTCGGGCGCCAACCTGAGCAGGCAACCGCCGTCCCAGCGGGCATTCCAGAGATAGCCTTCGGCGTCCATGGCCGAACCGTCCGGGACACCGCGCGGGTGCGGCCCGAACCACTTCCGGGGCGGATCGAGTTGGCCGTCGATACCGATCGAATACCGATACAGCGTGCCGTCCAGGCTGTCGCCAAAATACACCTGCGTGGCGTCCTCGCTCCAAAGCAAGGTATTGGGAATACCTAGGCCACGCAGTAGCGGCGTGACTCGCGCATCGGCGTCGATACGGAACAAGCCACCGGAACGCCGCAGGACCGGCAGGTCTTCGCCCTGCTCCCCGATGTTGTTCTGCATGGTGCCCAGCCAGAGCCTGCCCCCGGCATCGCAACGGGCCTCGTTGGGACGATTGCCCGGTTGCGAATCGGCGACGCAGAGCAAGGACAGGCGCGGCGCCGCTTGTGTGGAGCTCAGGTCAAGGCGATACACGCCGCTGCTCAGGGTCACCAACGCATCGCCGCTTTCGCAGGGAATGAACGCCGACACAGGCTCCGGCAGTTGCCAGACCTGCAGATTTTCGCCACTCAGGCGTAATGCCTGTTGGCCGGCAATATCGACCCAATACAGGGCCCGGCCGGGCGCGTCCCAGAACGGACCCTCGCCCAGTTGCGCACGGTGTTCGGTCACTGCGGTCCACACCATGAAGCCTCCTGGATAGTTACTGTTTTTCGGGCGCTGACGAGCTTGCGCGCGTTACAGCCGGTCACGCGATGGCTGTCCATCCACCAGACGTTGAATGCGCAACGGGTTGGCATTTTTCAATGCGTCCGGGAGCAAACTGTCGGGGTAGTTTTGAAAGCACACCGGGCGCAGGAAACGGTCGATGGCCAGGGTCCCCACTGACGTGCCACGGGCATCCGAGGTCGCCGGAAAAGGCCCGCCGTGCACCATCGAGTCACAGACCTCGACACCGGTCGGATAACCGTTGAGCAAGATGCGACCGACCTTCTGCTCCAGTAACGGCGTCAGCTCGCTGAACTGCGCGAAGTCCGCGGTTTCGCCAATGATCGTCGCCGTCAGTTGGCCGTGCAGCCCGTGCAATGCGGCGCTGAGTTGCGCCTGATCGGCCACTTCAACGAACACGGTGGTCGGACCGAACACTTCTTCCTGCAGCACTTCATCACCATTGACCAGCAAACTCGCATCAGCCTTGAACAACTGTGGCTGCGCCTGATTACCCGCTTGTGGACGGCCGGCCAGGTGCTCGATGCCAGGGTGCGCAAGGAGCCTTTGCAAGCCTTTGCCATAACTGCTCAACGTGCCGGTGTTGAGCATGGTCTGGGCGGGCTGGTCGCCGATAAGTTGCGCGACCTGCCGAGTGAACGCAGTGAACTGCAGTGAACCGATGCCGATCACCAGGCCCGGGTTGGTACAGAACTGACCGCAGCCTTGCACCACCGAGGCGGTCAGGTCACGGGCGATGGTATCTGCCCGCGCTTGCAGCGCCTGGGGTAACACGATCACCGGGTTGATGCTCGACATCTCGGCGAACACCGGGATCGGTTGCGGGCGTGCCGCCGCCATGTCGCACAGCGCTCGACCGCCCTTGAGCGAGCCGGTGAAACCGACCGCCTGGATTGCCGGATGCTTGACCAACGCCTCACCGACCCCGGCGCCATAGATCATGTTGAATACGCCGGCGGGCATTCCGTTTGCCTCGGCCGCCCGGATGATCGCATCGGCGACCCGTTCGGCGGTCGCCATGTGCCCGCTGTGCGCCTTGACGACCACGGGACAACCGGCCGCCAGCGCCGCAGCCGTGTCGCCGCCGGCAGTGGAAAACGCCAGCGGAAAATTGCTCGCGCCAAACACCGCCACCGGCCCCAGGCCAATGCGGTACTGACGCAGATCCGGGCGCGGTAACGGTTGGCGATCAGGCAACGCCCGATCGATGCGCGCCCCGTAGAAATCGCCACGATGCAGCACGTCGGCGAACAGCCGCATCTGGCCACTGGTACGCTTGCGCTCGCCCTGGATGCGTGCAACGGGCAACGCGGTTTCACGGCAAACCAGGGCGATGAACTCATCGTCCAGCGCATCCAGTTCATCGGCCACTGACGCCAGGAAATACGCGCGACGCTGCGCACTCAAGGCTCGATAGGCCGGGTAGGCCGTCGCGGCAGCATTGGCGGCGGCATCGACCTCCTGCGCCGTCGCCTGGTGGAAAGCATGGGGCAATGCTTCGCCAGTCTGCGCGTCGAAGCTCTGCAGGGTCACGGTGCCGGTCGCACTGCGCCGGCCGCCGATGTAGTTGTGACCAAGAATCTGAGTCATGCCTGTCTCCTTAAAGTGTGCCTACTTGACCGGGGGCCAGCTCCGCGTCGCCGCTGGCGATACCGTTGATCAAGGGCGCGCCGAACTCCGCCTGACTGATTTCGAACACATCGCCCGGCTGCGTACGGATACCGTCTGCGAAAGACAGGGTCGCGGTGCCGAAGAAGTGAATGTGTACATCCCCCGGCCGCAGGAACTGACGGTATTTAAAGTGGTGGTATTCAAGGTTTTCCAGGCTGTGGCACATATTGGCTTCGCCACTGAGGAACTCGTTCTGCCATACGACCTTGCCATTACGCAAAATGCGACTGCTGCCAGCCAGGTGCTGGGGCAGTTCACCGACCCGCAGTTCAGGACCATAACTGCAATTGCGTAATTTGGAGTGGGCCAGGTACAGGTAATTCCTGCGCTCCATCACGTGATCGGAGAACTCGTTGCCCACGGCAAACCCCAGGCGATAAGGCTTGCCGTCGTGGCCGATGACATACAGGCCGCCGATTTCCGGCTCTTCGCCGGCGTCTTCGGCGAATGGCGGCAGCGCGAATGCCTGACCCGGACGCACGACAGTGCTGCCGTCGCCCTTGTAGAACCATTCCGGTTGCACACCGACCTGACCGGCAGCGGGTTTACCGCCTTCCACGCCCCACTTGAAGATCCGCATGGTGTCGGTCATCGCGCTGTCGTCACCGGCCTGCTGATGCATCTTGTCCCGTGCCGCCGCGCTGCCCAGATGGGTCAGGCCGGTGCCGCTGACCAGCATATGCGCCGGGTCCGGGTGATCCAGTGGCACCAGTATCCTGAGCTCGGCCAGCAATTGCGCATAATCGTGACTCCCCCCCAGGCCGAGGCGCTGGACCTGCTGCCGCAGATCGACGCCCGTCTCGATGGCGGCCAGCGCCAGCTCGCGCACCGTGCGCGCGGATTGCACTTCACGGACCAGACCGTCCTCGACCACGCCGACCCGGCGCTCGCCGTTACTCAATTCGAACTGAACTAAACGCATGAACCTTCTCCTGATCGCGGGCTCAGGAATTTTGGTTTCAGCGTGATGCGACGAATCGGTCGCAGCTCCTGACCCATGGGATCGATCTCCAATTGTTGTTTTTATGGAAGCTCGGGGACGCCTCTCGCGGAAAACCGCCAGGGTCATACCTCAGTTGCAAACGACTATATAGTATTACTATTTACTCAGCAAGACTTCCAAACCTGGGAATTTACGCTTATGTTAGCGCCAGAAAAGAACAATATAGTCTTACTATAAGAGATCTAGCCATGTCTGATAAAAAACCCGACCTGCGCTCCGCCCAGTGGTTTGGTACCGCCGACAAGAACGGCTTCATGTACCGCAGCTGGATGAAGAACCAGGGCATTGCCGACCATCAGTTCCATGGCAAGCCCATCATCGGGATCTGCAACACCTGGTCGGAGCTGACCCCGTGCAACGCGCACTTCCGCCAGATTGCCGAGCATGTCAAACGCGGGGTGATCGAGGCCGGCGGCTTTCCCGTGGAGTTCCCGGTGTTCTCCAACGGAGAGTCGAACCTGCGCCCCACCGCCATGCTCACCCGCAACCTGGCGAGCATGGACGTCGAGGAAGCCATTCGCGGCAACCCGATCGACGGCGTGGTGCTGCTGACCGGCTGCGACAAGACCACGCCGGCGCTGTTGATGGGCGCCGCCAGTTGCGACGTCCCCGCCATCGTCGTCACCGGCGGGCCGATGCTCAACGGCAAGCACAAGGGCCAGGACATCGGCTCGGGTACCGTGGTGTGGCAACTCAGCGAACAGGTCAAGGCCGGCACCATCAGCATCGACGACTTCCTGGCGGCCGAGGGCGGCATGTCTCGCTCGGCGGGGACCTGCAACACCATGGGCACCGCCTCCACGATGGCCTGCATGGCCGAGGCACTGGGCACCTCCCTGCCCCACAACGCGGCGATTCCGGCGGTGGATGCGCGCCGTTATGTCCTGGCGCACATGTCCGGGATGCGCGCGGTGGAGATGGTTCGCGAAGACCTGAAACTGTCGAAGATCCTCACCAAGGAAGCCTTCGAAAATGCCATTCGCGTCAACGCTGCCATCGGCGGCTCGACCAACGCGGTGATTCACTTGAAAGCCATCGCCGGACGCATCGGCGTCGAGCTTGAACTGGATGACTGGACCCGCATCGGTCGCGGCATGCCGACCATTGTCGACCTGCAACCGTCCGGGCGTTTCCTGATGGAAGAGTTCTACTATGCCGGCGGCCTGCCGGCCGTGCTGCGCCGCCTTGGCGAAGCCAACCTGATTCCTCATCCCGACGCCTTGACCGTCAATGGCAAGTCGATCGGCGACAACACCAGAGAGGCACCGATCTACGGCCAGGACGAAGTGATCCGCCCTCTCTCCAACCCAATCCGTGCGGACGGCGGCATCTGCGTGCTGCGTGGCAACCTGGCCCCTCTCGGCGCCGTGCTCAAGCCTTCCGCCGCCAGCGCCGAACTGATGCAGCATCGCGGCCGTGCGGTGGTGTTCGAGAACTTCGACATGTACAAGGCGCGGATCAACGACCCGGAGCTGGACGTCGATGCCGACTCGATCCTGGTGATGAAAAACTGCGGTCCCAAGGGTTATCCCGGCATGGCGGAAGTAGGCAACATGGGCTTGCCGGCCAAATTGCTGGCCCAAGGCGTCACCGACATGGTGCGGATTTCCGACGCACGCATGAGCGGCACGGCGTACGGCACCGTAGTCTTGCACGTCGCCCCGGAAGCAGCTGCCGGCGGACCTTTGGCCGCCGTGAAAGAAGGCGACTGGATCGAACTCGATTGTGCCAATGGGCGTCTGCACCTGGACATCCCGGACGCCGAGCTGGCGGCGCGCATGGCCGACCTGCAAGCTCCACAGAAACTGATCGTGGGCGGCTATCGCCAGCTGTACATCGACCACGTGCTACAGGCGGACCAGGGCTGCGACTTCGACTTTCTGGTGGGTTGCCGCGGCGCCGAGGTGCCGCGTCATTCACACTGATAGTGAATCGGTTCAGGCGTACAGGAGCGCCTGATAGAGATGGCAGCGATGTTATGATGCCGTGTATTTCGTCAGAGCAGCGCCCCTGTCATGGATCAGCAGTCCCCCAAGCCACGCAAGAGCATGCATGCCCAGATCGTCCAGGAACTGGGCATGCACATTGTCTCCGGACGCCTCAAGCCGGAAGAACGATTGCCCCAGGAGGCAACGCTGTGCGAGACCTATCAGGTCAGTCGGTCGGTGCTGCGCGAAGCCACCCGGGTGCTGAGCGCCAAGGGGCTGGTGTACTCCAAGCCACGGGTCGGCGCGCTAGTGCGCCCTCGCTCGAAATGGCACTTGCTGGATCCCGACGTGCTGTCCTGGCTGATGCAGTCCACACCTCACAGCGAGTTCTTCAACACCTTGTCGGGCGTGCGCCGAATCCTTGAACCGGAAATCGCCGCCATGGCCGCCACCACGGCGACCGACGCCGACATCGCGATCATCGAAAAAGCCTACCAGGCCATGGAAACGGCAAAGACCCACGAGAACCTCTTGCAGGCGGACCTGGATTTTCACCATGCGATCGCCGACGCGACCCGCAACGACTTGCTCGCCTACATGTGCAACATGCTTTCGCTGCCGCTGCGCGAGTCAATCAGTATCACCAACCGGCGCCCCGACATTCAAAGGCTCAGCCTGCCCCGGCACAAGGCGATACTGACCGCCATCAAGAATCGTGACGCCCTCGGTGCCCGGCATGCCTCGCTGGTGCAACTTGACGATACCCGTGTCGCCCTGGATACCGTGATGAATGTCCTCACCCCGCTGTAACGCAGGCCCGGCTCAGGCCTTGGCCCCCAACTCGGCGGAAATCCGGGCCGCGACCTGCTTGATCAGCGGAATCAGCTCGGCCATTTTCTCCAGTGGCATATAGGGTACGGTGCTGGCAATGCTGATCCCGGCGACGATTCGCCGGCTGGCATCGCGTACCGGCGCCGCGACACAGCGGATCGACGGTTCATTGTCTTCCAGGTCAAAGGCGTAGCCGCCCGCCACGTACTCCAGCATGCGCTGCTGGAATTGCTCCCAGGATGGCTCCGGGCGCTGCGGCCATAACTGGTTTTGCCCGCCCGCCGGCAAGCTGGTCCGATACAGGCGCTGCCACTCCTGCGGCGAGTCATCGAGCATGAGCGCCTTGCCGATCCCGGTGCGCGCCAAGGGCATGCGATGACCGACCCGCGAACGCATTTCCGGACCATTGCGCCCGGGATTCTTGTGCAGGTACAGCACGTCGTCGTCTTCACGAATCGCCAGGTGAATGGTATCGCCGGTCAACGCCGACAACTCGTCCAGATACGGCCCGGCCAGGGTCACCAGCGGCAGCGCTTCGCGCGCCTGGAAACCCAGCTCGATCAGCTTGGGCCCCAGCAGGTAACCGATTTGCGGCACGACCCGCAGATAGCGCTCCTCCACCAGGCAACTGGCCAGACGATGGGTGGTGCTGCGGGTGGTCCCGATCAGCCGGGCAATTTCCTTGAGGTCGCGAGCACCACTGGCCACGGCCTGAACCACCCCCAGGCCGCGTAGCAGCGTCTGGGTACCTGTCGGCGCGGCGTCCTTGGCGTTTTTTGCGACGTCTTCCTGCATATCTGGCCTTCAACAATCAGCGAGGGAACCGGCGGCATTATGGTCGCCCGGTCTTGCGCTTGCCAGGGTCTGTACGAGAACTCGCCGAGCGGCGATCAGGCAAGGCAAAAACAGGCGAGGAAGCGGAGTTTACGGGTTGTAAATGAGCATTACTCGCTTCGCTCGCCCTTCGGGCCGTCCTTTGGACGTTCTCACTTCGTTCGTCCGAGCCTGTTTTTAACGCAGCATGATCGTCGCGCAGGCAGTTATCGTACAGAGCCTAGAGCTCGATCCGCGCAACCTTGCCTACCAGCAACACATAGGACAGGGCGCCGATCAACGCCAGCGCGGCGATGTAGGTGATCGCCGGGGCGAAGGAGTCGCCGCTGGCGAGAAAGCCGATCACGATCGGCGTGGCGATCGCCGCCAGATTGCCGATGCAGTTGAACACCCCGCCCGTCAGCCCCAACAAGCGTGCCGGTGCCAAGGTCGAGACCAGCGACCAGCTGATCGAAGCCAGCCCGTTGCCGAAAAACGCCAGCGCCAGGAAGGCGATCACCCACGGCGTCGATTCGACAAAGTTGGCACCGATGATCGAGGTGGAAATCAGCAACCCGCCAATGATCGGCAACTTGCGGGCGAAACCGATCGTCGCGCCGCGGCGGATCAGCCAGTCGGAGAAGAACCCCGAGCAGAGCACGCCAATGAACGCCGCGAGAAACGGCAGCGACGCCAGCAGGCCGGACTTGATGAAGTCCATGCCGCGATATTTCACCAGATAGGTCGGAAACCAGGTCAGGAAAAACCACAACGTCGAATTGAGACAGAACTGTCCGAGGTAGATGCCCCACAACTTGCGTTGGCTCAACACAGTGCCCAGGTCCGTCCAGTTGAACGGAGCCTTGCGCCGGGCCGTCTCGGCCTGGATATCGACCAGCCCGCCGCCCTCACGGATGAGCTCGACTTCCGCCAGATTGGCCCCCTTGAAATCCCGTGGCTCGCGATACACCGCGTACCACACGGCCGCCCAGAGAATCCCCACCGCACCAGTGCTGACGAATACCATGTGCCAGCCGTATTGATGTTGCAGCCAGGCCAATACGGGCGTCAGAAAGGCCAGCCCGACGAACTGCCCGGAGGTGTAGAAGCCGATAGCGGTCGCGCGCTCACGCTCGGGAAACCAGGTGGTCACCACCCGGCTGTTGATCGGATAGGCAGGTGCTTCCAGCGCGCCCACGGCCATGCGCAAAACGAACAGCGCGATGAAGCTGGCGGCGAAACCGAGCATCACCGTGGCCACCGACCACAGTAGCAGCGCAACGCTGTAGAGGATGCGCGGCGGCACCCGGTCCACCAGCCAGCCACCGGGGATCTGCATGGCGGCGTAGGTCCAGCCGAATGCCGAGAAGATCAGCCCGACATGGATCGGATCGATGCCCAGTTCACTGGTCAGCGCCGGGGCGGCTATCGACAGGTTGCTGCGGTCCAGGTAGTTGATCACCACGGTGATGAACAGCAGGACCATGATGAAAAAACGCTTGCGGCTCGGCGTCACCAACGACGCCTGCCCGGTGAAAGTCTCAGGATGCATGGGGTGCCTCTTCTTATGATTATTGAGGGCGATACAAAGACTTGTGCTGATACCTTGCTCGCGATTGGGCCGACGCGGTATGCCTGAACATCCTCGCTGCACATGCCGCCGTCTTCGCGAGCAAGCTCGCTCCCACAGGGGAACTGTGTTGGGTCAGACCACTATTACCACTCGGCAAAACTGCCATCGGCATGGCGCCAGATCGGGTTGCGCCAGCGGTGGCCAATGGCGGCGCGTTCGATGACGTACTCCTCGTTGATCTCGATGCCCAGGCCTGGACCGTTCGGGATTTTCACGAAGCCTTTGTCGTAGTCGAACACCCGCGCATCCTTGACGTAATCCAGCAGGTCGTTGCTTTCGTTGTAATGAATACCCAGGCTCTGCTCCTGGATAAACGCGTTGTAGCAAACCGCGTCCAGTTGCAGGCACGCCGCCAGCGCAATCGGACCCAGCGGGCAATGCAGCGCCAACGCCACGTCATAGGCTTCGGCCATGTTGGCGATTTTGCGGGTTTCGGTGATGCCGCCGGCATGGGAAGCATCCGGCTGGATGATGTCGACATAGCCCTCGCTGAGCACCCGTTTGAAATCCCAACGGGAAAACAAACGCTCGCCCAGCGCAATTGGCGTGCTGGTCAGCGGCGCCAACTCTTTCAATGCTTCATAGTTTTCACTGAGTACTGGCTCTTCGATGAACATCAGCTTGTAGGCGTCGAGTTCCTTCATCAGCACCTTGGCCATCGGTTTGTGGACCCGGCCATGGAAGTCCACGCCAATCCCCACATTCGGTCCCACCGCATCACGCACGGCGGCGACGTTGGCCAGCGCCAGGTCGACTTTCTCGAAGGTATCGACGAATTGCAGCTCTTCGGTGCCGTTCATTTTCACCGCGGTGAAACCACGCTCGACGGCGTCCCTGGCAGCCCTCGCAGTGTCGGCCGGACGGTCGCCGCCGATCCACGAATAGACGCGAATCTTGTCACGAACCTGTCCCCCCAGCAGATCACTGACCGACACGCCAAGTGCCTTGCCCTTGATGTCCCACAGCGCCTGATCGATCCCGGCCAGGGCGCTCATGTGCACCGCGCCGCCACGGTAGAAACCGCCGCGATAGAGCACGGTCCAGATGTCTTCGATGTTGCGCGGGTCCTTGCCGATCAGATAGTCCGACAGCTCATCAACGGCCGCCGCGACGGTATGGGCCCGGCCTTCGACCACGGGTTCGCCCCAGCCGGTCACGCCTTCGTCGGTTTCGATTTTGAGGAACAACCAGCGCGGTGGAACGATAAAGGTCGTCAGTTTGGTGATTTTCATCGTCAGCTCTCTTGTTATCAGCTCTTGTAGGAGCAGCCGGTCGACGCTCGATTGCTCGCGATGCAGACGGCGCGGTCTGCCTGTTTCACCGCAGTGATGCCATCGCGAGCAAGCTCGGCTCCTACAGGGATTGTCTTAACGCAACGCGTTCCATGCCTGCACATAAGCCTTGGCGCGGACCGCTACTTCGTCAGGTGTCAGCCCCGGTTTGAACAGCCCGGAGCCCAGACCGAAACCGCTGACGCCCGCCTCGAGAAATACCTGCATGTTGTCCGGCGTGATCCCGCCCACCGGAATCAGCAACGTTCCTGCCGGCAGCACCGCCAGCCAGGCCTTGACCACCGCCGGGCCCATTTGCTCTGCCGGAAACATCTTCAAGACATCGGCGCCTTCGGCCAGTGCGGCAAAGGCTTCGGTCGGCGTGGCAACACCAGGCGACAAGTACAAACCCGCTGCCTTGGCCGCGCGCAACACCTTGGGATCACTGTGGGGCATGACGATCACCTGCCCGCCGGCCGCCTTCACTTGCAGGACCTGTTCAGGGGTCAACACCGTACCAGCGCCGATCAGGCAATCGGCGGGCAAGATGCTGCGCAGAATGCGGATACTTTCGTACGGTTCAGGGGAGTTGAGTGGCACTTCAATGACGCGAAAACCTGCCTGATACAACACCTCGCCGATGGCCGCCGCCTCTTGCGGGCGCAGGCCGCGAAGGATCGCGATCAGACCGTTTTTCGCCAGTGCTTGCTTGAGCATGTCAGACCTCTTGGTAGTTGAACGCAGACGGTTCAGCCGAGCAGCCCGGCCGCTTCGGCCAAGTGCCATAAACCGCGTTCGGTGGCGTGTTCGGCCAGGCTCACCTGAGCAAAACCGCAGGTATCGAGCGCCCGGCTGTAACGGGCACAGAGCTGGGAGTTGCCGATAAGGATGATCGAGGGCAATTGGGCGCTGTTGCGTCGGCGGCGCTGTACGCTGGAGAGGGCCGCAAGTTCATGCCCAATCAACAAGCCCGACAGATAGTCGGCTTGCTCGGTGGAACTGAGCTCGCCCGTCAGGCCAAGACAACGCGCACTGAACAAGGTCGAAAGAGGTCCGATCTCGCCGTCAGCGGACAGCGCCACCTGCACACCACGATCAAATGCCTCGCCATCAAAGGGCGCACCGCGCTGTTGGGTACGCCCCAGAATGCTGTGTTCACTGAGCACAGCGAACAGCTCGCCGGTCATAAAGGTGTCGAAGTGCACGATGCAGCTGCCGGCCACTTCCACCCATTTCGAATGGCTACCCGGCAAGCCGATCAACAGATTGTCTCCCGCGCCGACAGGCAGACTCTGCAGCACGCCGAGGACCTGGGTCTCTTCGCCGCGCATCACATTCGGCAACCGCGAACGCTCGATCACCCCGGGCACGATATGCACATCGACGCCGCGCAAGCTGCGTACGGTTTTTAAGGAGGTGCCCAGATTGGCGACATTCGCCGGAGTGTCGCAGTAAGCGGCCTCACCCCAACCCTGGGCACTGCCGACCATGCCACAGGCGATCACTGGAAGATCGGGCTGTGCATCGAGCCAGTCACCGCAGGCGTCATCGAAGGCCAGTTCGAAACCATCGGCGCACATCTGGCCAGCAATCATCCGCGGCGCACCGGGCAACTGCATGATCCCCGACGACAGCGAACGCTGTTCGAGCACCTGGTCGCCGGCAGCGAGTTTGTAAGCCCGAAGTGAGGTTGTCCCCCAATCGAGCGCGATCAATTGCGCCTGCATCGCTTCACCTGAAATTTGTTTTTGGCAGTGAGTGCGTAGAGCTGATGCAGGCGACTATAAACCTGAGGGAAGACAAATCTCAATATATAAATCAACATCCCACATACAGGGATTATTATTTCCCTGTAAGAGCGAGCGGTGCGGCGATCCGACTTGCCCTCGATGAATACGCCGCGGTCGACCCAAGAAATCCCGGTGATTGTGCCAACGCCTCGCGGGCAAGGACTGGGCGCCCCCCCCTGCTCCGACACCGGGACGGCGTAATTGCTCGACTGCCACATGCTATATTCCCCGCCGTTTCCGTTTCGCAGAAGGAAGTCCACGGTGAACAAGAAGACTGGCATTCGGGCCGAGCAAGCCGATAAGACCCGCGCGCGAATTCTTCAGGCTGCGGTCAAGGTCTTCACCCGCGACGGCTATTCCGGCGGGCGGGTCGAGAGCATTTCCCGCGAAGCCGAGTCCAATGACCGGATGCTTTATTACTACTTCACCAGCAAGGAACGGCTGTTCATCTGTGTGCTGGAACACATCTACGAACAGTTCAACAAGGCTGAAAGCAAACTCAAGCTGGACCTGAGCGCCCCCCTGCAAGCGCTGCAGGAACTGGTGGCGTTCGTCTGGAACTACTACGTCAAACACCCGGAATTCGTCGCCATTCTCAGCATCGAGAACCTGCACAAAGGCAAACATGCACAGCAATCCAGTGAGCTGCGCCGACTCTCAGGGGAAGCGGTCGGAGTGCTGCGGCCGATCATCGAGGCCGGTCAGGCGCAAGGGCTGTTTCGCGAGGATGTGGACCTCAAGCATGTGTATCTGATGATCGCCTCGCTCTGCTATTTCTATAACTCCAATCAGCACACGCTTAGCTCGTTTCTCGGCGAAAACCTGGCGGATAAACGCCAACAACAGAATTGGCTGGGGTTTATCAGTGACCTGGTGGTGCGTGGGGTGATGCGGTTGCCGGATAGTCGATCTGGTCAGGATTAGCGTTGACTGCACCGGCCTCATCGCGGGCAAGCCGGGCTCCTACAAGGACTGTGTAATACCTGTAGGAGCGTGGCTTGCCCGCGAAGCTTTTAATGGCTTCCGGGATTGGCCCGCAGATGCGCGACTTTCTGTTCCAGCCCTTCCCAACCCGGTGCACTGGAAGCAAACCGGCTGCGCAAATACGCCGCCAATTCCGCCACCTGGGTATTCGACAAACTGTCCTTGAAACCCGGCATGTAGCCCAGATCCTTGGTCGCCGGCACCGCGATGCCTTGCAAAATGACCTTGATCAGATTGTCCGGCTGATCGCTGTGCACATTGGTATTGCTCGCCAAAGACGGGCTGACACCAAACAACTTCGGCCCAAGCCCGTCAGCGTGACAGGCCTTGCACGAGCCTTCGAACACCCGCTGGCCGTTGCTCAACGACAGGCTTGCAACGGGTGCCTGCCGAGTGGCTTTGTCCACCACGTGCGCTTCGGCCTGTGCGTCATTGAGTGAGGCCAGATACACCGCCATCGCCCGTACATCGGCCTTGGGCAGTTTCGCCAGTTCGCTGACCACCGGCCCCATGGGACCAGCCGCCACACCATGAGCCTCGGAATAGCCGCTGCTCAGGTAAGTGAAGATTTGTTCCTCGGTCCACGGTGTCGGCGCTCTGGACAAGCCGTTCAGCGCCGGAGCCTCCCAACCGTCGACCGTACCGCCGGCGAGGAACGCCGCCCCACCCTTCTCCGCACCCATCAGGTTGCGCGGCGAGTGACAGGCCGTGCAGTGGCCCAGACCATTGACCAGATATGCACCGCGATTCCATTGCTCGCTACGTTCGGGTTGCACGGTGATCTCGCCGCGCCGTAGATACAGAGCATTCCAGCCGGCCATCAACGGTCGTAGATTGAACGGAAAGCGCATCGCGTTGGCCTTTGCCGGTTGGCTGACCGGGGTTTGCGACATCAAATACGCGTACAGCGCCTGCATGTCGGCATCGTTGATATTGCGAAACGCGGTGTAGGGAAACGCCGGGTACAAGTTGCGTCCGTCACGGCCGATGCCGTCACGCATGGCCCGCTCGAACGCCGGATAAGACCAACTGCCGATTCCGCTCTTCACGTCGGGGGTGATGTTGCTGCTATAGAGCGTGCCAAAGGGTGTTTCCATCGCCAGCCCACCGGCATTGGTCACGCCACCGGGCGCGGTATGGCAAACCGCGCAATCACCCACCGCCGCCAACAAACGCCCGCGCTCAAGGGTCGCCGCCGACCAGGTGCCGGTGCTTGGCGGAACAATCGGGGCGATTTCAGCGTGAAACGGCCAAGCCGTGGCGGCCATCCCGAGCATCGCGCCGAACGCCGCGAACAGTGAACCAAACAACCATTTCGAACGCTTGACCGGCGACTTTGCCGGCTCATCACAGGTCCCGGCGTTGAGCGCCGCCAACACCCGCTCCGGGGTAATCGGCAGTTCGCGAAAACGAATCCCGGTGGCGTCAAAAATCGCGTTGGCAATCGCTGCCGCGCTCGGCACCGAGGCGGACTCTCCGGCGCCCATGGGCGGTTCGTTCTGACGCGGCATCATCAGCACGTCGATCTGCGGCACCTCGGGAAAGGTCAGGATTGGATAACCGCCCCACTCCTTGCTCGCCACCGTCGACTCTTCGAAGGTCACGCGCTCCTTGAGTACGCGACTGGTGGACTGAATGACGTTGCCGTGAATCTGATGCTGCACCCCCGCAGGGTTGATCATCATTCCCGAGTCATGACCGATCACCACCCGTGTGACCGAGACGTCGCCGGTCTGCCGGTCGACGGCCACATCGGCGACCCAGGCCGCCCACGCGGCGCCGAAGCCAGGAAATTTGCTGTGGATATAACGCGCATACGCAAAGCCGCGCCCGCGCAACAGATGGTCTTCATTCGGGGTTTGCATCGGCGCGGTGCGTGGTACCCAGGCCGCGCGTTCAGCGGTGGACTTCACCAGGTCGATAGCCCGCTCGTCGCGCAAATAGCGCAGTCGATACTCCACCGGATCGACACCGGCGGCGAACGCCAGTTCATCGATATAGGACTCGTGGGCGAAGGTGTTGGGCAACGCAGAAACACCACGCATCCACGAGGCGCGGACAATCGGCGCCATGTCGTTGATGGTCACCCGCATGTGCTCGAAGTCATAGGGCGGGATCGACGTGCGATCGCCCATCTCGAACATCGCCGCCACTGGCTCGACCCGTCCGGTCAGTAGCAAGGCCAGGGTGGGCGCACCGTTGGACGGATAGCTGGTCTGAAAGTCATAAGCGGCGACACTGCCATCGGCATTCAAACCGCCGTCAACGTCCATCAACTGCGCAGTACCCTTGGGCTCCCACAGATGTTCCTGCTCGCGGGTCAATTGCACCCGCACCGGTTTGCCGACGGCCCGCGACAGTAGCAAGGCATCGGCGCAGACATCGTCGGCACAGTTGCGCCCGTAACAGCCAGCGGCCTCCATGCGAATAATCTCGATCGACTCTTCCGGGCATTCCAGCAGCCAGGCCAGATCGGCCCGCAGCAAATGCGGATTCTGACTACCGGACCACACGCGAATACCTGACACCTGATAGTCCGCCAGCCCACAGGACGGACCGATGGAGCCGTGCATCTGATACGGCCACAAATACCTGCGTGGCATCCGCTGACTGGCCCCGGCCAACGCTTCGTCGACATTCCCCTGATCGAGCACGGTGCGCTGCACCCGCGGATTGTCACGGATCGCTTGCTCAATATCGCTCAGGTCCGGCAGCTTGTGATTCCAGGGTTTCCAACTGATCTTGAGTTCCTGGGCGGCCTTGATCGCCTGCTCTTCACGTAACGCCACGACACCGACAAAATCGCGAATCACCACGACCCGCACGATCCCCGGGATATGGGCGATGGACGACTCGTCGACTTCCAGCAGGCTATTGCCGACAAAATCACCGCAATCGAGCCCGGCATAAGGCGGGCGAATCACCCGGCCGTGGAGCATGTCCGGCACGCGCATATCGTGCACGTAGGTCAGCTCACCAGTGGCCTTGGCCGGGATGTCGACCCTCGCGGCGCCCTTGCCCACCAACCGATAGTCTTCTACCGGCTTGAGCGGCGCGTTACCGGAGATGCGCAACTCATCGTGCTCGCCGCGCACCAGCTCGGTGTAACTCGCGGTACGACCGCCTGGCGTCTTGATCACGCCGCTTTCCACACTCAGGCTTGTAACCGCCATGGCCCAACGTTCGGCGGCCCGATCCAGCAGAAAACGCCGAGCTTCAGCCGCGGCATTGCGCAACGGGATCGCTGAAATCTGCAGGGTCGCGCTGGCGATGGTCGCGCCCTGATTCGGCGCACGCTCGGTATCACCGAGCACCATGCACACCTGATCGAGCTCAAGGTCCAGCTCTTCGGCGACGATCTGCGCCAGCGAGGTGCGAATGCCGGTGCCCAGATCCACATGACCGTTGAAGGCATACACCCGCCCGTCATCGCTGACGGCGATAAACAACCCCAGTTCCTTGGGTTTGATCAGTGGGGCGCAGCCTTTGGCCACTGGCCCGGAGGGCGGCAGGATGTCATCGACGATCAGCAGTACGCCGGTCTTGGCCAGCAATTGATCTCGGGTGGGTGTTGCGTCAATCATGGTCATCGATCCACCTTCAAGGCGTTTGACGGGCGGCACGCAGCACCGCGCGGAGGATTTCGATATGAGTACCGCAACGACAAAGGTTGGCCGAAAGCTCGTTGCGGATCTGTGTTTCGCTGGGGTGAGGATTGCGGTCGAGCAAGGCTTTGGCAGTCATGATCATGCCGTTCATGCAGTAACCGCATTGCGCCGCTTGTTCATCGATAAAGGCTTGCTGCACCCGGTGCGGCGCGGCGCGGGTGCCGAGCCCTTCCAGGGTGACGATCTCGCGACCGACCGTGCCGGACAGTGGAAATACGCAGGAACGCGCCGCCACCCCATCGATGATCACCGTGCAGGCGCCGCACTCGCCGAGACCGCAGCCATATTTCGGGCCGTTGAGGTGAAGATCGTTGCGCAGGATCAACAGCAACGGCGTATCCGCCATCGCTGTGACTGATGAGGTGTGGCCGTTGACCTCAAGCGCTACCGTGATTTCCTGCGTCGTCATCCGCTTCGCCCGCTTCAGTTAATGAAGTAGTCACTACACGAAACAGTCGTAAGAAAAGTCGCGAACAGGACCAACCTGTGGCTTCGCGACACACTTAACTGGTGAAGTGGTTACTACATGAAACGAGAGCAAAATCGATGCCAGATTCGAACGTCTGGCGTTTGGAGCACCGTTGAAGGTCGAATGATGCCTCGTAGCTCGTAACCCCTGTAGCAGCTGCCGAGCTTGCGAGGCAGCTGCTACGGGGCTACGGGGTCGTCGATCATCTTGCGCAGGAGAAACAACACCGCGACCTGCTCAGCCGGGTTGAGGTTACTCATGGTCAGCTCGGTAATGCGCCCGGCGCAGGGCACGGTTTGCTGCACCAGACGGTCGCCGGTTTCGGACAGACCGACGATGACTTTGCGTCGATCCTGCGGGTCCGGTTCGAGGGTAATCAACTCGCGAGTCTTGAGCCGCTCGACGATACCGCGAATGGTCGCCTGATCGACGGCAGTCGCTTTGACCAATTCGGTCAGAGAGCTCGGCCCGTTATCCCGCACGGCGCAGAGGGTGACGAACTGCACGGCGGTGAGCTGCGAGTCGCCGACGTTCTGCTGGAAGATCGCCAAGTGCCGTTGATAGGCTTTGCGCAGCAAATGGCCGACTTGTTCGGAAAAAACGTAGGAAGAAGGGTCTGAAGTATCCGGCACGGCAAGCTCGAAAGGCGATGAACAGTGGGGAAGCATGATGGACAGGTTGGGGGTGGGACTCAAGGGGGGACAACTGGCTACTTGAGTCGAGCAACTCCTGTGGCGAGGGAGCTTGCTCCAATGCCGTTCAGTTAAGGACATATAGGTCCCTATTGTAGGAGCCGAGCTTGCTCGCGATGGACTCAAGGGTGGCGCGTTCATTCAGAAAATACGCGTTATCGTTAACGTCCATCGCGAGCAAGCTCGGCTCCTACAAAAAGCTGCGTTCGCTTAACTGAATGGCATTGGAGCAAGCCCCCTCGCCACAGGGTCTTAGCGAACCCTGGAAGCCTCGGGGGCGACGACATCGCCGCCGATGACCACCGCCAGATCATCCAGATACACATTGCAATTGCGCAACGGAATATCCATATGGCACGGCGTTTTGCGGGTACCGCCGACCTCCGTGTTCGGCCCAGTGGAGAAAAGGAAGTTACCGTAGAACGCCCGGGCGTCCATGCACATGCCATCGTTCTTATCGTGCAGCCCCATGGCGGTCCACTGCGCTCGCGGCTGCAGGCCCCAGCCGATATGGGAGATGCCGTAGACCTCAGGATCGTTGAAATACTTCATGTAGTCGCGCAGGTATTCGGCCTCGAAACCACCGTGGATCGAGGTGATAAAACCCTTCTCGATTTCCAGGGTGATCTTCTCCCGGGTATAGGTCTTGAACGGTAGCAGAATGTCGCCGATGTCCAGCACCAGCACGCCCTCAGCGGTTTCTTCGTTGGGCCAGGAGAACAGAAAGCCACTGGGCCAATGGTCCCAGCGTCCCGGTTCATCGGCGAAACCGTACTCGGTGACTGAAGGATATTGCCCTAGAGCAGCGCGGAAATCGCTGCCAGCGCGGGAGGTGACGTGTATCGATCTGGCCTGTTTGAGCAGTTGTTCCGCCGCCAGCACCCGAACCTTGTCGGCCTCGGTCGGCAACATGCGCGCCAGTACTTCTGGTGGCTCGACGGCCAATAGAATCCGTGTACCGGTCTTGAGGATCTGCTCCTGCTCCGGGGAGTGCAGCAACATCATCGTGTCGACGATCAGATCCGCCGCTTCCAGCGCCCGCTGCGCCGCGATATTGCCGGTCAACGCGGTGTCGCCGCAGTAGGCGGTCATGTCGTTGCCCATCGCCGTCGGATGATTGAACGAGGGCAATTCCACCGCATAGACCTTGGCCCCCAGGCGCTGCGCAGCGTCCATCGCGGCACGCACGGTGCGCGGATTGGAATAGTGGCTCTTGAGCACGGCGACGCTCTGCGTCGAGTCAACTTTCGACAGCTTTAACACGTGCTCGAACATCTGGGTCAGTTCGCAATCGCTTACCGGCATTTCCTGTCTCCTTGAATCGTCTGCTGTCGCACCAAGTAGAGGCGCCTCGCTTCACCTTAGTGCATTTTTATAGCGTATACGCCATTTAAAAACGATAAGACCTGAATTGACGACAGACTGCAAGCGCCAGGCCATAACGTTACAAACCCACACAAACCCAATAAACAATGGTTACTTAGCGTTACGAAGGACAAATATCGTTCGAATTTATTTTTTTAGTCGCACTCTTTTAATTTCAAAAAAAGAGCGTATACACTTTAAAACCTTGCGGACAGATCCCGCCAGTCAGCCAGAAAAAGAGGAGCAAGCCCCATGGGAAGCACACAAAAAATCGCTATCGTCGGTGCAGGCCTCGGCGGTGCTGCCGCCGCCACGCTGTTGCAACAAGCCGGGTTCCAGGTGGATATCTACGAACAGGCCCCCGAGTTTTCCCGTCTCGGCGCCGGGATTCATATGGGCCCCAACATCATGAAAATTTTCCGGCGCATGGGCATCGAGCAGCAGCTCGACCAAATGGGTTCGCACCCGGATCACTGGTTCAGCCGTGATGGCATCAGCGGCGATTACCTGTCCCGCATCCCACTGGGAGACTTCGCTCGCAAGGAATACGGCGCGTCCTACGTCACCGTGCACCGGGGCGACCTGCATGCGTTGCAGATGTCGACAATCAAACCGGGCACCGTGCACTTCAACAAGCGTCTGGAAACCCTCGAAGAAACCGACAGCCAGGTGCGCCTGACGTTCAGCGACGGCGAAGTGACCTACGCGGATATCGTCATCGGTGCCGACGGCATCAACTCGAAGATCCGCGAAGAGCTGCTCGGCCCGGAAAAACCGCTGTACAGCGGTTGGGTCGCACACCGGGCATTGATCCGCGGCGATCAATTGGCCAAGTACGATTTGAAGTTCGAAGACTGCATCAAGTGGTGGACTGAGGACCGGCACATGATGGTCTATTACACCACCGGCAAGCGTGACGAGTACTACTACGTCACCGGAGTGCCACACCCGGAATGGGATTTCCAGGGCGCGTTCGTCGACAGCAGCCGTGAAGAAATGTACGACGCATTCCAGGGTTATCACCCTACCGTCCAGGCGCTGATCGAATCCACCGAGAGTGTGACCAAGTGGCCACTGCGTAACCGCAATCCGCTGCCGCTGTGGAGTCGCGGTCGACTGGTGCTGCTGGGCGACGCCTGCCATCCGATGAAGCCACACATGGCCCAAGGCGCCGGTATGGCCATCGAAGATGCAGCGATGCTGACCCGCTGCCTGCAAGAAACCGGGCTGAGCGACTACCGCACCGCATTCGAACTCTACGAAGCTAACCGAAAAGAGCGCGCCTCGCGGGTGCAGTCCGTGTCCAATGCCAACACCTGGCTGCGGACTCAAGAAGATCCGGCCTGGGTTTACGGTTATGACCTCTACGGCCAGGTGTTGAAATCGGGGGTGGCCGCGTGAGCACCTTCCTGCAGGGCGGCAACGTCCAGGCCAACGGCATTCGTCAGCATTATCTGCGCTACGGTGGCCAAGGCCCGGCATTGATCCTGATTCCGGGCATTACCAGCCCGGCGATCACCTGGGGTTTCGTCGCTGAACGCCTCGGCGAACATTTTGACACCTACGTCCTGGATGTACGCGGTCGCGGCCTGTCGTCCACCGGGCCGGAACTGGACTACAGCGCTGACGCCTGCGCTGACGACATCGGCGCGTTCGCTCAAGCGCTGCAACTGGACAGTTATCACTTGGTCGGCCATTCCATGGGCGCGCGTTTTGCCGTACGCAGCGCGGTCCGTCATCCCGCAGGCGTGAACCGCCTGGTGCTGATCGATCCGCCAGTGTCCGGCCCGGGTCGTCGCGCGTACCCGAGCAAATTGCCATGGTACGTCGACTCGATCCGCCAGTCGCTGATCGGGATGGACGCCGAGGCGATGCGCGCCTTTTGCGCCACCTGGACGGACGAGCAACTGCAATTACGTGCCGAATGGCTGCACACCTGCTACGAGCCGGCGATCGTCAGGGCCTTCAACGATTTCCACGATGTCGATTTCCATCAGGACTTACCGAAACTTCAGGCCCCCGCCCTGCTGATGATCGCCGGTCGCGGCGGAGTCATTCAGGCCGAAGACGAAGCCGAAATCCTGCAACTGCAACCGAACATTCGCATCGCCCACGTCGCCAACGCCGGGCACATGATTCCTTGGGATGACCTCGAAGGCTTCTTCGCCGCCTTCGGTGATTTCCTCGGCGCACGTTTGAACCCGCCCTTGAATTAAACGCATCGGGAGTTTTTTATGCTTAAGCCTTATCGCATCGGTCAGATTGTGCCGAGCTCCAACACCACCATGGAAACCGAGATCCCGGCGATGCTCACAGCGCGCCAGTTGATCCGCCCGGAACGCTTCACCTTCCACTCCAGCCGCATGCGCATGAAGCAAGTGCGCAAGGAAGAGCTGGCGGCAATGGACGGCGAATCCGACCGCTGCGCCATCGAACTGTCCGATGCCAAAGTCGACGTGCTCGGTTATGCGTGTCTCGTCGCGATCATGGCCATGGGCCTTGGCTATCACCGCCAATCCGAACAGCGTTTGCGCAAGGCCACTGCCGATAACGATGCCAACGCACCGGTGATCACCAGTGCCGGCGCGTTGATCGAAGGCCTGAAAGTCATGGGCGCCAAACGCATCGCGATTGTTGCGCCGTACATGAAGCCGCTGACCGAGCTGGTGGTGAATTACATCCGCGAAGAAGGCTTTGAAGTGGTCGACTGGCGCGCGCTGGAAATCCCCGACAACCTCGAAGTGGCCCGCCACGACCCGGCAAAACTGCCGGCCATCGTCGCGGGGATGAATCTGGAAGGCGTTGATGTAATCGTGCTCTCGGCCTGCGTACAGATGCAGTCGCTGCCGGTGGTGGCGCAAGTCGAAGCGCAGACCGGCAAACCAGTGCTGACGGCGGCCATCGCCACCACCTACGCCATGCTCAAGGCACTGGACCTGGAACCCATTGTTCCCGGTGCCGGCGCGTTGCTCTCTGGCGCTTATTAAAAGGTGAGCGCGATGAGCGAGCAAACCGCTAACGACAACTATCAAGGCGTGTGGGGCCAGCGCATTGGTTTCGGTCAAAAAGCCGCGCTGCTGATGATCGATTTCATGCGTGGCTACACCACCGAAGGTGCGCCGCTGTTCGCCCCCGGCGTGGTCAGCGCCGTCGCCGAAAGCGTCGAGCTGCTGGAAAGCGCCCGGCGTCAGGGCATCCCGGTGGTGCACACCAATATCCGCTACCATCCCGGCCATTTCGCCGACGGCGGCATCTGGGTGAAAAAAGCGCCGGTGATGAAAGACATGGTCGAAGGCAACCCGTTGGCCGCGTTCTGCGAAGCGGTGTTGCCGCGCGCCGATGAAGTGGTGATCAGCAAACAATACGCCAGTGCCTTTTTTGGCAGCAGCCTGGCCTCGATGCTGCACGCCCAAGGCATCGACACCGTGGTGCTGGCCGGTTGCTCCACCAGCGGCTGCATTCGTGCGACAGCAGTGGACGCGGTACAACACGGGTTTCGCACCATCGTCGTGCGCGAATGCGTCGGCGACCGGCATCCGGCGCCCCATGAAGCGAATCTGTTCGACATCGACAGCAAGTACGGCGATGTCGTCAGCAAGCAGGAGGTGATTGCCCACTTCGAAAGGATGTAATGCGTACAACGAGAACCGCGCCATAGAGCGTTGGTCTTGCCGGGTTTGAGTCAGGTGTTATGAATACTTTGACCAGGACCCAGCGTAAAAAAACTGAGCACAGCTCGTTATAAAACGAGCGTGCCCAGTCTTCTGACACTGCCTTTGGAAGCCGCCCCGGCGCTCCCAGAGCGCTGGAAAAAGCGGCTGTATAAAAACCATAAGTCACCGCCAGGAGACACAAGCCATGCCCATTGCGAATGCATCAACCGAGACAAACAAGACAACCGCGACCACCGTCGCCGAGCCGATTCAAGCGCTCTACCACAAGATCACCTGGAAGCTGATTCCCTTCCTGTGTTTCTGCTACCTGGCCGCCTACCTCGACCGGATCAATATCGGCTTCGCCAAACTGCAGATGCTCGATCAACTGCACTTCAGCGAAACCGCGTTCGGTCTTGGCGCCGGGCTGTTCTTTGTCGGTTACATCCTGTTTGAAGTACCCAGCAATCTGGTGCTGGAAAAAGTCGGCGCCAAAATCTGGATCGCACGGATAATGATCACCTGGGGCCTGCTTTCGGCCTGCACCATGCTCGTGACCTCCACTACCCAGTTCTACATCCTGCGCTTTCTGCTGGGCGCCGCCGAAGCGGGTTTTCTACCTGGGGTTTTGTACTACCTGACCACCTGGTTTCCGACCTATCGGCGCGGGCGCATTATCGCCTTGTTCATGATTGGTCTACCGCTATCCAGCGTGATCGGCGGCCCGCTGTCGGGCTGGGTCATGGGTCATTTCGATAACCTGGGTGGCCTGCGCGGCTGGCAATGGTTGTTCCTGATCGAAGCGGTGCCCAGTGTCTTGCTCGGTATCCTGACCTTCTGGGCCTTACCCAACAGTTTTCAGCAGGCCAAATGGCTGAACGACGAAGAAAAGGCTTTGCTGGAAAATGAATTGCGCGCCGATGAGGCCGGCAGCACAGGCAGCAAACACAGCTTTCGCGACGGCTTCTTCAACCTGAAAGTCTGGATGCTCGGTGGTATCGACTTCTCGATCCTGCTCAGCGCTTATGCTATGGGCTTCTGGATGCCAACCTTCATCCGCAATGCGGGGATCATCGACACCTTCCGTATCGGTGTTTTGACCGCCTTGCCAAGCATCGCCGCACTGCTGGGCATGCTGCTGATCGGCGCCAGCTCCGACAAACACCGGGAACGTCGCTGGCACATCATCGTGCCGTTTCTAATTGGCGCCGCGGCCATGGCTAGCAGCACCTTCTTCACCCATAACGTGGTCGCGACCGTTGCGCTGTTCGCCATTGCCTCGGCAGCGATCATTGGCGCCGTACCGGTGTTCTTCAGCCTGCCAGCAACCTTCCTCAAAGGCACCGCCGCTGCAACTGGCTTCGCCCTCGCCTGCTCACTGGCAAACATTGCCGGCCTGGTCAGCAACTCGCTGATGGGGGTGGCCATCGACGTCACCGGCAGCAGCGCCGGAGCGCTGTGGTTCTTCGCCGGGTGCTTGATTCTCAGCAGCTTTCTGGTGATCGCATTGCCGGCAAAACTGGTGAACCGCTAAAACGCCCTCCGGCGTAGCAGCTGCCGAGCCGCACAGCTCGGCAGCAAGTACGCAGGGTGTCTGTTGCGCAATGATCCAAACAACAACTATCAGGTGAATACCCCATGCAACGTTTCATCAAACGCTGTGCGCTGTTTGTCGCCGTCGGCCTTTGCACCGGGTCGCTGCACGCGGCGGAAAAAGTCATCTTCGACACCGACTTCAACGTGCTCAACGATGACGGTCAGGCCTTCATCATGCTCGCCCAACTGCATGCGCAGAAGCGTATTGACCTGCTGGGTCTGACCCTGGTCAGCGGCAACGCCTGGGTCGACCAAGAGCAAGTCGATGCGCTCAAAGCCGTTGAGCGCATGGGCCTGGAAAAGGAAATCGGTGTCTATTCCGGCGCGGCCTATCCGCTGCTGCATGACTTCGCCACTTATCCACAGGAGCAAGCGTTCTTCGGTGCCGGCTGGCCGGGGGCGTTCAAGAATCCGCGTCCAACCTCCACCGCGCAATTGGTCGCTCCGCCCGATGGTCTGGCGACTCACACCCAGTTACGCAAGGAAACCGCCCCACAATTCATCATCGACAGCGTGCGCGCCAATCCCCATGAAGTGACCCTGCTGGCGGTCGGCCCGCTGACCAACCTGGCACTGGCCATCCGCCAGGCGCCGGACATCGTGCCGCTGATCAAACGCATCGTGTATATGGGCGGCGCTATCGAGATTCCGGGAAACACCACCCCCGCCGCTGAATTCAACTGGTGGTTCGACCCCGAGGCAGCGAAAATCGTCCTGCGCTCGCCCATCGAACACGTGATATTCCCGAACGATGTCTGCGAAAAAGTCACCTTCGACGCCTCGGTCTACAAGCGTATCGTCGCGAACAAAGGGGTGATCCCGGACCTGTACAAACACGAGTTCGGCCCCCTGTTCAGCAAGGACCCGGGCTATCACAGCTTCACCTGGGACAGCCTGCCCGCGCTGTTTTTGGTCACACCACACATGGTTACCGAGTCCCGCAATATGTGGGTCGACGTCGACGCTCGGTTCGGCCCGGATTATGGCCGCGCGTTGGGCTACAAGAAAAACCCGCCGGTGGGCACGCAAAAAGCCAAAGTGGTGTTCGCCATCGATCAGAAGGCGTTCTGGGATGACTATGTATCATTGGTGACCTTGCCGGTGCCGGTCAAACAACCTTGAGGATCTGGCGTCAATCAACCCCTCCTCCCCAAAAGACGAGGGGACTGATTGACCATCAACCCTGGGCAAACTCTCTCAACGCTTCCCCTTCCATGCGATAACGCACCCACTCATCCTGCGGCTGGGCACCGATCGATTTGTAAAATTGAATCGCCGGCTCGTTCCAGTCCAGTACGCTCCATTCGAACCGTCCGCAGTCGTTGGCGCAGGCGATTTGTGCGAGGTGACGCAGGAGTTTTTTTCCCGCTCCGCCGCCACGCTGTTCAGGGTTGATGTAAAGGTCTTCGAGGTAGAGGCAATTGCTCCCCAGCCAGGTCGAGTAGCTGAAGAAGAACACCGCGAAGCCAATCGGCAGCCCGTCCCGCAGACAGATCAGGCCATGGGCGGTGGCGCCTTCGTTGAACAGGCTGCGTTCGATGTCGGCGACGCTGGCGATGACTTCGTGCCTGGCGCGCTCGTAATCCGCCAGTTCGGTGATGAACGCGAGGATTTGCGGGGCATCGCTCGGCACGGCTGGGCGGATTTCGATGGTCATGGACTTTCCTTGTACGGATGTGAAAAAGCCATACTAAGTCGGCGCTGAGCGCTCGTCACATTTCAAATGAAAACCTGGTTTATGGTCATCGGATCAACTGTGGCGAGGGAGCAAGCCACTCCCTCGCCACAGGTCCTGCGCCCGACGTTTAATCGTCTTAGTCCTAACGAGATTTTCGAATGATCGCTGCTTTCGCTCCGCTGCAAAGTCTTGCCGCAACACTCCTGCCCCACGCGCTTGAGCCGTCCGAGGATGGCGCCCACGATCTGTCGCACCTGCATCGGGTCTGGAACAACGCTCGTGTCATCCATAAAGAGGAAAGTGGCGATCTCGAAGTGCTGCTGGCAGCGGTGCTTTTGCATGATTGTGTCGCAGTGGAGAAGGATTCGCCGTTGAGATCACAGGCCTCGCGTCTGGCGGCACAGAAAGCCTCGCAGGTGTTGGCTGACTTGAGTTGGCCGGAAGATAAAGTCGCCGCGGTCGCCCACGCCATCGAGACCCACAGTTTCTCGGCGGGCATTACGCCAACGACGCTGGAAGCAAGAATCCTGCAGGACGCCGACCGTCTCGATTCCCTTGGAATGCTCGGCGTGGCGCGGACGTTTTATGTCTCCGGGCGAATGGGCAGCGCGCTTTACCACCCGTTGGACCCCAAAGCAGAGTCCCGCGATTACGACGACAAGCGCTTCACGCTCGATCACTTCCAGACCAAGCTGCTGCACCTGGCTGCGGGCTTCCAGACCCGGACTGGCAGCCGGCTGGCGCAGATTCGTCATGAACGATTGAAGCGATTCATGGAGGAGTTTATGGAGGAGATCGGTTTGTGCTGACGGCATCAATCAGTCCTTTACTCCGTTATTGACTAACCCTGAAGTCTGCAATAACACAACTAACGTCTGCGCCTCGCATGTTAGAAATGCGATTCATGATTCCAGCTGGCAAGAGACGCCTTCATGCAGACCGGTACTCATCAGGACACCATCGTTTCAGGGAAGCTATTCGGCCTGTTTTGCGTTGCCAGTTATCTGCTTTCACTGTCCTATGGTTCGACCTTCCTACTGTCACTGCTGATCAGTTCACGCGGCGGCAACGAGCATGACGCTGGCAGCGTGATCTCGATCGCGATGCTCAGCACCTTTGTGGCAGTGATCCTCTCCGGGCATTTGTCAGACCTGTTGGGCGCTGCACGCTCAATTGCGCTGTTCGGCTGCTTGCTGGTAGTGGCCAGCCTGGGTTTCGCGCTGACGCCTGGGTTCGGGAATGCCTTATTGTTTTTTGGGCTGATGCTTGGCCTCGGCTGGGGCGTGTTTTACACCCTGGGGCCAATCATCGTGGCGATGCTGGTCGAGCCCACTCAGCGCGCCAGGTACTTCGCGCTGCTGTCAGGCAGCATGATGACCGGCATTGGTTCCGGTCCGTTGTTGGGCCGTGCGGCCAGCGTGCTGGGCTATCCCGTCACCACCGCTTTTTACATCGCCGCGCTGGCAAGCCTGATGGGGGTGGTGATGTTCTGGCGATTGGGAGTAGCGCTTAAGCACCGCCCCAATCTGCTGGGAACCGCTGCCGTGTCGAAGATTTCCTGGTCGGCGGCAGCCCAAGTGCTTTCTTCCAAAGCGGTATTTTCGATCATCATGGTCGGCCTGGGCGGATGCGTGTTTGGTGGCCTGTCGAGCTTCCAGACCAGCTATGCCGCCTCCCGTTCACTGGATTATTCACTGTTCTTTTTAGGCTTCATGAGTGCGGCGATCAGCAGCCGCCTGCTGATCGCCAGCATCGTGGTCAAACGCGACGCCTATGAGGCGTCCTGCCTGCTCTGCGGGCTGACAGTGGTGTCGATCGTGATGTTCCGGTTCCTGGTCGACGACGGCTTCAGCTATGTACTGGCGGCGGTCATTCTCGGTGTCGGTTACGGGCTAACCTATTCGGTGATCAACGGCCTCGCCGCCAATGAAGCCCCCGCCGGTACGACCTCGCAATCCCTGTTGCTGTTCAGCCTTGCCTACTTCATAGGTGTGTTCGGCTTTCCACTGTTGGCCGGCAAGATCATCGTCGAACAAGGCATGTCCGCCCTGTTGCTCATGATATTGGCAGTTGCGGTGATGAGTTGGCTGATTACCGTGGGGCGGCTGATCTGGCGCTGGATGAACATCGAAAAGGCACTGCAGAACGCCTAGACCACTCGTCTAAATTCAGCCACCCATCGAAATCGGGAGCAGACTGGTACGGGTAACGACTCTAGAAGTGGAGGCGACGCCATGAACATGTCAAAACTGCCTGCCCTTGTCCTTGCCGGGTTGCTGTCTTCAGCAGCCTTCGCCGGTTCAACCGCCCCGACCAACCCAGTCTACCGGGCGACATCCCCCGCCACCGCGACCGACCCACGAATTGATCGCAACGATACCCATAGCCCGGACATCATGAACTCCAGCGTCCCGGACAACGCCAGATTGGGTACCAGCTCTAAAACCACCACCGGTGGCTCGGGCTCTGACCGTGACGGCAGCGCCCGCAAGTAAATCGAAGGCTGCGAAACCTTTCCAGACTGACCCTGTGCACCAGGGTCAGAAGGAGCTGCCGGAGGTTCGGGCCGCGCTCGGACGATCCTGCCCCTACGATCTGGCGATAAACGCATCGACCTCGGCAGTGCCCGGCGAGGTGGCTGGCCCCCAACGCGTGACCGCCAGCGCTGCAGCGGCATTGGCGCGACAGGCCGCTTGAGCCGGTGGCAAACCGACGGCCAGCGCAGCGACAAACACGCCGGCATGAGCATCACCGGCACCGTTGCTGTCCACGGCCACGACCCTCCCGACTACCGATATCAATACCCGCACAATGGGGGTGAATCACTTCAAATCGTTTCTTCGGGTTCTGCGCGCCATGACAATTCCTCGCAGGATTGAGGGGCGCGCGGGGAGCACGGTGGCGAACGGATTCACTCTCTCATACGTGGTCACAGCTTGCCGTGCCTACAACGACTCCAACTCGGCCAATGCTTCACGCAACGCCCCCCCGGCTCACGCCAAACTCTTCAGCCAACTGATGCTCCCCCGGCAGCAGCAAGCCGTCCTCCATGAGGCCGCTTTCGATACGCCGAATCAGCTCGTCAACCACTCGTTTTTTCTTGTCAAATCGAACATGTCTAATCATGTACAAATCAATAAACGAAACGAGTCGGCAGTGGCAGCGGATTATTTCAGAGGGATATCCACGGCCGTGCAATCCTGTAGGAGCCGACCTTACAGTCGATTCAAGGCTCAAGTCCGATAGTAAAGAACTCACCGCCACTCCAGACCCCCAACCAGCGCTGCCCGTCGATTTCCCGTGTCACCGCCAGTTCCACCAGTTGGTAAAACACATTGCGATGGATCAAGGCTTCGAAATTGCTCCGCACATGCACATAGGGTGCAGGCTCTTGAGTGTCGGGATCGATCACCACTCGCAACGCATGCTCAGGACCGGCTTCGGCCTGCTCTTCGACATTCGTGGTGAAACGCAGCAGCTGAGCTTCGCCCTCGCCTTCAACCTCAAGGCTGACGGCGACAAAAGGCGCATCGTCGACCTTGATGCCAACCTTTTCCACCGGGGTAATCAGGAAGTAATCGTCACCATCGCGACGCATGATGGTGGAGAACAGTTTAACCATCGGTTTACGCCCGATGGGCGTGCCAAGGTAATACCAGGTTCCGTCGCGGGCGATCCGCATGTCGATATCGCCGCAAAAGTCGGGGTTCCACAAGTGGACCGGTGGCAAGCCTTTGGATTTGGGAATTTGTCCCAACAGATCATTAGCTTTTTGCGGACCACTCATGTTGTTTTCCTCGTGTATTGCTTAGTCGCTCAAGCCCAACAGGCTACGAGCGTATTGCTCGAGCGGCGGACCCAGCAAATCTTCTGGCTTGTTGTCGTGGAACGTCAGTAAACCACCACGACTGTGAATACGTGCAGTATCGATCAAATACCGGGTGTTGGTCTCGATCAACATGAGCTGAATCACGCCACTGTCGATCCCCATTCGATCCACGGCTTGCTGATCGATCCATTCATCCGAGTTGCCGATCCGGTCGTCAGCCTTGGCGAAACGGGTGTAGAGCAGATAATGCGCACCGGCCGCGCGGGCTTCGGTCATCGCTTCCTCCAGCCCCTCAGGGGATTGCGCGCGACGGACCATGGGGAAGTATTCGACAAACCCGTTGAACGCTTCTTCGGCGACCACATTTGGCCGCGGATAGGGACTGCCGGGCGGTGCAAAGGCGCCTTGGGCGATATAAATAAAGGAGTCTGGCTGTATGCGGAACGAGTTCGAGCGATGGGTATCACTGTGATCGAGCAAGCCCGCATCGCTCATGTGATAGCGAGCGCCCTCACCCAGATCGCTGACATTCATGCAGCCACCAAGCGCCAAAAAGGCCAGCAGCAAAACCAGGCTACGCATCCTACCCTCCAGATGCCGGTGACGGAAAACCGGCGAATCCTGGCAGGATGCAGCTTCCGCGCCAGCTCAAAGGGGATTGGGAATGGTAGAGGGATTTGAGAGTGTCAGAAATTTCTTCATCGCTTGCCACTCCGTCATCGCGAGCAAGCCCGCTCCCACATTAGATCTCCATCGGTCACACTTTTGTAGTCTGACGCAGATCAAGTGTGGGAGCGGGCTTGCTCGCGATGAGGCCATGGCAAACACCGAAGATTCCACAGCAAACCCAAATTTCGGCGAACTCTTTTATCCGCCGATGATTTTCATGATGGTCGCGCCACCGGAAAAGGCCACTTCCTGCTTGTCGCCCAAGGCTTTCACCAATAGGCGTTGCAAGGCTGGCAAAGCCTCGTGGCGAGGCTTGTCCAGCAGGTCGCCGACATAATGGCGATTGCTCGACGAGAGGCAGCCATGCAGCCAGCCGGTGGACGACAAGCGCAGACGTGAACAGGTCCGACAGAACGGCACACTTTCATTGGCAATCACGCCAAAGAAACCCTGGCCCGGAATTTCATAGCGCACCGCCGTGGCATCCACTGGCGCATCAGCCTGGAGGTATTCGTAGCGCTCGCCGATCAGGCTCAACAGCTGTTGCAGGCTGACGAATTGCTGCAAAAAGGCATTCGAATCACTGGCCAAATGACCCATGCGCATCAGTTCGATAAAACGCAGTTCATAACCGCGTTCAAGGCAATAATCGAGCAGCGGCATCACCTGATCCAGGTTCTGCCCGCGCAACGGTACCATGTTGACCTTGATCTTGATGCCTGCGGCTTTCGCCTGATCCATACCGTTAAGCACGGTCGCCAGATCGCCGCCGCGTGCAATGCTGCGAAAGGCACCAGGGTCAAGGGTATCCAGGGAAACGTTGATTCGGCGAATTCCGGCATCCACCAGCGACTGCAGTTTGCGCGCCAAGAGCTGGCCGTTGGTAGTCAGGCTGATATCCGCCAGCCCCATCTGCCCCACCGCGCCCATGAAGGTTTCCAGCTTGGGGCTGACCAAGGGTTCGCCGCCGGTAATACGCAGGCGCTCGATGCCGGCCGCTTCAATAAGATAAGCAACGCCACGGGCCATGGCTTCGGCCGACAATTCATCCTGCGCTGCGACCAGTCGCTTGCCGTTCGGCACGCAGTAGGTACACGCATAGTTGCAGGCTGAAGTCAGGCTGATCCGCAAATTGCGAAAATGCCTGCCTTGACGGTCAACGATCATGGATCACTCCGGCGGTAGAAGATTCGGACTTGCTAAAACTTGACTCACAAATCAAGTTTTAGCAAGTCCCTAGCCTGAGTATATTCCTGAGGTACTGCACCCTGTAGCGAAACATGGTGCAATAAAGCAACTGAATGGCTCAGCTGCCGGGAGTGTCGGTATCGCGCTTGCGCTTGTTGCCCATACGCACGCCGATATCCATCAGGAACTGGAAGAAACCTTCCTGATCTTCCAGCACATTGCTCCAGAACGGCGAGTGATACAGCGCCACAGCGCCGTGCACCAGCGCCCAGGATGCGCAATAGTGGAAGTAAGGCGGTACGTCTTCGAGCTTGCCTTCACTGATCCGGCCCTTGATCAACAAGGTCAGTCGTTCGAAGTTGGACGCGCGAATCTTGTGCAGCTCCTCGACCATCTCCGGCACCTGATTGCCCTTGACCACCTTTTCTTCCAGGCGGTCGAACAGCCGGTAACGCTGCGGATCGCGCATGCGGAATTCGAAGTAGGCCCGGGACAGGGCTTCCTTATCCTTGTCGACATCGGCAGAGTGCAGCAGCTCGTTCAGGTCACGCTCGTAGTCGAGCATCAGGCGCAGATAGATCTCTGCCTTGGACTTGAAGTGCTTGTAGATGGTCCCTTTGCCGATACCCACGGCATCAGCGATCATCTCGACGGTGACGCTGTCTTCACCTTGTTCGAGGAACAGCTTTAGCGCGGTATCGAGAATTTCTTGCTCGCGGCGACGAAACTCACGGACCTTACGAGGTTCTTTCTGCATAAGAAAAGGTCTGTAGGGGTCAAAATCGAAGCCGCGTATTATGCCTAACTTGCGCCAAATTGCACGGATCATCCGACCATGTCTACGTTTCTTGATGAATTTGTACAGGCTCCGGGCCTGCGTTATTTGAATCATGCTGCCGTCGCCCCCTGGCCAAATCGAGCTGCCGTGGCAGTCGCGCGTTTCGCTCAGGAGAACGTTTTACTGGGCGCACGGGACTATTCGGACTGGATGACCCTCGAACAACGCTTGCGCGAACGCTTGATGCGCCTGCTTAACGCACCGTCAACGGATGACGTAGCGCTGGTCAAAAATACTTCAGAAGCACTGTCTTTTGTCGCCTTCGGCCTGCAATGGCAAAGTGGCGATCAGATTGTCATTAGTGACGAAGAATTCCCTTCCAACCGTATCGTCTGGGAAGCCCTGGCACCGCAAGGTGTGGAAGTGCTGCAGGTCAGCCTCAAGGGCGCTGACCCCGAAGGTGCCCTGTTGGCCGCCTGCGGCCCGCGCACCCGCCTGATGTCAGTGAGTGCCGTGCAGTTCGCCAGTGGCCTGCGCCTGGACCTGCAGCGCCTTGGCACCGGCTGCAAGCAACAGAACGTGCTGTTCTGCATCGATGCCATCCAGCAACTGGGCGCCCTGCCCTTTGATGTCCAGGCTTACCAATGCGACTTCGCCATGGCAGACGGTCATAAATGGCTCCTGGGGCCTGAAGGCCTGGGCGTGTTCTATTGCCGCAGCGAGCTGCGCGAGCAGCTTGAACTCCATGAGTTCGGCTGGCACATGCTCGAACACATGGGCGACTACAACCGTAGCGACTGGGAGCCCGCGAAAAGCGCGCGTCGCTTCGAGTGCGGCAGCCCGAACATGCTCGGTGCCATGGCGCTGGAAGCCAGTTTGTCGCTGCTCGAAGAAGTCGGCATGGAAGAGGTCGCTGCGCTCATTGCCGAACGCATGCAATGGCTACAGGACGGCTTGAGCACAATGGCTGGCGTGCAACTGCATAGCCCGCCGAATCCCGTCCGGCGTGGAGGGATTTTCTCGTTCAGTATCGATGGCATCGATAATCAGCGGGTCTACGAGCAACTCAAGCAGCAACAGGTTGTGTGCATCCCTCGCGGCCCTGGCATTCGCTTTTCCCCACATTTCTACACAGAAAAACGCGTGATCGACGAAACTTTGGCGATTTTGGCAACAATTGCCAAGTAATGAGAACTCAACTGAAGCGCGCGTATTCCAAATCTGTTTAAAAAATAGAGGGGTCAGACTGGACTCAACGCAATAGTGATCAATACTTCAACTGTCGGCGCGACATCTCCCCCAAGTGGCACGCCGATGAAGGTACCAACGGACTGCGTACCTTTGTTTTACTCCTAATGGTCTTAACCCGGATTCCCCCCCCAGAACCCGGGTTTTTTTTGCCTGCGATTTGTGTAGGAGCAGCCGGTCGACGCTCGATTGCTCGCGATGGACGTTAACAATAACGCGTGTTTTCTGAATAAACGCGTCGCTCTTGAGTCCATCGCGAGCAAGCTCGCTCCTACAGGGGGGCTCACGCAGGACCGATGACATGCGCCAACGGAAATAACCGCTTGAAGTTCTCGGTGGTCTGCTCGGCAAAACGCTCGTACGGCTCACCACGCAACATCGCCAGATACTGCGCAACATCTCGTACGTATTGCGGCAGATTCGGCTTGCCCCGATGCGGAATCGGCGCCAGATACGGTGAGTCGGTTTCCACCAGCAAACGGTCGGCCGGCACCTGCCTGGCGACATCACGCAACGCATCGGCATTGCGGAAAGTGACGATGCCGGACAGGGAAATATAGAACCCCAGATCCAGTGCCGCCTTGGCCATTTCCCAATCTTCGGTAAAGCAGTGCAGCACGCCAGCCTGGGGCAGCGCCGCCTCACGCAATAGCTCCAGGGTGTCGGCTCGTGCGCCACGGGTGTGGACGATCACGGGCTTGCCGGTCTGCTGAGCGGCTTGCAGATGCAAGCGAAAGGACGCTTGCTGCAACTCGGCCGCTTCCGGCTCGTAGTGATAATCCAGACCGGTTTCACCAATGGCCACAACCCGCGGGTGGTTGAGCTCGCGTAACAGCCAATCCAATGCAGGTGCCGCGCCCGGCTGCACGTCGAGCGGATGGACGCCGACCGAGCAGTCGACATCGGCATAGCGCTCGGCGAGCGCTTTGACGTCAGCTGCGTTTTCGACGCTCACGCCAATACAGAGAAAGTGACCGACGCCGCATTGACGAGCCGCTTCGAGGGCCGCGTCAAGAGAGCCGGCATGTTCGGCAAGGTCGAGGCGATCAAGGTGGCAATGGGAATCTACGAGCATAAGGCTGCAACTACATCGTATGAGTGGGACGGTCGGACTTCAGGGCTCCGGCCGGACGGGTTTCGATTCTGTTTCGAGCGGTGTTGTCACTATCACTGAACTGCATGCCGACACCCGCCGCCGACTACTTGACTCCAGGCCCGTGCGATCAATTCCGGGCAGGCAAATCTGCCCACTGCACCAGTAACGCCTCAAGCAGCAATACGCGATTGAGGTTGGCCTTGCTCAGCACCTTCTGGCGCTGGGCCAGAATCCAGTCCTGAATATTCAGGACCTTTTCCTGAGAAGACTTTTGCGCCAGATATTGCACGACTTTGCGCATATCGGGCAAACCCAGTCCCTCCTCGTCCTGAGTGAGCTGGTAACGCAGGATCAGGCTAGACCAGTCGCAGAACCAGTCGAACAGCAACAGTAGCGAAATGGCGTTCCAGCCCTCAGCCAACTGAGTTGGCGATTGCTGTTGCTTGAGCAGTTTTTTCACGCCCTCTACCACCAGAGCGCGCTGCTCACGTACACCCTGCGCCTGCAAGGTGACGGCGGCCAATGGCGAACCAGCGGCCAGTGTCAGCAGCTCAATGCGTTCCTCTTCAGTGCTGTCAGGCAAAGCCTTGGCCAGCCACTCCAGACTCATCGCCTGGCTCGGCAACGGACAGGCCTGCTGCACGCAGCGACTCTTGACGGTCGGCAACAAACGGCTTGGCTGGTGACTGACCAACAACAACACGGTATCGCCGGAAGGCTCTTCGAGGCTTTTCAGCAAGGCGTTGGCGGCGTTGTTGTTCATCGACTCGACCGGCTCGATCAGTACCACTTTGCGCCCGCCCAACTGCGCGGTCTGCACCACGAAGCTGACCAGTTCACGAACCTGGTCGACCTTGATCGCCTTGTCCGCCTCTTCTGGCTCCAGCACGTAGTTATCCGGATGGCTGCCAGCCTTGAGCAGCATGCAGGATTTGCATTCCCCGCAAGCGTCCAGCCCTTGCGGCTTCTGACAGAGCAAACGAGCCATCAAGCGTTCAGCCAGCGCTCGCTTGCCGATACCCGCCGGGCCGTGCAGCAAGTAGGCATGGGCATGCTGTGCACGGCCCGCCAGTTGCTGCCAGAGGCTGTCCTGCCACGCGAAGGCCTCAGCCACGGTAAAGCCCCAGCAATTGCGGCAACAGGGCGTCCAGTGACCGCTGAACCTGCGCCAGCGGCTGGGCGGCATCCACCAGGTGATAACGCGCCGGATCAGCCTCGGCACGTTTCAGATAAGCACCGCGGACCGCGTCGAAGAACACCCGACCTTCAAGCTCGAAACGGTCCAGCCGCCCCCGAGCACTGGCGCGAGCCAGACCGACCTCGACCGGCAAATCGAACACCAGCGTCAGGTCCGGACGCAGATCACCCTGAACGAAAGTTTCCAGGGTTGCGATGCGCTCCACAGACAAACCGCGACCACCGCCCTGGTAGGCGTAAGTAGAGTCGGTAAAGCGATCACACAACACCACCACACCCCTGTCCAGCGCCGGGCGAATCACCTCGGCCAGATGCTGGGCACGCGCGGCGAAAACCAGCAGCAGCTCGGTGTCGGCGTTCATCACTTCATCGCCGGGTGTGAGCAATACTTCACGAATCCGCTCGGCCAATGGTGTACCGCCCGGTTCGCGGGTCAGCAACACCTCGATACCTTCGGCGCGCAGACGCTCAGCCAGGTACTCGCGATTAGTGCTTTTGCCGGCGCCTTCCGGGCCTTCCAGGGTAATAAACAGGCCAGTCACAGGCAGTCCTTAATCAGAGTCATTGCGGGCTTTGCGGCTCGGTCACGCCGGGTGCGGGGACCGGGGTCGGTTGTTCGGGAGTCAACACGGGAGCAGCCTGCGGAGTGCTGCTATCAGCAGGCACCACAGGCGCCGGGCTCGAAGCCTCTGGCACCTCCTGATTCGTTATCGGCGCAGGACTGGATCGATAATCAGCGCGCCGCTTGAGCTGGAACTCGCGCACTGCATTATTGTGCGCATCCAGGTCGTCGGAGAACACATGACTGCCATCACCACGAGCCACAAAATACAAACTGTTACCCGGCACCGGATTCAACGCTGCATGGATCGCTTCGCGCCCAACCATCGCAATCGGAGTCGGTGGCAACCCCGGGATCATGTAAGTGTTGTAAGGCGTCGCCTCACGCAAATGCGCACGGGTCAATTTACCGTTGTAGCGCTCGCCCAAACCGTAGATCACCGTAGGATCGGTTTGCAGCAACATGCCAATCTGCATGCGCCGCACGAAGACACCGGCAATCTGCCCACGCTCCTGCGGTACACCGGTTTCCTTCTCCACCAGCGAAGCCATGATCAGCGCTTGATAGGGCTCAGTGTACGGTGCGTCAGCCGCGCGCTTGCTCCATTCTTTGGCGAGAACATCATCCAGACGCTCGTAGGCTTTTTCCATCAGTTCCGCATCGGTCATGCCACGGACAAAACGGTAGGTATCCGGAAAGAACCGTCCTTCGGGAAACACGCCTGCATGACCGAGCTTGTTCATCACTTCGCTATCGCTCAAGCCGGTGAAGGTCTGTTCAAGTTTTTCCTGCTTGGCCAAGGCTGCGCGTACCTGACGAAAATTCCAGCCTTCGACCAGGGTCAGGCTGTACTGCACCACTTCGCCACGCTGCCACAGGCCGATCAGACCCTGGGCGCTCATGCCCGGCGTCATGCGGTACTCGCCACCATGCAGCGGTTGTCCGTCGAGATTCAGCCGCCAGTACAGCCGCAGCCAAAAGGAGTCCTGCAGGACGCCGTCGGCCTGCAGGCGATTGAAGGTTCCGCTCGGTGTCGAACCGGGCGGTACATCAAGCAATTGTTCGTGTGCCAGGTTGAGCGGCTGCTCCAGCGCCGAGTTCAGCTTCCAGGCCGAAGCACCCAGCACCAGTCCCGCCAGAACCAGTCCGGCTTCCAGCAGCAGCAAGAATTTACGTCTCACAAATCAAGCATCCAGTAGCGCGCGGGCAATGCCTTGCAGTTTACGGGTGAGTGGCCCAACCGGCCAGCTCAACGCTGCATAAGCGCGTACCGGCCAAACGCCGTACACGCTATTGCAGACGAAGACTTCGTCGGCCTGTTGCAGCTGGTCGAGACTGATCTCGGTAATCTCTGTGGGAATACCCAGCGACCTGGCTTGAAACAATAATTCAGCTCGCATCACGCCAGCGACGCCGCAGCGACTCAAGTCAGCCGTCAGCAGTCTGTTATCGCGCACCAGAAACAGGTTGCTGAACACCCCTTCGATCACGCGTCCGGAAACGTCCAGCATCAAACCTTCGGCATGCTCGGCATCATCCCACTCGGAGCGGGCGATGACCTGCTCCAGACGATTCAGGTGCTTGAGCCCGGCGAGCAAGGGCTGCTCGCCAAGTCGCGTAGCGCAGGGAAAAAGGCGAATACCCTGCTGACCATAGGCAGGCGGGTATGCCGCAGGCGGATTGCCTTGCAGAATCCGTCGAGCTTGAGCAGCCGGATCGGCAGCGTAGCCGCGCAGACTGTCGCCACGGGTGAGGATCAACTTGAGCACACCCTCGCCCAAGGCTGCGGCATAAGCCAACAGCTCGCTGCGGATCAATGAGTGATCCGCAGCGATGGCCAGACGCGAACAGCCCTCGGCCAGACGCTGCAAATGCCGATCCAGCAGCAATGGCTGGCCGGCCTTGACGGCGATCGTCTCGAACAGACCATCACCGTAGGCCAGGCCACGATCTTTGAGCGACAGAGCGTCAGCCGGCTGACCGTCGACCCAGCCCTGCATCAACCGGCGAACCGGCGGAACACCAGGGAACCGTTGGTACCGCCAAACCCGAACGAGTTGGACAGCACGACATCGATATCCATGTCACGTGCGGTATGCGGCACGAAATCAAGGTCGCAGCCTTCATCCGGCTCATCCAGGTTGATGGTCGGCGGCGCGACCTGCCCGTTGATCGCCAGCACACTGAAGATCGCCTCGACAGCACCAGCAGCACCCAGCAGGTGCCCGGTCATGGACTTGGTCGAACTGACGGCCAGCTTGTAGGCGTGCTCACCGAAGACAGTCTTGATCGCCTGGACTTCCGCCAGGTCACCGGCTGAAGTCGATGTGCCATGGGCATTGATGTACTGCACTTGATCAATGTTCAGCCTGGCATCACGCATAGCGTTTGTAATGCAGCGCGCCGCGCCCGCGCCATCGGCTGGCGGCGACGTCATGTGATAAGCGTCGCCGCTCATGCCAAAGCCGATCAACTCGGCATAAATGGTCGCACCACGAGCCTTGGCGTGTTCCAGCTCCTCGAGCACCAGGGCACCGGCACCGTCGGAAAGCACGAAGCCGTCACGGCCCTTGTCCCATGGACGGCTGGCGCGGGTCGGCTCGTCGTTGCGAGTCGACAACGCACGGGCAGCACCGAAGCCGCCCATACCGAGACCGCAGGCGGCCATCTCGGCACCGCCGGCAATCATCACATCGGCTTCGCCGTAAGCAATGTTGCGCGCCGCCATGCCGATGCAGTGCGTACCGGTGGTACAGGCTGTCGAAATGGCGTAATTAGGCCCCTGGGTACCCAGATGGATAGACAGGAAACCGGAAATCATATTGATGATCGAGCCAGGCACGAAGAACGGAGAAATCCGTCGCGGGCCTTGCTCATGCAACGTGCGGCTGGTTTCTTCGATATTGGTCAGACCGCCAATACCCGAACCGATGGCCACACCGATACGCTCACGGTTGGCGTCGGTCACTTCCAGACCGGAGTTACGTACCGCCTGAAACCCGGCAGCCAGACCGTACTGAATGAACAGGTCAAGTTTGCGAGCTTCTTTTACCGACAGGTATTCCTCGACATTGAAGCCCTTTACCGAGCCGCCAAAACGGGTGGAATAGGCAGAAAGGTCGGTGTGTTCGATCAGACCAATGCCACTACGGCCAGCCAGAATGCCCTGCCAGCTGCTCGGTACATCCGTGCCCAGTGGCGACAACATACCCATACCGGTGACTACGACGCGTCTACGCGACACAGCACTCTCCTTCTTCTAATGACGACACTTTGTATCAGGTCTAAAGAAAAAACCGCACGCCATGATGGCAGTGCGGTTTTTCCATGACAGCAAGCGACGACTACAAACTATTAAGCCTGATGGCTGGTAACGTAGTCGATAGCAGCTTGAACGGTAGTGATCTTCTCGGCTTCTTCGTCAGGAATTTCGGTCTCGAATTCCTCTTCCAGAGCCATCACCAGCTCAACGGTGTCAAGGGAGTCGGCACCTAGGTCTTCTACGAAGGAAGCAGTGTTCACAACTTCTTCTTCTTTAACGCCCAGTTGCTCAGCAACGATTTTCTTGACGCGCTCTTCGATGGTGCTCATACCTTGTTTTCACTCCTAATGGACAAATTCAGGCAGCTGGCCAGTGGGTAAGTGTATAGAAAGGCTTTTCAGCTTTTCAACTGAAAGCTTCACTCCTCAAACCCAGCCAGCCATCTGCCTATAAATAGATTGCAGCTTTATAACGGATTTTAGACAGCTCGTATGACATTTTTTTGAAGCAAACCGTCACATTTAACTCATGTACATCCCGCCGTTCACCGGGATTGTAGCCCCAGTAACGTAAGCCGCACCGTCCGAAGCCAGAAAAGCGACCACTTGCGCAATCTCTTGAGCTTGCCCCAGACGGCCCAGCGGAATTTGCGTCAGCAAAGCTTCACGCTGTGCCTCAGGCAATTCGCGGGTCATATCGGTATCGATGAACCCGGGAGCCACCGAGTTTACCGTAATCGACCGCGAGCCGACTTCACGCGCCAGAGCACGACTGAAGCCTTCCAGTCCTGCCTTGGCCGCTGCGTAGTTTACTTGGCCTGCGTTGCCCATGGCACCCACAACCGAGCCGATACTGATAATTCGCCCCCAACGCGCCTTGGTCATGCCGCGCAGAACACCCTTGGACAGGCGGAACAGACTGTTCAGGTTGGTATCGACGACATCATGCCATTCGTCATCTTTCATGCGCATCATCAGATTATCGCGGGTAATACCGGCGTTATTGACCAGAATCGCCGGCGCACCGAACTGCTCCTGAATGCTCGCCAGTACTGCAGCCACGGACTCGTCGCTGGTGACATTGAGTTCCAGGCCTGTGCCTTGAATACCGTTTTCTTTCAGGGTCGCAGCAATACGCTCGGCGCCCGAAGCGGAAGTTGCAGTGCCGATGACTACGGCACCCAGACGACCCAATTCAAGAGCAATAGCTTGACCAATACCGCGGCTGGCACCGGTAACCAGTGCAACTTTACCTTGCAGACTCATGCAGGCTTCTCCTAATTCAAGCCAGCGCTGCACGAGCGGCAGCGAAAGCATCTGGGGTATTCAGATTAGAGGTCGATACGCCTTCGGCGCAGCGCTTGTTCAGGCCGGCCAACACTTTGCCAGGACCGCATTCGACCAGCTGGGTGGCGCCATTGGCAGCCAGGCACTGGACAGACTCGACCCAACGTACCGGCTTGTAGAGCTGCTCAAGCAGATCACGCTTGAGTGTCTCAAGATCCGCCGCAACACTGGCGCTGACGTTCTGCACCAACGGGATTTGCGGAGCCTGCCAGTTGATCGCAGCGATCGACTCAGCGAAACGCTCGGCAGCCGGACGCATCAATTCGCAGTGGGATGGCACGCTGACCGGCAACGGCATCGCTCGCTTGGCACCACGCGCCTTGCAACCCTCGATGGCGCGCTCGACAGCTGCCCTGGCACCTGCGATCACAACCTGACCCGGCGAGTTGAAGTTGACCGCGCTGACCACTTCACCCTGCGCCGCTTGCGCACAGGCCGCCAGCACATCGGCATCGTCCAGACCGAGAATCGCGGCCATGCCACCCTGCCCGGCCGGTACGGCCTCTTGCATCAACTGACCGCGACGCTCCACCAGCTTCACAGCATCGCCCAGGCTCAGGCTGCCAGCCGCGACCAGCGCGCTGTATTCGCCCAGGCTATGACCTGCGACATAGGCCGGGCGCGCACCACCTTCAGCCAGCCACAGGCGCCACAACGCGACGGACGCAGTGAGAATGGCCGGTTGGGTTTTATCGGTTTGATTGAGCTGTTCTTCCGGCCCTTGCTGGGTCAGTGCCCACAGGTCATAGCCCAGAGCATCGGAAGCTTCTTTGAATGTTTCAAGGACCAACGGGTATTGCGCGCCCAACTCGGCCAGCATGCCGAGGGACTGCGAACCCTGTCCTGGAAAGACGAATGCGAGGGATGCAGACATGTAACAAGCCCCTAATGATCTTGTCGTCGGAGAATTGACGTCCCATATAAAGGACACAAAAAACTGACAGTTGGATGACTGATTGAACTAAGCGGTCACATTTAAGCATTCTCGAGCGAAAACGCCTAAAGCAACAGATCCTCGAGACGACCGTGCAAGCGCTCCGGCAGGTTTTCCTGGATCTCGATCACGGCCCGCTGAATCGCACTTTGGAACCCCTGCACCCCCGCCGAGCCATGGCTTTTCACAACGATGCCCTGCAAACCGAGAAAGCTCGCACCATTGTGCCGCGCAGGCGCCAGATCAGCCTGCAAGCGTCGCATCAACGGTAGCGCCAACGCACCGACCATTCGCGATACCACGCTCTGCCTGAACAACGCTTCAATTCGCGCCGCAATCATGGTCGCCAGGCCTTCGCTGGACTTGAGCAGGATATTGCCGACGAAACCGTCGCAGACCACGACATCCGCCTCACCACGGTACAACCCATCCCCCTCTACGAAGCCGATGTAGTTCATGCCGCGGGCATTTTGAAGCAGACTCGCCGCCAGCTTGACCTGCTGATTACCCTTGATGTCTTCGGTACCGATATTCAGCAATGCCACCCGCGGACGGACAATACCCAGCGTTTCAGCCGCAACCGACCCCATCACCGCAAATTGCAGAAGATGCTCGGCACTGCAATCGACGTTAGCCCCCAGATCGAGCAACTGGCAATAACCGCGCTGGGTCGGAATGGCTGCAACCATCGCCGGACGATCAATACCCGGCAGGGTTTTCAGCACATAGCGCGATAACGCCATCAGCGCACCCGTATTGCCAGCACTGACGCACGCCTGAACCTTGCCATCTCGCAACAACTCAAGCGCCACACGCATCGAGGAGTCCGGCTTGCCGCGCAGGGCTTGCGATGGCTTTTCATCCATGGCGATCACTTGCGTGGCCGACACGATATTCAAGCGCGCGCGATCCACAGCCGACTGGCTGGCAATCAGTTCTTCTAAAAGGGGGAGTTGACCGACAAGGGTCAGGTGCAGCGAGGGCGTAGCAGACAGACAAGCAAGGCTGGCCTGAACAATGCTGCGGGGACCGAAGTCCCCGCCCATTGCGTCAATCGCGATGACTTGAGCGGACAAGGATTACTCGTCAGCGCCCTTGTCGATCACTTTACGACCACGGTATACGCCTTCTGGCGATACGTGGTGACGCAGGTGAACTTCACCGGTGGTTTTTTCTACAGACAGGGTGCTAGCCTCGAGAGCATCGTGGGAACGACGCATGTCACGGGCAGAGCGGGATTTTTTGTTCTGCTGAACAGCCATAATTGATTAACTCCTAAACGTTTGGGTCACGCTTTAACTGCGCCAATACACTGAACGGGTTGGACCGCGTTACCTCGTCCTCGCTCGGTTCGGGCTCATCGAGACCCGCCGGCTGCTGGCATTCTTCCGGATGATGAGCAGGCACAATGGGCAAGGCGAGCAAAAGCTCCTCCTCGATCAGTGACTGCAGATCCAAAGGATCTTCGCCCAGTTCCAGCACGTCATAACCTTTCGGCAACGACTGGGTATTCGCACCCTCTTTCACCACAGCATAACTGCATTCGCTGTGGATCGGCAGGGTGACCAGCTCAAGACAACGCTGGCAAACCATTTTGACTTCGACATCGATAAAACTGTGGATAACCACAGATTTACGCTCATCTCGCTCAAAAACGAATTTAGCCTGCACCGTACCGACAGTATCGGAAAGCGGGTCGCAGAGTCTCTCCAAATCGGCCAGCAGCAGTTCACCTTGAAGGGTGGTGCCACGATCAGCCAATTTGCGCGGGTCAACGTGAGGTGGAATCGGGTCATTCAACATAGGCGCAGCATTATAGGGATGCCCCCGGCCATGTCAAAGGAAATTCAACCCTGTCCGCCACTTGGAAGCCTCGCTAGAATCCACGGCTATCATCAGGAGAACCGCATGCTGCCTTTATTACTTGCTTCAAGCTCGGCCTATCGTCGTGAATTGCTGGCTCGCTTGCAACTGGCATTTACCTGCAGCTCACCGAATATCGACGAAAGCCACCGCCCGGGCGAGCCCGCCATCGACCTGGTCAAACGCCTGGCCAAAGAGAAAGCCCAGGCCCTGAGCAGCAGCCATCCCGCCCACCTGATCATCGGCTCCGACCAGGTCGCCGTGCTGGACGGCCAGATCATCGGCAAGCCACACACCTTCGAAAAAGCCCGGGAACAACTATTGGCCGCCAGCGGTGCCAGCGTGACCTTTCTGACCGGCCTGGCACTGCTCAACAGCCAGACTGGCCACTGCCAGGTCGACTGCATACCCCTCACCGTTCACATGCGCACACTCGATCAAGCACGTATCGAGCGCTACCTGCTCGCCGAACGGCCCTACGACTGCGCAGGCAGCTTCAAAGCCGAAGGATTGGGCGTGAGCCTGTTTCGGAGCACCGAAGGCAGTGACGCCACCAGCCTGATCGGCCTGCCGCTGATCCGCCTGGTCGATATGCTGCTGGCCGAGGACGTGCAAATCCCTTGAATTGGCGCCCTACCCCACAGCCACTGGCGAAGCCTGCGTTCGACCGCGAAGCACTCACCAATCCAGATCGCACGAAGCTAACCACCTGCGCTCAACTATAAAAAAACCGGCCACGTGAGCCGGTTTTTATGCTGCGCGTTAATCAGCGCAATGTCGGCCCTTGAAAACCCATCCACATTGCCAAGTGCTCGGCAACGCTGGCTCCGAGCTTTTTCGAGAAGCGATCGAATGTCGACTCCTGAATCGTGAAGTCAACCAGCTCTTTCTCACCAATCACATCCCGCGCCACTGAGCTCGCACTCCCCAGCCCATCGATCAAGCCCAACTCCAGCGCCTGCTCACCCGACCACACCAGGCCAGAGAACAGCTCAGGATGTTCCTTGTCCTTGAGCCGGTCGCCACGCCCCTGCTTGACGCTGGCGATGAACTGGCGATGGGTCGTGTCCAGCACACCCTGCCAGAATTGGGTTTCCTCAGGCTTTTGCGGCTGGAACGGATCGAGGAACGACTTGTGCTCGCCAGAGGTATACGTCCGACGCTCGACACCAAGCTTCTCCATCGCCCCTACAAAACCATAACCCGCCGCCGTCACACCGATGGAGCCAACCAGACTGGCCTTGTCGGCGTAGATCTGATCCGCAGCACTGGCGATGTAATACGCGCCAGAAGCCCCCAGGTCCGAGATCACCGCATAGACCTTGATCTCAGGATGCAGGCCGCGCAAACGACGAATCTCGTCATAGACATAACCCGACTGCACTGGACTGCCACCCGGACTATTGATCCGCAGCACCACGCCCTTGACCTTCGAATCGTCAAAAGCAGCCCGCAAGCCACCGACAATATTGTCAGCACTGGCGGGCTCCTTGTCGGCAATCATGCCGCTCACATCAATCAGAGCCGTGTAGCCAGAGCCACGCGTTGCGCTTTTTTCCACGTCCATCAGCGGTGTAAACAACGCCATCGCCGCAAACAGATAAACGAAGGTCAGCAGCTTGAAGAAAATCCCCCAGCGCCGCGAGCGCCGCTGCTCTTGCACGCCGGCCAAAAGGGTCTTTTCAAGCAGCTTCCAGCTTTTCTCGTCACTGCCTTCGGCACTCGCCTCGCTTGGCGCCTTCCACTCATCCTTCATACCATTTACCCCAGCAAAAACTTAATTGGCCCGCCGGCTCAGCCAGGCGTGCAGCTCAGAAAAATGATCAATGGCCAGACGTGGCTCGAACACACGCAGGGCATCCATCGATTGAGCACCATAGCTGACCGCAACCGAATCCATACCGGCATTGCGCGCCATCAACAGATCGAACGAAGAGTCGCCCACCATCAACGCCTGCTCGGGACCGACTTCGCAATGGGCGAGAATCTGCTCCAGCATCAACGGATGTGGCTTGCTCGCAGTTTCGTCGGCAGCACGAGTGATATCGAAATAATCCTCCCACCCATGAGACTTCAGCACTCGATCCAAACCTCGACGGGCTTTGCCAGTGGCCACAGCCAGGCGATATCCCTCGCAACGAAAAGCTTCGAGAGACTCGACCACACCGGCAAAGAGTGGCGAAGGCTCGGCCTCGAGCGCAATGTAGTGATCCGCGTAGCGCTGACGGAACGCAACCAGGTCAGCGTCGCCGATTTCCGGGTACAAGGTGCGGATCGCCTCCGGCAAACCCAGACCGATGATGCCTTTGACGGCAAAATCGTCTCGCGGCGGCAAATCCGCTCGCGCAGCCGCTACCTGCATTGCCTCGACAATTCGACCAATGGAGTCGGCCAAGGTGCCATCCCAATCAAAGATCAGTAGCTTGTAATCAGCTAGCACTCAGACGCTCCACGGTCCTGGCCCACATTTCGTCCACCGGCGCCTGCAGTTTGAGTTCGCCGCCATCAGGCAACGGCACGGTCAGCATGTAGGCGTGGAGGAAAAGGCGCTTGCCGCCCATCTCGCGAATCTCTTTACTGAAGTCCTCATCGCCGTATTTGCTGTCACCGGCAATGCAGTGCCCGGCATGCAAGGTGTGCACGCGAATCTGGTGGGTCCTGCCAGTGACAGGCTTGGCTTCGATCATCGTGGCGAATTCACCGAAACGGCGCAGCACCTTGAAGACCGTGAGAGCCTCCTTGCCCTCCTCATTGACTTCAACCATGCGCTCGCCGGAGCGCAGGTTGCTCTTGAGCAGCGGCGCACGAACCTGCTTGATCGATGTCGCCCAGTTACCGCGGACCAGCGCCATGTAGCGCTTATCGACGCCATCACCACGCAAAGCGGTGTGCAGGTGGCGCAACATGCTGCGTTTTTTCGCAATCATCAGCAGGCCGGAAGTGTCCCGATCCAGGCGATGGACCAACTCCAGCTCTTTAGCATCGGGCCGCAACTGACGGAAGGCTTCGATAACCCCGAAGTTCAGACCGCTACCGCCGTGGACCGCAATGCCGGCCGGCTTGTTGATCACAATCAGCGCCTTGTCTTCAAAGACAATCGACGCTTCAAGGCGCTGCAACAAACCCTGAGCCAAAGGCACCGGCTCGTCGCGCTCAGGCACGCGCACAGGTGGCACACGGACAATATCGCCCGCCTGCAGCTTGTATTCGGGTTTGATCCGTCCCTTGTTCACGCGCACTTCGCCTTTACGCAAAATGCGGTAAATCAAGGTCTTAGGCACGCCTTTAAGCCGAGCGAGCAGGAAATTATCGATTCGTTGGCCGGCATATTCCGGCGAGACCTCAAGCAGCTGGACGCTGGGGGTCAGGGGGGCAGTAGTCGTCATGCCGGGAATGATAACAATTTTTATGGATTTGAAGCACTTAATGATTGCTGCTATAGTCGCGGACGCCGCCAAAAGCGGCCTGGGCAGCGGACCAACGGTCGAAGACCGACCCTGACCAACGCAATTCATCAGGACGCAAGGCCGTCCTACGGGGCTTTCGCTACAATTATGGAAGGTTCGCGATTGTAACAAGCGCAGGTGACATGAGGCCTGAAGCGAGCGCAAGAAGCAGAGTGATTACTCGTCTTTTGCGCCGATATTCACGGCCAGTTCACAAAGTGCAGTCGATCTCGAATGAGCCTGAGCGAAGGCTTCGGAAACACCGCCTAAATTAGCCATGATGCGTGACCTCCCCTTTCGGAGCTCACGGTAAATGCCAACCCGCTGCGGATTCTGCGCGCGGCAGCACCCGAATTATCAGGGATACGTGTAGGGTGGAGATGCACAACCGTCGGACTGTGTAGCACTAGGCTTATATTTAGACGCTTCATCTCGTCCACCGTCGCCGGTTGATTCCTCCTCCTGACTGAGTGCTTAAGTAGCCACAGCAAGCAGGACGCGTACGTCGCGACTCCGGCCCAATTGGTCGAACCTCGCTAGACACTGGAGTGTCCAACCACTCCTGACGCACCTGACACCGACCGTGAGAAGTCGTGTGTGCCGAACGCCGTTTCCGGCAGCCCGGAAACCGACGGTACTACATGAAAAGAATGCTGATTAACGCAACTCAACCCGAAGAGTTGCGTGTTGCACTGGTAGATGGCCAGCGCCTCTACGACCTGGATATCGAATCCGGTGCACGCGAGCAGAAAAAGGCCAACATCTATAAAGGCCGGATTACTCGCATCGAACCAAGCCTTGAGGCTGCCTTTGTCGATTTCGGCTCTGAGCGCCACGGCTTCCTGCCACTCAAAGAAATCTCCCGCGAATACTTCAAGAAAGCCCCCGAAGGCCGCGTCAACATCAAGGACGTCCTGAGCGAAGGCCAGGAAGTCATCGTCCAGGTCGAAAAAGAAGAACGTGGCAACAAGGGCGCAGCCCTGACCACCTTCATCAGCCTGGCCGGTCGTTATCTGGTTCTGATGCCGAACAACCCGCGTGCCGGCGGTATCTCCCGTCGTATCGAAGGTGAAGAGCGCAACGAACTGCGTGAAGCCCTGAACGGTCTGGTTGCTCCAGCCGATATGGGTCTGATCGTGCGCACTGCCGGCCTTGGCCGCAGCAGCGAAGAAATGCAGTGGGACCTCGATTACCTGCTGCAACTCTGGACCGCCATCAAAGAAGCCTCGCTGGATCGCTCCGCGCCATTCCTGATCTATCAGGAAAGCAACGTGATCATCCGCGCCATCCGCGACTACCTGCGCCAGGACATCGGCGAAGTGCTGATCGACAGCATCGAAGCCCAGGACGAAGCCCTGACCTTCATCCGTCAGGTGATGCCGCAGTACGCCAGCAAGATCAAGCTGTACGAAGACAGCGTACCGCTGTTTAACCGTTTCCAGATCGAAAGCCAGATCGAGACCGCCTTCCAGCGCGTCGTTGAACTGCCTTCCGGCGGCTCCATCGTTATCGATCCGACCGAAGCCCTGGTGTCCATCGACATCAACTCGGCGCGCGCCACCAAAGGCAGCGACATCGAAGAAACCGCTCTGCAGACCAACCTTGAAGCTGCCGAAGAAATCGCCCGTCAGTTGCGCCTGCGTGACATCGGCGGCCTGATCGTCATCGACTTCATCGACATGACCCCAGCCAAGAACCAGCGCGCCGTGGAAGAAAAAGTCCGCGAATGCCTGGAAGCCGACCGCGCTCGCGTACAGGTCGGTCGTATCTCGCGCTTCGGCCTGCTGGAAATGTCCCGTCAGCGCCTGCGTCCATCCCTGGGTGAAAGCAGCGGTATCGTCTGCCCACGCTGCAGCGGCACCGGCATCATCCGTGATGTTGAATCGCTGTCGCTGGCGATCCTGCGCCTGATCGAAGAAGAAGCCCTGAAAGACCGCACCGCCGAAGTTCGTGCCCAAGTGCCGATCCCGGTCGCTGCGTTCCTGCTCAACGAAAAACGCAACTCGATCACCAAGATCGAACTGCGCACCCGTGCACGCATCGTCATTCTGCCGAACGATCACCTCGAAACGCCTCACTTCGAAGTTCAGCGTCTGCGCGATGACAGCCCGGAAGCTCACGTCGGTCAGTCCAGCTACGAAATCGCCGCTGCCGCTGCCGAAGTAGAAGAAGTTCAGCCGGTCGCCGCTACCCGCACCCTGGTTCGCCAGGAAGCCGCGGTGAAAACCGCTCCGGCACGCGCCAATGCTCCGGTTCCGGTTGAAGCCCCCGCCGCACCTGTTGCTGCGCCAGTCCACGTCGCCGAACCAAGCCTGTTCAAAGGTCTGGTGAAGTCGCTGGTCAGTCTCTTCGCTACCAAAGAAGAACCTGCCGCTCCGGTCGTGGTTGAAAAGCCAGTCACCGAACGCCAGCCGCGCAACGAAGAGCGCCGCACCGGTCGTCAGCAGAGCCGCAGCCGTAACGGTCGTCGCGACGAAGAGCGCAAGCCGCGCGAAGAACGTGCACCTCGTGAAGAACGTGCACCTCGTGAAGAGCGCGCGCCTCGTGAAGAACGTGCACCCCGCGAAGTCCGTGAAGAAGTAGCGGCCGTAGCAGCTCGTGAAGAACGTGCACCACGCGCTCCGCGTGAAGAACGTGCCCCACGTGCTCCGCGTGAAGATCGCAAACCGCGCGAAGCTCGTGAAGATCGCCCGGTTCGTGAGCTGCGCGAGCCGCTGGATGCAGCTCCAGCCGCAGTTGCCGAAGAGCGCCCTGCCCGCGCCCCACGCGAAGAGCGTCAACCGCGCCCACCGCGTGAAGAACGTCAACCACGTGTCGAGCAGGCTGCTGTCGCCATTAGCGAAGAAGAACTGCTGCCGAACGAAGAACAACTGCAGGATGACGGTCAGGAGAACGCCGAAGGCGATCGTCCACGCCGCCGCTCCCGTGGCCAGCGTCGTCGCAGCAACCGTCGTGAGCGTCAACGTGATGCCAACGGCAATGTGATCGAAGGCTCGGAAGAGACCGAAGAAAGCAGCGAAGAACCAAGCGGCGCCGCTCTGGCTGCCGGTCTGGCCGTTACCGCGGCTGTTGCCAGCACTGTGATCAGCGCCCCAGCTGAAGCTCAGGCTCATCAGCAAGCAGAACGCGCTACTGCCGTCACGCTGGAAACTGCTTCGGTTGAAGCGCCAGTGGTTGAAGCGACCACCGCGATTGAAGCGCCTGCCGCTCCTGCCGTTGAAGTTGCTCCGGTTCGTGAAGCACTCGTTGCCGAGCAAGCCGTTGTAGCTGAACAGCCAGTCGTCGCCGCAGAACCTGCGTTCGAAGCTCCGGTTGCTGAAAAAGCCTTTGAGCCGACTTATGACGCTCCAACCCCGTTCGACCGCGTCGCTGAATCGGTTGTCGTTGAAGCTCCAACTCCAACTCCAGCTCCAGCTCCAGCTCCAACTCCAGCTCCAGTCGCTGAAGTGGTAAGCGCCGAGCCAGTGGTTGCGGCTCCGGTTGAAGCGCCAGTGGTTGCCGCAGTGACAGAGCCGGTGGTCGAAGCCGCACCGGCAAGCGCCCTGACCGCAAGTGGTCGTGCGCCGAACGATCCACGTGAAGTGCGTCGTCGCAAGCGTGAAGCCGAGAGTCTGCAGAAAGAAGCCGAACTGGCTGCAGCTGCTGCACCTGTAGAAGCTGTGATTGCTGCCGAGCCTGCTCCGGTTGTCGCTGAAGTGGCCAAGCAAGCAGCTGTTGAACCTGCCCCGACCATCGACGAAAACCTGCATTCCGTCGAAGAAGTGGTAGAGCAAAAACCCAAAGCCCTGGAAGAAGAGCACGAGCCTAAACCCCTCGCCTGATTCCAACGGCTGTTAAAAAGCCCCGCCTGCTAACGCAGGCGGGGCTTTTTTATGTTTCAGTGATGCGGTGTTTCAGGCATTCCGTGTATTCGTTCATCGCGGGCAAGCCCGGCTCCTGCAGGAGACCGCGCGCCCCTGTAGGAGCCGGGCTTGCCCGCGAAGGCAGTTTAATCACCAACGGAGATTCGGAGTTTAAGTAAAAACCAACGCCGCCGGCACATCCACATCCCACAACACACCAGGATCGTCCACCGGCACTTCCAGCACCCTGGCCGAGGCAAACAAGGGTTTCGCCCCACGATCACCGGACAGACTCATCAAGGCGGCGCCAAACGAGCGCCCAAACCCCACCGGATGACCATATTCAGCGCCATGCACCGGAACACTGATGGCTTCGTCCTGAACCCCCTCCACCACTCGCTGGATACTCGACGACAAGATAAATGGCATATCCCCCAACACCACCAGCCAGCCACCCGAATCGGGACTGGCCGCAACGCCTGCCGCGATGCTGTCACCCATGCCAGCAGCGTCCAGCAGCAACACCTGGCAGCCATAAGCCTGCGCCAGCCGATTCACTTCAGGTCGATTAGCTGTCGTCACCAGCAGCCGCTCACCCAGGCCAGGAGGCAGGCTCAACAACACCTGCTCAATGACCGGTCGAACGACACCATCACGACCTTCGCACAATGCCAGCAACTTATCCTGTTCAGCACCGGCAACTTGCCGGTAGCGATTGCCCTGCCCTGCGGCAAGCACGATGGCGCATACCGGGGCCTTCAAACCACAGCCTCGCCCAAGGACTTCTTCTGCGGCAGATCAACGCCGTTTTTGATCGCAACAATCTCCGACATCAGCGACAACGCAATCTCCGCAGGTGTGTGACTGCCAATATGCAAACCAATCGGACCATGCAAGCGGTCTATAGCGTGTTCGGTCAGCCCAAGCACAGCGAGGTTTTCCCGACGCTTCTGGCTATTGACCCGCGACCCCAGCGCACCGACATAAAACGCTTGAGAATTGAGTGCCGTGAGCAGTGCCATATCGTCCAGACGCGGATCATGGGTCAAGGCGACAATCGCCGTGCGCTCGTCGGTTTCGATGCTCAGCACAGCGTCATCCGGCATGCCCGGCACGAAGCGGCCGTGCTGCTCTTCCCAGCCATAGACAAACTCTTTGCGTGGATCACAGATCAGCACCTCGAAATCCAGCAGCCGCGCCATCTCCGCGACATAACGGGACAGCTGACCAGCACCGATCAACAGCAGCCGCCAACGCGGACCGTAGATTGCGCGCAACGTCTTGCCGTCAAAGCTCAACACATCGCTCTTGCCTGCCGCGTGGAGAACGACCTCGCCGGTGAGCAGATTCAACTCCCGCGCGACAATCTCATGAGCCTCGCAACGCGCCAACAACTCAGCCACCCAGGCCGGATCACCGACTCGCTCTTCGGTCAGCCGCAAAGTGCCACCGCACGGCAAACCAAAACGCGCGGCCTCCTCGCGGCTGACACCGTAGGTCACCAACTGGACTGACGGCCCATCTACTGGCAAACGGCCATCGTGCAAGCGGGCAATCAGGTCGTCCTCGATACAGCCACCGGAGACAGAACCGATTACCACGCCGTCTTCACGCAAGGCCAGCATCGCGCCTGGGGGCCGGGGCGCACTGCCCCAGGTCTGGACCACACTGTAGAGCACCACTCTCTGCCCGGCGCGACGCCATAGCAGCACGCTGCGTAAAACATTCAGGTCGACACTGTCCATCAGGCTTTGGCCTGCTGCCAGCCTTGCAACTGGTAGCGAACCGGCAGACTGCGAATACGCTTTCCTGTCGCGGCAAAGATCGCATTGCACAGTGCCGGAGCGATCGGCGGCACGCCCGGCTCACCGACGCCGCCCAATGGCACGTTACCCGCAGGCGTAACCAGATGCACGGCGACTTCCTTCGGCGCCAGGTTCATGCGCGCCACCTCGTACATGTGGAAATTGTCCTGCTGGACCTTGCCGTCCTTGAAACTGATCTCCCCCAGCACGGCGTTGCCCAGGCCCATCACACAAGCGCCTTCAAACTGTGAGCGAATCCGCTCAGGGTTGATCTGCGGACCACAATCCACCGCGATATCAGCCTTGTGCACGATCAGCGAGCCGTCGTTTTTGACTTCGACCTCAATCACCGCCGCCACGTAGGTAACAAAACTGTAATGCACCGCCAGACCCAAACCACGTCCTTTGGGCAATTGACGGCCCCAACCGGCAGCCTTGGCCGCGGTTTCCAGGACGCCGCGCAAACGCGCGGTATCGATCGGATAATGCTCGGGGGATTCGCCATAATTCCACTCTTCGCTCAAGGTGCGCGGATCAATCTGGCGATCCGGGCCAAGCAGCTTGAGTTGGTATTTCAGCGGATCCTGCCCGGCCAGATGCGCCAGTTCGTCGACAAAGCTCTGAATGGCAAAGCCATGGGGAATGTTCGACACCGAACGATACCAGCCAACCCGGGTATGGGCGGCCGCTTCAGGGTTTTCCAGGCGCACATTGGGAATGGCATAGGCCATGTTGGTAAAGCCCATGCCCAGTTCGAAAGCGCCTTCGTGGTTCATGCCCGGAGCGAACAGCGCGGTGATGCTCGGTGCCACAGTGCGGTGTAGCCAGCCGGACGGCATGCCATCCTTGTTCAGGCCGGCCTTGAGATACTCGGCCGATGCGGTGTGGAAGTAGGAACAGTGAATGTCGTCCTCCCGGGTCCATTGCACCCGCACCGCTTTGCCCGGAAAAGCCTTGGCCAGGATCGCCGCTTCGAGGATGAAGTCGGGTTTGGATTTGCGACCGAAGCCGCCGCCAAGCAGCGTGACGTTGACCGTGACTTTTTCGAAGGGAATGCCCAGGCGCTCAGCGATGCGCTCGCGCGTCACTTGCGGTGCCTGACTCGGCGCCCAGGCCTCGCAGCGGCCGGCGTTGAAGCGAGCGATGGCGACCATCGGTTCCATCGGTGATTGCGCCAGATGCGGCAAGTAGTAAGCCGCTTCCAGGCTGCTGTCAGCGCTATCCATAGCCTCGTCGATGTTGCCGATGTTCCTCACCACTTTGCCCGGTTTCAAGGCTGCGGCTTCCAACTCCTTACGATAGGCAATCGAGTCGTAACCGGCATTGACGCCATCATCCCACTCGATCTTCAGCGCCTCGCGGCCCTTTATTGCAGCCCACGTGTTGCTGGCTATCACCGCAACACCGCCCAACGGCTGAAACTCCGATGGCAGCGGACGGCTTTCGATTTGCATGACCTTGATCACGCCCGGGACTTTCATCGCCGCACTGCCATCGAAGGATTTGACCTTGCCGCCATAGACAGCTGGCCGTGCCACGGTGGCAAACAACATGCCTTCGAAATGCACGTCGGCGCCATAAACGGCACGACCGTTGACAATGTCCACACCGTCTATGGCGCGCGTGGCCTCTTTGCCGATGTAGCGAAATTCCGAAGGCTGCTTGAGGCGCAGACTGTCACGCGTCGGCACCGCCAGCGCACTGGCAGCAGCCGCCAGTGCGCCGTAACCCAGTTCACGACCACTGGGTTGGTGAATCACTTTGTGCAATTGCGCATGGCACTCGGCCACCGGTACTTTCCATTGATCGGCCGCGGCTTGTTCAAGCATGGTCCGGGCGGCGGCACCGCAGCGGCGCATCGGCTCGTACCAATGACGCATGCTGCGTGAACCGTCGGTGTCCTGGTTGCCGAAGCGCACTTCATCGCCCGGCGCCTGCTGGACCTTCACCAACGCCCAATCAGCGTCCAGTTCGTCAGCGACCACCATACTGAGGCTGGTGCGCACGCCCTGGCCCATTTCCGAGCGGTTGCAAACCACCGTCACACTGCCATCGGCGGCAATGCTGACGTAGACCTTGGGATCATCGATCCAGCCATTGGGCATGCCGTCGGCGCCGAACTTCTTCTCTTCGGCAAACGCGTCCTGCCAACCCCAACTGGCTGCCAGCACCAGCGCGCTCGCGGCACCGACACCTTTGAGAAAGCCACGACGGCTGAGGTTGCTCAGGGCAAAGTCATTCGGCAACTGGCTCATACCTTGGCCTCCCGCAAATGAGTGGCTGCCTGACGGATGGCGGTTTTGATCCGGTTATACGTGCCACAGCGGCAAATATTACCGACCATCGCCTCCTCGATCTGTTCGTCGCTGGGATTGGGATTGACCTTGAGCAAGGCCGTGGCAGACATGATTTGCCCACCCTGGCAGAACCCGCATTGCGCGACCGCCGTCTCCAGCCAGGCTTGCTGAACCACTTGCCCGACCGGGTCGCTGTGGAGATTGTCGATGGTGCTGATGTGCTGGCCGGTCACCGAGCCGATTGGCGTAATGCAACTGCGCGCCGGTGAGCCATCTATATGGATGGTGCAGGCACCGCACAGGCCCATGCCGCAGCCGAACTTGGTGCCGCTGTAACCCACCACGTCGCGAATAGCCCAGAGCAGCGGCATATCCTCAGTGACATCCAACTGGTGATCCTTACCATTGAGTTTCAGGGTAATCATGGGCGCGCCCGCATATATTCTTGGTTATGGGGTCGAGCAATCTGCCGCGTGATGCCGCGTACTGGTGCATGCAGATCAACTCAGGCTAATCGGCTCTCTGATGAAAACAGCCGGTTTTTCATCGGGTCTTACCTGGAAACAAAGAGATGGAACAAAGAGATACATCGTTAGGAGGCCAAGTTAAACCAGCATTAACAAAAAAGCCCTGCGCACACGAAAGGTTTGCAGGGCTCTGGATTCAGACTTCAAGCGTAGCTCAATACTGATTGGGTTCCATTTCCAGCTGGACCCTGAAACGTTCGGCAATGTCTTTCTGGATTCGTTGCGCGAGGTGCAAAAGCTCCAGCCCGGTCGCCGCTCCGTAATTGACCAGCACCAAGGCCTGCAACCGATGCACACCGGCATCAGCCTCTCGAAAACCCTTCCAGCCAGCTCGCTCGATCAACCAGCCAGCCGCCAGTTTCATTTGCCCGTCAGCTTGTGGATAAGCCACCAGATCGGGGTATTCGCTTTTAAGCTCAGCGACCAAAGCCGCTGCCACCAACGGGTTCTTGAAAAAGCTGCCGGCATTACCGAGCACCGCCGGATCAGGAAGCTTCTCGCCGCGAATACTGCAAATGGCCTGACTGACATCGCTGGCGGTCGGATGGCTGATGCCCTGTTCAGTCAAGCGCTGGCGAACCGGGCCGTATTCGAGGTGCAGATGCTCGACGCGACTCAAGGCCAAGCGCACCCGCAGAATCAACCAACGCCCGGCCTCCTGCTTGAACAGGCTGTCGCGGTAGGCGAATTTGCACTCCTGCCGGCTGAAATCCCGCAGCTCGCCAGTCTGACGGTCCAGCGCGGTCAACCCGGCAAACACGTCCTTGATCTCGACACCGTAGGCACCGATGTTCTGCATCGGCGCGGCACCGACCGTACCGGGGATGAGACTGAGGTTCTCCAGACCGGAGAAACCCTGCTCCAGGGTCCATTGCACGAACGGGTGCCAGGTTTCACCCGCCTCAGCCTCAACGACAACCGTGCTGCCGTCGTCGCTCAACAGGCGAATACCTCGCGTGGCCATGCGCAGCACCAGCGCCTGAATATCTGCGGTGAGCAACAGATTGCTGCCGCCGCCGATCACCAGCAGAGGCAATGCGTGTTCAGCCGCATAAGCCAACCCTTGGCGGACATCGGCGTCGCTATGAGCCTCGGCGAACACCTGCGCACGGACATCGACACCAAAGGTGTTGAACGGTTTGAGAGAAACCTGCGTTTGCAGTTGCAAGGTCATAACCGCCCCTTCAATTCGATCACCAGCAAATCACTGGCACGCTCGATCAAGTCCAGCACCTGCTCGAAACCCTGATCACTGTCGTAATAGGGATCCGGCACTTCATCCACGGGGGATTCATAGCGACGCAGGAACAGGTCCAGCTCAGCCCTGCTGCTGGCCGGCTGCATGGCTTTGAGGTTGCGCAGATTGCTCTGGTCCATCGCCAGAATCAGGTCATAGGTGGCGAAGTCGGCACGGCTCACTTGTTGGGCACGCTGGGCGGACAAATCGTAGCCACGCAACTTCGCGGCCGCTTGGCTGCGTTTGTCCGGCGCCTTGCCGATATGCCAGTCGGCGGTGCCGGCGGAGGCAACTTCCACCTGATCCGCCAGCCCGGCCTCACGCAACTTGTGGCGCAGCACGCCTTCGGCCGTGGGCGAGCGACAAATATTGCCCAGGCAGACAAACAGAACCCGCATCAAGCCTCCAGCAGGCGCCGAACGCGCTCAAGGTCTTGCGCGGTATCGACACCCGCCGGCGGTGCTTCCAGAGCATCGTCAACGTGAATCCGCACGCCATGCCAGAGTGCGCGCAACTGCTCCAGGCACTCAGTGTTTTCCAGCCAGCACGGGCCCCAACTGACGAAGTCATGGAGGAAACCGGCACGGTAGGCGTAGATCCCGATATGTCGACGGTAAGGCACGCCGGCCGGCAATTGCTCCTGGCTCCTGGCGAAGTCATCCCGTGCCCAAGGCAAAGTGGCGCGGCTGAACGTCAGCGCCAGGCCATTGAGGTCGCTGACGACTTTGACCACATTGGTATTGAACAGGGTTTCAACGTCTTCTATCGGTTCGGCCAGCGTCGACATACGCGCTTCGGGATGGGCTGCCAGATTGGCTGCAACCTGATCGATCACCGCCGGCGGAATCATGGGTTCATCACCCTGCACGTTGACCACGATGGCGTCCGCGGCCAGACCCAGCTTCGTGGCCACCTCAGCCAGACGATCGGTACCGGAGTTATGATCCTCGCGGGTCAACACCACTTCGGCACCGAATGCCTTGCAGGCTTCGACGATGCGCGCATCATCGGTGGCCACCACCACCCGCTGGGCGCTGCTCTTGCAGGCCTGTTCCCAGACGTGCTGGATCATCGGCTTGCCGGCGATCATTTGCAGCGGCTTACCGGGCAGACGTGTGGAGGCGTAACGGGCCGGAATGACGACGGTGAAGACTGTGGTCATTTATCCAGTCGCTCGTCAGCGCTGAGGGTGCGGGCTTCACTTTCGAGCATTACTGGAATGCCATCACGAATCGGATAGGCCAGACCGGCGCCTTTGCTGATCAGCTCGGTTTTATCGGCACTGAGCTTCAGCGGACCTTTGCAGACCGGGCAGGCAAGGATGTCGAGCAATTTGGTGTCCATGAGAATTCCCTGGATAAAAGCGTTTAAGGCAAAAGACGAGCAGGCAACAAGCGCATCAACTGCGTATCGAACCAGGCCACGAAGGCCGGTGACGGCACCGCATCGACCGCCAGGTACCACCAGTCGTGTGCCGCGAAAGCGCGGCACTTCACCGCATCCTTCTCGGTCATGACCAGCGGCAATGACGGCATAAAATTCAAAGCCTGCGCGCTGTACTCTGCGTGGTCAGCAAAAGCATGCGGGACTGGCCGCCAGTGTAGCGTTTCAAGAGTGCTGAAGAAACGTTGTGGATTGCCGATACCGGCTACTGCGTGCACGGCCTGCCCTGCCGGGAAGTGGTCGAGCGGGCGTCGCTCGCCGCTCGACAGATTGACCAGTGTAGTGGGTTCAAGTCTGAATCCGAAGCCATCGTCGCGATCCGCCGTAGCACCGTTGTAGAGCAGCGCATCGACGCTCTGCAGGCGCTCGATCGGCTCGCGCAACGGCCCGGCGGGCAGGCAACGACCGTTACCCAAACCGCGGGCGGCATCAATCAGCACCAGTTCAAGGTCGCGGGCCATGCGGTAGTGCTGCATGCCGTCGTCAGAGAGAATCAGATCCAGAGGCTCAGCGGCCAGTAACGCCTGCACCGCGCGGCTGCGATCGGGGTCGATCATCAGCGGCACACCGCTGCGCTGAACGATCAATAGCGGCTCGTCGCCGGCGACATCAGCACTTTGCCCGGCCTCGACTCGCCACGGCAGCTGCGGTGGTTTGGCGCCATAACCGCGGCTGACCACGCCCACCCGCAGACCGCTGCGCTGGCAATGCTTGATCAACCAAAGAATCAGCGGCGTCTTGCCGGTGCCGCCCACCGTGATATTGCCGACCACGACCAACGGCACCGGGGGTTGGTAGATCTCACCCACTCCGGCCAGAAAGCGTTCACGCTTGCGCAGCACCACACGTCGATACAGCCACTCCAACGGCTGCAGCACCTTCAGCGCGGGATGGCCGTTATACCAGGCGGCAAGCAAACGATCGGAAAGTGCCATCAGTGAGCCGGTGCCGCCTCGACGGTGGTCATGCGCAGATGGCTGAAACCGAGCTTGCCGGCAGCATCCATGGCGGTGATCACGGCTTGGTGTTGGGTTTTGCCATCAGCGCTGATCGACAAAGGCAGGTGGGTATCGCCTGCGGACTCTTTCTGCAGCGCCTCCATCAGGCTGGCCAGATCGTTCTTGGGCAGCAATTGATTATTCACCGTGAACACACCGTCGGCACTGATGGCGATATCCAGCTGCTTGGCTTGCTGGTCCTCGGCCGGCGAACCGCTGACAGCTTCCGGCAGCTCAACGCGCAATTGGGTTTCACGGGTAAAAGTGGTGGTCACAACGAAAAACAGCAACAGGATAAACACCACGTCGATCAGCGACGCGAGGTTGATATCGATTGTTTCCCGCTGTTTGCGGCGGAATTTCACGCTCTGCCCTCGACCAGATCAACATCACGGTCGCCCTGCACGACCTCGACCAGTTTGATCGCTTCCTGCTCCATGCCCACCACCAGTTCATCGACCCGGCGTTGCAGGAATCGGTGGAAGAACACCGATGGAATACCGACCATCAGGCCTGCTGCCGTGGTGATCAATGCTTTGGAGATACCACCGGCCAATACCGCGGCGTTGGTGGTCATGCCCGAGCCCATGAATGCGCTGAAAATATCGATCATGCCCAATACCGTACCCAGCAGCCCCAACAATGGCGCCATAGCGGCGATGGTGCCCAGTGCGTTGAGGTAGCGTTCAAGTTCATGAATCACCCGCGCGGCGGCTTCTTCGATGCACTCTTTCATGATCTCGCGGCCATGTTTTGAATTGGCCAGGCCCGCAGCCATGATCTCGCCCAATGGGGAGTTGGCGCGCAGTTCCTTGAGCTTTTCTTTATTGAGTTGCTTGTCCTTGATCCAGACCCAGACCTGCCCGAGCAAATTATCCGGGGTGACGCGGCTGGCTCGCAGGGTCCACAAACGCTCGGCAATGATGGCCAGCGCAGCGATGGAACTCAGAATGATCGGCAACATCATCCAGCCGCCGGATTTGACCAATTCCCACACAGTGACAGTCCCCTCGAAAAAGTGCGCCACTCTAACATAGGGCCTCGACGCACCGAAGACCGTGATGTTGCCTGTCGTCCGGCTTTAATAACTCGCGGTTATTTACTCCCGTCCGGATCACGCCAGAAGCGTCGTTGCTGGCCTATTGCCTCAGGCGGCTTGAAGCTTCCCAACTGAACGCGCAAGGCTCCTTGTTCGGCACTGTCATAAGCAATCATGCCCAGTTTGCGGTAACGCGCCATTACTTGCGGGTGAGGATGACCGAACGAGTTTCCGCGCCCGCGCGAGATCAGCACCGCCGAGGGCGAAAGAGCATTGAGAAATGCCACGGAGGACGAACTGCGACTGCCATGGTGCGGCGCCTGTAGCCAGTCAGTAACAACGGCCAAAGGACTGTCCAGCAGTGCGCGCTCGGCCTGGGCGTCGATATCGCCGGTCAGTAGCAGGCGTTCGCCGTTGGCTTCGACCTGCACTACGCAGGATTTCTGATTACTGTCGGTCGCGGATGACCATTGCCAGAGTTCGAAACTCACCCCGTCCCATTCCCACCTCTTGCCACTCTCGCACGACTGCGCTTGCAGCTCGGCAGGCAACGCATCAGGGTCGCCACTCACCACGCGCGCCACCGGCAGCCCTCGCAGAACCGAACGAGCGCCACCGGCATGATCGGCATCGGCGTGACTGAGCAGCATCAGGTCCAGTCCTCGCACGCCCAGCTTGCGCAATGAAGGCAGCACCACCCATTCTCCGAGATCGAAATCACCGAAACGAGGCCCGGCGTCATACAACAGAGTGTGATGACGAGTGCGCACGATAATGGCCAACCCCTGCCCGACATCCAGTTGCCAGATTTCGGCCTCGCCTTGGGGCACCGTTCTGAGCGGCGCAAAAACCACCAACAACAGCATCGGCCAACCCAACAGCCGCAACGGCAGTCCTTTGGGCAATAACAGTAGAAAAGCACCGATAACGCTTATCCCCCAGACCCAGAGAGGAATCGCTGCGGGCACCCATGCAGGCGCATACCCCGCCACCAGCGCCAGCCCCTGAAACAGCCAGTCGATCAAGCCGCCCGCCAGCCACAGCAACCCTTCACCGAGATACGGCAGCGGCAAGAGCAAGGTACCCAACAAGGCCGCAGGCAAAACCACCAGGCTGACCCAAGGCACGGCGAACAAATTGGCCAGTGGCCCACTGATGCTGATGGGCAAACCAAGAATCAGCAACACCGGACACAAACCAATAGCAATCAGCCACTGGGCACGGGTCCAGGTTTGCCACCCACTCCAGGCGCCCAAGCGCCCGCTGAACGTAAAAATCAACACCGCCACTGCCGCAAACGACAGCCAGAATCCCGGCTGCAAACTCGCCAGCGGCTCAAGCAACAGGACCACATTCAGCGCCAGCAACAACGGCCACCAGGCCCCCAGATGTCGAAAGCGCAGCCGCCAGAGCAGGACCAGCCCGATCATCACGCACGCTCTGCGTACCGGCACTTCGAACCCCGCCAGCAAGCCGTAACCCAGCGCCGCGCCGAAGGCCATCGCGCAGGCCCACGGTAGCCAAGGCAAACGTGTTGGCCACAATCCATACCGCGCCAGCCCGGCGATCAGCATATAAATCGACCCGGCCAGCAGACCAATGTGCTGCCCGGAAATCACCAGCAAATGCACCGTGCCGGTGTCTTGCAGGATCCGCCAATCGGTGGATGTCAGCCCGGCGCCATCACCCAGCACCAAGGCTGCCAACGCACCGGCCCGGCCTTGGGCGTCGACGCTCAAGAGTCGCTGCCGGATGTCGTCGCGCCACGCCCACTGGGCACTTGCGAGCAACTGCCCGTCCTTGACCGTGCCTGTGGCGCCGATTCGTTGCGCCAGCAACCAGGCGTCGTAATCGAAAGCATGGGGATTGAGCAAACCGCCCGGGCGTTTGAGCTTGACCGCCAGTCGCCAGCGTTCGCCGCTGTGGACCGGCGGCCCGCCGTACCAGGCCAGCCGCATCAACTTCGGCAATGGGGTCCGCCGCGATTGCCCACCCTCAAGCTCGAAACGCACCACACCATCGGCGTTCTGCGGCAAGCCCACCACGCGCCCTTCGAGCCAGCGAGTTTGCCCATCGAGACTGAGCGCCAGGCGATCATTCAAAGCCCAGTGCGCGCCCGCACACGCCCAACTGAAGCCGAACAGAAAAAATGCCAGTGGATAAGTCCGAAACGGCAAAAGCATCAATAGCCAGATCGGCGGCAGCGCCGGCAAGAAACGCAGGGTCAACAGACCCAACGCGAGCGCAAACATCCCTGTGCGCATAAGTCCGTCCATGGGAATCCTTTCTCTCGGAATAGCCGAGCCGCACGGGCGCAGCTTTATTAATTGTCACAAAGTCTGAATTTTCCATCCGTAGAATCCGGGCATACTTGCCGCTTGAACCGACCGAGATGCCCTATGCCCCGGCGCCTATTCAAACGTTACATGCCAGACCCGACCAGCATCCGGGAACACAAATCCTTACGCTTTCTTGGCACGTTGCTGCACGACCCGAATCTTTGGCACCTCAATCGCCACTCGGTAGCACGCGCGATGGCGGTGGGATTTTTCGCCGCGTTTCTGCCCATTCCATTGCAGATGCTGGTGGCGGCGATTCTGGCGATAACCGTGCGCGGCAATATGCCGATTGCCGTCAGCCTGGTCTGGTTGACCAACCCGATTACCATGCCCGCGGTATTTTTCTGCACCTACCAGACCGGCGCCTGGCTAATGAACGTGCCGGCCCGAAGCCTGCCGGACGAGCTGTCCTGGGAGTGGATCAGCGGCGAGTTGTCGACGCTATGGCAGCCTTTCCTGCTGGGCTCAGTGGTCACTGGGCTGGTCTTCGGCGCCCTCGCCTATTGCCTGACCATGCTCTACTGGCGCTGGTGGGTCAGCCGGCAATGGACGCGGCGCAAGAAAAGCCGACTGTAAAAATGCAAAAACGGCACCCTTGGGTGCCGTTTCTGTTTTGGAAGGTTGATCAGGGTATGCTGCCTGGCAACAACCGTGGCGAGGCTTTCGCAGGTTACTGGCGCATACCGCGACCGCTGACCAGCAGCCGTGCGCAACCGATATACAACACCACCGTCGCGACCAGCATAAAGGCGATGGCCACGCTGATCTTGATATCCGACACTCCAAGGATGCCATAGCGGAAGGCGTTGACCATATGCAGCACCGGGTTGACCAGCGACACGGTCTGCCAGAACGGCGGCAACAATGTGATCGAGTAGAACACCCCGCCCAGATAGGTCAGCGGCGTCAACACGAACGTCGGGATAATCGAGATATCATCGAAGTTGCGTGCAAACACAGCGTTTATGAAGCCCAATAGCGAGAAAATCGTCGCCGTCAGCACCACCACCAGAATGGTCACGCCCAAGTGATGCACCTGCAGATCGGTGAAGAACAACGACAGCAGCGTCACGATCACCCCGACCATCAGCCCGCGCAACACACCACCCAAGGTGTAGCCAATCAGAATGGTGTGCGGCGAAACCGGCGAAACCATCAGTTCTTCGATGGAGCGCTGGAACTTGCTGCCAAAGAAACTCGATACCACGTTACCGTAGGAGTTGGTAATCACCGACATCATGATCAGCCCGGGCACGATGTATTCCATATAGGTGAAACCACCCATATCACCAATCTGCCGACCAATCAGGTTGCCAAAGATCACGAAGTACAAAACCATAGTGATCGCCGGCGGCAGCAGGGTTTGCGGCCAGATCCGGGTAAAGCGCCGGACTTCACGATAGACGATGGTATTGAGCGCAACGAGGTTGGGCTGCAGCTCTGAACTCATACCGCCACCTTCGCCAGATTTTTCTCCACCAGGGACACGAACAACTCCTCAAGGCGATTGGTTTTATTGCGCAGGCTCAGCACTTCGATGTTTTGCGCGGCTAGTTGACCGAACAGCGCAGTGATGCCAACTGATTTATCAACCTGGACTTCCAGGGTGTGACTGTCGACCAGGCGGTTCGGATAGCCGATCAGCTGCGGCGCGACCTTCATGTCGGTTTTCAGATCGAGCAGGAAGGTCTCGACATGCAATTGGCTGAGCAACTGCCGCATGCTGGTGTTCTCGACAATGGTGCCATGGTCGATGATGCCGATATTGCGGCACAGCTGCTCAGCCTCTTCCAGGTAATGAGTGGTGAGGATGATGGTGATGCCTTTCTGATTCAGCTCGGTGAGGAAGGTCCACATCGAGCGACGCAGCTCGATATCCACCCCGGCAGTTGGTTCGTCGAGGATCAGCAGGCGAGGTTCATGCACCAGCGCGCGGGCGATCATCAATCGACGCTTCATGCCGCCGGACAAGGAGCGCGACGGTACATCACGCTTGTCCCACAGGCCTAGCTGGGTCAGGTATTGCTCGGCCCGCTCCTTGGCAATTTTCGGCGGGATGCCGTAGTAGCCAGCCTGAGTCACCACAATGTCGAAGGTCTTTTCGAACTGGTTGAAGTTGAACTCTTGCGGCACCACGCCAATGCAACGCTTGAGCGTGGCGGGCTCACGATCGAGATCATGCCCAAAGATATTCACCGTGCCGCTAGTCTTGTTCACCAGGGTGGAGAGAATGCCGATGGTGGTGGATTTGCCAGCGCCGTTGGGGCCGAGCAAGGCGAAAAAATCACCTTCGGCGACATCCAGATCGATACCACTCAGGGCCTGGAAACCGTTGCCGTAGGTTTTGGTTAGCTGCCGGATGGACAGAGCGGAACTCATATCGGATTTACGCACCAAGAAGGGAGGAAAGTTACAAATAAGGGCGGACCGCACAGAATGCAACGGCGGCGAACCAGGGCAATGGTGCTTGTCGACGCCGCACAAGTACAGTCATGTGTATTGATAGTCGGTATTAAGTCAACGCAGTCATGACGGCTTTCTGATAAGCCGGGCGCTGCTTCAGGCGCTCATACCAGGCCTCCAGGTGGCGCATCTGCGGGCGCTGGATGGGCATTTCAAACCAGGCGTAAATAAAGCTGCCCAGCGGAATATCGCCCATGCCGATTTCATCACCGGACAAATATGGATGCTCGGCCAGCGCCTGATCGACCATCGAAAGCAACTCGGCACAGGTCTTCTGTGCCGCGTTGATCTTGACCCAATCCTGTTGATCCGCCGGGGTGCGCAATACGCCCCAGAACAGATGACGGAACGGTTCGGCCAAGGTCGAGGTGGTCCAGTCCATCCATTTTTCAGCAGCGGCCCGCGCCCGCACATCCACCGGATACCAGGCCGAATCGGCGGCATGCCTGGCGCACAGATAACGCACGATGGTGTTGGACTCCCAGAGCACGAAGCCGTCGTCTTCGATTACCGGAATTCGGCCATTGGGGTTCATGGCCCGGTATCCAGGTGTATCGACCACACCAAAGGCACCGCCCGCGTCCAGCGCTTCGTAGGTCAGACCGAGCTCTTCGGCGCACCAGAGTGCCTTTCTGACATTCGACGAATTTTTCCGACCCCAGATCTTCAGCATGACTGCCCCTTGATGGATGAATGCCGGGGCAGTCTACGCCGGATCAGGCGCGACTCAAATCGGTCTGCATATCACCCGGCCGGGCTGGCAACTGATCGCTGAACAAATGCGGATAACATTTTTCCAGATGCTCGAAGAAGAAAACTTCAGGCACATCCGTGAACTGCCCATGGTCCACCAGGTACTCCATCGACTGTTGCCCCTGACGATTGAACGGGTGGAACACGCTGTCATTGACTCCGTCGAACTCAAGCGGTGCCACATCGAACAACTCACAGAGTTGCTGATTGAACGCCGGGGTGGCCTTGACCCAACGGCCCTGCAAATACAGCTCGGTGTAACCGTGCATGGCAAACACATCGCTTCTGAGCAGCGCAAGCAAGCGTGGCGTCGACAGATGATTACGCACATCGGCCAGACCGATCCGTGCAGCAATTGCGCAATGCCGGGCGCATCCGGCGAGCAAGGTCGCCTTGGGCACGCAGTAGCTTTCACCGGTCGCCAGCGCATAACTGCCGCGCAAGGTCTGCGGGTCACGGCTGAAGGTATAAGGGTTGTAGCGCACGGCATCGCGCACGGCGTAATAGAGATTGATCGCCTGTTCGAGCGGGTCACGACTCTTGCCGCGATGCGTTTCGGCGAACTCCACCACCGATGGATGGTCACTATCGATGAAGCGGCCGGGACTCAGATACTCGTGCATGAGAACAATCTCCTGGAGAAGCCACGAGTCTAGCGATAGCCCTGGTACAGAGATAACGACGTTTCGGCCAAATATCAGAGCTTGCCGCTCTGTTAACGCAGGAATTCAACAGTCCGCTATCGAGACAACTTACGAAGTTCACCCGATGTTTCCTACAGATTCAAACACATCGCTCTTAGCACCCTGTTTCGTGGATGCCGTCTAAGCTCTCAGGATGGTTTTGCCCCTGTTTCACGGAGGATTGAATATGCTGCTGTTGTGGATACTGGTTCTGGTGGTCGGGATCGCCTATCTGGCACATCTCCGCACCACGCCCTTGCCCGCCTTGGGCATGATCGCTGTCTACCTGCTGGCGATGGGCGCCTTCAGCCGTGCACCAGGCTGGCTGTTACTGATTTTCTGGGTGATATTTGCGGCTGTGGCCGCGCCCTTGTTGTTGCCGGACCTGCGACGTAAATACTTCACGGCGCCGCTATTGAGCTGGTTTCAAAAAACCTTGCCGCCAATGTCGCAAACCGAACGCGACGCCATTGATGCCGGCACAGTCTGGTGGGACGGCGAGCTGTTCAGTGGTCGCCCGGACTGGAACAAACTGCTGGCCTACCCAAAGGCGCAACTGAGTGAAGAGGAACAGGCATTCATCGATGGCCCGACCGAAGAGCTCTGCGCCATGGTCAGCGACTGGCAGATCAGCCAGTCCATGGACCTGCCGCCAGAAGCCTGGGATCACATCAAGCAACACGGTTTTTTTGCCCTGATCATTCCCAAGGAGTTCGGCGGTAAAGGCTTCTCGGCCTATGCCCACTCCCAGGTTGCGATGAAACTGGCAACCCGCAGCGGCGACCTGGCTTCCACCGTGATGGTGCCTAACTCCCTCGGCCCGGCCGAACTGCTGCTGCATTACGGCACCGACGAACAGCGCAACCATTATCTGCCCCGCCTCGCCCGTGGCGACGATATCCCCTGCTTTGCCCTGACTGGCCCGCTGGCAGGTTCCGACGCAGGAGCAATGCCCGACACCGGGGTCATTTGCAAAGGTGAATGGGAGGGTAAAGAAACCCTCGGCCTGCGCCTGAACTGGGAAAAGCGTTACATCACCCTCGGCCCGGTTGCCACCTTGCTCGGCCTGGCCTTCAAGGCTTATGACCCGGACCACCTGCTGAGCGAAAATGAAGACCTGGGGATCAGCCTCGCGTTGATTCCGACCGACACTGCTGGCGTAGAAATCGGCCGTCGCCACCTGCCGCTGGGTGCCTCGTTCATGAACGGCCCGAACTCCGGCAAGGACGTCTTCGTGCCGCTGGAGTTCCTCATTGGCGGCCAGGAAATGCTCGGCAAAGGCTGGATGATGCTGATGAACTGCCTGTCGGTCGGGCGCTCGATTTCGCTACCGGCCGTCGGCACCGGCGCGGCCAAGTTCACCAGCCTGGTGACCGGCCAGTATGCGCAGGTTCGCGAGCAGTTCAACGTACCACTGGCGGCCTTCGAAGGGATTCAGGAAGCAATGGCCCGGATCGGCGGCAATGCCTGGCTGATGGACGCCGCACGGATGCTCACCGCCAACGCGGTAGACCTCGGCGAGAAACCCTCGGTACTCTCGGCCATTCTCAAATACCACCTCACCGAACGCGGTCGCGAATGCATTAGCCACGCCATGGACGTCCACGGCGGCAAGGCCATCATCATGGGCCCGAACAACTACCTCGGCCGTAGCTGGCAAGGCGCACCGATCTTCATCACCGTGGAAGGCGCGAACATCCTCTCCCGGAATCTGATGATCTTTGGCCAGGGTGCGATTCGCTGCCATCCATTCGTGCTCAAAGAAATGGCCCTCGCCGGCCGCGAAGACAAACAACAGGCCCTGATCGAATTCGACGGCCTGCTGCTCAAGCACATCGGTTTTGCCGTGAGCAACGCCGCCAGTACCTTGGTGTTGAACCTTGGCCTTGGGCGTTTCGAACACATGCCAGGGGACAAGCTCAGCCAGCGCTACTTCCGCGCCCTCAACCGACAGGCCGCAGCTTTCGCCATGCTCGCCGACTTCAGCATGATGCTGCTGGGCGGCGAACTGAAACGCCGCGAGCGCCTGTCCGCGCGCCTCGGTGATGTGCTCAGCAACCTGTATCTGGCCTCTGCCGCACTCAAGCGTTATCACGACCTCGACTCACCGGAACATCTGCATCCGCTGTTCGTCTGGGCCATGGAAGAAAGCCTCGGCCAGTCCGAACGCGCATTGGACGAACTGCTCACCAACTTCCCGAGCAAGGTACTCGGCTGCCTGCTGCGGGTGCTGGTATTCCCGCTCGGTCGTTGGCACAAAGGGCCGTCAGACAAGATGGGAGCTGAAGTCGCGGCGGTCATCTGTCGCGCCAAAGGCGATCCAACCCTTGAAGAGTTACTGGGGGGCTGCTATCGCCCGCAATCGACAGAGGATCCGGTCGGCGCCCTGCAGCATGCCTGCGACTTGCTGAGCGCTGCCCAGCCGCTGCAGAAAAAACTCCAGACGGCGCTCAAAAGCGGTCAGCTCAAACCTGCCGCCGGGGAGCATGCCATCGACGCCGCGCTGGAGGCAGGCGTCTTGCAACCGGTTGAAGTCCAGACCTTGCATGAAGCAGAGGCGGCACGGCGCAAGGTTATCGATGTCGATGACTTTGCCAAAGATGAACTGACGCTCAGCGCGGGGAAAACCCGTTAGACCAGTCCGTATAGCTGTTCAATTATGAAAAGCGGGTGTCGGAGTTATATACTTGCGCGCCCGTTTTGCTTTAGCTCTAGAGGACTCCCGTTATGCTCGACCACACTCTCGCCCTGCTCGCACACTTGCGCAGCATCCTGGTCGCCTTGGGTGAAGCCGAACAGGTTCCGGAAGAAAGCCACGAACTTTTCCTCGAGCGCTTCGACGAACTGATGCTGCAACTGCCGGTCGACCCGATCGAAAGCCAATACCTGGGGCAAGACATTCTCTGCCAGGTCATCGCGCGTTATCCGCAGATTGCCCATCTGGTGCCACGCGATCTGCTGTGGTACTTCGCCGGCGACTGCCTGCACTTCATGCCCGACGACGAGATCGACCTGTACCAGGCCCTCGAAGATCGTCGTTATGAAGCCGAACAGAACGACGAGCCGTTCGACTGGAACCAGGAAAAACAGCTGCTTTCGATGTCGAACCAGGACGTCAAGCACTGATTCAACGCACAAACGCAAAAGGCCCGCTCGGTTAAGCCGGCGGGCCTTTTTATTTGCTGATGAACTGCAGCGTAAGCAAGATCAAAGCAACCCATCGCTTTGCGCAAGCTCATCCGCCAGTGCAGTTTTGCTGGGAACACTCGACTTCCCCGGCTTGCTCAGCGTCGGCTCCTTCTCCAGGCACTCCACCAGATAGTCGATGAACACCCGCAGCTTCGGCGGCAAATAGCGCGTCGGCGAATGAAGAAGCCATGCTCCGCCGTGATACGAGGCGAGAAAGGTCCAGTCCGGCAGCACCTGCACGATCAGCCCCTGCTCCAGCGCATAACGCGCGGTGAAGTACGGCAAGCTGCCAATCCCGATATGCTGGAGCACCGCCTCCAGCCGCACACCGGTATGGTTAGCCGCATAGCGTCCACGCACCCCCACGGTTACCGCTTTGGTTCCCTGCCTGAACTTCCAGCGCGCATCACTCGGCGTCTCACCCAGATAAATACAACTGTGGCTGAGCAGGTCATGGGGATGGGTAGGTGTCCCGTGCTCGGCCAGATACTGCGGCGTCGCACACAACAAGTGCTCGATACTCAGCAACTGACGCCCCACCAGACCGGCCGGCGGTCGATCCGTGATGCGAATAGCGAGGTCTACGTTATCGTCGATCAGGTCCACGTTGCGGTCTTCGAGTAACAACTCCACATCGACCTTCGGATAGCGACGCAAAAATTCCGGCATGTGCGGATGAATAACAAATCGCCCTACCGCCTTGGGCACACTCACTCGCACCAGCCCCTCGGCCTCATGGGTGTACTGGCCGCTGATTTCCATCACCGACCTGGCCGCACTGACCATCTCCTGGCAGCGCTTGAAGACCTCTTCGCCACCGTCGCTAAGCCGCAATTTTCGCGTGGTGCGCTGCAGCAGCCGGATGGCCAGCACCTTCTCCAGTCGCGAGATGCTGCGACTTACCGCTGAAGGCGACGAACCCAGTTGCCGGGCGGCTTCCGAGAAACTACCGGTCTCGACAACTTTGACGAAAATCGCCATTTCACCCAGCAAAGGCAGTGGAAGATTTATGCTCACAACGCAAAAGTCCATTGATGTTTGAATGGATTATCACGCAATTCCAGCATCCATATAATAAAAATAGAAATTTCAACAAGAGCATGAGATATGACACTTCGCCTGTTTTTCCATAGCGATGACCTCGAAGCCAATGTGGAAGTCCTGGATTGCACGCCCCACGAGAACGAATTTTCCGTCACCTTGCGCGCAACGCCCTTCCACCCCCAAGGCGGTGGCCAGCCCTTCGATACCGGCTGGATCGGCGAAAGCCAGGTACTGCGCGTCACCCAGGAATCGCACCGGATCGTGCATTACGTCACCCATCCGGTAACGCCGGGAATAACGCAAGTACGGGTGGATGAGCAGCGTCGTCAGATCAACACTCGGATGCATTCGGCCGGCCATTTGATCGGCCACTTTGCCGAATCACTCGGCTGGATTCCGATCAAAGCCCACCACTGGCCCGGCGAGGGACGAATTACCTTCAAGCCGGGAGAAAGGCCACAGGACTTTGATGTCGACCCCCTGCAGACTGCATTGAATCAATGGATCGCAGATGACCTGCCGCGGCTGATTTCCCAGCGCGAGGGCACCCGCGAAATCGGTTTCGGCGAGCTGCCGGCATATGGCTGCGGCGGCACCCATGTACGTCGCCTACAGGAATTAGGCTCAGTCAAGATCGCTACCCTTTCGCAAAAGAAGGGAACGCTTTCAGTTCACTACAGCGTGGACTGATCCATTGGCGATATCGCTCCAGACGTAATGCTTGACGTCAAGCGTCTCGATACGACGCGCATAAAAAACTCGCCAATGAAGAAACACTCGCCATTCGCGTAAAGAGTCGAGCCTGTTTTTTTGTCGGCTATCGGGGCAATGCCTCACCCATTACTGACTGGAGTTGAAATGCTTTCGAACTACCTGGGCGAGTTTCTCGCACTGGCTACGATCCACCTTCTGGCAGTGGTCGCCCCTGGGCCGGACTTCGCAGTCACCATCCGTCAGAGCGTGCGCTACGGTCGGGTGGTCGGGTTGTACACAGCCATCGGGATCGGCGCAGGCATTTCGGTGCATGTGCTTTACACCTTGCTCGGGGTTGGCGCGCTGATGCACACCACACCGTGGTTGCTGAGCGTCGCCAGGGTCGTCGGCGGCGCCTACATCCTGTATCTGGGGGTGAGCCTGATGCGCAGTAAACCGAAAACCGCTGTTGACGGCAGCAATGCTGCGCCGGAGCAAATGGAACGTCAGACTTTACCCAAAGCCTTCATCACCGGATTCCTGACCAATGCCACCAACCCCAAGGCTACGCTGTTCTTCCTGGCGATTTTCACGACGGTCATCAGCGCTTCGACACCACTGACGATTCAGGCGCTTTACGGAGTCTGGATGTGTTTTGTAAATGCGCTGTGGTTCATCATTGTTGCGCTGTTCTTTTCCAGCGCCCGCGTGCGGTTGCTGTTCATGCGCATGGGTCACTGGTTTGAACGGACCATGGGTGTGATCCTGATTTTGTTCGCTGGGCGACTGATCCTGTCGATGTGATTGGACACGCAATGCAAAAAGGCCCGCTCAGCATGACTGGCGGGCCTTTTTGACATTGTCGCGTTCAGGCTGGATACAAAATACGCACAAACAAAAACGCCGCTCAGAGAGCGGCGTTTTTGTATAAATGGAGCGGGAAACGAGACTCGAACTCGCGACCCCGACCTTGGCAAGGTCGTGCTCTACCAACTGAGCTATTCCC